>NZ_JBITKL010000025.1:8728-55249 GCF_044460945.1 Micromonospora sp. NPDC049903
GAGGTGGCGCGGGTGGTCGTCGCCGTCGGCGACCTTGACCGGGCTCGGCAGTTCGCCGAGCAGGCTGAGACGGTGGCCCGCGCGATCACCGACCCGTACTCGCAGGTGTGGGCGTTGGTCGAGGTGGCGCGGGCGGTCGTCGCCGTCGGCGACCTTGACCGGGCTCGGCAGTTCGCCGAGCAGGCTGAGACGGTGGCCCGCGCGATCACCGACCCGAGCTCGCAGGTGCGGGCGTTGGTCGAGGTGGCGCGGGCGGTCGTCGCCGTCGGCGACCTTGACCGGGCTCGGCAGTTCGCCGAGCAGGCTGAGACGGTGGCCCGTGCGATCACCGACCCGTACTCGCAGGTGCGGGCGTTGGTCGAGGTGGCGCGGGCGGTCGTCGCCGTCGGTGACTCCGGGTGGGCTGAGACGGTGGCCCGCGCGATCACCGACCCGAGCTTGCAGGTGTGGGCGTTGGTCGAGGTGGCGCGGGTGGTCGTCGCCGGCGGCGACCTTGACCGGGCTCGGCAGTTCGCCGAGCAGGCTGAGACGGTGGCCCGTGCGATCACCGACCCGAGCTCGCAGGCGCAGGCGTTGGTCGAGGTGGCGCGGGCGGTCGTCGCCGTCGGTGACTCCGGGTGGGCTGAGACGGTGGCCCGCGCGATCACCGACCCGAGCTCGCAGGTGCGGGCGTTGGTCGAGGTGGCCCGGGTGGTCGCCGCCGGCGGCGACCTTGACCGGGCTCGGCAGTTCGCCGAGCAGGCTGAGACGGTGGCCCGCGCGATCACCAACCCGTACTCGCAGGCGCAGGTGTTGGTCGAGGTGGCGCGGGCGGTCGTCGCCGTCGGTGACTCCGGGTGGGCTGAGACGGTGGCCCGCGCGATCACCGACCCGAGCTTGCAGGTGTGGGCGTTGGTCGAGGTGGCGCGGGTGGTCGTCGCCGGCGGCGACCTTGACCGGGCTCGGCAGTTCGCCGAGCAGGCTGAGACGGTGGCCCGTGCGATCACCGACCCGAGCTCGCAGGCGCAGGCGTTGGTCGAGGTGGCGCGGGCGGTCGTCGCCGTCGGTGACTCCGGGTGGGCTGAGACGGTGGCCCGCGCGATCACCGACCCGAGCTCGCAGGTGCGGGCGTTGGTCGAGGTGGCCCGGGTGGTCGCCGCCGGCGGCGACCTTGACCGGGCTCGGCAGTTCGCCGAGCAGGCTGAGACGGTGGCCCGCGCGATCACCGACCCGAGCTCGCAGGCGCAGGCGTTGGTCGAGGTGGCGCGGGCGGTCGCCGCCGTCGGTGACTCCGGGTGGGCCGAGACTGTAGCGCGCGCGATCACCAACCCGAGCTCGCAGGTGCGGGCGTTGGTCGAGGTGGCGCGGGCGGTCGCCGCCGGCGGCGACCTTGACCGGGCTCGGCAGTTCGCCGAGCAGGCTGAGACGGTGGCCCGCGCGATCACCGACCCGCACTCGCAGGCGTGGGTGTTGGTCGAGGTGGCGCGGGCGGTCGCCGCCGTCGGTGACTCCGGGTGGGCCGAGACGGTGGCCCGCGCGATCACCAACCCGCCCTGGCAGGCGCGGGCGTTGGTCGAGGTGGCGCGGGTGGTCGCCGCCGCCGGCGACCCAGACCGGGCTGGTCGGCTTCTAGGTGCAGTGTTGGCGATGACTTCATGGCAAGTGTCGTTATCGGCGTTGGCGGAGTGTTCGCCGCAGGTGGTGCTCCGGCACGTGGATGGTTTGTCCGGTAACGAACGGTCGCGAGACACCTAGTACTCCAGCCGCACCTGGTGGAGTCGGTGTCTTCGCTGGTAGTGGGCTGTTCTGGCGCGGTGCTGGTGTCGTCGTCGTCATCGTGACCATCGGCCCGCCCGTAGTTTCCAGACCAAAAACAACGATAAGAACTGAGGGTTGATCAAGGTCTGTCCTGAGCCCTAGCGTCCCGTCCCGTTTGGTGACGATCGATGTTCAGGCGGTGGTTCGTGGCGACTCAGGACGTGTTTTCGGCGGAGGAACTGGCGCGCCTTCGGGGCTTCCCGGAGATCAACCGGGCGGAGCTGATCCGGTACTTCACGTTGACCGGTGCGGACGAGGCGTTCGTGCGCCAGTTCCGGACCGGCCGCAACGTGCTGGGCGTGGCGGTCCAGTTGTGCACGCTGCCGTGGCTCGGGTTCGTGCCCGATGAGGTGACGCTGGCGCCGGACGCCGCGGTGGACCGGTTGTCGCAGCGGCTCGGTTGTGCGTGGAGTCGGTGCCGGCCTGCGCGACCTGCGTCGGTCGGCCCGCTTCCGGGTCTACGCGCGGGTCACCGGACACCATCACTGTCGTCGATGATCTGGTTGAACAGCGCGATCGCTCCGCCGACTGCCGCGCCACCGGCGAGCAGGGCGCCCGTCCAGCCCTCGCCGGACGCGATGGTCAGCCCGGCAGCCGCGCCGCCGACCAGCAGGCTCAGCGTCAGGATGAGGCTCGCCCGCACGCTGAGCAGGTACGGACGCCCGGCGGTCCGCGATTCTCTCGCCACGCTCGACTCCAATTCGGATTGGTCCTTGACTCCACAGCACCGTACACTATGGTACGTAGTTGCAATCGACTCCGTTTCGGAGTCGCGGAGAAGGGATCGAGTGTGACGCTGAGCGGGGACCCGTCGGTCGGGGAGTACTTCCCAATCAATCTGCGCAAGATCCGTGAGGAGAAGGGCCTGTCCCAAGCCGAGCTGGCGCAGCGGATGAAGGACCTCGGCCACTCCTACACCCAGGCGACGATCTGGAAGCTGGAGCAGGGGCACCGCGAGCCCAAGCTCTCCGAGGTTGTCGCCCTCGGCGCCGCTCTCGACCTGTGGATCTGGAGCGAGCTAGCCGACAAGCCGGCCACGTTCGACGTGGCGACGGTGCTGGACCGGTGGCGGCGCCGAGCGTACGAGTTGGCCGAGCGGACCCGCGCCGCCGCCGCCGCGCAGATGGACGCACTGGTTCAGCTCGCGTTCGCCGTCAAGGCGGCCGAGGAGGCCGGGCTGTCGGTCGAGTGGGCGAGGAAGCGCGCTGGCGGATTCCTGGAGCTGACCCCGGAGGTGACGGTGCTGCGCGAGGTGCTGGCCGCCCGAGTCGCCGACCAGTTGGAAGATGAAGAACGCGATCGCCGGTGGGCCGAGGAGGACCGCCTCGTGGAGCAGATCGTGGGTGCGCTCGAAAGCTCGGGGCTGCCCCTGGTGATCAAGCCCGAGGAGTTCGAGGTCGTGGGACCGAACTCGCCCCGCGACGACAACGTCGAGGCGGCCGACTAACGCTGGGGGAGCGTTCCTGATTCCCCGGAATCCCGCCCGTCCTGTAATGCCTCCATAAGTGTTCTTATGAAGGCACCGAGACGCCGTGATCCGGACCGCCGGACTCGGCCTCGTCCCGGCGAGCCGGGACCACCCGTAAGGCCCCGGGCCGCCACCTGATCATCCCTCCGACAGGAAGGCACCTCACATGCCCACCAGGAAGCCGACCGACGCCGGCCGGGTGCCCCGGGCCCGCCGGCTCGCGCCGGTCGACCCCGAGTTCGCCGCTCTCGTCGCGGCTGTCGAGTCGCTGCTCGCCGAGTGGAGCGGACCGGGCCCGGTGCTGCCGCACGGCGTCGCCCACCAGGATCTGCGCACCAACCTGCTGACGTGGCACCTGCGTGGCCTGCCCGCGCAGCTCGACCACATCCGTACCGCGCTGCGCGCCGCCGGCCCGGCCGAGGTCCGCCTCGCCCGCGTCCTGGCCGACATCGCCGCCGTCGACCCGTCCCGGCACGGCCACACCGGCCCGGACACCCCGCAGATCACCGCCCGCTACGACCGGCGCAACGCTCTGATCTGGACCGCACTCGCCCTGGCCCACGAGGCCGGCATCCCCGCCGGAGTCGGGCACGACCCGAGCGACCTTCACCCGACTGTCGTCTACATCGAGCTGCCCGCCGGGCAGATCTCCTGGCACCTGCCCGCCCACCCGGCGGCCTGGGACGGCCACACCACCAGCACCAAGTACGACCGGGTGGCCGCCTTCACCGCTGACCTGGCGAGGGCATGACATGACACTGACCTGGGCAACCGCCACCAGCCTGACCGACCTGGGAGAGCTGACCGCACGATGGCTGACCGGGGATCTCGACGAGACCCCCACCTACGGCGGGCCACCCGATGAGGAGACCGCGACGCTGGTCCCGGTGCTGGCCGCCCTCAACCGCGCCGGGTTCGTCACCGACTTCTCCCAACCCGGCCAGGAACTCGACCAGGGCTGGCGGCAACGCGCCGCGATCAGCGGATTCGTCGACGATCCCACCTGCAGGCGGCTCACCGCCGCGCTCGCCGCGACCGACCTGGTGCTGCTGCACGAGTACAGCGACAGCGGTGTCCGCATCCCGGTCACTCTTGATCACGGTGCGGCCCACACCTGGGTGGGTGGCGTCTCGGGATTCGAGGACTGGGAAGGCGAGGTCGGCAAGACCGCGCTGTATGCGCTCGACAACGCCTGGTACGTCACCGTCGTGGATCCGGTCTGGGGCCGCGCCGAGCACCTATGGCACGTCCTCACCAACGCGCTGAACCTGCCCCACCCGGCGAAGGTGAGCCGGTGATCCGGGTCCGGGTCGTCGTGGACGACGTCGACGAGCTGCACGCGGCGACCCACCCGATTGACCGGCGCTGACCGTGATCGACGATGGAGCCCGGTGGTGGCACCCGGCGTGCCTGCGCGCCGAACAACGCAAGCGAGGGATCACGCAGTGAATGTCCTGTCCGGAGAGCTACTTCCGGCCGCCCGACCACCCACTGGCACCACGGTGGCGAGTAACGGCGGTGACGAACTGGAGATGCTGCTGCGGGAGTGGCTGATCGGCTACCAGTCGGTCAACACCAGGTCGGCGTACCGGCGCGACCTTAGACACTGGCTGGACTTTCTTGCTGCGTCCGTGGTGGATCCGCTGACCGAGGCCCGCCGGGTTCACACGCACGCGTGGCTGCGCGCCCAAGAAGCCGCCGGCGCGGCGCCAGCGACCCGGGCCCGCAGGCTGGCGGCGGTGTCGTCCTTCTACGCGTGGCTGATCGCCGAGGACCACACCGACCGGGCCAACCCCACCGGCATCGACACGAAACGCAAACCGCGGGCACCACGCACGTCATCGACAGCCGGCCTGTCCCGCGACCAGGCCGACGCGCTGCTGGCCGCCGCCGACACCGACAGCAGTCCCCAGGCGGCACGCACCGCCGTGATCGTGGCGATCCTGCTCTACACCGGGCTGCGCGTCGGTGAGCTGGTCGGCGCCGACGTCGAGCAACTCGGCCACAACGGTGGCCACCGGGTCCTGCGCTTCACCGCGAAGGGCGACCGGCCGCACCTGGTCGCGCTGCCCGCTCCTGTCCTTCGCCGCCTGGACGCCTACCTCGCCGGCCGCACCGACCTCACCGGCGACCGGACGCCCGTGCCGGCCGGGCAAGCCGGCGCCGGAACGTGTCGGCCGCTGGTGGCGACCGCCAGCGGCGGCCGACTGGACCGAGGCGCGGTCTGGCGACTACTACGCCGCCTCGCCCGCGCCGCCGGTATCCCGGTCACCATGAGCGCCCACGTCCTGCGGCACACCTGCGCCACCCTCAGCCGCGACGCCGGGGCGAACCTCGAAGACGTCCAGGACCAACTCGGGCATGCCGACGCCCGTACCACCCGCCGCTACGACCACGGTGGCGCCCGGCTCGATCGCGCTCCGGCCTACACCCTCGCCCGCTACCTCAACGGTTGATCGGGCTGGGGGCAAGGCCGCCTTGGCTCCACCTGGCGGTCGCCGGCAGGATCAACCGGGGGGCAGGGCGGACCTGACCCCCGGCCCGACTCGTTGAGCAGGCCATGACGGATCAGGTGCACCACCTGCGGGACAACCCGGCGGGCTACTACGAGGTGCTGGGACGGGTTATGTCGGCCCTGCGCGAGACCGGCGCGCTCAACGGCGCCACCCATCTCGACTGGTGGCAAGGCGACGGCGGCCGGACCTGGGAGATCGAGTGGCAGGGCGGCCCCTTCCCGGCCGAGGTCGCCGCGCGGCTGCTGGGAGCGCCGGAGCCCGGTGGCGACGACGACCAGGGCGAGCACGCGGTACGCGGCCTGATCTCGCCCGGCCGAGGCGTAAACGAGCGTGCGCACCTGGTCGTGCTCGACGTGCCGGTGAACCTGCGCGCGATCGACCCGATCGGCGCCAGTCAGGTGTGGGCAACCCTCACGCTCGCGCAGGGGTAGAGGGAGTCCGAATCGCGGCGCTCTAACGCTGGTCGGCACCGAAGATGGTAGCCGCAGGCACCGCGTCCGGCCGGTCGAGGGCTGGAAACTACGGACGGCCCCGAACTCGCGTCGCTCGACACCGACGGCTACCGGCCGTTGCGGCTCTTACGATCGCGGCACATCCGCGTGACGATCCGATGCCATAGGGTTACCGGCATGGTCGATGTGAACGATGAACTGGACCATCAGGGCATGGCGATCGAGCTGATCGACGCCTTTGCCGAACGCGACGCGGCAGGTCTGGCCGCGCTCGACGCCGGCGGCCGGGCGGCACAGGTCCAGGCCCGGCAGGCCCTGTACGACTACGTCGACCGGATCTGGGAGGACGCCAAGGCCCGCGGCCTAAACCCGGCGGTCCGGCCGGACTGGAAAGTCGTGGCCGGGCTGCGCGACCTGACCAACGCGCTGGTCGAACAGGCCAGGGATGCGCAGACCGACGCCGGCGAGGACTGAGCCGCCCATGACCGACACCGGCTCGCGTGATGCCGAGATCCGGGACCTGGTGGCCAGTACGGCGATGCTCGGGCGTGAGCCGTGGCGCGACCTGCTTCTGCGGTTGACCGGAGGTCGGTGGCCGCGCCGGTCCGGCTGGCCGGTCGTGCCCCGGCTGGCCACGCCGTGGCAGGACACCGTCTCGAACGAGCGGATCGGCTGGCGGATGCGCGCGGCGAACCTACGCGGCCACGACCCCGATGACGCCTCCGTACGGGACGAGTTTGTGTTCGCGGTCGACTACCAGATATGTCATCGGTGCCGGACCGGCTGGGTCGAGCAGCCGCACACTCTGCCGGCCTACCGCCGCCGTGGCCTCGCCGCCGCCGGTCTCGCGGCGCTGCGCAGGGAAAACCCCGGCTACGCCTGGCACACCCTCGGCGGGCACATCGATGGCTCGCCGCCGTTCTGGAACATCATCGGCGCTGACGTCCCGGGCGGCTACCGGCCCCGCCGGGTATGCGAGCACATCACGGCCGGTGGCTGAACGGTCCAGGACTCAGAACGGCGCCTGAACCAAGATGTCGACGACGCGGCGCAGGGCTTTTCGCTCGTCCCAACACCTGCTCTGACGTCATCACCCGATCTCACTCCGGCTAGCCGCCTCGCCAGCGGCGAGGGGACATCAGCCTTCACTGGCGACACCTCGCACAGATGTGCGCCGTCACCGGCGTGTCGAACCTGGACAGCGCCGCTGATGTGTCGGGTCTGTGGGATACCGTCATCTCTCGGCACTGCGGTTGTCACCAACCGTGGACCTCCTACCATCCGGCGCCGCTTCTCGGAGCGACCGCGGGGCTCCGAACCCCGGAGCCGGAGAGGAGGAACACGGTGCGACAACAGCCGGAGCAGGACCCTCCGCGGGTCACCTCGCGAACCGAGCGGGTGTGGCAGATCGTGAGGCCTGCGCTGGAGTTGGCCGCCCTGATGGCGGCCTACAACCAGCGCGAGGGCCTCGCCGTGGCGGCGAAGGCCCTCGCGGTGCTGGGGCATACATCGGTGAACTGGTTCCTAGGCCGACGTCACCGGTGATTCCCGGGGGCGGGGAGCGTCAGCTTCCCGCCCTCACCTTTTTCTACGTCATCCCACCCTAAGACGTATCAGAGCTGATACAAGGACCGGCCGGTGTGTTGACTCAATCCGTTCCGCTGAGGAAGTTCTGAGGATGCTCCTCACGTAGAGGATGCGGTACACCCCCGACATCGTGGATGAGAACTAAGAAAGTTAGGAAGTCTCGATGGCCGGTGGCGTCTTGCGGCATGAGCACGCCTCCGTGCGGGCGATGGACACCCCACGCCACGCACGGTTGGCTGGATCTATACCCCTGGCAGGCGGTGCTCGACAAGGCGGCGTCCGGGCGACCAGGAGGCCCCGCACTGATCGGTATGCACAGGGCATCGACCAGGCCGTCTAGGAGGTTATCCACAGGTCGATGATTGTCGGCTGGACGGCGGAGGGTTGCTGGGCAGAGGCTGTGCCGCATGGAGTTCACGGAAGCAACGAGGGCCCTCAGTGCCAGGCTCGCCGCTGAAGATGACGATCTGGCCGCCGCCGGAGCTGTGTACCTCGCTGTCGCAGCCTGGAAGGCCGTGTCTGGCGAGGACACCTCTGCCTGGGACCGGTTCGGCTTGGAGATGCTCGATGTCCAGGCCCGTTTCTACGGCGACGACCAGGTCGAGGTCGACGCCACCGTGCCGGGCGGCGACCGTCCCCAGGTCCGGACCGCCGTCGCGGACCTCATCGTGCACCTCGCTCGGCACCACGACCGCAAGGCCAACGCCTCAGGCAACGACCTAGCCCGGCGGCTTGACCATGACGCCGCCGCCGAGCAGCTCCGGCGAGCAGCGGCGGCCCTGGCATGACGGTCGGCACCTGGCGCGACGAGGCGCACCGGGCAGTCCGTGCCGCCGCCACGGCAGTGACCGGGCAACGTGCCGACACCGCCGCCGAGATCATCGCGCTCCTGAGTGCCCGAAACGACCTCTACCGCCAGTTGGCCAGGGCCACCGAGCTGGTGGTGGGTGGACGGCCCGCCGAGGAGGTGGCAACACGGGCGGCGGCCGACCTCATCCTCAGCCGACACGGCCAGAGCCTGACCCGGTTCTACGTTGGGTTATTGGGCGCAGCCACGATGGAGCAGTACCCGCCGGCACCGCCCATCACGACCGGCCCTGCTCGATCCCTGCGCCGGGCCGCCGACGCGGTCGGCGTGATGGGCGACATCATCGCCAGTCACATCCCGCTGGGTCAGCGTCCGAAGACGCCAGAGGGCGCGGCTATCCGAGCCGGCGGCGGGGTCCAGGGAACCCTCAGTGGCCTCGCCCGCATCACCACCGAGGCGACGCTGATGGACGCCAGGCTGCCGTCCTGGCTGTCCAGGAACGAACTGGCCGGGAAGACGTACGCCCCGGCGGCGGATGCCGCCCGGTGGGTGGCGACCAGCCGACTCGGCGTCGTCGCCCGAGACATGGTCACTGCCACCACTGGTCGTCCCGGACTGGACGAACTCGATATCGCCCGGGTGCCGCTGGACCCGGCTCCGGCCGTGGACACGATTGATGCAGCGATCGTCGCGCTGCGGGCTGCCAGGACCTGGCTCTGGCAAAACCCGGACCAGGTCGCCGGTGTGCACCTGAGAGTCGGCACCCAGCTCGGGTTGGCCGCGCACATCCTGACCGCTGAGGGCACGCCGTCGAGTGTTGGTGGTTGGCGACAGGCAGCGATCGCGGCTGCTGACCTGCGCGCGACCCCGCCGTCGGGGACAGCTCGGGACGCTGCTGGTGAGCTGGGTGAGGTGCTGCGGTGGACACGTTCGCTGTTGGACAGCCCCGCAGCCCCGCCGAGGACGGACCTGGCGCGCCTCGCCGGGGAGTTGCCGCTGCTCGCCGCCGCCCTGCACCAGGGGCTGACCAGCGTGGTGCGTCGCCATGACCTGTTCCTCCGGGGGGAGAACACCTTGCGGCGCCCGACCGGTTCTCTGGTCTACCGAGCGACGGTGAGCTGGCGGCCGGCGATCGCTGAGGATGACCTCGTCCGGGACATCAGCCAGGCGCTGTCGCAGATACGTAGGGCGAGCGCAGCCAGCGCGGCGGCTACGGCCTTTCCCCGCCCGACACGGCCAGGGCCCCTGGTGGCAGACAGCAGCCGCACGGTCGGATCGGCGCGACCTCCTGGACGGGCATCGGACCAATCACGGTAAGCACGACGAAGTCTCGAAGGTCTGGGAGTGCCGAGTGAGGAGCTGTCGGTTCTCGTCCGTGCTGTTCTCTCGGCACTACTGCGCTTCATCACCGATCACGTCAGCAGTGTTCTTTCCCGCTGTGACAGACCTGCGATGATCTCGGTCGCCCAGGGGGGCGAGTCAGGGTGTGCTTAACCAGCGAGCGTCGCGCACCTGCGCCGGTCGGTGTAGTGCTGCGTACCGTAGCCGCTCCACCGCCGCTGCCACTGCGGCGGCTTCCGCCGGCTGACCTGGCCACCACTGCCCCAGAACCGGCCTGACCGCAGTCACCACCGCCGCTAACGACGCATCAGCAGCGGACAGGCCAACCAGAGCGGTCCGAGCATCCTTCATCGCAGCGCTCGCTGCCTGCTCGACCGGGTCGCGTGGCCAGCCGGTCCGGCGCAGGTGCTCCACCCGGTCGACCACCACAGCGGTCGCGGCACGCACCTCGTCGATGAGTTGTTCGTCGGTCACAGCCGCCAGTTTCCGCACGCTCTGTTCGGCCAGCACCGGGTCGTATCCGCTGCTCATGGCTCGACCGTAGCCCGCGTGGTGGCACTTCCCCTGGCCCCGGGCACAGAGCCTTGACCCGCCCCACGAGACCACCGACCAGGATCTGATCGTGAGCGCGTCCGGACCAACGAATACCGGCACAGCGAGGAGAAAGAGATCATTCATCACAACGTCGATACCGCGAGGTAGCACGCACCTTTTGAGCGGTAGATCCGTTTAGTGCACCCGGTATCAGCGCTGGAGGGTTGCCCGGTCTTTGCCGTACTGGCTGTGGTGGCCGAAAGCATCGCCGTGTGTCGGCGCGCCTCCCTCCATGTTGTTCACTGTGGTCCGTACCGTGAGTGCGGCACTGCTACAACTGCATCCTCCACTGGCCTGGCCCGCTCCATTGCCGGAGCCGACCGCGGTGCTCCGGACGGACCGGGGAATGGAAGTGGAGGAGACGGTGAAGGAGCAGGAGCACGAGCCGACGCGGCCGATCCCGTACCTGGTGCGGGTCTGGCAGTTCGCGGGGCCGGCGCTGGAGCTGGTCGCCCTGGTGGCGGCCTATCAACAGCGCGAGGGCCTTGCCGTGGTGGCGAAGGCCCTCGCGGTGCTGGGACAGGCGACGATGTTGGTTAGGCGCCGAACGCGTCGCTGAGGTCCCGTTCCAGGGTGGGGCGGGGAGCTTCGGCTTCCCGCCCTTCCTCGTGTCTCGCCCATTGGGCGTGACATGACATCACGGTACGACACCTCACGTGCCACGCGACGCAGCAAAACACCGCCACGATGCGTATCCCCATTCCTATAGAAAGCGTAGACCCGCTGGCAGGGCGGCTGAGAGGGGCATTTTGGGTGAAATGGGTTGGAGGACTGCGCCGCCTACCTAGCTCCCACGGCCTGGCCTAATCCTGGCGGTGATGCGGCGGAATCAGACGCCGTCCGCGTCGGGAAGCTGCGCGAGAACTTCCGGGGGTGCGGGTTCGATCGGCAGCGGGCTGGTGTCGGTGTGCTTGTCCGGGCCGCACCGGCTGAAGGGGCCGTACTCGGCGGCGAGCGCGGTGAGGTGGGGGTCGAGGTGGTCGCGCCACCAGATGCTCATGCCGGTCTGTGGGTCGCTGACCCGCAGGGTTTCCCAGGCCCGCCACAGGGCGTAGAGGCGGGAGATCGCCTCTGGGTGGGCCCACCAGCGCGGGCACCAGTTGATGCCGGAGGTGGGTCCGCTGGCGATGCGGCGCTCGACGACGTGGGCGAGGTAGTCCCCGACGAACGCTTCGACGTTGCGGTAGACCGGCTCGTCGCCGGCTGGCGCGGCGGCTGCCGGCGAAGCGCCCTGGTGGTCGCCGGCTAGTTCGCCGAGTAGGGCGCTGAGGTCGGCGACCGGGTCGACCGGCTCGGAGGGGTGGGTGGTCATGGTGCTGGCTCCGGCGGGGTGTCGGGGGACAGGGTCCAGTCGGTGCGGCCGGTGGGGTCCCAGCGGGCGATCGAGGCCCGGATCGCGGCGGCGTACGGCCCGTCGTGCCAGGGGGCGGTGCGGGCGAGCGCGGGTGGGGCGCCGGAGGCGTAGACGACCATCCGGCCCCGGGGCAGGGCGTGCAGGTCGGACACGTCGAGGATGCGCTGGCGGCGGGTGGAGTGGGAGACCGACCGGTTGCCCCAGCCGGATCCGCTGTTGCTGGTCGACCGGGTGGTGACGTCGTGCTCACCGATGAGTTTGGAGAGTTCTTCCAGCCAGTCGGGGTCGGCGACGCCACCGCCGTAGGTGCGGACGTTCGCGGCGGACCACAGCTTGCGCATGCCCTCGCGTCCCCAGACGTCGACGCCTTGGGGGTAGGACTGGAGGATCGTGATGATGGGCAGGCCGTGGGAGCCGTAGAACGAGTACAGGTTGGGGAGCTGTCGTAGCCGGCAGATGTTCGCCGCCTCGTCGAGGACGCTCAGCAGCGGCGGGTCGAGGCGCCGCCCGGCCGAGGCGCGGGCCTGCAGCTCCCCGGCGCGCAGGACGGCGTCGGTGAGCGCGGCGACCAGTGGGGCGGGGGAACCAGGCCCGCCCTGGGAGAGCAGGTACAGCACGTCGGTGCTGACGACGAACGCGGCCGGGTCGAACTCGAGCACCCCGCCTCGGGTGGGTGGGGTGACCCAGCGGGTGACGGCCGGTTCGGTGAGGCACATGAGCATCTTCTGCGCACCGGCGTAGATGCCGCCCCGGGTCTTGTCGGGCATGTTGACCACCCCGGCGACCGCGTCGGCGGGCAGGTCGAAGCCCCGGTCACGCAGCAGGAGGGCCGGTTCGTCGTCGCGGGGGCTGACGGCCCATCGGTATGCGGCGAGGATGTCCCGCCCGGACACGGCGGCCGCGAGGAGCAGGTTCGCCACCAGTTCCTCGGAGCTGGGGTCGAAGAAGGCATCCCGACTGACGCCCGGCTCTCGTTCGGCGGCGGCGAAGTGTTCGGCGAGGCGGCGGGCGTCGGTGATGGTGGCTACGGCGCGCAGCGGGTTCCACCACATGCCCTGCTCGGCGCCGAGGATGTGCTGCGGGTCGAACGCCCACACGTCGCCGCGTGCGGCGCGGAGCTCGCGGGTGGCGTCGACGATGTCGCCCTTGACGCTGGTGACCAGGGTCGGGCCGGGCGCGGCGACGATGGCGGGGATGGCCCGGCTGGTGGTCTTGCCGGTACGCGGGCCCCAGATGTCGACGGCCATGTCCTCCCAGGACTGGCGCAGCGGCATTCCCCCGGCGACGGTGGTGCCGATGAGCACGCCGAGCTGGTCGGGGTCGGGCCGGTCGACGTCGGCGAGGCTGGGCCGTAGTCGTCGGCCGCTGTCGGTGACACCCTTGGGGCCGAGGTGCGCCAGGTCGTCACGGCTGGCCATCCGGCGGGCGGCCGAGTCGACTCGGGTCCGCCGCCGGCCGATCCACCGTCGGACCGCGACCACCGTCCCGATCAGCAGCAGCAGGACGGCGAGCTGGGCGACCGCGACGAGCGTGCACGCGGTGGTCCAGGTGATGTCCCCGCGCAGGACGTCGAGGGCCACCTGGATCGGGTGCCCGCCGGTGTAGCCGGGCGGGCGGGTGAGCACGACCGGCAGCCATACCGTGCCGGCGAGGACCAGGACCAGGGCGGCGAGCCCGCCCACGATCAGACCGGCGTCATCGTGGCCGCCGCGCGGCCCGGCAGGCCGGTTCACGTCATCGTCCAGCGGAAGTCGGTGTTGCCGAGCTGCTTCTCCACCTCGGTGGGTTCCAGGTGCACCGGGATGCCCGGCCGGGAACCGACCTTGATCAGGAAGCGCCCTCGGCCGACGGTTTCGCCGCCCTCGCTGGCGGTCCACGACGGTGGCGCCGACCAGGACAGCACCTCACGCCGTTCGGCCTGCGACAGCGGCCGTACCCGGGCGACGGCGTCGAGTTCCTGTTCGGAGCAGGGGCCGATCATCAGCACGGCGGAGCGTTCGGCGAAGCCTCTCGCTTTGGCCCGATCGTGAGCGGTAGGCAGCGCCTCCAAGTCGGCGAGGGAGTGGGTGATGAAGGCCGTGCCGGTGCCCTTCTGTCGGTTGAGGCGGGTGAGTCCGTCGGCGCGGTCGACCAGGCCGTGCCCGACCCGCAGCGCCCGCCACAGCTCGTCGAGCACGGTGAAGAACGTCCTCGGCGGCGCGAGGCCGAGGTCGGCCATCAGGTGCGCGGCCTCGACCTGGGCGAACCCGTACGACCAGGTCGACAGCAGGGTCGCGGCGGTGCGCAGCTCGTCGGTGTCGTCGATGCCGGAGATGTCCACGCACACGGCCGGGGTGTCGAGCCGGATGGCGGTGGTGGTCTGCCCCTCGAAGGTGTCGCCGAGCGGGCCGTGTAGCAGCGCCAGCAGGGTGCGGTGCAGTGCGGCGGTGTCCTCCCGGAACCGGGGGAGATCTCCCTCTTCCTGCCAGAGGGTGACCGCGCGGACCTCGGCCGGGGCGTCGCGGATGACGGCCAGGACGTCGGAGAGCACCGGCTGGGCGTCGTCGGTCTCGCGTTCGGCGAGGTAGCGCAGTGCAGCGGCCAGCACGGTGGTCTCGTCGGAGCTGACCGGGCCCCGGCGGACCAGGGTCGCCAGGGCGACCAGCATGTTCAGGCGCCGATCGGTGACCGCCGCGCGGACGACCGCGCCGGTGCGCTCGTCAACCCGGCCGAGGACCTGCCGCCACGGACCGGCGTCGAGGGGGTTGATCCGGTCCAGGCCCGGCCCGACCCGCAGCACCTGCCCACCCAGGGCACGCACCAGCTCGGCGTAGTCGGGTTTGAGGTCGCCGAGGATCAGCGGGGTCACGCCCTGCGCGGTGAGGCCGAGGACCATCCGGCGGACCGCCGTGGACTTGCCCATGCCGGGCTCGCCCTCGATCCACACCGACGGGTTGTTGATCAACCTCGCTCTCGTGTACCAGGAGATCGGATCGAAGCACACCGCGCTGCCGGTGTAGAGGTGGCGCCCGAGCGGGACGCCGATCATCGGGGTCGACGCGCCGGTGCCGAACGGGAACAGGCCGCACACCTGGACGGTGGTGCCCCGGTACTCCGTCGGCGGCTCGATCCATGACCACCGGCCGCCGCCGGGCCCGGCGTAGCCGAGCCGGCCCGGTCGGCGTGCGGCTGGTCGACGCGGTGGCGGGGGCGTGCTGTTGTCCCGGGTGCTGATAGTCATGCCGGGTCCTAGAAGGGGATCGTGGCGTGGGTGGGCAGCACGACACCGGCGGGCAGGCCGGCGGCGAATCCGGCGGCCTGGCAGCCGTACATCGGCCGTATCACCAGCCGGGCCTCACCGGCGCGGGCCCGGATGATGCCGGCGGCCTCGTCGAGCTGCGTCTCGTCTGCGACGGTGGCGGTGACCAGCACGGTGAAGCGGACGACGCCGGCACCGGCGGCTTCTTCCTCTGCGGCCTGCTCGGCGGCGACGACGTCGGTCATGTCCCGGGCGCTGGGCCGGTGCTTCTTGCTGGCCAGGAACCGGGCGTCGCGTTTGTCGGCCTCCACGAGGCGGGCCGCGTCACCGGGGGAGTAGGGCCGGTAGACCATCGTCACCCGCTTGCGTAACAACTGCGGATCCGGGTCGGTGAGCCGGGCGAACAACCTGCTGTACACCACGCCCCGGGGTGCCTCCACCATGCACCAGGTCCGTGATGCTGCGGAATCGTGCCGGTAGGCGTCCCAGCTCTCCCGGGTGGCCACCGGTCCGGCCTGGGGCCAGTCCGGGGTCAACTGCGGGTCGCGGGCGAGATCCACGGCGACGGCCGGGTCGTAGGCGGCGCGCACCACGGAGGCGAGGCTGCGCGCGGACAGCGGCGTGATCCCGGCGCCGGTCGCGCCGGTCAGCCCGGCGTGCAGATGCGGTAGCCGGCTGGCGACCTCCCGGCAGACGTCCTCGTGGGACATCGACCGGCCGGGTGGGGCGGTGTAGGTCAGCGAGACCCGGGTGTCGACGGTGGCGGAGCCGGCCGGGGACGACTCGACGACGTCGGTGAGGACCTGCAGGGCCAGCGCCGGGGCGTCGGGCCGGGAGGTGGCGGCGACCTCGGCGGCGAGCCGGGTGCCCGGGTCAGGGGTCGTCTCGACGGTGACCTGCGCCTGTACCAGGTGCGGCTCGCGGGACAGCGCCGACAGCCAGGTGGCGAGGTGCGCCACGCGGGCGTCGACGACCGCCTGGTCGACCAGGTCCAGCCCTTCCGGGGCGCAGCGCAGGGTGACGGTGTAGTGGCGGCTCTGCGGCACCACGACGACCGCGACGACACCGGACCGGCCGGTCTCCACCTCGTACACCTCGGAGCGGGCCAGCACGCCGGGAAGCTGGTGAGCGGCGGCGACGCGGGATGCGACGCCGGAGACGTAGATGTGGTGCCGGCGTGCCCGGGTGAGCCACCACGCCACCCGGGCCGTGATGACCTGGAAGCCGGTGCGCCCGTTGACCCGGATCGCCAGCGGGGCCAGGAGCAGCACGCCGAGGACCGCCGTGAGTAGCGCCGCCAGCGGGGACACCGGCAGCATGGCGGCGGCGAGCACCATGACCAGGAACGCCGCGATGGTGCCGGCCGGGCCGAGCCCGAACAGACCGGCCCCCCGGCCGAGCCGCCAGTTGCCGTAGGTGCGTTGCTCGGTCGGCCTGTTCTGTACGCCGGTGCTCATGAGCCCTCACCGCCCACCGCGCCGGAGGCGGTGCCACCGACCCTGCGTACGGTGGCCGGGCCGGCCTGCGCCGCCGCGACGCCACCGGCCACCACGGGCCCGGCCGGGCCCGCCGCCGCTGCGGCACCCGTGCCAGCCGCTGTACCAGCAGTGCCGGCTCCCGCACCCGAACCTGCTGCGGCACCCGAGCCGGCTGCGGCGCCACCGGTCGCACCCGGGCCGGTACTGGTCCCGCCTGCGGCGGGAGCGCCGCCGGAGGGGCGAGGTGACGGCGCCGACGGCGAGGCGCCACCAGGCCGGCCGGACCCCCCGCCCGTGTGCCCACCGGACCTGCCGCCGCCCTGCCCACCGCCGCTGTTGGACAGTCGCACCGCGCCGGAGGCCACCTGACCGGCCGCCGAGACCGCCGCCACGCCAGCGCCACTGGAGCCGCCGCCGCTGGACAGCACCGACACCGCCGGGGCGATCAACCACAGCAACGCCGGCAGCGCCACGATGGCCATGCAGAGCATCACCAGTCCGGTGAGCAGGTCGATGAGGGTCTGTCCCTGGCTGAGCCAGAACGTGGCCGCGTAGATGGTCGCGGCGGCCGGTTTGTAGAGGATCAGGGCGATCAGCCATGTCAGGTAGCGGTTGAGGACGGTGCGCCCCGAGCCGGAGATTGCCGCCGCTGCGGGCAGCGGCAGCAGACCCGCCAGGAGGATGAGTCCCGCGCTCTGGGCCAGCAGCATGAGTAGCTGCACCATCGCGGCTGTGAAGATGAACAGGCTGACGCCGATCACCATGATCGGTGACAGGGCGGAGGCGCCCGCAGCCGGGCTGAGCAGCAGGAGCCGGCCGCCGAGGTCACCGCTGGTGGACTCGGTGATGATCCAGTCCGAGTACGAGTCGCCGACGGTGATGAGGACCTGCACTGCCGGCACGCCAGCGCCGGTGATCACGACCAGGGCGACCAGGCCCTTGGCGATCGACCCGGCTTCCCGCCCGTTGCGTTCGATGGCCAGTCGAATCGCCCCGACCAGCAGCGCGCCCACCGCGATCGCCGCGACCGCCCAATGCGTGTAGGCGCGGAGGTTGGCTACGACGCCTGAGGTTTCCGAGATCTCCGGCCTGTCTACCCTGAGCCATCCGGCGACCAGCGTGGTGAGCATCTCGGCGGCGGCCTTCGACGCTTCCTCGGCGATCTGTTCCAGGTGCCGGCTGGCGATGTTCTCGGCGACCTTGGCAGGGCCGCAGAGCGGGTTAATGACGGGGATGCAGTCGGGCATTACTGCGGGCCCCACTCCACCACGCCGGCGAGGGTGTCGGTGGCGCGGTTGACCGAGAGCCAGCTACCCCCGGGTGGTGCCTGCATCCGCCAGTCGCCGTCGCGCCAGAGCAGCGTCAGTGACAGGACGTGGTAGCGCGGGGTGCCGGCGGATGGAGCGCGGAGCACGAGCCCGATCACCGCTGTGTCGGGGGTGTACGACTGGTAGGTGTATCCGGTGATTCGGCTGAGGGAGCCTGGATCGGCCGGGCCGCTGTCGGCGGCGGTGAGCGTGGCGAGAAGCTGGTCGCGGTCAGCGCTGGGCACGAACTGCCGCTGGATGGTGGGTTCCCAGCGGTCCCGGCCGAGAGCGTGCCCGGCTCTGGTCATGATCTGCGCGGCGGCGACCAGGGCGCCCTCGGGGGTGTGCGCGAAGCCGGAGGCCGTCGTGTCGGTCACCTGCTTGGGGCCGGCGCTGGCGCTGACCGGCACCGCGAACGGACCGACCAGCTCCCACCGGACGTCATCGGGCGCTACCGTCGGCACGGCGGTGGGTAGCACCTGATCCGGTGTGCTCGTGACGATCGGCGGCGGTGTCGGTGGCGGGGTGCCGCCACCAGCGTCGGGGTCGTCGCCGCGCGGGGCGAGGACTGCGATCAGCACCCCAGCCACGACGATGACTGCCACCAGCACCGCGGCGGCGATGAAGCCGGGTCGGGTCCACGGAGGGCGCTCGGCGAAGTCGGGCCCAGCGGGGGGCATCAGGTCGTCCTCCCACCGCCGATCAGGGCGCCGACGATCGCGGACGCGCTGCCGATCAGGACGCAGGCGGCAAAGACCCAGCCCAACTGCGAGACGTTGGTGTCGTCACCGCGGCGGTGGGAGATGGCCATTTTCGCGGCGGTGACGATCATTCCGGCGACGCAGGCCGCCACGGCCAGCCAGGCGATCCACTGGAGGATGAGCAGAACTCCGCTGCCGGCGACGCCGGGAGGCGCTACACCACCACCGGGGTCGGGGACGGCCTGCACGAGGATGGTTTCGGCCTGCGCCAAGGCGCCGATCAGGGTCATGGTCGTCCTTTCTGCTTCGCGACGTGCAGCGTGTGCCAGATCGCGGTGCGCAGCGCCTCGATGTCGGGAGGGGTGCCGATGTCGGTCGGCTCGTCGACGGCGAGTAGGTCGTCGATCCAGCCGACCCGCCAGATCTGCGGTGCCCAGCCGCTGAGTAACCGCAGCCGCTCGGTGGCGATGCGGGGTGGACGCCGTGGTGACGCGGCGACGGCGACGACCCCGAGCAGCCAGGTCATGCGGGCCACTCCGGAGCGACGGCGCCACTGCTCGACCGCGCCGGTGGCGGACCATGTGCCCGACGCCGACGCGCGGCAGACGAGGACGACCTGGGCGCCGGGCATCGCAGGGGTGAGCGCCGGCCACGCGGCGCCGAAGTCCGCGCCGAAGCCGACCATCCGGGCGAGGGTGCTCGTGCCGGCCCCGCCGTGGCAGCCGACCCACCACACCGGAGGCCACCCGTCTCGGACGTGATTCTTCGGAATCACGGCGAGGGGGAGCTGCGGTACGGCGGTCGGACGGGTACGGCGGGCCGCGACTGTTCCGGACCTCACCGCCTGGACCCGCGTACGGCCACGCGGTTGCCACTCGTCACCTGATGCCTCCCCCGCGTGTCAAGGTCACTGACGAGTACGTGACAGTAGCACCGCGTAGGTAGCTGGTCCTATGGTGATTGCTCGGTCAACATCGGACATGATCGGCACCACGGGGGCGTTGAATGGCAAGGGCAGTGCACGCTGTCACCGGCACTGCTCGGCTGCGTGACGTTGGGCTGGTGGCACTCGTGGCTGCGCTGCTGGGAGTTGGTGGCTGCGCGGGAACTGCCGCGCCGACGGTGCCGGGCCCGGACCGCAGCCGCCCGGTCTACCCGACCACCGGCGACGTCGTGGAGTCGCCGACGCCTGGTGAGTCTCCGGGCCGTGACGACCATGGTGGCGATGACCTGACCGTTCCACCGCCACCGGCGGCGCAGGCGGCACGGGTAGCGGCGCGGTTCGCACGGGCCTGGGTGCGCTCTGACCTTCCGGCCGATGAGTGGTGGCGGCAGGTCGCTGAGGTCTGCGACGACGGGTTCGCCGCGCAGTTGCGGACAGTCGACCCCGCGCGAGTTCCGGCGGCCCGGGTGGACGGCGGCCCGGTGGCCTCGAAGCCACCGAAGGGCGGTGCCGCAGAGTACGAGTTCACCACCGACAGCGGCGCTTTGACCGTCACGGTGACGGCCTTGGCCGGGCGATGGCTGGTCACCGGTAACGACTTCCGGCGGGCCATCGGATGACGACCCGCAGACCGATCGCGTTGGCAGTCGCGGTGGTGGCCGTCGTGGTGCTGCTGTGCGGCGGCACGGTGGTGCTCCCGGTGCTGATGTTCGGTCAGGAGCAGGCGGAAGCCGCAGCGTGCGAGGTGCCGTTGCTGCCGGATGGCGCGGCGCCCGAGGTGGGCAGGTGGAGCGGCGCCCAGGTGGCCAACGCGGCTGAGATTGTCACGGCCGGTCTGGAGCGGCAGATGCCCGCCCGTGGCTACGTGATCGCGCTGGCGACGGCGATGCAGGAGTCCACGCTACGCAACCTGGCCAACGCCAACGTGCCCGAATCGCTGTCGCTGCCGCATGAGGGTGTTGGCCGTGACCACGACTCGGTCGGGTTGTTCCAGCAGCGCCCT
Organism: Micromonospora sp. NPDC049903; assembly: GCF_044460945.1. Lineage (NCBI taxonomy): Bacteria > Bacillati > Actinomycetota > Actinomycetes > Micromonosporales > Micromonosporaceae > Micromonospora > Micromonospora sp. NPDC049903. The sequence continues at coordinate 29,316 of NZ_JBITKL010000025.1, forward strand.
GGGTGGGGGACGGTGCGCGAGCGGATGACGCCCAGCTACGCCGCCGACAGGTTCTACGAGGCGCTGGCGCGGGTCGACGGGTGGGAGCGGATGCGGCTGACGGACGCCGCGCAGGCGGTGCAGCGCTCTGCCTACCCGGAGGAGTACCAGAAGTGGGAGGACGACGCCGAGCTGCTCGCCGCCGTGGTGCTCGGCGTGTCGGACATCCGCGACGTCGGTGGCGGCGCTCCGACGGCCCCCTGTGGCGTGGGCGAGTTCGGGCCCGTGCCGGTCGGGCCGGGCGGGTGGGTGCAGCCGCTGCACGCCTTCGTCGGTAGCCCGTTCGGGCCCCGCAACGGCCGGTTGCACGCCGGGGTGGACATGTCGCGGGCCGACGTACGGGGCGACCCGATTCGGGCCGCGTCGGGCGGGGTGGTCGAGCAGGTCAAGTGCGACTGGTACACCACCTGCGACCGGGATGGGCACACCCGCGCCCGGGGCTGCGGCTGGTACGTCGACATCCGCCACCCGGGCGAGGTCGTCACCCGCTACTGCCACCTGATCCGACGACCCGAGGTAGCCATCGGCGACGCCGTGACGGCCGGCGAGGTGATCGGGTTCGTCGGCAACAGCGGAGGTTCCTCCGGCCCGCATCTGCACTTCGAGGTGCACGTCAACGTTCCGGACGGCCCGTACAACGCCAACAGCAGCAACGCCGTCGACCCGGTGCCGTTCATGCGAGACCGGGATGCGCCGTTGGGGGCGCGGCCATGAGCGTCAGCACGACGGCGGCCACCCCGGGGAGGGCGGCCGCTGTTGTGCGGTGTCGGTCGCGGCTACGCCTGCCCGCCGGTGTCGGCGTGCACGACCTGGTCGTCATCCTGCTGCGGGCCGGAGGTCGAGGCCGGCCGGCGCGAGCGGCGGCGCCGGCCGGTGGTGGCCTCTGGTGCGTCCAGGCCGAGCTTGGCCAGGTCCTCCGGCGTCCATCCACCCTGCACCGCTGCGTCGTAGCGCTCGGCGTAGCGGGCGTTGGCAGCACGCAGGGACTCGGCCAGTTGGTCCCGGTCGTGCCGGGCTGTGGCCGCCTCGCCGACCAGGTTGGCGCGCTCGCGCAGCAGTCCCAACGCGGCCCGTTCCGTCTCGGCGCGGACGGCCTTGGCGGTCTGTTCGACCATAGGTTTCTCCCCCAGGATGATCCGGTCTGGTGTCTGTGGACGCCCACCTTAGCGGCCAAGATCGATCGGCACGGTCCCGCTTTTCCACCCTTCCCCCGGGCCGGTGGGGGCGCCATCAGTGCCAGCCGAGGGCGTCGACCAGGGTCAAGGGTGGGCCGTAGGACCATCGCGCAGCGACGCGGAGCGCCCTTGATGCTGGGCGGCGACCGGCTACGCTCTCTGGCCCCCACGGGGTGGGCTCGTGGTACTCACCGTCAGGTGCGCTCGGCCCGACCGCGCACCCGGGTCGCGCGCACGCGACCCGCCTCCTTCGTCGGAGCAAGTTGGAGTAGAAGTCTGCCTTTTGGGCAGACGGGCCGCCGCGCGGCCGGTACAGGTCGGGCGGTTGACGTCCACCAGGAGGGTGCTCGCCGTGGCTGATCCGGCTCAGGTAGGTGTGGTCCGGTTCGGTGCTCAGCAGAATCGGCGACGCAAGCACAACGATGCTGATCCGCGCGTGCATCGGGTGACGGTGCGCCTGTCGACCGAGGAACTCGCGGCGGTGACGGCGAACGCCGCCGCCGCCCGGATGGCCGTCGCTGCCTACTTGGCCGAGGCTGGCACCGCGCCCCTGGTGCCGGCCGCGAACGCCCCGGACGGGCCCGGTGAGACATCCGCGCTGCTGGTCGAACTAATGGGAGTGCACCGGCAGGTACGGGGCGCGGCGACCAACCTGAACCAGGCGGTCGCCCGGCTCCACGCCATAGGTGAGCCGGCCGGGGACCTGGCGGCGTCGGCCGCGTACGTGGCGCGGCTCGCGGCCCGCGTCGATGAGCTGGTGGCCGCGATCGCCGCCGCGCAGACGGGCCGCCGATGATCCCGAAGGTTACCTACGGCAGCCGGGTACGGGGGCTGCTGGAGTACCTGTGGGGGCCGGGCAAGGCGGAGGAACACGTCAACCCCCACTTGGTAGCCGGGTACGACGACGTAGCCCTGCTTGCGCCAGAGCGGCACGAGCGCGACGGCGGCCGGTGGGGGCTGGACAACCTGGCGGCCCGCCTGGACGCGCCGCAGATCGCCGCTGGCGAGCGGGGGGTGAAGCAGTACGTCTGGCAGTGCTCGCTGAGCCTGCCGGCCCAGGAAGGCCAGCTCGACGACGACACCTGGGGCCGGATCGCGGGCCGGTTCGTGCAGGAGATGGGCTTCACCGGCGACGCGGACCGGGCCGGGTGCCGGTGGATCGCGGTGCGGCACGGGCTGTCGGCGAAGGGCAACGACCATGTGCACCTGGTCGTCACCCTGGCCACCGAGGACGGGGCACCGGTGTGGCTGCGGCAGGACAAGCGACGCAGCCAGCAGGTCACCGACAAGATCGAGGACGAGTTCGGGCTGGGCAAGTGGACACCTGGCCGGGCCGGCGCGACCCGCCGCCCCGAGCTGACCCGGCCGGAGGTCGACCGGGCCCGGCGCAGCGGCCTGGCGCCGGACCGGGAGCTGCTGCGCCGGCAGGTCCGCGCGGCACTGGCCGGCGCCGACAGCGAGACCGACTGGGTGGCGCGGATGAAGGGCGCCGGACTGCTCGTGGCCACCCGCACGGCGACGAAGGACGTCGACCAGGTGGTCGGGTACGCCGTCGCCCTGCGGCCATCCGGCGGTGGTAAGCCGCGCTGGTTCGCGGGCCGCAACCTGGACGGCGACCTGAGCTTGACCCGGATCCGGGCCCGCTGGAGCGACGAGGGGCGGGCCACCGCCGGCCAGTGGGCCGACGCCCATTCCGCGGAATCACCACGGCTGCGCGGCGAGGACCGGGTCGCGGTGTGGCGGTCATCGGCCGCTGCCTTGGAGGCGATCAGCGGCCGGCTGAGGGGCCTGCCGCCGGGCTCCCCGCAGTGGCCAGCGGTCGCCCGCGCCAGCGCCGAGCTGCTCGCCGGGGTGGCCATGGCCACCGAACCGTCCGGGCAGGGGCCGATCACCCGGGCCGCCGACAGCCTCGCCAGGGCGGCAGCACCACGGCGGTCGACGCGTACCTCGGCGGCGTCGACGGTTGCCGCCGAGCTGGGCCGGGTCGCGGACGCGCTGCTGCTTGCCGGCCGGGCCCGCGACGGCGGCGAGGCGGCTGTGCTGCTCGCCGTGGTCGTGCAGGCTGCCCGACTGGTCGTGGCCCTGGCCGAGCTGCGCGCCGCCGAGCGGCAGGCCCACGCGGCCGGCGCGGCAGCCGCCGCCGCAGCCCACCTGATGCCGCTGCTCCAGCAGGGCGCCCGGCACGTCGACCAGATCCCCACGCAGACCCAGACCGGCGCGGCGGACCGGACGACGGTGCCCTCACCGACCCCGGCCCGGCCTTCCGCGCACCGTGAGGGCGACGAGCGGGCTCTGCGATGACGAGACAGGAGACGTAGTGGCCGACAACGAGATGGCCGAGTTTCAACAGCGGGCCACCGCGGCGGTCACGGCCGCGATCCAGGCTGCCGGCCAGATCGCGCAGCTCCTCATCGATGCCCGCATCGCCGAGCTACAGCGGGCCGCCAGAGCCAGCGAGGACCACGCCCGGCGTACCCGTGCTCAGGCCCGTGCGGCACAGCAGGCCGACGCGGCGGTGTGGCGGCAGGCCACCCGAGCATCGTGGTGGCGACGGGCCTCAGCCGACGACATCGCCCGCGCCTGGCGGGCCAGCGCCACCTGGTCCGCTGTCGACCCCCAAGCCCGCGACGCCCAGCGCGTCATGGTTGAGCGGCTGGCAGCCCGGGGCGTCCACGTTGACCCGGAGACGGGCATGCAGCCGGAGAACGCGGACTGGCTGGCCGACCAGCTCGACCACGCCGCCGTGGAGAACACCGACGCGGCGCGGAGTGCGGCGACCACCGGCGAGCCGCGCCGCACCGCGAGGCAGCGCCAGGAGGAGATGGCGGACCACGTCCGGCAGGTGTGGTCCCCGGAGCGCGCCGAACGGGTCATCCAGTCGGCGGCGTGGCCGGCGCTGGCGTACAAGCTCGACCAGTTGGAACATGCCGGGCACGACGTCCGAGACCTTCTACGGCAGGTACCCGGCTTCATCGATCGCGCCCACACCCCGGCCGCATACGCATTTCGGGTCGTCGATGAGTACGCCACCGACGTCGACCAAACCGCTGCCGGAAGACGTGCCGCCGCAGACGGACAGCGCGCCGAGGAACAGCCGTCAGTCACCCTGGAAGGTGAGTGGAGCGAAGCCACGGGCACCGTCCCGGGAGTCGCCGAGGCGTACGCCAACGCCGATCTGGCCACCGACGGAGCCTCCGAGCCTGACGTGCGCGCTGCCCAGCTCGCCGCCCGCGCGTTTCCTACGTCGACCAAAGCTGTGGTCGTAGACTCTGCGTCTGCGGCCACTCCAGCGGCACAGGTGCAGCAGCTACCGGCACGGTCAGCTGAACCAACAGCGCACGCTCACGATGCCGGTCGATAGTTGCACCTGTGCATTGATCCGCTCCGCTGTACTGAGGGTGTGCGTATGCGACGAGCGACGGCTGCAGCTGTGCGCCACCCGGCTGCCTGGGTGCCACTGACGGTGCTGCTGGTGACCGGCATGCTGGTGCTCCTGCTTGGTCCTGTGGCCTGGTGGGCGTCACCGGCGAAGCACCTCCAGGGCAAGGACAAGGCCGATGTTCGCAATGCGACCCGGCAGACCCTGTTGGCGGCAGTCGGTGGCCTGGTCGTGCTCACCGGTGCCGCTTTCACCGGTCGCACCTTCTACCTGACCCGGCGAGGTCAGTTCACCGACCGCTACACCAAGGCCATCGGCCTACTGGCCTCCGACAAGCTCACCGAACGCCTCGGCGGCATCTACGCCCTAGAGCACCTGATGGTGGAATCCGAGCGGGAGCACAACACAGTCGTCGAGGTCCTTGCCGCGTACGTCCGGGAGAACCGTCCGCTGACGCCGAACGCCCCAAGGGCAAAGCTGGTAGGGCCGATGGGCACCGAGCACACCTCGCGAGAGCGGGCCGATGGCCGGCCAAAGCTCCCGACTGACGTTCAAGCAGCCCTGACCGTCCTTGGTCGCCGTCCCGTCCGACCCGAGCCCAACGCGATCGACCTCGCCGTCACTGACCTCGGACGCGCGGAACTGTCCAGGGCTCAGTTGCAGGGCGCGGCCCTGTATGGGGCGCAGCTAGAAGGCGCGAACCTGTTCGGGGCTCAGTTGCAGGGCGCGGACCTGTCCGGGGCTCAGTTGCAGGGCGCGGACCTGTCTTGGGCTCAGTTGCAGGGCGCGGACCTGTCTTGGGCGCAGCTAGAGCGCGCGAAATTGTTCAAGGCTCAGTTGCAGGGCGCAACCCTGTGTGCGGCGCAGTTAGAGGGCGCGGACCTCTCCGGGGCCCGGTTGCAGGACGCGGACCTCTCCGAGGCCCGGTTAGAGGGCGCGACTCTATCTGCGGCACAGCTACAGGAGGCGATTGACTCCCGGCCGTCAGATGACTGACGAGGCGTTGCCCGTGCGCGATCGCCAAGATCGTGAAGACTCCGCAGAGACTGGCCTCGGGCCGCTGAGCCGATAGGGCCTCTTCCGACCACCGCATAAGGCTGACTCGGTGGCTCTCTGCGGGCCCGCGTTGGGCGGGACTTGAGCTCGGCAGGTAGGCGCCCAGGCAAGCTGCCAGCTTCGAGTTTGATCCTATATAGCCGATCATGTGTCAGAGAGCTCGCCCAGGGGCTGAGCTACTGTCACAGGGGGTGAAGTGCCAGCTCAGAGGGTGCGGGAGACTATCGCACATGCCGAGATTCGCCAAGCCGGGTGACGGGGAAGGCTTAGTAGTATCGGTCAAACTATGTAAGACTTCGGGTGCCCGCTCTGCGGGTTGAAGTTCTAAAACGAAGAACGCCCCGCCGCGGCCTGCAACCTTGACGGGACGTCCTCCGTACTACCGAACGGTCTGTGGCCTCGTCGTTAGACGGGGCTACAGCCGTTCATGGCCCCGTAGAGGGCCGCCGCTCCAGCCGCCAGCTTCATGGCCGTGTAGGCCACATCGGCTGTCGTCCGCCACCGGCTGGTGGTGGGGCGGCTGTTCCGCCGAGGCCGAGGGCTCCGGGGGAACAGGTTGGAACGGTTCGGCATGATGCCCCTCCTTCTTCCTGCGGGAGCTACATCGCGCCCGACGCGCGTACGAGCGCGAGGCGAGTGGTTCCGCAGGGGCGGAGTGGCATGACACCGAACACAGATCCTACTGTGCCGCTACCCCGTCCGGCGCAACTCTTCACGGCTGTTGGTTGGGCACGATGTCCACATGGCTGATATCCGCAGGTAGAGACCTTGATCGAATCCGTGGCGGGGATGCGGGATTCCCTGGTTCTGTGGAGCGGACCACATCCTTGTCGCCGTGGTGGGCTTACGCGATCAACCTGAACTGGTGTTCGAGATCAAGGTGGTAACGCTGGCGAACCGCAGCACGGGTCATGGTGCGAGGACCGGGCAGAACGTTCCCCGGTCTTGGCTCCTACCTGGTGGGTCCAGGCTTGGCGGTAGGTGCGGTTCCACGAGCTGCCGGCGCTGTGGGGAGCGTGGACGTTGGCCCCGATGCGGCGGTAGTGGCAGACGGGAACGCGAGCCCCGCAACCGCAGCGGCTTTCGCAGCATCGCGGGTCGGTGCGGGCTCGGCCGACGGCTCGGGTTTGGTTCGGGTCCTGGTGTAGACGTAGTGCTGGATGAGGGTGCGAAGCTCGTCGACCAGGCCGTCACCGGCGGTGGCCAGTTCATTGAGACGGGTAGGGGCGGCGGCGAGCTGCGTCGTGATGGCAGCGTCGAAGACCTGAGCGAAGCGGTCGGGGTCGTCGGCCTGGGCGACGGTGCGGAGGTCGGGTTGCGCGCACAGGCGAGCGGTTACCTGGTTGAGCCAGATCCGTTCGTCGCGGGTGAGTGCTGCCGCGAGCTTCGGCAGCAGGGCACGGATCTCGTCTTCGGCGAGCACCACCTGCGGCGGCGCGACCGAGCTGCGGCTGGGTCGGTCAGCGTCGACGGCGGTCGTGCCCGTGCCGGGCGTGGGCATCGGTGTGGCCCGGACGGTGTCGTGGACGGCCTGGCGGGCGGCGGTGAACAGGCTGGCCCGCCAGTCGGGGTCGTCGCACTTGAGGAAGATCGCGACGGACAGGTGGGGCTGGTCCGGGTCGCCGAGCATGGTGGTCAGCGCCCTGTCGAAGGTGCCGGCGAACGCGGCGAGGTCGTCGTTGGCGCGAGCGGCGGCTTGCAGCGTGCCAGCGTTGGCGACGTGGTGAAGTCGGCTGGACAGCCAGGTGTGTTCGTCGTCGGTGAGGCTGTCGCGTACATGGTCGGGCATCCATGCGTCATTGAGCGTGACCGGTACGGCGGGGGCCCCGGCGGCGCTGACCGGGACGGAGTCGAGGTCGGCGATCGCGTCGACGGCGGCGGATACGGCTCGCATCCGGCGCCGGGTGTCGACGAGGTCGTCGTGGCGGGCGAACGGCTGGCCGAGCTGCGTCCGGGCCCGGTCGATCTCCTCATGCTGGCGGGCGATGTTGGCGACGAGCTGGCCGCGCCGGGACTCCAGCGCGGCGAGGTGGTGTTCGAGGCGGCGGACCAGGCCGGTGGCGTCGCCGGTGGTGGCGTCGGTCAGCCACATTTGGGTGGTCATGCCGGCGTCGTCGTTGACCATGAGGGAGACCAGGACTCCGTCCCGGCCGTTCCAGACGGTGACCGTGACGGCGAAGCCGCCCAGCTCGGCCAGCGGCACCCGGTCGCGTTGCTCGGTGGAGCCGAGGTCGGCGGCAGCGGCGGTGAGGGCGTGTTGCAGCGCGCGACCGGCGTCGGGGCGCTTGTCGAACTGATGGCCGGTGACGGTCATCCGGAACTTCTCGCCGCGGATGTCCTGCCGTCGCTCGATGGTCTGGTCCAGGGCCTGGATGCGCCGCTCGTCGACGGCGATCCACTGGTGTAGCTCCCGGATCTGCTTCTCCAGGGCGGCATGGGTGTTGTAGTGGGAGCGGTTGGCCCTCTCCAGCCGGGCCAGCTCCATCCCCAGTTCCTCCTTCTCGATGAGCAGGGGGTTGCCGGTGGCGATGGCCTTGATCTGGTGGGCTTGAAGGGTCTCGTCGGAGACGTCCTCGATCTCCCTGGCGACCGTGCCGCGCATCATCTGGTCGATGAAGCCGCCCTTGCGGGCCACGGTCTGCCAGGAGAAGGCGTCGAAGGAGCCGGTGACGACGTACCGGTAGATGCTGACCTCGGCGTTCTGGTTGCCCTGGCGCAGGATCCGGCCGTCTCGTTGGGTGATGTCCGCCGGCCGCCACGGGCAGTCGAGGTGATGCAGGGCGACGGCCCGGTTCTGGATGTTGGTGCCGGTGCCCATGCGGCCGGTCGACCCGATGAGCACCGACACGTCGCCGTTGCGGCAGGCGGCGAACAGGTTGGCCTTCTCCTTGTCGCTGTCGGCCTCGTGGATGAACCTGACGGACTCGCGGGGCATCCCCAGGTCGACCAGCCGCTCCCGCAGCGCCTCGTACGCCGTCCACCGCTCCGGATCCTTCGGCTTCGGGGTGCCCAGGTCGCAGAACACGATCTGCAACGCGCCCGGCGTCTCGTGTTCGACCGGGTTGTCGGCGTCCGGGTTGGCCAGGTAGCGGGTCTCGCGGTGCGTCTGCCAGATCTCGGCGATGTTGCGGGCCGCCACGTCGATCTTGCCCGGGGTGTTCTGGGCCAGGCCGAGTAGACGCAGGTCCAGCGACGCCGCCCGCGCCTCGCCGGAGATCTTCAGGATGTTGTCGGTTTCCCGGTCGCGGGGGTTCTGCCGGCACCACTCGACGCGGTCATCGAGGGTGGCGATGAAGTCGACCAGCTCGGGCGCCGGGTCGATCGTGATGACGTGCGGGGCCCGGTGGCCGTCGGTGTTGACGGTCAGTTGTGGGGTGGGCAGTTGCAGGTCCTCGGGGGTGCGGATGTCGCCGAAGGTGCGCAGCATCAGCGACAGCTCGGCCGCGTTGGTGTACTTCGCCAGCCGTGACTTGGTCTGGAAGCCGCTGCCGGTGGGCGAGATCTCCACCGACGTGACGACCTTGCCGAACACCGACGCCCAGGTGTCGAAGTCCATGGTGCCGGTGGCTTCGAGCAGGTCCGGCCGCAGGTGGCGGGTGACGACGTACAGCTCCCGCACGCTGTTGGCGATCGGAGTGGCGGTGGCACCGCACACCACCCGTGGCCCGTAGCGGCGCCGCAGGTAGTCCAGCTTGGCCCGGAAGTCCACCGCCCGGTCCGAGCCGTCGTTGCTGGCGTCGACGATGCTGGAGGTGATGGTGTCGTTCTTCAGGTCGTGCCACTCGTCGCGGAAGACGAAGTCGACACCGGTCTGGTCGAACGTCACGCCGGGGTCGGTCGGCTTGTCGAACTTCTCCTTGATCTTGCCTTCTTTGCGGATCAGCGCGCCTTGCAGGCGTTTGACGGCCGCGTTGCGGCCCGGGTCTTCGCCGTTGGCGACGGCCTGTTCGTGTGCTCGTTCGATCTTGGTCCGGAGTTCTGCCAGCTCGCCGTCGAGGAAGCGGCGCTGCTCGTCGTCGGACAGCCGCAGCGTCTCGAAGAACGACGCGGCCATGATGACGGTGTCCCAGTTGCCGGTGGCGCAGCGGGCCACGAACCGTTGCCGGCGGGCGGCGCTGGTGTCGTCCTGCCCGGCGGCCAGGACCCGGGCCTGCGGGTAGATCTGGAGGAACTCCCGGCTGAACTGTTCGAGCAGGTGCGTCGGGACGACGATGGCGGGCTTGGTGACCAGCCCGAGCCGTGTCAGCTCCATCGCGCCGATCGCCATCACGGCGGTCTTGCCGGCGCCGACGCAGTGGAACAGGCCCACGCCGGGCTCGTTGATGATCCGGGTGACCGCCTCGATCTGGTGCGGGCGGGGCTTGAACTCCACCGAGATGCCGGGCAGGGTGCGCTGCACGCCGACGTAGGAGCGGGGTACGTGGGCGTTGAACATCCGGTTGTAGGTGGCCGCGATGCGCCCGGCCCGCTCCGGTTCCTCCCACACCCAGGACTCAAACCGTTCCTCCAGCTCGACGGCCTTGGCCTGCGCGGCGGCGGTCGCCTCCACGTCGAGTGCCCGCTTGCCCTCTTCGACCTCGTAGAAGACCCGGATCGGGGTCTTGGTGAGCAGTCGTTGCGCCAGCTCCGGGGCGGACATGCCGGTGGTGCCCCAGGTTGAGCGGGCGAGGACCCCGGTCCGGCTGCCCTTGACCTGCCAGTCCGATCCGCCGGGGTGTGACACCCTCAGCCGCGGATCGTGCAGGATCTCCTGGAGGAACGCCTGCACTTCGGTGTAGTCGATGAACGGGGCGCCGAAGGACACCATGATCTCGCCGGGGCCGACGTCGCGGGGCAGCACCCGTTGTAGGGCGCGGACGTTGACCTCGAACCTCGGGTCGTCCTCGGCGGCGATCAGCGCCTGGTCGAGCTTGGCGCGGACGTTGTCGGACAGGTATGCGGCGGCTTCGACCAGCCGGCCGGTGCCGGGATCGTCGTAGACCAGCTCACCGAGGGCTTCCCGTGCCTGGATCTCGTCGACGCCGAGCAGCCGGGCGATCTCCGGCAGGGCCACGGCGCCGTGGTCGTCCAGGCAGATCGCCAGCGCGTCCTCGGGGCTGTCGGCACCCAGCCGGGGAGCCCGGGGCAGGATGACCCGCCTGCTGAAGATGTCCGCCTTGGTGGCGGTGCGGGTGTCGTCGTTGAAGTTCTCCAACGCGAACACGGTGGCGGCGTACGGGTCGGTGGTGCGGAACTTCCCCATGTCGGGGTAGTTGCGGTACTGCTTCGGCTGGCCGGTCTCCTCATCGAGGCTGGTCTCCAGCTCGCCGGTGGTCTTGTTGCGCTGCCGGCGGGTGTAGGTGTCGTACCTGTTCAGCGGGCCGTGCTGCGCGACGTAGGCGTCGTAAAGGGTATTGAGGCGGATCCGCAGGAACGCCGCCGAGCCGGCCGGCGGACCACCAGGGTGCTCGTCGCCGTCGTCGAGCGAGGACGACTCAGCTCGCAGCAGCGCCGTCACGGTGTCCCGCATCAGCAGCAGCGCCCGCAGCTCGTCGGCTTGGGTGGCGGGCACCTTGTGCTCGACGACCTGCCCGGACACAACGGTGGTGAACGTGCCGTCGTCGAGAGCGTCGATGTGGCCCTCTTCGCGGCCGACGGCGGCCAGGACCGCGACCGGCGCGGCCGGTCCGGTCTCGACGCGGGGGGTCAGGGTCAACTCGGCGAGGCGGGCCTCGTCGACCACGTCGGCCAGGACGCGGGCCAGGTCGGTGCCGGTGTCGCCGGTGCCGGTGACGACCAGGTCGAGCGCGTTGTGGGCGCCCCGGCCGACGGACAGGTCGCCGAGGACCCGGTCCGGCCGGCGGGCGAAGAACTCGTTGACGTGGATGGTGTCGCCCCCGACCACGTCGATCTCCTGGGTCTGTTCCCACGCCATCCCTGCCTGGTCTCGGCCGGGTTCACGGCGCCGGAGGATGAGCAGGTCGGTGACGACCTTGGTGCCGGCGGCGTCCTGGTGCGCGCTGGTCGGCAGCCGCACGGCGGCGACCAGGTCCGCCAGCGCTGCCATCTCCCGTCGGGCGGCCGGGTTCGCGGCGTCCATCGTGTAACGGGAGGTCAGCGCCACGACCAGTCCACCGGGCCGGGTCAGATGCAGGCTCTTGATCAGGAAGTGGTTGTGGATCGAGTGCTTGCCCGGGTTGTGTCGCCGGTCGGCCAACACGAACTTGCCGAACGGCACGTTCCCGATCGTCAGGTCGAACGCCCCGGCCGGCGCGCGGGTGTCCGCGAACGATTCGGTACGGATGGTGGCGTGCGGGTAGAGCGCGGCGGCGATTCCGGCGGTGACCGGCTCCACCTCGACTCCGGTCAGCCGGGCGCCGTCGGGCGCCAGGCCGATGAAGGTGCCCGGCCCGCAGCCGGGTTCCAGCACGTCTCCGCCCTGGAACCCGAGGCCGGTGACGGCGTCCCAGATGGCCTGGACGTACGCGGCGTCGGTGTAGTGCGCGTTCAGGGTGTTGCGCTCGGCCGCCGCGTACTCCCGCTCATCGAGCACCTGCCGGAGCTGGTCCCGGGCCGCCGCGAACCGGGCGTGGTCGCGGTGGTCGACGCGGCCCTCGAACACCCCGGGTACCGCACCCCACCCCGACCAGCGGGCCAGCACCGCCTGTTCCTCGGCGGTCGCCGGTCGGTCCTCGGCTTGGAGGGTGCGCAGGGTACGCAGCGCCGCCAGGTTCGCGTTGAGTCGGGCCACCTCGCCCCGGGGCGCCAGGTCCTCCTGGCCGCGCGGCAGGAACGACGGCGGCCGGTCCGGATCGGCGGCCGGCGGTGGTGGCGCTGCCGTCTCCGGTGGTGCGATCGGCTCCACCGAATCGGTCGGTCGAGCCGGCTCGGCCGGTTCGGCCGCCGGTGGTGCGGTTTCTAGCTGCGGGCTGGCGGTTCGCTGTCGTCGTTCATCGCGGCTTCCTGCTCCGCGATCTCCTGCCAGCGCGGATCGGTCGGGTCCTCCACCATCGGAATCCAGTCCCCCGACGCCGCCTGCGGGCCTGCCGTCGGGCTCTGGGTCGCCGTCGGGCTGGTCTCGTTCGTCTCCGGGTCGATCAGGATCAGTTCCGGCAGCACCTGTTCCTCGGCCGCCATCCGGGCCTGGTTGAGCCGTCCCAGCTTGTCCAGGTAGCCCTCGCCGGTCGGGTCCGGGCCGGCCAGATTCCTCGCCAGGTCGTCGATCTGTTGGGCCGCCTGCTCCCCCAAAGTCGAGAAGTAGCTGTTCAGGTCCGTCCCGTCGGCTATCAGCGCCGCGTACCGGTTCGGCAGGAACGTCTGCCAGTGCCGCTGGGCTTGCGCCCCGTATCGGTTCATCCTCTGTCTCCGTCTCTGCTGGCCCTGCGGTCGGCTGCTCGGTGTCAGGGCCGGTAGGCGGGCCGGTCGTGGTCGCCGCGCCATCGAGGACCGCCGGCACCGGTACCGGGCCCGCCGTGTGCAGGGTCACCGCCGGCCGGGGCGGTGCCGGCGTCGGGTCGACCGGCACACCGAGCCGGCCGGCGGCGTACGCGGCCAACGGCTCGGCGATCTCGTCGGGCTGCCCGTGCAGCATCGTCCGGACCGACTGGGCGGCGACCTGGCGGCCCGCCGCCGTGGTGAAGGTCCGCGCGGCCCAGTCCACCCGGCCGGTGACCACGACCTCCACCAGCGGCCATGTGTCCTCGCCGCCGGGAGCGACGGCCAGCACCGGCCCCGGCCGGTCCGGGTGCCGGGCCACCGCCGGGTCGAGCACGTGATAGGCGCGGGCCGCGGACCGGCGCCCGTCGACGCTGCCGTCCTCGTCGACGACGACGGCGACGCCGGCCGCCGGGTCCGCCTGCGTGGTGAGCGCCGCGACCTGCGGCCCGGTCAACGCCGGCCCGCACGCGGCCACCGCCAGCGGTCCACCGTCACCGCGTTCGGCCAGGGCGATGGCCTCCAACGCGGTTCGGGCGACCACCGACGGGCCGGTCCGGCCGGGCTGCTCGGCGAGCCCGAACAGCACCTCGGCCGGGCGGAAGACCGCCGTCGCGGGACTGTGCAGCACCGGCGTCACATCCGGCACACCCGGCGGGGCGTAGCCGGCGAAGCCGACCACCGGCCGGTCCGGATCGCGGTGGTCTCGGATACCGACCATCACCCGGTTGCGGAACCGGTCGACCAGTTGCCCGTTGCGGCCGGTCGCGGCGAGCCCGGACGCCCGGATCTCGGTGTCGGTGAAGCCCTGCCGTCGAAGCTCGTTGACCAGCGCCGCCGGCCGGTCCGGCGCGTACCCGACCGCCCACCGCCCATCGACCGGCACACCTTGGGTGGCCAGCCAGCGGGCCGGCGACGCCCCGTCGGGCCGGTCGAGTTGGGCGCGGTAGAGCTCCGCCGCCACCCGCTGAGCGGCCAGCAGGCGTTGCCGCCGCGCGTCCGGCACCGTTGACAGGCGAGGCGGGCCGGCAACCTGCGCGGCCAGCGACCCGGCACGGTCCCGCAACGCGGTGGTCCGGTCAACCGAGGCCGTGACCCGCTCGACGACCTCCCGTGCCGGCTGGTGTGGCCCCGTCATCACGGCCGTCCGTCGTCGGGCTCGGTGGGCAGCAGCCCGCGCTCCCGCAACGACTCGAACAGGCGTTGATGGTGCTCCAGCACAGCGGTCAGGTCATCGATCTGCGTTTGCAGCCCGGCGGCGACGTCGTCGGGCAGGCTCTCCGCGTCCGGCACGGCCATCGGTGCAGCGGCGTCGTCAGCCATCGCTCCCCCATGTGATCGCTTGATCACCACCCTAGTCAGGATGTCGAACGAGATCGACGCCTGCGCGACCGCTGGCACCGCGCGGATGCCTGATGCCACGGAATCACCAACAGGGGCAGCGAATCAGCCCAGACGCGCGGACCGCTGCCGGGGCGCGCGCCGGTCAGACTTTTCAATATCGATGCCCCCGGCGGGGCCTCCCTCGGAGATCTGGGAGGGGACCACCGGCGCCGGGTGAGTGAGTGGTCACCCAGGGGTGGGATCTCCCCGCGCCAGCCGCCCAGGGGGCTACCAGGCCGGAGCCGGGGTGGCCAGGCCGAGCCGCTTCGCGGTCGGCTACGCCGAGCCTGGCCACCCCGGCTCCGGCCTGGTCGATCAGAGATCGGCTGACACGAGGAGATCCCACCCACCACCCGGGCTCGCCGTGCCGAAGCGGGCAGCGAGGACTGGGTAGCGACTTGAGCTTCCAGAGAGTGAGGCGGACGAAGCAGACCTTGTTACTGGACTCGGCGTAGTCGACCGGCGAGGGCTGCCGCCCCGGCGTTGCTGGTGGGGTGCTCTGGGCGTGGGTCCTGGCCGGCGTCGAGTCCACCGAGCTCCTCGCCCAGGTGGACTACCCCGCCGTTGACGACGATCCGGGCTGTTGCCTTGGCGGCGACCGCGCTGAGATGAACGATGCCGCCGTTGACCACGACGTCCTTGCCGGCGGTGATGGCGGCGGACCCGATGTGGATGGTGCCGTCGTTGACCACGATCTCGCCGGTGACAGCGGACAGGTCCATGGGGGCCCGACGTGCCTTGCGAGCGACCGAGGCATTGTGGTTCGCGGCCACCCAGGCTGCGCGGCAGCGTCGGAGGTCCGCGTCCGCTCCGTTAAGCGCCTGAATTACGTGGCGTACGGACTGCCAACTGGGCAAGGTGGGCCCGGCGAAGACTCGCGACACGGTCGCTGGGCTGAGACCTGTGTGTGCAGCGATTCGTCGGACCGTAGGGTTGCCCTGCCGGAAGCGGAGCAACTTGGCTATGTCGCGCAGCTCGTCGTGGTGAGGGTCGGAGGACCCGGCGGACTTGCTCTTTGCCGTTGGTCTCCGCTGCCCAGAGTCGTTTCTTGGCGTGGTGCTCATGCTGCCAGCCCTCGCCCATTCGTAGCCTGCCCACTGCTGGGCGACGTGCTATCGCCGCCCAGCGCCTCTTCCGCTGCGGGTGCCGGATCGACGGGCGAGACCCCCTTCGCCAAGGGAGGGGGCGGGGCGCTGTCGCGGTCGTTGATGATCCAACCGGCCGCGTGCGCGGCGACCACGAAGACTATGGCTGTAGCGCCGACCGCAGCGAGCGGCTCGTAGCCGAGCCAGATCAGCGTGCCGATCACGATCAGCACGAGGAGCAGCACGACGACTCTCCATCGCCAACGGCGATCTTCGAGCCATGGCGTATGCGACATGGCGTTCTCCTTGAGGAGCCGACCAAAGACTTGATCGGTGTCGTTGGGTTGGTACCCGGGACTTTGTGGAGCCGTGCATATGGAGTTAGAGCCCGCGCTCCCCGACTAGTCGGGGCTGACAGTGCGCAGCGCCTCCACAGCATACTGTGGCAAGTCGATAAAGCTTAGCGGCCCCTGCCCGGCAACTTTCGCCGCACTTAATGACAAAGGTTGATCTTACGGCCCGAGAGACGCTAAGAGGGTCGAGGAGATCAACTCCTCGACCCTCTTCGAGCTGGCGCTCCCGCTGTCAGACAGGGCGCCGTCTCACTCCGTTGATCGCCCGGGTACCAACCAGACAACGCCTCGGAGCAGACTCCTGCTTAAGGGCAGGATTCTTCTGGCAACTATCCTGCGGCCTCCCCAGAGATTTCATGCACGCATTGAAACAACGTGGAATCTTACACGTTGTTTCAATGCGTGCATGAAGATCCCTTGAGACGGCTTTCCGGGGGGTAGGAGCACATGCCTAATCCGCGACGGGCGGCTGGTCTGCGTAACTGTTTCTTGGTGTTCCACTGAAACGAAGTTGAAACGCGCGTGGGGTGCTGTGCGCCATGCGCGTGGGTGATCCGTTCCTTTTAGGCGGAATGAGATGATGTTGGTCCCAGACTCAGCGCGCATGGTCTTTCTCGGCGATGTCGTGATGAACGGCCGACTGGGCTGACGAGACCGCAGCGTTCGGGAACATGGGAATCCTGCTCGGATCGGTGGTCGCGGTACTGGCTGCGAGGGCGGTGCTCGGCCCGGCCGCGCCGCTGCTGTGGTGGCTGGCAGCCCTGGCACCTGCGTGATCACGTCACCTTGTCTCTCATAGCTCGGCGAGGATGCGGGCGCGCTGCTCGGCGTACTCGCCGTCGCTGATCAACCCTTCGCGGTAGACGGTGGCCAGCTGCCGGAGTCTGTCGGCTATGGAGCCCGGGGTAGGAGTTGTCGGGTCGTTGTGAGGGTGCTTGGAAGGCTTGTCGGGATCCGACCCGACAACTCCGTTGTCACCGTGCAAGGCGTCTGGCGCTACCAGGGTGTCGACCGTCCCGGCTATCGACCAGAAGCATTCATCGAGAGCGGTGGCACTGCTGGCCGCGGTCGTGAGGTGGCGCAGGGTCTCCGGATCGCAGTCGAGTACGGCGGCCAGGCGTGTGCGGTGATCGGTGGCGGGCACGAGACGGCCGGCGAGGATGTCCAGCAGCATCGTCGCAGCGATGTCTGCCCGGCTGGCCAGTTCGGTGGGGGAAGCACCCGCGAACTCGGCGTAGACGCAGAGGTAGCGGGCCAGGGCTCGTCGGGCAGCCGGGGCCTGCGGGTCGATGGCTGCCACCAGAAGCCCGAACCGGATCCGATCCCGTCCGGCGGAGGGCTTGGGAAGGTCGATGACTGGTTTGGAACGCAGGGCGGGCGCGGCTACCAGTTCGAGGGTGACGCACTGCCGGGCGTACTCCTCGCGGACCGTCGCGACCTCCGCGGCGACGGCGCGAGCCTGGAACAGCTCATGTCTGGTCTGGTGGAACTGCTTTTCGAGCTGGTTGGCGCGCCGCGCCTCGTGGTTGCGTCCGTTCTCCGACGCTCGGAGGTTGATCAGGTAGCGGGCGGTCTCGTCCTTGAGTCGCTCTTGTAGCCGGGCCAGTCTGCGTTGAAGGACCAGGACCGACGGCTCGCTCTCGGGAACGTTACGCATGCCAGGCTTGCCAGGTGGCCGGCTGACCGGCCCGTTGTAACCGTGAGGCAGGTTGCCGCGAGCGCACTGGTACCAGCCCGCTGCCAGTGCCTGGATGCTGGCGGTGTCGCAGGTATCCGGCAGACACGCGATGATCAGCTCGGTCATCTCCCACGTCGGACCGAGGCGGTAGCGGCTGAGCTGTTCGGACAGCTTCTGCCGGCTCAAGCCGGGGAATTCCAGGCGGCGCATCCGCGCGATGCGGATGATCTGAGCCTGACCACCCATGCCCAGGTAGTCATCGATCAGGCTGCGTACGTAGAGGGTGTACTCGGCCGCGTCGGAGTTGGTGCATCGCCGCCTGATCGTGGCCTCGTCGACCACGTACGGGCGGGTGTTGCGGCGTGTGACGGCGCGGCGGTGACCGGTGCTCATGCGATCGTCCTTGAAGCACGAGGATGGACCGACAACGGTCAATGCTGTCGGGAGTCTGTCCGGAGCTCTATCCCGACATCAGAGATGCCAAGGACAGTTGTCCATGCCGATCACTGCTGACTGGCGGGTCGGTCAGGGTGCTCCGTGCAGCTCGGTTGGCCGCTCGATCAGCGCGGGGCACCCGCCATCTCTACATAATGCGAGAAGGCGGTGACAACATGCATCACTACGCGAGGTGTCGGCAAGCTGCGACTGGCATCTTCGACAGTCTGCTGACTCGGCTGGCGGCTCGACGAACGCGGCGTAGCAGACCTCCTGCACGTCCTGCCCGGCACCAGCCCAAACACCGCCAGGGCCGTCCATGGAGGGCGCGCCCGCGACGTTGATGACCAGTCGGGGTGGTCCACAGCTTGAGGTTAGAGACACAGGTGCAGCCGTCGAACTGACACCCGAGTCAAGCCGCTGATCAGGCCAGCAAAGACCTGGTGGTCCGTGGTTGAGGGCGAACACCGTGGAGACGCTCGCCCTCAACCGGGCGGAACTTGCGTCAGCTCCTCCAAGGGCCGAGGCCCAGGGCGACTAGCACGATCACGAAGATCTGGATCACCACCGTCTGGGGGAGCCGCAGTCGGATGCTCATCTCTATCACTCGTCTACCTCCTTCCTGGCAGCCTTTCCGTACGTGCCAACGAAGCGCCTATGCGCCAGCAGAGGCATAGGTGTTCAACAGCCCAGCCTGGGCCGGGCAGATTCCCCAGAATCGCTCCATGCCAGCCATGGGTTTCGGTCGCCGGTTCGGCCTGAGGTTTGTCGACATCTACCCGCCTGGTAGCACCGCCGGTGCTACCAGGCGGGTAGAATTAGGGTCATGACCGCGAAGCGCTCCATCAGCGTCCCGGACGACGTCGCTCAGTGGCTCGACGGCCAACCCAACGCCAGCGCCGCCATCACTGCGGCCGTCCGCGCCCAGATGGCCGGCGCCCAGCTCGACGAGGTGCTGCGCCGCGCCGGCATCGAGGTCACCGACGCCGGCAAGGCCCGCTGGCGCGACCGCCTCGCCACCCCCATCCTGGACGACGCCCTCGCAGAGGGACAGCGCCTGCTCGACGACGCCGCGTGAACGGCGACCAGGTCGCCGTCGTCCTGGACACCACCGCCCTCGCCGCGTACGTCGACGGACAGGTCTCGGTCGGTGAGCTGATCGCCGAGGTCGCCGACGAAGGCCGCACGGTCGGCGTGCCGGCCGCCTGCCTCGCCGCCGCCTATGCCGCCACCAGCAGCGAGGTCAGCACCGCCCTGCTCACGCTCCTGGCCGCCACCTCGGCCGTCACTGTGCTACCCCTCGGCGCCGAGCCCGGCATCGACGAGGCCCGCCAGACCGGCGTCCTCGCCCGCGCCGCAGGCGGTGACATCGCCCTCGGCCACGCCGCCCGCACCGCCATCGCCCACCAGGCGCACCTGGCCACCACCGCCCCCACGCCGGCCGCCGCCGTCCTACCCGCTGGCTGGAGCATTCTCGACCTCAGCCAGGCGTAACCCGCAAGCTCGTCGGCCGTGCTGGGCTCCTGGTGCCGGTCCTCCGGGGACTGCGACCAGATGTGAGGAGTACGAGCAGCTGGTCGCTCGCCAGGAGCGGCACCGGCAGCAGCGGGCACCTCAGGTGGATACCGCTACCGGCAAGCGGGTGGTATCCGCCGCGGCCGCCGTGGCCCGCGACTACACCCGCCCGTCGACCGAAGACAACGAGCACCCCGAGGTCGAAATGACCGTACGGTCAGCGTCCGACATCGCGCTACGCGGCGGCGGGACGCTCCCGCCGGGCGACCTGGGCCAGCGCGCGGACGACGTCGGCGGGTCGCACGGTGATCGGCTCGTCGCCGGCGGCGTCGAGCGTGGCGTAGTGCGCCTCCACGATCTCCCGCAGGATCGCCCCCGGCTTTACCCCCCGGGCTTCCGCGTCCTCCATAATCCGGCGGGCGATGTCGCTCGGGTACCGGGCGGACATGCTCACCTTCGTCGTCGGCGGGGTGTCGTCGACCACCGCGTCGGACCAGTCGCGGCTCTCCAGCGACTCCTGCGCCGCCCTGATGTCCTCTGCTCGGCTCATCGTCCGCCCCTCTCCATCAACTTGCGCAGCGGCTGCGCCTCGTCCTCGTCGAGCCACCGAGCCCCGACCACCACGTACTCGTCGTCGGTCTCCTCGATGAGCGCCACCGCCAGCAACCGCCCGTCCTGCAGCGCGCCAACGACGTGCATCACCGCGCCGATGTGGCGCACGATCCGGGGCCGGGCGGCGGTGAGCACGTGCAGGGCCGCCTGCCAGCCGACGCCGGCGCGGTCGAGCGCCTCGTAGCTGGTGTACGAGAACCGGTACGGGTCTACCGACATAGGGAAAGTATACAAACGCATACGCCGGGTGGAGTGGCTTCCGGGCAGGTAGCCGATGCTTCGCTCGTCTGCCCGGCGATCTGACCGCACCCGGCGACTGACGACCCGGAACCAGCTCCCGCCGGTAGGCGTTGGCCGGGACGTCGCCCCGACTGGCGCGGGCGGCGACCACTTGCACTCGAAGGCGCAAGTCCACGCCGACCACGAGAGCGCTGCTTCAGCGTCGGTCCGAACGCTGCCGGGCCGTGGTGGGCGACGGTCAGCGGCCGGCAGTGGGTGGCTGCCGCATCCGGGTCAGGGCGGCTTCGTGCCCGAGGTCGATCGCAGTGAGACGCTGCCGTAGGGCACTGGTCTCCCGGTCGGCTGCGTCCGGCCACCTGTCGTCGAGGGGCAGCACGGCGATCCGTTCCTGCGTTTCCGCGGCCGCCATCCGCCGGGCGGCCGGGTGATCGACGAGGATCGCCCGGATCGCGTGCGCCGCGTCCGCCGGGGTGATCGCCTCGAAGTCGGCGGGCAGCCCGGCGGTGAACGTGCCGTGTCCGACCGCGAGCACAACGGTTTTACCAGCCTGCCGGAGCCCATCGACGGCGGTACGCACCGCTGTGGTGACGAGCCGGCCCAGGTCGGTGCGGTCTCCGCCGCCGCGGGCGATCAGCACCCCGTCTAGTCCGGGGTCACCGGCGAGGGCGCGCAGGACGGCGGCGAGATCGTCGGCGGCGCCGGCCGCGTTCGCGGCGAACGTACGGTACTGCACGTCGAGGACCCCGCCGTCGAGTTTCGGCGCGATGTCGGAGCCGACATGCCCCCGGGACGTGATCACGCACACGCGAGGCCGTGGCGACGGGGTGCCGCGCAGTCCGGGCGGGCGCAACGCGTCGACGAGGTGCTGTTCGCGGCCGCCGGCGGCCCGGATCGCGCGCAAACCAGTGAAGTGCCGCCAGATCGCTTCCTCGAGCAGCAGCGCGTCCTCGCTGTCCGGATCGTCGAGGACGGCGACCAGGTGCGCGCCGGTGGGAACACCGGGCTGGGGACGGAACCGGAACGTAGCCTGCAGCGCCGTGTCGGCTTCCCGGCCCCGGCCGGCACGTTCGAGGACGGAGGCAACTGCGGCCGGCTCCAGGGTGGTCGTTACAGCCGGGCGCCGGTACTCCGGCGGGCGGGTGTACCGGATCGTCCACGGCATCGCGGTCAGCTGGCCGAGAGTGCGGGTCAGCAGGGTCTCGTGACGGCGCAGCCGGTCACGGTCGGCGTCGAAGATCTCGATGGTGAGGGTGAATGTTGGGCGGATGGTCTCCCCGGCGGTTTCGACGTGAACGCGGTGCGCGCGCAGGAACGCGGCGGCCGCGTCCAGGTGCCGTCCGGCAGCCAGCCGGGTAGCCAGCCGAGTGACGGTCAGGATCGAGCCGTGCGGCAGGAATGCCTCCGCGGGCGCGTACGCGGCACCGCTGGTGCGCCGCAGCGGATCCTGGGGGGCCGCAGCGGCGGCCGCGTCGCCGAGGTGCCGTCCGGCGAGCAGCAGCGCGCCGAGGTCACTGTTCGCGGCAACGCAGCCGACCAGGTCGTCGAGGATGCGCCTGCCGAGCCCGGCGGACCAGGTGCCGGTGCCGGGGTGCCAGCCGCACCCAGCGTAGTCGTGGTAGTGCCGTTCGGGTGGGACGGCGATGTACTCGCGGGCGACCGCGATGATGTCGGCGAGCCGGCCCACGTCGGCGGTGCCGATCAGGTCGTGGACGCCGGTCACCTCTGGCAGGCCGAGGCGGGCGGCGATGACGTCGCCGAGGTCGCGCACCTCGTCGTCGCGGGCGTCGACGCACGGGTAATCGAGCTCACGGGCGAAGTAGCAGCGCTCGTGCAGCCAGGTGAGGATGTCGGCCAGGGCGCGCCGGGTCGCCGCTTCGTCGAGGCGGCGTACGGGCACATGCCCGGATCCGACGTCGACGGGCCACCGCCGCGGGGAGTGCGTCACCTGGTGCGGCAGGGCGCGCAGGAATCCGTCCAGTTCGCCGGTGCCGGTCTGGCTGAACGCGGACGCGACATCGCCGGCGGTGAACGCGTCCTGCAGGATCAGTTCGGCCATGCCGTACCACTCGGTGCCGCCGCGGGCGAATAGTTCGGTGACGGCCGCAGCGATCGTGTCCGGGCTGAACCGCAGGCCGAGCCCGGCGAATACGCCGCCGTCGGTCGTGGGGCTAGGACCCGGGTAGCCAAAAGACGGGCTGGTGGCGGTTGAGCTGCCGGAAGGGGCGCTGGATGGCAGGGCGGAGCCGAGGTCGGGCATGCAGTTCAGCGTGCCCGCGGCCGGCGGTGAGAGGCAACCTCTGCTGGCCGGATACGCGGGCGGATCCGGCCGCGACGCGAGAGGCTGCTCATGCCATGCCAAAGATCATCGCTGGGCGTCACTATTCCGAACAATAGTCCCCGACCCCCGGATCCCTGCCTCACTGCGGCTCGCCGGCCGTGAACCGGACGGCAGTGAGGATGAGCAGGAGGGTGCCGCCGAAGCCCCCACCCCCCGTCAGCACGGCGGTGGGCGGGTTGAGGCCGCCAGCCCAGGCGAGCAGGCCAGCGGTGGTGCCGACGAGGACGGCCGTGAGGGCGGCGATCGCGAGCCAGAGGCCGCGGACGGTCAGGGTGGTCAACGGGCAGCCTTCCGATGGTCGAACTTGCTGATGAATCCATCGTTAGGCCTGCTCAGAGTGGTTGATCTCCGGACGTCGACTTGGGCTCATGGTTGTTCCAGCGTTGTCGTGATGCTGGGAAAGTGAGTCGTGAGTGGTGGGTCCTAGACTTCGGTTGTCAAAGCGTGACTTCCGAGCGGGGGCGGGCGTGCCGAGAACGTTGAGGATGCCGTCGAAGGACGTGCTGCCGGAAGGTCCTCGCCGCGCCTTCGTCGAGGAGTTGTTCACGCACTACCGGGAGGCTGGCCGGCCGACACTGCGGCAGATCGAGAGCTGGATCCGGGACAACGAGGACCTGCCGGGTACGGCGAGCACCGAGACCATCCGCCGCGTGCTGACCGGTGCCGTGGTGCCGCGTACCTGGGCAACCGTAGACGCCATTCTCCAGGCGTTCTGCGCCCTGGCGGACCGGAGCCCGGACGAATACCGGTGGCCCGAGGACAACTGGTCCGAGGTGACTCTGCGGGGTGAGCTGAAGAACCGCTGGAACGCTGTGCTCGATGACTACGAGGGTGACGTACCGACGCTGCCGCCCAAGCCGAGCCCTCCACCGCCACCGGCGCCTCGTGGCAACTTCGAGGACCCTTGGGCCAACATCGCCCCTGCACGTGGCAACTTCGACGAGGAACCGCCCTTCTGATCGACGTCGCGCTCTGGGCTGCTGCGTTGGCGGTTCAGTAACCCTCGAAAGCGCCGGTGTCTTCCTCCAGCGCCCAGGACAGGATTTGCTCGTCGGCAGGTACTCCGGCGGCGTCGAGTGCGAGGGCGGCGTCGGCGCGGAGATCGGCGAGGGCTTCGGTTCGGGTCCAGGGCTTCAGCCGGTCGTCACGCATCGTCTGGTAGTGCTTGAGCAGGGTCGAGCCGGCCTGCGCCCATCGCTCTGCGACGGCGCGGGCCTGAGCGGGAAGTACCTCCAGGAAGAGGTTGCGGATGCGTGGCTGGGAGGTGCTGGAGACCAACTGCAGGTCATCGAGTGCGAGGCTGGCGCGGACTTCCTCCAGCAGCCGGGGGTCGGTCTTGTCGGGCAGGGTCAGGTACTGCTTCTTGGTGTCGTGGACGATGAACCCGAGGTCCTTCGCCATCCAGAACAGCCACTTGTGGGCGCGGCGGCAGATCAGCACCGGAACGATCCGCTGACCGGGCAGCTCCTGTTGGAAGTGGGCGGCCTTGTAGAGGAGTTGGTGCACTTCTGCGTGTCGGGGGTAGAGGGTCAACCGCCGGTTCTTGATCTCGAACAGGATGGCGTGCGGAACGGGCAATCTCGCCACCGGGTCGTTGACGAGCATCCACGCGCCGGAGTCCAGGGGGCCTCTCACGCTGGCCGTGCCAAGGGTGGACACCTCTCCGAAGCCTGGCGTGATCGGTACGAAGCCGCGGTGCATCGCGTCGGTTAGCGAGGCACGCACGACGGCCTCGCCCGCTGGGCCGAACTCCGTCTTGCTCCACCGCAGGAAGCGGGCGTAGAGCATGGCCTTACGCCGGATGACCCGCTCGATGTATGTCCAGCGGCCGTCGACGTTGCCGGGGATGATCAGCTCGGTCGTGACCCCACCCTTGGTCGGGTGCTCCCAGGTCTGGATCTGCTCTTCTGTGGTGAGGTCCCGGACCGCCTCGCTGAGGATGTGTGGGAAGAAGGAGGCACGCCGACCGCTTCCAGGTTCTTCCCACACTCGCTCCCACAGCCGGGCTTCCAGCTCTGCGTGCGGCACAGCAAACTCGGCCTCAACCAGGTCGACGACGGCACCCTTGGCCAGTTCGACCCAGGCGGCACGATCCAGGCCCCGCACATCGCGGACGCCGTGGCCGTGGCTCACCGTAGGGCGCCGTTTCATTTCCTCCCCCACGGACGCCCCTACATAGAGATGTCTCTGGTTGGGGTGCGCTCATGATCCGCCCGGCGGCGGCAGCTATCGACGGTCGTTCAGTATAAGAGCGCCGAGGTGTGATCGCTTACTCCAGCGTCGAGGCCAAGAGCGTCAATGGAGCTCGCGTCCGTGGCGGCTCAACGGGCGTGGTTGTGGTCGGCTGCGCGGTAGGGTGCTGGTCGAGGCCGGTGAGACCGGCGCGGCGGCCGAGCCGCTCACCGACCCCGCGCGAGGACCGGGGAGGAACGCCTTGGCGGCGACCGAGGCTGAGTCGACCGCCGAGGCGGGCACGGCTTGGCGCTCGGATCGAAGGAGCAGCGCGAGGTTGTCCCAGACCAAGTTGGTCAGGCCGGCGCCGAACGCCTCGTCACCGTGAAGCTCGGCGAGGCGTACGACGGCCGCCGGGTCGTCGACATCGCTGATTGCTGTCGTCATCGCGGTGCCGTACGCGGTGGCGAACGCGACCTGGTCGTGGGCGTGGATGGCCGCTTGGACGTCGTCGGCGCGGAATGCCTGCTTGCTGCAGGCGTCCAGCAGCGCCCGGTCCTCGGGGGTGGTGGCCGCGACGATCGCGGCCGGCGTCAGAGGGTCTACTGGTTGGCGCGGACCGGCCGTGGCCGTGGGCGTCACGGTCGGCGCTACTGACGGTGACGCCGTAGGATGCCCCGCCCCGCTCGCACTCGGACCCCGGCCCTTGCGTGATCACGTCACCCTCGTCTCTTACAGCTCCGCGAGGATGCGGAGGCGTTGCTCGGTGTACTCACCGTCGCTGATCAACCCTTCGCGGTAGATCTTCCTACAGGCCCCGGGGGGCTCGATGTTGCTCCGGGCGAAGCGGGGCAACGGGCGGCATCTTCGATATCAGCCTCGCGGCATGGTCTGGCGGCATCTGCGCCACCAACGTCGCCGCAGTGCCTGAGGGCATTTCCTCCACCAGTCTTGCTGCGGGCACCGGCGGCATCTTCGATATCAGCCTCGCGGCATGGTCTGGCGGCATCTGCGCCACCAACGTCGCCGCAGTGCCTGAGGGCATTTCCTCCACCAGTCTT
>NZ_JBITKL010000025.1:55346-55956 GCF_044460945.1 Micromonospora sp. NPDC049903
CTTGCTGCGGGCACCGGCGGCATCTCCGCCAACGCTGCC
Source organism: Micromonospora sp. NPDC049903 (assembly GCF_044460945.1). Classification (NCBI taxonomy): domain Bacteria; kingdom Bacillati; phylum Actinomycetota; class Actinomycetes; order Micromonosporales; family Micromonosporaceae; genus Micromonospora; species Micromonospora sp. NPDC049903. The sequence continues at coordinate 55,386 of NZ_JBITKL010000025.1, forward strand.
ACCACAAGATCCGAAGGCATCTCCGCCGCCGCCACTACCGCAAGGCCCGGAGGCATCTCCACCAACACCGCCGCCACATGGCTCGAAGGCATCTTTGATACCAAGCTCACCGCACGATCCGGCTGCATCACCGCCAACAGCCTCGCCGCAAGGATTGCGGGCACTCTCGCCATTAATGCCGTCGCATGGTCCGGCGGCGTTTCCATCACCTTCACCGCATGCTCCGGCGGCATTTCCGCCAACACCACCGCCATACGGTCCGATGGCATCTCTGTCACCAACACCGCCGCAAAGGCCGGAGGAATCTTCGCCAACGCCGCTGCCACACGCTCTGGCGGCATTTCTGCCAGCACCACTGCCACACGCTCTGATGGCATCTCCGCCACTAGCCTCGCCACATGGTCCGGCGGCATTTCCGCCAACACCACCGCCATACGGTCCGATGGCATCTCTGTCACCAACACCGCCGCGAAGACCGGAGGAATCTTCGCCAACGCCGCTGCCACACGCTCTGGCGGCATTTCTGCCAGCACCACTGCCACACGCTCTGATGGCATCTCCGCCACTAGCC
>NZ_JBITKL010000025.1:56054-78447 GCF_044460945.1 Micromonospora sp. NPDC049903
CCTCGCCACATGGTCCGGCGGCATTTCCGCCAACACCACCGCCATACGGTCCGATGGCATCTCCGCCACTAGCCTCGCCACATGGTCCGGCGGCATTTCCGCCATCATCACAGCCACCTGGCCTGGTGGCATCTTCGCCGCTACCGCCGACGCACGGCGTGATGGCATCCTCGCCACCAGCCTCGCCGCACGATCCGGCGGCATCTCCGCCACCCCTGCCGCCACTTGGCTCGGTGACATCTTCGCCGCCGCCGCCGCCGCACGGCGCGGTGACTTCTTCAATTCCGCCGCCGCACGATCCGGCGGCATCTCCGCCACCCCTGCCGCCACTTGGCTCGGTGACATCTTCGCCGCCGCCGCCGCCGCCGCACGGCGCGGTGACTTCTTCAATTCCGCCGCCGCCGCACGATCTGGCCGCACCGCCTCCACCGCCGCCGCACGGTCCGGCCGCATCTCTGACAGGAGTTCGTCTGCATGTTCACCGGGAATCGAGACCAAAATAAGCACAGCCTGTTGTGGCGGCATCTCTGATAGTCGCTCAGCGGCTAGTTGTTCGTCCATGTGGGTTAGCAGTTCAGCGGCGCGTTCTGGAGCCATGTTGGCAAGTCGGCGACTGGCGGACGCGGCGTCCATCTCCGCGAGTATGCCGACCGCGTCGTCTCGATTGATGTCCATGAGCATTGCCGCAGCCTGGCGGACAGGCATGGCCGCCAAGCGTTGGGCAGAGAGCGGCGGCGGCTGCATGAATACGTTGTTGCCGTGCGTCTTCCGGTCATAGGGGTATGACGGATCCACGCTCAGTGTGTCTTCGGTGGCTGGTTCTGAGCCGATCGGCAGCCGACGGGTACGTGCCGCAGCGCGCCGCCAAGCCATCTTCCAGCGCTCAATTTGCACGGGATCCGACTCTCCGCAGGCCTCTACGAAGGCGAGAACCGAGTCCATGCGAGGTAGGTGTCGGCCTTGAGTGAGATCACTGGCTGTGGCACGCGCCAGCTTTCCCTTGGCTCGTTGTTCGAGGTTCCGATACGACGGGTTGCCGTGCCATAGGCGCAGCAGAGCAAGCTCGCGAGCCAGCGCGGGTAGACTGGTGACGGAGTCGGGACTGGGTTCCAAGCCTGACGAAGCGGTCTCTGGCACCGCGTTTCCCTTCGAGGAGGGGCGTCCGAAGTTGTCCGATGGAATCCGACCGTAGCCAACATCGTCCATAGTGTCCGACAGCGGGCGCCCACCCGCCAAACTCATCCGAGCTCGTCCAGTTTTTTGATCCCGACGCTGACCAGCGCTTCTCTGGTTGTTGTGAGCTCCGAAGGCTCACGGGCGCAAACGGGCCGACCCACGCCAGGCAAGGGCGTGGGTCGGCTGCCGCTCATCAGATAGCAGCTGGGACGGAGAACGGCAATGACGAGCCTAAGCCGGAAGTCACTGAAGAATCGTCGCATCCGCGTCGCGCGACAGATCGTGGTCTTAGCGGGCGGGGTCATGGTCGGATGCCTGGCGGGATGGGCCGACGGTTGGGTCACAGGCCTGCAGGTTGGCCTGGGGGTTGTAGGAGGGCTTCACCTTCTGCTGCCAGCCAGTCACCCCGGACGGAGCAGCACAAGGCGATGACACCTGCCCCACAGAGATGATGCGCAGCGGCCTCGGAAGTTTTCCGGGGCCGCTGCGTCCCACTGATCGCTTACGGACTACCGGTCCAACACTCCCGATCCGATGGGTCGGCAGACCCATCGTGATCTTGAGCTCGTCTATGTTGCTGGGCGGATGATCAGGTGTGAACTCTCAAACGCTCCTGGATTCGGAGCTGACACGCGGCTTGCCAGCCCGGAGAACGACGACAGTTGCATCGTCATGAAGCTTGCCGCGCCAGCGCCGAGGGTCTGGATCGCCTCGTTCAGCATCGCGAACAGCACGAATGAGTGCTGCGGGTCCGCTGGTCTCGTGAAGGTCTAAGACCTCGCGCCAGGTCCATTCGTATCGCTCGGTCAGCCGAGAGACGCCGTCGGAACAGAGCAGCACCTGGTCGACTGAGCCGCGTGGCAGCGACCCCACCAGCGCATGGTCGGCAGCAGCCGGCACTGCGCCGAGAACCCAGAACCCCTCGGGCTGGTTGCGCACCGTCGCCACGTATTCCGGCAAGTAGGTACGCACCCGGCCCTCTACTACGGGTGCGTTCGGCAGGCGATCGACACGGTCATCAACGATGCTTGTGCACCCATCGATACCTTGGTCGATGATCGCCGCGCAATCGCCGAGAACCAGCCACTCGACCTGATCCTTGCCGAAGCGGACTACTGCGCCTGTTGCTCCTGGGGAGAGCGGATCGCTGAGGTCACATGCGGAACCGTGATCAGCCATGGTGGCTTCAATCGCAGACCGGACGATGGCGGTCAGCGGACTCTCTGGCTGGGCCAAGCCGGAGCTGAGATGAGCGGTCAACCGTTCGACGATCCAACTGACGGGGTGAATGCAACCCCCCGGCTTTCCGGGATATCGGCCTGCGCCGTCCAAGACCAGGGCCCACCCGTCGCCGATAGCGAAGCGGTCCTCGTTGGTGCTGTCCGGGGCTGCCTCCATGGCGGCCGCGTAGGTGATGTGCACGAACCGCCTTCAGTCGGGGATCTTGAACCGGTACGACATCTGGACCATATCGCCCGCGATGACGGCGAGCATGACTTCTACCGGCCTCCCGGTGATGTCGAACGTGGTGCGGGCCAGGTCAACCACGGGTGTCCCTGCTGGCAGGCGTAGTGCTGCGCTCTCGGGACCCGTGGGCATCCGGACGGACCACTCTTCGGCGATCTCCTCCAGTTCGTAGCCAGCCTCTTCGAGTCGGGCGTAGCTACCACCAGGGCCGGTGTCCTCCTCCTGGATACGCGTGCCTTTGACGACGCCCAACTCGAAGTAGGAGTCAGCGAGTTGATTGGGGCGGTCATCCACGAGGGTGGTCCGTCGTCGAACCCACACTGGGGCACTAACGGGGATCTTGAACCGTTCAGCGACAAGGGCTGGTGCTGGTGCCTCGGCGAGCTCTCGCATCAACTGGCTGGCTCTGTGTCCCTGCGACTCCGCCTCGGCGGTCAAGATCGCCTGCCCAGACCTCCACCGGCTCTTGGCGTACCGGTCGATGCCGTGCCTGCGGGCGGTTGGACGCTCCCGGACGAATGTGCCCTTGCCCTGTGCGGTGATGACGAGTCCCTGCTGCTTGAGCAGGTCGATTGCCTTACGTGCCACGGCCAGGCTGACCAGGTTGTCTGCCGCCAGGTCGTCAAGGGTTGGCAGTCGATCGCCTGGCCGGAATGCACCCGTTTCGATCTTCAAGCGGATGTCGTCGGCGACACGAACTTGCATCGGTCGCGCGTCCGTTGGGCCGGTACTCATAGGTCACAGAGTAGACCTTTGAAGGTCTGCATACAGAAAAGCTTGACCTGTGACGCGTTGGCGACCTAACGTAGTCCGTACATTTATAGGTCTGCATACAGACTCTGTGATCATTTTTGGCCCTTTCTGAGGGCACGGAAAAGGCCCCGGCGGGATTGGGCCCCGCCGAGGCCGGAGTGGCATCCCAAACCAAGGAGGCTCAGATGCCAGTAATGAGGGTACGTGCTGCCCGAAATCAGGGGGTAGAGCCCCAGCCCGGATCGACGCCTGGTGACGTGTCTGCGCTGGTGGCGCGGGCTCAGGCCGGTGACGTGGAGGCGTTCGGCGAGATCTACGGCCGGTACGTCGACCAGGTGCACCGGCAGGTGTACCGGTGGGTGCTGGACCGGGAGGCGGCCGAGGACCTGACCTCGGAGACGTTCACCCGGGCCCTGGCCAACATCGGCTCGTTCCGGTGGCGCGGCAGTGACTTCGGGGCGTGGCTGGCCACGATCGCCCGGAACCTGACGATCAACTGGCAGCGGTCGCACCAGCGGCGCGAGCGTCCGGTGGCCGAGCTGCGCGACGCCGCCCCGGTCGGTCGGGTGCCGAGCCCGGAGGCGGACGCGGTGGCGAACCTGACCCGTGAGGCGCTGCTCGCCGGGATCGAGCAGCTCAACCCGAACCAGCGGCAGGTCGTTGCCCTGCGCTACTTCGGGGAGCTGTCGATCGAGGAGACCGCCACCAAGCTCGGCAAGACCCCGAGCGCGGTGAAGGGTCTTCAGTACAAGGCGTTGCAGGCCCTACGGGGGCTGCTGCCGGCGACGGCGGTGATGCCGGCATGACCACGACGATGACGCCGCTCAACGGCACCGACCGGGCCGCCGCCGTACGGGCCGCCCACGGCCAGCCGGCCCCGACGCAGCACATCCCGATGGGCATCCGTGTCACCAAGGGCCCCGGCGCTTCACCGGCGACCCCCACGGCCGCGCCGGAGGACACCCCGAGCACCCCGACCACGCCGTCGACCCCTCACGGCGTGGAGGACCTGCTCCGGATGGCCGCCGGCAGCGACCTGGCGCGGACCCGGCACCTCGGCGCGAAGATCGCCGGCCTGGTCGAGGACCTGACGGCCCGGATCGAGGCGGAGCAGGAGCAGCGCCGGGAGCGGGAGGCCGCCGTGGCGCAGCGTCGGGAGCTGGCCGAGGCCGAGGCGACGTTGGCGAGCCAGCTCGCCGAGGTGCGGCAGAAGCTGCGCGGAACCGGCCGCGATTCTGCGGCATCGCCGCAGCGGAGCAAGCGTCGGCCGGGCGCTGACCAGCGGGCCGAGATCCGCGCGTGGGCGGTCGCCAACGGCTTCGAGGTCGCCGACCGGGGTCGGATCTCCCGCCAGATCACGGAGGCGTACGCCGCCGCGACCGGGTCGGAGGTGGCGCGGTGAGGACGCTGACGAAGGTGCTGCTGCCGGCCGCCGCCGTGGTGTCGGTGGCGGGGCATGTGTGGGCGGCCCGCGCGGTGTGGTCGCAGCGGACCCAGTTGGTGCAGGCCCGCCGGGCGGCGTTGGTCGACCCGCTGACGGGCCTGGCGAACCGGGCCGGGCTGGCCGAGGCGCTGGCGGACCTTATCTGGGAGCCCTACGACCTGGTGATCGTGGACCTGGACGGGTTCAAGCAGGTCAACGACACCTATGGGCACGACGCGGGTGACGCGGTGCTGGTCGAGGTCGCGACCCGGCTGTCCGACGCGATCGACGAGGTCGACGGTTCGGTGGTGGCCCGGCTCGGCGGTGACGAGCTCGTGCTGGTCTGCCCGTCACCGGCACCGATCGCGCACATTCTCGGTGCCGAGGTGGTGCGGGCCCTGGCCGCGCCGGTGACGCTGCCGGGCGGGCAGGAACTGGCGGTGCGGGCCAGCGTCGGCGCGGTCTCGGCGATGGTCGGTGACGACCCGTCGCGGGTGCTGCGCGCGGCGGACCTGGCGCTCTACCGGGCCAAGGCCGCCGGTGGCGACCAGGTCGCCGAGTACGACCGGATCGCCGATCTGCCGGAGATCGAGACGCGGCCGGTCGTGCGGCTGCGGGAGATGACCGAGATGGCCCGGACGCTGGGGGGTGCGGCATGACGACCCCGACCGCGCTGGACATGGCTGTGGTGCTGGATCGCTACCGGGCCGGCCTGCGGGACGTGACGGACATCGAGCTGGAGCGTCGGGCCGGTACGGTCGCGGCCCTGCCGGGCCGGCTCGCCGCCGAGCTGCGGCACCTGGTCGACGCCGAGCGGGAGTACCGGCAGGCCGTGCGCCGGCCGGCCTCGCCGCCTCCGGCACTGGTGTTGAACCGCTCCCGGGTGGTCGGTGCGGCTGCCGGTGTGGTGAGTACCGGCGCCGTGGGCGCGGTGCTCGCCGGCCGGGCGTTGGCCGAGCACGTCGACCAGGTGCCGCAGGCCCTGGTCTACTCCCCGGCCGTCGCGGTCGTTCTGGTCGCCGCCGGGGTCGGCGGTCGCCGGCTGGCGCGGTGGCTCGACGACCGCCGGCACCCCCTGGCCACCGACGTCGCCGAGGCCGACCTGAACCCGCTGGGCAGGCACCTGCTGGCCCAGGTTCGGGCCGCGCGGCAGGTCCGGGGGGAGGTGTCGTGATGGCGGGCCTACTGGTGGTGCGTGTGCACCTGGACTGGACCGGTCCGGGTCATTACGACGCCGACCGGGCGTTGCCCTGCCGGTGCTGCGACACCCCCACGAAGATGCGCGACGGCCAGGGCACTGCGTGCCACAAGTCGTGCGCCGAAGACGAGATCGCCCGGGAGCTGCTCGGCAGCGGCCGGGCCCGGATCGCCGACGAGCGGGTGCCGAATCCGGCGCAGCTCGCGGCTGGCTGACGGAGGCCCCCTCAGTGAGCGAGAAGAAGGCCACCGACATCGCGTGGGGTCCGTGGATCGCGATGGCGGCTGCGGTGATCCTCACGGCCAAGGGCGAGTTCGACCTGGCGGTGGCCGCGCATTTCAGCCCGTGGATCGCCTGGATGTTCCCGGTGATGTTGGACGTCTACGTGATCACGGCGTTCAGCCGTAAGCGGTGGAAGGACATGGTCGTCGGCATGCTGCTGATGATCTTCTGCCAGATCGCGGTGCACCTTCTGCCGGTCTACATCGACACCAAGGCCGGCGAGGAGGTGCCGTGGGGCCTGGTCGTGGCGGTCGCGTGTATCGCGCCGATCGTGGTGGTCAGGGTCAAGATGCTCACCGGCCGCACGGCGGAGGAAATCGCGGCGGCGGCGCAGGCGGCCCAGCGGGCGGAAGAACTCCAGGAGGCGCGGGCGGAAACCGCCGCCGCGCGTCGTGCGCAGGCGGAAGCCGAGGCGGCGGCGCGGACGGAAAAGGCTCGGGCCGAGGCGGAAGCCGCTGCCCGCGTCAAGGCGGAAACCCGTGCGGCCGAGTCGGAAAGGCGGGCGCAGGCAGAGGCGGAAACGCGGGCGGAAATCGAGGCGGCCACGGAGGCGGAAATCGCCGAGCACGTCCGGGCCGTCGCCGAGGCCCGCGAGGCCGCCCGACTGGCGCAGCAGCAGGCGTCCACCGAGACGCAGGCGGCGCGGCTGGCCGAAGGTCGGCTCGCGGAGGCCCGCGACGCCGCAGACCGTGCCGGTGCCGCCCGGGTTATCGCCGAGCGGACCGCCGCCGAACAGGTTCGGGTGCTTACCGACGCCGCTGAGCAGGCCGAACGCGACCATCAGGACGCTCTGGCCGAGGCTCGCGTCGACGCCCGTGCCGCCCAGGAGCAGGCCGCAAAACTGGACGAAGAGGTCCGGGTGGTGCGGGCGCAGCTCGACGAGTCGCAGCGCTTCGCCGAGCGTCAGGCCGCCGCCCGGGTCCACGCCGAGCAGGAGGCCCAGGCGGTCAAGGACGCCCGCACCGGTCTGCTCAACGAGTTGGAGCGCACCCGCCGAGCCCTCGCCCGCGCTCAGGAGAAGGCGGAAACCGGCGGGGGCCGGCAGCCGGAAATCTTGCGCCCGGCCGCCCGGAAAACTCTGGCCGCTGTTCCGGCAGAGTTGCCGGCCGACCTGCCCGAGGTGGAAACGGTGAAGCCGGAAAAGGTCGCCGCGATCCTCATCGCCCGAGCGGAAAACCCGGACGCGACCCAAGCCGAACTGGCCGGGCTTACCGGAATTTCCGACCGCACCATCCGCAAGGTCCTCAACGCCGTGCCGGCGGAAATCGTCAGCCAAGTCCTCGAACTCACCGCCGGCCGCGTCGCCTGACGCCGTTTCCGGCGCCCGGGAGATGAGACCACGGTGCTCGATCCGCCGCCGACGTCGGGTCGAGTGCCGTGGCCCCACCCCTCGGCAGGAGGAAGAACCCGATGAACCGACCGCGAACCCGCACTACCCGCACCTGATGGAGGTGATCCCGTGAGCGCCCAACCCGCCGAGGACAACTACCGACCGTCACCCATGCCGCGAATTCCATTCCGGCGTGAGGCGGACGTCGTTTCCCTCGTTCCGCCCAGGCCAGAGGGCCAGCCAGCCCCTCCCCTACCGGAACTCGAACAGGACGAACCCGCACAGACCGACCAGCCCACTTCCGGCCTCAACTCCGGCACCGGAATTACTCTGAGTGACCTTCCGGGGGATTGGGAGAGCGCCACGGCGGTGTGGACCGGCTCCCCGGAGCCGCTGCGGGACCTGGTCGACCAGGCCGCCCGTGCCCGTGAGGGCGAGGACGCCCAGGCGATCGCCATGGCGTGCTGGGCGGTGCTGGTGCTCATCCCCCGCGGGCTGCTGCACCTGGCCTCGTGGGTTCTGGCCCATCCCCTCCGATCGTTGGCCGCCGCTGCGGTGGCCGCCGTCTTCCTCGCAACCCTCTGAAAGGAGGCACCTGTCATGAGCGCACTGATCGTGCTCGGCGGCTTCGTCTACATCGTTCTGTCGATCGCCTTCGCCTTCACTCCCCGGCTGAGGGTGCTGGCCGGCTTGCTGGTGGGCGGGCTGCTCGCCGGTGTGATCGTCCGGCAGGTCAACAAGTGGCTCGCCAGCGGCATCGGCAAGATCGCCGATCCGGTTGGCGACTGGATCGGCCAAGACCCCGACGACGTCGCGGTCGCCATCCCCAGCGCGATCGGTCTCGGGCTGGCCATCGTCGTGGTGGTGTTCCTGCGCCGCAAGGGCGGCGGCAAGGGTGCGGCCCTCGGCGGTAAGGCCGGACTCAAGGGTGGCGGCGGTGGCGGTGGCTTCAAGGCGCACCTGGCACACGCCGCGCTGGTCTGCGCGCTGCTGCTGCCGATGGTCATCGGTGGTCTCGGTGAGACGATCCGGGACGTGGTCCAGTGATCTTCTTCGACATCCTCGTGTGGCTGGCGGTGGCGAAGTTCGCCGTGCTGCTGCTGGAGGACGCCGCCTACGCGGTGCGGGGCAAGCAGTCCCCGCGCCGCCAGGCCCGCGCCCGCCACCAGGCCGCGCAGCAGAAGGGCGGCCCGTCCAAGACCGGCGACAGCGGCACCAGCACCGACGGCACCCCACCGGCCGGCGGTCACCGCCGGTCGGGAGGCACCACGCTGGGCGCGGCGGACGGCTACCTCGCCGGGCTGATCGAGGACGCGACCGAGCGTGCGCGGGCCAGCCGTCGCCGCGCCGCCGCCCGCAAGCGTGGCACCCAGGCCGTCGACGGCGTCGTGGTCGACGTCGACGAGCAGGGCCGCTGGTACGCCGACTGTGACCTGTGTGGCTGGCATAGCCGCCCGTACCGGATCGAGGCCAACGCCCTCGGTGCCGGCCGGGAGCACACCCGCACCGAGCACCCCGACCAGTACACCGGCCAACCCGAGCCCACCAGTGGTGATTCCACCGAATCCCCCGCTCCCGCCGACGTCGCCGAGGAATCGGGCCGGCCGGCGCTGCGGGTGATCCCCGGCGGAGCGCAGGACGTCCCGTTGGCCCGACCGGCCGGGCCGACGCCCGCCGACGCGACACCGGCGGCGACCACGGCCGCAGTGGACCAGCCGCCGGCACGTCCACGGGTCAGGCACGAAGGCCACTACACCCGCTGCGGGCGGTGCGGCGAGGTCACCGGACCGACCCCGATGATGCCGCGCCACTGCTTCAAATGCGGAGCGGGAGACGAACGCCTGGAGGCCGTCACCGCCGCCGACATCGCGGCGAGCCATCCGGCCCGCTACGGCTGGCGCTGCCCCCGGTGCGGCGCTCGCAAGGAGGGCCTCGCCTCCTTCGAGGTCGCCGAACTCGACGCCGCGTCGCACACCTGCCCCACCCCGACCGAGCCGGCGACGGACGCCGGCCACCAGGACTCCGGCACTACTGCCGGGGATGACCAGCACCACCCGACCGGCGTCCCGATGGCGCCGGACGGTTCGACCACCAGCACCAACGACAGCAAGGAGTTGCACGTGAACCTCGAAGCCACTGGTCCGGAGGAGATCCGCGCCGCCTTCACCCAGGCCGCCGAGGCGGCCGGGGAGAACGCCGAGACGATCGGCGGGATCGCGGGCGTGATGACCGAGGCCGCCGACCGGTACGAGTCCCTGGAGATGGCGGCTTCCACCGTCGGGCACCTGCGCGACGCCGCAGAGCAGTTCGCCGCCGCGCAGGCCGCGCTGAACACCGCCCAGGAGGAGCTGCAGGCCGCCCTGTCCGACTTCAACGCCAAGGACGGCCAGGTCGCCGACGCCGTCACCGAGACGGGCGGCAACGTCGCCAACAAGGAAGTCCTGGTCGGCTGACCAACCCACCCCGGGCCCCGGGGCGACCACCGCCCCGGGGCCCTCCCCCTCCCGAACCCCTCCCCCTCCCGAACCCCGCCAGCTTCGTCTTGAAGGAGACCAGCGATGTCGACCCGGACCGTCTCCGAGGTTCGCGCGGACCGCATGGCCGCGCTCGGCCGTGTCCTGACCGCCCTGCTCGCCGCCGTCGCCTTCGGGGTGAGTTGGCTGGTGCGCCGGAGCTGGCGGCGGTTGCTGCCCCTGTACTGGATCGCCGCCGAGCTGGCCGTGGCGTGGCTGGCCGGGCCGCTGGGTCTGTCGTGGCAGACCGTGGCGCTGCTGACGCTGGCGATCGCCGCCACGGCGGCCGGCTGGCGGGCCCGTAGCCGCGCCGTGCGGATGTGGCGGGCCGCGATCGCCGTGGTCCTCGGCACCGTCGCGGTGGCCACGGTCGCCGCCGGTGGCCCGGCCGCCATGGCCGCCCACCCCACCGCCACGATCTTCCTGCCGACCCTGTTCGGTGTGCTGCTCGGCTGGCCGTGGTGGCACCACCTGCGTACCCGGCCGCCGCAGGACGAGCCCATGCCGGCCCCGGTCGCGGCCGGCGTGCCGACGACGGTGGTCGACCCGCTGACCGACCAGTGGTCACGGCGCTGGCGTACCGAGGTGATCGGTGAGGGCGTGTGCGCCGGCACGACCCTGGTCAAGGCGACCGAACCTCGGCCCGGTGTCACCGAGGCCCTGATCCGCCTGGCTCCCAAGACCAAGCCCGGACCGCTGTTCAAGAGCGGGCCCGATGTGGAGGTGGCGCTGGACCTCGACGAGGGCGCCGTCGGGTGGCGCTCCACCGGCAAGACCGCATGGCTGCGGGTCGTCATCGTCGAGCGTTCCTACATCGGCGACGGCGTGCCGTGGCACGGCCCCACCTACGAGGGCGGGCGCTGCGAGATCGCCCGGTTCACCGACGGCTCCCCCGGCCAGTGGGTGCTCTCCCGGCCGAACTTCGGCGTGCTCGGCGGCCTGGTCGTTGGGTCCTCCGGATCCGGCAAGACCCGTGCCCTGGGGGCGCTGAACGCCAACCTGCTCGAAGGCGGCTTCCAGGTCGTCGTCGGTGACCCTCAGAACGGCCAGTCGCTGCCGGCCTGGAGGGAGGCGGTGGAGTACCACGCCGGTGTCGAGGCGACGACCCTGCTGCTGCGCCGCTTCCACGCCGAGGTGATGCGTCGCTCCGCGCTGCTCGCCGATGCCGGCGTTGACACCTACGACGAGAACGACCCTCGGGTGAAGGCCCTGGGCCTGGGCAAGCTGATGGTCGTCGTCGACGAGTGCCAGCTCGTGCTGATCCCGAACACCCCGCTGGTGCCGCTGGTCGAACAGGCCGCCGAGACGATGCGCAAGACCGGCGCCGGTCTCGTGCTCGCCACCCAGCTACCGCAGATGCGCTCGCTCGGCGGGTCGGTGCGACTGCGTGACGCCCTGGTCGCTGGTAACGCCCTGGTCCTGCGACTGTCCAACCGGGGCAGCGGCACCACGATCCTCCCGGACGACTTCGTGGGCGATCCCTTCGCGATCGAGCGGGAGATTGACGGCAAGAGCACCGCCGGCATGGGCTACCTGCGGCACAGCAACCGCGTCGGCATGCTCTGCCGCGTCCCCCACCTGGACGAGGTCGCCGCCGCTGCCGCCAGCCCTCGCGTCCCGGTGCGCTGGAACGTCGAGCCGATCGACCCGAACACCCCGATCAAGGCCCCCCGGACGAGCACCTCCACCGCCAACTCGCCGGCAGCGGCCGGTGCGAGCACCGGGGACAAGCTGCGCGCCGCGTTCGGCATCGGCCGCAAGACCACCACCGCGGTGGTAGAGCAGAGCGCGCCGCAGACCAGCGCCGAGTGGGTGCTGGCCTGCCTGCGGCGCGGTCCCGCGTCGGCGCAGGCCCTGCTGGACCGGCCGGACTGCCCGGTCAACCAGGCCCAGCTCTACGCGCTGCTGAACCGGCTCAAGGACGCCGAGCGCATCGTCGCCCCCGCCCAGCGCGGCGGGCCCTGGACCGTCTCGGCCTGACCGCCGCCGTGATGGCCGGCCCCTCGCGGTCCGGCCTTCGCGGCGGCCCGCCAAGCCCCACCCGTGACCTGCCACGCATCACCTGTCCGGACAAGGAGACCCCGCCCATGGCCACCAACTCCCGCCGCCCCCGGCGCAAGACCGAGGCCGAGGTCGACCGTGGTGCCGAGCTGGCCCGCCGCGCCGGTGAGGCCACCCGGGCCGCCTGGACCGGCACTGCCCGTGGTGCCGGCCGGCTTGCCCGCCGCCTGCCCAGTCCGCACCGCACCCCGGGCGTCGACCAGCCCGGCCACGACACCGCCGGTCTGGTGCTGCTGCTGACCGGCCTGCTCGTCGCCGCTGCGCAGTGGACCAACCCCGCCGGCCTGCCCGGCCGGATCCTCGACGTGCCGGCCGCCGTCACCGGCGGCCTGTTCGGCGGGCTCGCCCCGCTCGCCCCGCTGCCGCTGCTGTGGCTCGCGGTGGAGGCCATGCGCCACCCCGCCGGCCGCCATACCGTGCGGATCCTCGCCCAGGCCGCCGGCATCGTGCTGGTCGCCGCCGGCGTGGGCGGGCTGATTGACCTCGCCGCCCCCGGTCTGGGCGGACTGCTCGGCCGGATTACCGGCGCCCTGGACGGCCCGCTGAGCCCGTGGGGCGCGGTGCCGCTGCTGGTCGGCCTCATCGCCGCCGGCCTCACCGCCGCCACCCGCATCACCCCCTTCGCCCTGGTGACCAGCCTCGTCACCGCCCGCCGCCGCAAGCCGCTCGCCGACGTCGACGACCTGGACGACCTCGACCTGCCCGACCTGGACGACGACGCCGACGTCCACCAGGACCCGGCCGACGCGCCACCGGTGGTCGCGCCGGCACCGACCCACCGGACCCGCGCGGATTCCGTGGAATCGGCCCGGCCGGTATCCGCGCCGCCGACCCAGACGGGCCCGGCGCCCGCGCCCATGTCAGCGTCGGCGACGTCGGCGACGGTCGGTGGCTACCAGTTGCCGCCGCTGACCCTGCTCGCCGCCGGTGACCCGCCCCGCCGCCGCCCGGGGGCGACCGACCCGGGCCGGGTGGCGTTGCAGGGCGTGCTCGACGAGTTCAAGGTCGCCGCGAAGGTCACCGACGCGCACCGAGGGCCGGCCGTCACCCGCTACGAGATCACCCTCGGCCCCGGCGTGAAGGTCGAGAAGGTCACCGGCCTCGCCAAGAACTTCGCCTACACCGTCGGCCAGCCGGAGGTGCGGTTGCTGTCCCCGGTGCCGGGTAAGAGCGCCGTCGGGGTCGAGGTGCCCAACGCCGACCGCGAGGTGGTGACGCTCGGCGACGTGATCCGTTCCCGGGCCGCCCGCGACGGGCACCGGCTGCTGGTCGGCCTGGGTAAGGACATCGACGGCAAGGCGGTCACCGCGAACCTGGCCACCATGCCCCACGTGCTGATCGGCGGGTCCACGGGCTCTGGGAAGTCCGGCTGCCTGAACACGCTGCTGGTGTCGCTGCTGACCCGGGCGACGCCGGACGAGGTGCGGCTGCTGCTGATCGACCCGAAGCGGGTCGAGCTGACCGCCTACGCCGGCATCCCGCACCTGGTCACGCCGATCGTCACCAACGCCCGCAAGGCCGCCGACGCCCTCGAATGGGTCGTGCGGGAGATGGACATGCGCTACGACGACATGGCCACCCACGGCGTGCGGCACGTCGACGAGTTCAACCACAAGGTCCGCACCGGCGCGATCACCGCCCCGGCCGGCAGCGAGCGGGAACTGCGCCCGTACCCGTACCTGGTCGTGGTGGTCGACGAGCTGGCCGACCTCATGATGGTGGCCCCCCGCGACGTCGAGGACTCGGTCGTGCGGATCACCCAGCTCGCCCGCGCCGCCGGCATCCACCTCGTCCTGGCCACCCAACGCCCCTCCGTGGACGTGGTGACCGGGCTGATCAAGGCCAACGTGCCGTCCCGGCTCGCGTTCGCCACCAGCTCCCTGACCGACTCCCGCGTCATCATCGACCAGCCCGGCGCCGAGAAGCTGCTCGGCCAGGGCGACGGCCTGTTCCTGCCGATGGGCGCGTCCACCCCGACCCGGATCCAGGGCGCCTGGGTCACCGAGCGCGAGATCACCGCCGTCGTCGAGCACTGGCGCCACCAGACCGGCACCACCGCCCCGGCCGCGCCTACCAGTGCGCCGATCGACGTGGCCACGCCGGCCACCACGGCGGTGGACACCAGCGTGGTCGCCGACCTCAGCGACGACGACCGGACGCTGCTGACCGAGGCCGCCGAGCTGATCGTGGCCTCGCAATTCGGGTCCACGTCGATGCTGCAACGCAAGCTGCGCATCGGCTTCGCCAAGGCCGGACGACTCATGGACACCCTGCACGAGCTGCGGGTGGTCGGCCCGTCCGAAGGCTCCAAAGCCCGCGACGTCCTCGTGACGGCCGACGAACTGCCCGACCTACTCGCCGCTCTCCGCAGCGGCGACCAGCCGGCCGCCGACCACGGCGAGCGCACCACCGCCACCACGGGCGGCACGGTGCTTCAGTTCCCGCGCAGCGGCACCCGCCGCTGACGCCGCGCGGGCGGCCCCACCGCCTTCCACAGCCCGGGGCCGCCCGCCACTCCACCAACCCGCAAGAGCGAGAGGAGCACCCTCCATGGTGCCTGACCCGGGTGACCCGGCCTACCTCGGCGCGGCGTACGCCGCCAGCTACGACCCGCGCGGCCCGCAGGGACCGCGCCGCCACTTCACCATTCCGACCGCCAGCGCGTACGCGGTGCTGGTCGAGATCTCCCCCAGCCTCGCCGACAGCACCTCCCGCTGCACTGGCTGCGGCACGACCGACCGTGACTTCAGCGAGCTGGAGATCCTGGCCCGTGCCGGAGCACACGCTGCCGCCTGTGGCCGGGGCACCGCGAC
Source organism: Micromonospora sp. NPDC049903 (assembly GCF_044460945.1). Classification (NCBI taxonomy): domain Bacteria; kingdom Bacillati; phylum Actinomycetota; class Actinomycetes; order Micromonosporales; family Micromonosporaceae; genus Micromonospora; species Micromonospora sp. NPDC049903. The sequence continues at coordinate 71,071 of NZ_JBITKL010000025.1, forward strand.
GGCCGGTCTGGACGCCGAGATCGCCACCGTGCGTGCCGAGTTGGCCCGCATCGACCCCAAGGCGTCCGGGTACCTCCAGATGGCCGGGGTACTGCTCGGCGCCGGCCTGGCCGTCCTCGGCGGCGCCGGAGCCGGCGGCCACCTGCCCCGCACCGCCCTGGCCGCCGGAGCGGTCACCGCCGTGGTGGTGCTGACCGCCGTGGCGCAACTTCTGCTCGCCTCCCGGCCCCGCCTCGGCGGCGACTTCGGGTTCATCGCCTGGGCCGACGCCGATGACGCCCAGGGTGTGCTCACCCGGCTCGTCGCCGGTGACGCCGGCCAGGTCGCGCAGATCACTTCTCTGGCCAGGGCGCGGGAGCTGTGGTGGCTGAGCCGATCCGTACGCGCCAAGTACGTCGCCATCTCCCGGGCGGTGCCGCTGCTGCTCGCCGGATACGCCGGAGCCGCCCTGACCGCCGCCCTGGCGATCGGCGCGTGGTGACCATGACGGTGACCACCACGATCGTCGTCGGCGACCCGGTCGACGCCTACGAGCTGTTCGCCCACGCCCGCACCGTGCTCGGCCTGCCGCTGGACGGTCGCTGGCACCTGGTTGACCACGGGCAGGTCCACACGCTGCACTCCCTGCCCGAGCCTGGGGTGCCCGCCCAGTTCAGCGTGTCCTTCCCCGTCCAGATCGGTGCCCGCCACCCCGACGACCCGGACACCGGGATGCCCGGCGGCTACGCCCTGCTCGCCTTCACCACGACCGGTGACGGCCTGGACCGGCGGTGGCACCGCGACCTCGCCGGCCGGGCCGGCGCCTGGCTGACCGGCCGCCGGCTGCGCTGGACCTGGCAGCACGCCGACGGCCCGTGGACCGTCGGCTACGACCTGCACCCGCAGGTGGCGGCCCGATGACCGACCGCACCTTCGGGACGATCGTGGCCGGCACGACCGACGAGTACCGCCTGGACGTCGTTACCGACCCCACCGTCGACAACCCGCAGATCGTCACCTACTTCACCGCCACCGACGTCGAGGCCGCCTGCCACCAGGCCACGCGGTTGCTCACTGCCGTTACTGGCCCGGACGACCGCTACGGCGAGTTGTACGCCCACGACGGCGACGGTGGCGCCGTGCACTGCGACACCATCCACCTGCCCGCGTGACCGACCACCACACCGCGCACGGGCGGCCCGCCACGCCGGGCCGCCCGTGCCTGAAATCCGTTACGCCACAAGGCCGTCCGGCTTGTTACTTTATGTACCGAATTTGGGACGCAGTCCACACAGGACAGGCCGTGTCGGCGCGTGTTGGTACCCCTACGCCGATGAGAGTGCCCGTAAGATCCTCGGGTCATCCGTCTCACTTGACCTTGAGGGAGCGCCTGCGCTCAACCCCTAACTGCAGACAGCAAGAGAGCCCCAAACCCCCATTCGTTTGGCCGCGATCAGGGTCTGAGGCTCACACAAGCTCGGAGGACACCATAGCACCCACCTCCGGGCTGGGTGCACTTTTGTCTCCGGGCACGTTTTCAGCGTGTCGTGGCGGCGCCTGCCTGCGCCCAGCCTCATCCCCCATGCCTGCGGCCCTGGTGACGGTGCCGCGATGACCATCGCACCGCAGCGGACGATGCTGCCTGCCGACCGTGTGGTGGCGCTCGGGTACTGCCCCGACTGCTACGCCACCGGCACGGTCGCGCTCGTCGCGCCGGGCACTCGGCGGTGCCGGGCGCACCTGGTCGACCAGCGGTTGCTGGTGGAGACCACCGGCACCGGGCAGACCCGGCTGGCCGCGTCGGCCGGTGGCCGCCGCCGGCCGACGTATGCGACCGGTGTCCAGACGCCGTGCGTGGCCTGCGCTACTGCGGGTGTCGACCGGCAGGGCCTGCCGCGCGACGGTTCCGGTTCGGACCCGCTGTGCATTCCGTGCTGGCGCGGCCGGACCGACCGGCAGGACACCGCGGACCGGCGCCGGCTGGTGGCCGCGTTGCGCGGGCGCCTGGACGTCGACGAGCCGGCCGGGTGCGCGGCGTGCGGCGAACCGGACCCGGTGCCGACGTGCTGGTTGTGTGGCTACTCGTGGTTGGCCGAGGTCCGCGCCGACCACGACCACCTGGTGACGCTGGAGGCCGCCGCCGTGGCCACGCGGTTCGCGCAGCTCGCCGAGACGGCCGAGGCCCAGCAGCGTGTCGACGCGATGACCGCGTGGATTGACCGGCTCACGGAGACGCTGACCGCGTTCGACGCTGGTGACAGTTGGGGCCGTCCGGTGTGGCTGCTCGCGGACCTGCTCGCCCGCAACGCCGCCGCCCGGATCAGCCGCCGTGGCCGCCGGTCCGCGTTGGGCATGGTGTGCGGCGTGCTGGCCGTCGACAGTGACCGGCGGTCCGGCCGCCGGGCGATGCCCGGCCGGGCCGTCACCGCCGAATTGGCCGGCTGCGGCGACAGCACCCGGCCGGTCACCGACGCCTGGCGCCGGGCAGAAGCCCTCGGCTGGTGCGTGCGGGTGGAGCAGGGGCGCCGGCTGAGCTACGCCGAGCGGTGCGCCACAGGCCGCTCCCAGGCACGTGCCGTCTTCGACATCGTGCCGCTGCACCACGGCGATCCGGCCGCCCAGGCCGCGCACATCCCGGCCGCACTGGACGTCCTGGCCGACCTGCTCGACCACGCCCGCACCCTGCTGGCCGCCGCCCAGGAGCACGTCGACGCCCTCAACGCCCGCGCCGGTGGCTGGGTCGACTACCACGAGCAGGTCCGCCGCCAGCAGATGCGCCGCGCGGTCGCCGCCACCCTCGACCACGCCCGCCACCAGGCCACGAATTTTCGCACCCCCCACACGGTGTCTCAAGCTATGAGTGTTTACTCCAGCTTGTCTCGGGGTCTGCTGCTCTCACCACCGATCGCATCCACACCGTCGGTGAATGGCCGGCCAAGCCGGAGGAAGAACGGCGCTTCGCGCTCATCCACAAGAACGGAGGTCGATCGCACGTGTGCCGGGCCATCGCCTGTACAGCGTCCTAGGTCGCCTCAGAGGCACAGTGACGCGTCACTGTCACGCCGGGCACGTCCTGAGTGGTCAGGATGGGCGTACGACCTGGCACGGGCTGTTCAGGGCCGGTGGGTGTGGCTACGTCGCACCTCCCTGCCCCGGGTCGCGGCGACGCTGGGCGCCACGCTCGGTCCGGACTGGACGGCCGAGACGCTGGACACCTGGGTGCGCCACAGCAGGTCTCGGCCGCTGCTGTCCGAGCCGGACAGCCCACTGTCGTACCTGCGTGCCGTGCTCGAAGACGCGCTGACTGGCCCGGCCGCGCCGCCGCACCCTGCCCGCCGCCACACCGAACACCGGCGGGCCCTGGTCACCGCCAACGCCGCTGCCCAGGCCGAGCACCGCGACGCGGTCCGCGCCAACCTGAACGACCGCGAGTGGACCGCCACTCGACCCGGACGGCGTAGCCCGGCCGCCGAGGCCGCCCTCGCCGCAATCCGCGCCAACACCTCCGGACACCTGCGCCGCACCGACCGCGCCACGTTGCTCGGCGAAGGGCCTGCCAGCGACTGCGACTGGCCCGAGGTCGCGCAACCCGGCAGCGGCCTGCCGGCGGCCTCGCGCCGCCCCTGAAACCAACCTCGTCCGCCCGGAAAGGAACTGTTGCCCCGCGCCCTCATGGTCGCCGCTCGCAGCGTTAGGTTCCCCGCCGGCGGTTGCGCGCGGGGAGAGCCGGTGGCGACCTCTGCGGTTTAAGGGGCCGCCACCGTAGCTACCCGGCGAAGAGGCTACGGACGAGAAGCCGCAACCTGGTCCGAGGTGAGCAGTAGATCCACTAGCGTCCGGAGGTCTTCCTCCGTCAACTCCTCCCGGAGGGAGGCCGCAATCTTGTCTGGGGTGCCACCAAGGCGTTTGATGGCTGACGCTGCGGCAGACCTACGCGGAGGTGCGACCTTGCCGTTGGCTGAAGCGGCGGCCTCGGCCGGATCCGAGTTAACCGCGGTTAATCCTTCCTCGACTCTGGGTGACGGTGCGCGTCGGAGCCTCAACTCCTCCAGCTGCATCTCAGGCGGAACCTGGTGGAGATCCCGAACCTCCCGGAGTGGAACTTCGCCGCTTCGCACCAGCGCTTGCAGCTCCGGTGCCAGCTTGAGCAGGTTGAGTCGCTGAGTTACCCAGGCTGGGGTGCGAGACATCTGTTCCGCTGCCGCTTTGCCTGAACCGCACTCGTTAACCAGAAGCTGGATGGCTCTGGCTTCCTCGATGGGATCAAGATTCTCCCGGTCCAGGTTCTCCGCAGCGGTCGCGCTGACCCACGCCTTGCGACTCTCGGCCGGCTCTTTCTTGACGACGATGTCCAGTGTCGGCAGATTCGCCAGCAGCGCTGCTGCCCGACGCCTGCCACCGGTCACCTGAACCCAAGCAGCGCGCCCGACCGCCTTCTCGTGCTCTGGATAGATGCGGAGGAACGCCTCTCTAGACACCACGGCGCATGGCTGAAGTTGGCCATGGGTCCGCATCGACTCCGCGATGCCTTCGATCTTCGCCCGGTCGGACTCAAGATCGCGGGTGTTGAGGGGGTTGGGCGCGATCTGTTGCACCCGTGCCGTGCGGGGGGCAGCCTCAGCGAATGCTGGCAGGCGCGCCTCGGGCAACGCCGGTTCGGTGGCTAGATCTGACAGGTTGACGCGCTTACCTGCCATCGTCAGACCTCCTGCAGGTTCGGCGAACCAGCCTGCGACGGTACGGCCGCACTCCCGCCGTACCCCATCTCCAGTGCCAGGCGGAAGAAGTCCTCACGCGCCTCCATCGCCACACGGTTGCGGGGGTACTGCGTGACCACCAGGCCCTCGGCGGAAGCCCGCGAGTGAAGCTTGTACCGCCGGATGACCGTGTTGCACATCGGCCACCCCTTGCGCTGAATGAACTGCGCGGTCTGCTGGAGATCGGGCAACCCATCACGCGGATCCCAGCTGTTGACCACCACCCGGTAGGGGATGCCGCGCGGCGCGATGACCGCTTCGATCGTCCGGGTCGTCGGGTCATAGCAGAGGGGCTCCGGCACCATCGGCACCAGCACGTCGTCGCACTCATCAAGCGCTGCCTGCAGGATCCGCTCATCTTCCAGGGAACCCGGCGTGTCCACGAAGATGTGTTCGTAGTGCAAGTTCCGCAGCTTACGTAGGTCCCGCGGGTCGTCAACCTGGGCGAAGTCGAAGGGCAGCCCACCCTGCTGTTCGACCCTTCTCGACCACCACACTGACGAGGCTTGAGGGTCTGTAGACACCACCATCACCGGGCTTGCCGGATCGCCGATAGCCTCAGCGGTCGACTGGAGGATCGGCTCAGGGTTGACCAGAACGTCGTAGGTCACCGCCCCGAGATTGACCGCGAGCGTCGTCTTGCCTACGCCGCCCTTCTGGTTGGCGACGACATGGACCTGGGTCACGTTGGCTCCATTCCGTGTGCTTCCCGGGCCGCCAGTCTGCGGGCCGCGGTACTTCGGATGTCCGACATGCTAAAGCCGACCCTGACCTGCGGAGAAGTCGACCGCTCCGGGCCGCCTGCAGTTAACCGCGGTTAATTCCATCCGGTCTGCTGCTGCCGCCGATTGAGTGAGGAACAACTGGGGCCGCCTCGGCCCAGGGGGAGAACCTTTGTCGTTCGCGCGAGGGGTGGTTACTCGCGGTGTTGAACGATGCGAGCTAGCAAGGGCAGCTCGGGTAGGTGGACGGTAACGCGCTGCTGGGTCCAGGGTCGGCGAAGTGTGAAGAGGCTCAGGACGATCCACCAGAGGGCGGCGATGCCAGCGGTGGTGGTGCGGGCCGGGCCGGTGGTTGCGGCCCAGACCATTGCGACGGTGGCGGCGCCATAGAGGATCCAGCCGAGGCGGGCGGCTACGGCACGCCAGAGGAAAGCGAAGGTGAACAGTCCGATACCGGCAGCGCACCAGGTCCACCAGAGGGTGCTGGCGTTGACGGGGAGGCCGGCGGAGTGGGCGAAGAGGTAGTCGCGGACCGGTTCGAGGACAACTCGGGTGAGGTTCCAGTCGTGCAGCCAGCTGGAACCGTCCCTGACCGCGTCCCAGGCGAAGTGAGCGATCCAGCGGAGCAGAGGCATGACGAGTCCGAAGATCAGGAGTGCGACAAGTAGCACCCCGGCGCCGCCGACTGCCGGGATGAACCACTCGGGCGGCCAGTCCTCGCTGGCACGGGCGCGGTGAAAGCGGCGCCACAGATCACCGGCCCATTCGTTGAGCATGGCTGACCACCTGGCGTCTGTGTCCTCGATCGGTGCCGGCCGGGCCGGGGCGGTGTCGGTGGTCACGCGTCGTCCTCGTCTTCGTCGTCGACAGCGATGATGACCGGCTCGCCGCAGCGGGCGGCTTCCAGTTGAGCGCGGGTGAGCACGGTGCGGTTGGGTAGCTTGCGGGACAGCAGGGCCTCCAGGCCCTCGGGCGCGCCGTTGATGCCGGCGGGGGCTTGGGCGTTGATGTCGTCGAGTAGCGCGTCGACGAGCAGCGCGAGAGAGCCAGGTCCGGATCCGCCGTAGCCCCAGCTGATGCCGTAGTACGAGTCGCGTGGAGCGGGGTAAATCTTACCGTCTGCGGTACGAATCCAGACCGGCCCGTCAAGGATCAACTCCGCCAGCGGCGCAGTCGCGGGCAACCGTTGGGGCATGGCAGCGGTGTAATCGCCGTCGCTGCTTTTCCAGACTGGGGCGTCGGTATCCGGGTCGACCAGGGCGTCACCCGGCTCGCCGGCCTGAGCGAGCAACTCGAATGCGGCAGTGCGTTGAGTGGGGATGAGTCGCTCAGTCCACTTGAATGCCCAAGTACTTTCAATGCCCTCGACGTGTTGTGGGTTGCTGTAGGGGAGGTCGGCGCCGGCGTCCCAGTTGCTGACCTCGCGGACACAGCGGCGGGCGAGATCATCGGAGCGGGCGAGCAGGTCGAGCCAGCCGGCGCGACGTTGAGTGGGGTCGAGGTCCAGTTCCGCTTCGGGCACCGATAGGGGCCGGGCTGCGATCCGCAGTACCCCGTCCGGCAGGTTGGCCTTTTCAACCATCTCGACAAGTTGCTCGGCGGAGGCTGCAGCCTGAGCGTGTGCGAGACGTGCGAGATTGACCAGAACCCGGGAGGCAGGGTGCGTCTCCGCGTAGGTGGAGGCCATCATGAGCAGCGCGCCGGTGTCCAGCGCGGGAACGGCCATCGCGGTAACCGTGTCCGTTGACGGCTTCCACTCCAGCAGTAGCTGCTTGTCCCGCAGAGGCAGCGGCCACCATGGCAGTGGCTGGCCCACTACACCGGCTAGTGCCGTGACCACGAACGTTCACGGTGTTGGATGACACGCCGTCTGGCCTGTCGGCCGGGTGGCGTCGTGGCGGTCAGGCTGTGGCGGTGGC
>NZ_JBITKL010000026.1:0-74993 GCF_044460945.1 Micromonospora sp. NPDC049903
GATGGGGTTGGTCGCTGTGGTGTCGGTGGTGGTGTGGTTGAGGGGGCCGGCGGCGAGGCCGCCTGCGACGGTGAGTCCGGCGATGGCCAGGACGCTGTTGCGCAGCATGGTGTTCATGGGGGTAGCTCCATTCGGGGGTTGGGCGCCGCGTGGGGGAGGCGGTGCCGACGCCGTCTGGCGCTGGGGTGGGTTTTCGGGGGGAGGGTGTGGTCCGGGTTGGCGGGGTGTGGTGGCCGCTCGCGGTGCCGGGTCCAGGTGTAACGACCGGTGGGGGCGGGTCATTCCCGGTGGGGGCCGGGGCTCGCGCGGGTTGCCGCGGCGGGCGTGCTGGAGGCGGCCGGTCTTCGTTACAACGACACCCGGCCGCCGAGAATTCCGGCACCGCCACGTTCAGGGCGGACAAATGGCCCATATTCGGCATCTGGTGGGACGGGTCCAGGCGGTCTCACCGGAGGTGGGTGGATTTGTTGCTGCCATAGCGACAACAAATCCACCCACCTCCTCACTTCTCCCCGGGGCCGCGCGTCGAGATGTTAAGAGGGGACCCCTGCTTGCACGCTGGCCGGGCGGCAGGGGGGTGGGTGCAAGGAGGGGTCCCCTACTAACGCCTGGTGTATAGGAAGGGTCCCTTCCTTGCATGTGGCCGCGAGCTGCTGGAGTGCCAACCGGTGGCGGTGACGGGGGTCACAATAAATACGGATCGGTTCCGTATCGGAATGGGTCGGCCTAGGCTCGGGGTGATTACGGTACTCAGCCGTATCGAAATGTGAAGGGTGTCGGGGGATGCAGCCGAACGAGAACACCGGACACCCGAGGCGGTGGGCGATCCTCGCAGTGCTGGTCATCAGCCTGCTCGTCGTCGTACTGGACAACACGATCCTCAACGTCGCCCTGCGTACGCTGGCCGACCCGGTGCACGGGCTCGGGGCCACCCAGGGCGAACTGGAGTGGTCGATCAACTCGTACACGCTGGTCTTCGCCGGGTTGCTGTTCACCTTCGGCGTGTGGGGTGACCGGGCCGGTCGACGGCGGATGCTGCTGATCGGGCTGGTCCTCTTCGGACTGGCCTCGCTGCTCTCCGCGTACGCGCAGAACCCGGGCCAACTGATCGCGGCCCGCGCGCTGATGGGGGTCGGTGGCGCGGCCATCATGCCGGCGACGCTGTCGATCATCTCCAACGTCTTCGACCCGAGGGAGCGCGGACGGGCCATCGGCATCTGGGCCGGTGCGGTGGGGCTGGCGGTGGCGATCGGCCCGGTGCTCGGCGGGCTGCTGCTGGAGCACTTCTGGTGGGGCTCGGTCTTCCTGATCAACGTGCCGGTGACGGCGTTCGGCGTGGTCCTGGTGGCGCTGCTGGTGCCCGAGTCGCGGGATCCGGCACCGGGCCGCGTCGACGTGGTCGGTGTCCTGCTCTCGGTGGTCGGTCTGGTGACCCTGACGTACGGCATCATCGACGGCGGTGAGCACGGCTTCGGTCGCCCACTGGTCTGGGCCACGATCCTCGGCGGCCTGGCGGTGCTGGCCTGGTTCGTCGCGTACGAGCGGCGCAGCAGCCACCCGTCACTGGACGTACGCCTGTTCCGGGTGCCGCGTTTCGCCGCGCCGGTGGCGATGATCGGGCTGGTCTTCTTCGCCGCCATGGGCGTGATGTTCTTCAGCTCGTTCTACCTGCAACTGGTACGCGGCTACAGCCCGTTGCAGACCGGCCTGCTCTTCCTGCCGTTCGCGGTGGCCCAACTGGTCTTCGCGCCCCGCAGCGCCACCATGGTCCGCCGGTACGGCGCGCGGGCCGTCTCGGCGGTGGGACTGCTGCTGACCACGGTGTCGCTGGGCGCGTTCGCCTTCGTCGACGCCACCACGCCGATCTGGGTGGTGCTGGTCGTCTTCTTCCTCCAGGGCACCGGGATGGCGAACATCATGCCGCCGGCCACCGAGTCGATCATGTCGGCGCTGCCCCGGGAGAAGGCGGGCGTCGGCTCCGCCGTCAGCAACACGATCCGCCAGGTGGCCGCCGCGCTCGGGGTCGCGGTGATCGGCTCGGTGCTGGCTGCCGGGTACCGCACCGGCATCGCCCCGGCGGTGGCCGACCTGCCGGCCGAGGCGCGGACGGCGGCCGGCGAGTCGATCTCCGGCGCGTACGGCGTGGCGGGTCAACTCGGACCGGCGGCGCCGCAGGTCATCGCGGCGGCCGACGACGCCTTCGTCTCGGCCATGCACCTGTCGGCGGTGCTGGCCGCGCTGGTCGCGGCGGCCGGTGTCGCGGTGGCGCTGCGGTGGATGCCGGGCCGAGCCGATGCCGCAGCGCCGGCACCGGTCGGCGAGCCCGAGTTGGCCGGTACGCCCTGATGTCAGGAACAATGCCGGCATGACGAGCAGCGCGGACGCACCGCGACCGCCCGGGCGGCCGCGGAGCGTCCGCGCGGACGAGGCCATCGTCGAGGCGACCCTCGATCTGCTGGCGGAGGGCAGCACGATCGAGGCGATCTCGGTGGAGGCGATCGCGGCCCGGGCCGGCGTCGGCAAGGCCACCATCTACCGCCGGTGGCCGGGCAAGAACGCGTTGCTGAGCGACGCGCTGCGCACGCTCAAGGGCGACCCGCCGCAGCCGACCGGTCGGTCCGTCCGGGACGACCTGATCACCCTGGTCAGCGCCATCGGGGACCACATCGACCCACGGGCCGCGAAGATCATGCCGTGTCTGGTGCCGGTGGTGAAACGAGACCCCGAGCAGTACGCGCTCTACCAGAACATCATCGAGCCGCGCCGGGCGGTGATGCGGGAGGTGCTGCGGCGAGGCGTACGCGACGGTGAACTCCGCGCCGACCTCGACGTCGAGGTGACGATGGCGATGCTCACCGGCCCGATGCTCATTCAGCGGGTGATGAACTGGAACCCGGACCTCGACACGTCGACTCTCCCGGTGAAGGTCGTCGACCAGGTGCTGGAGGGCATCACCGCCCGTTGAGGCGGACGGGACACGACCGCCGACCAGGGCACGGTGTCGGGACGGACGCGCCCGGCACGGGCGGGACGCGCAAGAGCACGGCACGGCGGTACGAGAGGCGGGCTCACGACCCGCCCGCAGCGCCCGTGACCTGTGCGAATCGGTGTGAGCTGATGTCGGGCACCGGGGCGATCGAAGGCGGCCTAGACTACGGGCGTCCCGCGGCGGTCGGGACGACTACCGCGGTCTCCGGAGGTCTCCTTGTCGACGCCCATCACCACCACCCTGGCCCTCGGCCCGGACTGGCTCGATCCGGAGTGGTTGATCTCGACCTTCGGGTTGATCGGCATTTTGGTGATCGTCTTCGCCGAGTCGGGCCTGCTGATCGGGTTCTTCCTGCCGGGTGACTCGCTGCTGTTCACCACCGGCCTGCTGGTCGCCGACGGCCAGTACCTCAAGTATCCGCTGTGGCTGGTGTGCCTGCTCATCACCATCGCCGCCATCGCCGGCGACCAGGTGGGATACCTGTTCGGCCGCAAGGTGGGCCCGGCGCTGTTCCGCCGCCCGAACTCGCGTCTGTTCAAGCAGGAGAACCTGCTCAAGGCGCACGAGTTCTTCGAGAAGTACGGTGCCCGGTCGGTGGTGCTGGCACGCTTCGTGCCGATCGTGCGGACGTTCACCCCGATCGTCGCCGGGGTGAGCCGGATGAACTACCGCACCTTCGTCATCTACAACGTGGTGGGCGGCATCCTCTGGGGGACCGGTGTGACGGTCCTCGGCTACTTCCTCGGCCAGATCCCGTTCGTCAAGACGAACATCGAGTACATCCTGATCGCCATCGTGGCGCTCTCGGTGCTGCCGATCGTGTTCGAGCTGCTGCGGGCGCGGATCGCCGCCAAGCGGGGCGTCACCCCGCAGGAGCGCGCGGCGGCCGAGGAGGCGATCCGCGAGACCCGGGAGCACTACGGCAAGCACTGATCCTGGCTCGCGGTCGTCGGCGCGCGCACGCCCGCGACCGCGAGCGGTGACCCAGGCCCCGTCGTCCGGGTCACACCGGCCGCCGGAGATGTTGGTGCCGGTGGCCCCGCCCCATAGGGTTCGATCATGCAGACGTCGGCGGCCGAGATCGACCAGCCCCGCCGGGATGTCGGGCGCATCGTGGACATGCTCCTGTGGGGTGCGACCGCACTCGGCGCGATGCTCGCGGCGCTGGCACATCTCACCGGTGCGGCGCCGGTCCTGCGCTTCTTCGTCGCGCTGGTCGCGATCACCCTCGCCTCGGCGGTGCTCGGACGGTCGCTGGACCAGCTCGGTGGCCGGATGCGTCCGGCCGCCATCGGCACCTTCCAGGCCGTGGTCGGCAACCTGCCCGAGCTGATCATCTGCATCTTCGCGCTCCGCGCCGGCCTGGTGGCCGTGGTGCAGGCCGCGTTGATCGGGTCGGTGCTCAACCTGCTGTTGCTGGGCAACGGACTGTCCTACCTGGCCGGTGGGCTGCGCAACGGCACGATGAGCATCGACGGCCGGCACGCCAAGGTCACCCGGGTCATGCTCGTGCTGCTGATGGCCACCCTGATCACCCCGGCGATCGCGGTCAACCTCGGCACTCCCGCCGCCGAACACACCAGTGCGGTCTCCTACGTGGTGGCGATCGCCCTGCTCACCGTGTTCGTGGTGTCCCTGCCGTTCCGCCTCGGCAAGGACGCCGACGCGCCGCCGCCGGTGCACAACGGGGCCGGCGAGGCCAAGGTGGGCACCTGGCCGCTGCCGCGCGTCCTGCTGCTGGTGGCCGTGGCCGGACTGCTCATCGCGTTCGAGGCGGACTGGCTGATGGACGCCCTGCTGCCGGCGACCGAGGCGATGAACCTCAACGCCGCCTTCGTCGGCCTCTTCCTGGTGGCCACCGTCGGCAACCTGTCGCAGCTCGCCCCGGCGGTGCAGCTCAGCCTACGCGGCGACGCCGACACCGCCACCGCGATCACCATGGAGGGCGCGCTCCAGGTCGCGTTGATGCTGGCCCCGGTGCTCATGCTGATCGCACCGCTGCTCGGCGCCGGTGAGTTCACGCTGATCTTCCCGCCGTTGCAGATCGTCGCGGTCATCGTGGCGGCCCTGCTCGTCGTCTTCGTGACCATCGACGGGACGGTCAACCACCTGGAAGGGCTGGCGCTGGTGGCGCTCTACACCGTGCTCGGCTCGCTGTTCTGGTGGGGCTGAGACCGGGTCGGGCCACACGGCGACTCCGGTGGCGCGGTGGAACGGTGCCGGGCGTGTCCCGGAGCACGGCTCGCAGACGGCATCGGTAGGGTGTCGAACACACGTACTGGCCGGTGGCCGGGGGAGGAGGCGGCGTGCGGGTGCTCGGCGTCGACCCGGGGTTGACCCGATGCGGGGTCGGCGTGGTCGAGGGGGTGCCCGGCAAGCCCTGCACGCTGATCGCCTACTACGTCGTCTACACCGATCCCGGTGACGAGCTGCCGGCGCGCCTGCTGCACCTGGACCGTTCGCTGACCGACCTGGTCGCCGAGCACCGGCCGGACAGTGTGGCCGTGGAGCGGGTGTTCAGCCAGCACAACGTGCGTACGGTGATGGGCACCGCGCAGGCCAGCGGGATCGCCGTGCTCGCCGGTGCGCGCGCCGGACTGCCGGTGCAGACGTACACCCCGAGCGAGGTGAAGGCGGCGGTGACCGGCTCCGGGAAGGCGGACAAGGCGCAGATCACGGCGATGGTCACCCGACTGTTGCGGCTGCCCGAGCCGCCGCGCCCGGCCGACGCCGCGGACGCCCTCGCGCTGGCGATCTGCCACGTGTGGCGGGGCGGCACCCGGTCCAAACTGGCCGTCGCGGCGGACCGGGCGAGACGAGGAGGAGCGAGATGATCGCCAGTGTCCGCGGCGTGGTGACCGCGACCGGCCCGGCCCACGCGGTGATCGAGGTGGGCGGGGTCGGCCTGGCCGTGCAGTGCGCCCCCGGCACCATCGCCGACCTGCGGGTGGGCCAGTCGGCCCGGTTGGCCACCAGCCTGGTGGTGCGGGAGGACTCGCTCACCCTCTACGGCTTCGCCGACGACGACGCGAGGGCGCTGTTCGAGCTGCTCCAGACCGCGAGCGGGGTGGGGCCACGCCTGGCCCAGGCGGTGCTCGCCGTGCACACCCCGGACGCGGTACGCAAGGCGATCGCCAACGCCGACACGGGCGCGCTGACCCGCGTACCCGGGATCGGCAAGAAGGGCGCCGAGCGCCTGGTGCTGGAGTTGCGCGACCGGATCGGCCCGGTGGCCGTCGGTGCCGACGGCGCGGCCGGGGTGACCGGCGGGGCGTGGCCGGAGCAGGTCCGCCAGGCGCTGATCGGGCTCGGCTGGACGGCCGGTCAGGCCGACCAGGCGGTCACCGCCGTCGCGGAGACCGTCGACGGGCCCACGCCGCCGGTGCCGGTGCTGCTCAAGCAGGCGATCCGGCTGCTGGGCCGGTCCCGGTGACCGCGCCCGACGGCGGGCTGGTCTCGGCATACGTCAGCGAGGCGGAGCGCGACGCGGAGGTCAGCGTCCGGCCGAAGCGGCTGGACGAGTTCATCGCCCAGCACCGCGTCCGCGACCAGCTCGACCTGCTGTTGCAGGGTGCGATGCGGCGCGGCTCGCCACCGGACCACATCCTGCTCTCCGGGCCGCCCGGTCTCGGCAAGACCACCCTGGCCAACATCGTCGCCGCGGAGCTGGGCACCGGCATCCGGGTGACCAGCGGCCCGGCGATCGAGCGTTCCGGCGACCTGGCCGCGATCCTGACCAGCCTCGCCGAGGGCGATGTGCTCTTCATCGACGAGGTGCACCGGATCGCGCGGCCGGCCGAGGAGTTGCTCTACAGCGCGATGGAGGACTTCCGGGTCGACGTGGTGGTGGGCAAGGGACCCGGCGCCACCGCCATCCCGCTCGACGTCGAGCCGTTCACCCTGGTCGGCGCGACCACCCGGGCCGGGCTGCTGACCAGCCCGATGCGGGACCGCTTCGGGTTCGTCGCCCACCTCGACTTCTACGCCCCCGCCGAGTTGGAGCTGCTGCTGCACCGCTCGGCCCGGATCCTCGGCGTGCCGATCACCGACGACGGGGCGGTGGAGATCGCCGGCCGGTCGCGGGGGACCCCCCGGATCGCCAACCGCCTGCTGCGCCGCGTCCGCGACTTCGCCGAGGTACGCGCCGACGGGGTGGTCACCGTCGAGACCGCCCGCGCGGCGCTGACCGTGTACGACGTGGACGCGCTCGGCCTGGACCGGCTCGACCGGGCGGTGCTGACCGCGCTGGTGGACTCGTTCCGGGGTGGCCCGGTCGGCCTGTCGACCCTGGCCGTGGCGGTGGGGGAGCAGCCGGACACGGTGGAGGAGGTCTGCGAGCCGTTCCTGGTGCGGGCCGGCCTGCTGGCCCGTACGCCGCGCGGCCGGGTGGCGACCGATGCCGCCTGGCACCACCTGGGACGTAACCCACCGAATGGTACATTTGCGGGCGAGGCTCCTGCCGTGCCCGACTTGTTCTCCGTGGACAGCGACCAGCCGTGATCTGTTCGTGATCTGTGCCGCATTCGGCGTTCCCAGATAGAGCGACTAGACTCGCCGCGGTCCGCACAGGATGTGAAAATCCGCCTCCGCTCTGGTGCCAGCACCGTGACGGAGGCCAATGGGAAGGTCTACAACCGTGCTCTACGCAGCAGAAGGCGGAGGAGCGGCGGGCTTCACGCCGATCCTCATGATCGCGCTGCTCTTCGGCGTCATGTACTTCATGATGATCCGCCCGCAGCAGAAGCGCCGCCGTGAGGCCGAGGCGATGCAGACCGGCCTCTCCGCCGGCGACGAGGTGGTCACCATCGGCGGGCTCTACGGCACGGTGACCGGCGTCGAGGACGACAGCGTCCTGCTCGAGATCGCTCCCGGAGTGCAGACCCGCTACGCCCGCCCGGCGATCGCCCGGGTGGTCACCAAGGCGGAGCGACCGATCGAGTCGCCCGTCGAGGAGAGCGACACCGTCAAGGACTGAACACCGCCCACCCGGTCGACCGCCGCGCGGCGGTCATCACGCCCGGGTGGGAGCCGCCCGCACGCGTCCCCGCGCGGGCGGTCGCCGCACGTGGCGCGAGTGCGACAACTGGATAGATGGCCGACGCCGGGCGTCGGTGCTCCGGCTCGGCCGGTCCACGCGCCCGCGTCGGCCACCCGAGGCGGCGGCACCGGCCCGGGCGCCGTCGGAAGGCAGACCGTGGGCCGGGCAGCCGGCCGACCCGCCGCCGCGCCCGCGGCGGCGCGACCGTACAGGGAGACAGGACAGCCGTGGCACCACCTCAGGGACAGATGCGCCCGGGACGGCAGTTGGCCGTACTCGGGGCCATCTTCGTCGTCCTCTATCTTTTGGTGTTCTTCTCGGCCGGCGCCAGCGGGGGCTGGAAGGATCGGCTCGAGCCTCGTCTCGGTCTTGACCTGGTCGGTGGTACCCGGCTGACGCTGGAGGCCACCAACACCCTCGACGGTCGGGCCCCGACGGCGGAGAACCTCGAGAAGGCCCGCCAGATCATCGAGAACCGGGTCAACGCGTACGGCGTGGCCGAGGCCGAGGTGATCACCGAGGGCGACCGCAACATCGTCATCTCCCTGCCCGGCGAGAACCGCGACCTCACCGAGGTCGGCAGCGCCGCCGAGCTGCGCTTCCGCAAGGTGCTGAAGATCGCCGACGGCAGCGGCACGGTCCGCACCCCGGCGCCGACCCCGACCGGGGCCGTCGAGCCGACGCCGTCCGGCGACGCCGCCGCGAGCCCGTCGCCCACGCCCGAGGCCGAGGTCACCTCCTCGCCGTCGGCCGGCGGCCAGGGCGGTAGCGCGCCGACCCCGACGCCCACCGAGTCGCCCGCCGCGACGCCCTCGCCGTCCCCGAGCGCGGACGAGGACGTGCCGCAGAGCGTCGAGGAGCAGCGGCAGGCCGTCGAGCAGAAGGTCGGCGCCGAGGCGTGGGCCGCCGCCAGCGGCCTCCAGGCCCCGGCGGACCTGGCCGCCGATCCGTCGCTGGCCGAGAAGCTCGCCCCCTTCGCCGAGCTGTCCGGCCGCGAGGCCGCGGTGCTGCCGACGCAGATGCAGTTCAACGTGCCGACCATCAGCTGCCTCCAGCTCGACGACCGGCCGCCGGCCTCGATCTCCGACCCAAAGCAGCAGGCGGTCTCCTGCGAGGCCGGTTCCATCAAGAACCTGCTGGACGTGGCGAAGGTGCTCGGCACCGACGTCAGCAGCGCCACCGCGGTGCGCGACCAGACCAGCCAGTGGGTCGTCAGCCTGGACTTCACCCGCAGCGGCGGGGAGAAGTGGACCGCGCTGACCCGCGAGGCGTTCAACAACGAGGGCCAGGCCTGCGACGCCTCCGCGCTCGGTGACGAGGGCCGCTGCCGGGTCGCGGTGGTGTTGGACAACCAGATCATCTCGTCGCCGCAGATCCAGGGCGTGCTCGTCGGCAGCTCGCAGATCACCGGCAACTTCACCAACGCCGAGGCCAGTGAGCTGGCCGGCTACCTCAGCTATGGCGCCCTGCCGGTGACCTTCGAGCCGCAGGAGCAGCAGAACGTCACCGCCACCCTGGGCGCCAGCCACCTGCGGGCCGGTCTGCTCGCGGCCGGCATCGGCATGCTGCTGGTCATCATCTACTCGTTCTTCTACTACCGCCTGCTCGGCTCGGTCATCTTCCTGAGCCTGGTCGCGTCGGCGCTGCTGCTCTTCGGCTCGCTGGTGTTCCTCGGCCGGCAGATCGGCTTCACGCTCACCCTCGCCGGCATCGCCGGCATCATCGTCTCGCTCGGTGTGGCGGCGGACTCGTTCGTCATCTACTTCGAACGACTCAAGGACGAGATCCGCGAGGGCCGCAGCCCGCGCAGCGCGGTGCCGCGTGCCTGGATCCGGGCCCGCCGGACGATCATCTCGGCGAACGCCATCACCATCCTGTCGGCGGTGGTGCTCTACATCGTCTCGGTCGGCACGGTGAAGGGCTTCGCCTTCGCCCTCGGTCTGGCCACGGTGCTCGACCTGCTCGTGGTGTTCCTGTTCCGGCACCCGATCATGACGATGCTCGCCAGCACCAAGGCGTTCCTGTCCCCGCGGGTCAGCGGACTCGGCCGGGTGCTGCCCGCCCGCTCGGCGCCGACCCAGCCTCGCAACCAGCGCGCCAAGGAGGCGTGACATGTCCGCTGAGAACGGTCTGGCAGCTCGCCTCTATCGGGGCGAGGCCGGCCTCAACATCGTCGGCAAGCGCAAGATGTGGTTCACCGTCGCCGCGGTGCTGGCGACGATCGCGCTGGCCAGCGTCATCTTCAACGGGTTCAAGCTCGGCATCGAGTTCGCCGGTGGCAACTCGTTCCAGATCCCGACCAGCGTCGGCACGCTCCAGGACGCCGAGGCGGCCACGCAGGACGCACTGTCGGCCCAGGGCGGCACGGTGGTCACCGCGCAGCAGGTCGGCGGTGGCAGCGGCAACTTCTACGAGCTGCGGACCACCGAGCTGGACGGCGAGCAGGTCCAAGCGGTCAAGACCACTCTGGGTCAGCAGTTCAACATCGATCCCGAGTCGATCAGCAGCAACCGGGTCAGCGAGGCGTGGGGCAGCCAGGTGACCAACCGGGCGTTGCTCGGTCTGGTCATCTTCATCGCGCTGGTCACCGTCTACCTGGTCCTGCGCTTCGAGCTGAAGATGGCCATCGCGGCGATCTTCTCGCTGGTGATGAACCTGATCCTCACCGCCGGCCTCTACTCGATCGTCGGCTTCGAGGTCACGCCGTCGACGATCGTCGGATTCCTCACCATCCTGGGCTTCGCCCTGTACGACGTGGTGGTGGTCTTCGACAAGGTGCAGGAGAACACCAGAGGGATCACCGCGAGCAACACCCAGACGTACGGCGAGGCGGCCAACCTGGCCGTCAACCAGAGCCTGATGCGGTCGATCAACACCTCGGTGGTCGCCCTGCTCCCGGTCGGCGGCATCCTGTTCATCGGTGCCGGCCTGCTCGGCGCGGGCACCCTGAAGGACCTCGGTCTGGTGCTGTTCGTCGGTATGGCGATGGCCTTCGTCACCTCGATCACCCTGGCCACGCCGCTGCTGGTCGTGCTCAAGAACCGTGACCCGCGGATCGACGCGCACAACAAGCGGGTCCAGGCCCGTCGGGCCGGGACCTCCCGGGACACCTCGGCCGCCAAGGGCTCCCGCAAGGCGGAGTCGACCGAGGCCGCCGAGACGGACGAGGAGCCGGTGGCCGCCGAGACCGGCGCCGCCCTGGCCGGTGCCGCCGCGCCGAAGGTGGGCGCGCGTCCGGCCGGCAAGCGCTCCGGTGGCGCCCGGGGCGGCCGCCCCGGCGGCGGGGGCGGCAACCGCCCGGGTGGCGCCAAACGGCGCTGACCGGGCCGGGACCGACCCGGTAGGGACGAACACGACGGCGTCCTGCATGCTGTGCGAGCAGCGTGCAGGGCGCCGTTGTCTGGTGGAAGGGACCAAGCGTCGTGACGGAGACCCACAGCAGCGCGGTACGCGGCGACAGCGGCCCGGAGACCGCCCGGCTGGTGGCCAGCCGGGTGCTGGACGTGCCCGACTTCCCGAAGCCGGGCGTCATGTTCAAGGACCTGATGCCGCTCTTCGCCGACGGTGAGACCTTCCGGACGGTGATCGACGGGATCGTCGCCCACCACGGGCGGGACTCCTTCGACACCGTGGTCGGCATCGAGGCGCGTGGCTTCGTGGTCGCCGCCGCGATCGCGTACGCGACCGGGGTCGGTGTGGTGCCGGTGCGTAAGGCCGGCAAGCTGCCCCGTCCCGCGTACGCGGCCTCGTACGAGCTGGAGTACGGCGAGGCGACGCTGGAGGTGCACCAGGACGCGTTCACCGCGGGGCACCGGGTGCTGGTGGTCGACGACGTACTCGCCACCGGCGGCACCGCCGCGGCAACGCTCGACCTGGTGGAACGGGCCGGTGGCACGGTCGCCGGATTCACCGTGCTGCTGGAGCTCTCGTTCCTGGGTGGGCGGGCGAAACTGGCGCCGCGTCCCGTCCATGCCCTGCTGACCGTTTGAACCGACCCGCCCCCCGCGACCGAGGCGGCACGGTACGTCCGGCGGAGCGGCAGGGCACCGTCGGTACGGGTAGCATTGCCCATTGCTGACCGGACGGTGAGTCGTCCGAGAGGCGCGAGACCAGACCGGCCGACGCACGGTCGGTCTTTCCCCGGCGAGCGGTGAGGAGGCCGGTGTCCCACGATGTCGTCCCTCCGGTGGAGGGCACGGTGCACCCGACAGGTGACGCGAACGGCTCGCTGACCGACCCCGACGGTGCCACACCGGCCGTGGCCGGGGCACCCGGTGCGGTCCGCCCCACCGGCGACGTGGCGGTCCCCAGCGCGGCCGACGGCGGGTCCGTCGCGGCCACCGGTGACCCGGCGCCGAGCAGTGGGTTCGGGCTCTCCAACGCGCCCACCGGGCGACGGGTCCGGGCGCGGCTGGCGCGGTTCAACGCGCCATGGCAGTCGTCGCAGGTCAGCGAGGTGCTGGAGCCGCTGATCTCGTCCCACCGGGAGAACCACCCCAAGGCGGACGCCCGGCTGCTGCAACGTGCCTTCGACACCGCCGCGCGGTGGCACTCGGGTCAGTACCGCAAGTCCGGCGACCCGTACATCACCCATCCGCTGGCGGTGGCCACCATCCTGGCCAACCTGGGCATGGACACCACCACGCTGGTCGCCGCGCTGCTGCACGACACCATCGAGGACACCGAATACTCGCTGGACCAGATGCGCACGGACTTCGGCGGCGAGGTCGCGCTGCTGGTCGACGGCGTCACCAAGCTCGACAAGGTCAAGCTCGGCGACGCGGCGAAGGCCGAGACGATCCGCAAGATGGTCGTCGCCATGGCCAAGGACCCGCGCGTTCTGGTGATCAAGCTGGCCGACCGGCTGCACAACATGCGGACGCTCTCCTTCCTGCCCGCGCCGAAGCGGGAGCAGAAGGCCAAGGAGACGCTGGAGATCCTCGCCCCGCTGGCCCACCGCCTGGGTATGAACACCATCAAGTGGGAGCTGGAGGACCTCGCGTTCGGGACGCTGTTCCCGAAGCGGTTCGAGGAGATCAACCGGCTGATCGGGGAGCACCAGCCGCAGCGCGAGGCGTTGCTGCGGCAGGTGACGCAAAAGGTTCAGGTCGACCTGAAGGCCGCCAAGATCAAGGCGGAGACGACGGGTCGGCCGAAGCACCTGTACTCGATCTACCAGAAGATGATCGTGCGGGGTCGGGACTTCAACGACATCTACGACCTGGTGGGTGTGCGGATCCTGGTCGACACGGTGCGGGACTGCTACGCGGCGTTGGGTGTGATCCACGCGAACTGGCAGCCGGTGCCGGGCCGGTTCAAGGACTACATCGCGATGCCCAAGTTCAACATGTACCAGTCGCTGCACACCACGGTGATCGGGCCGACCGGCAAGCCGGTGGAGATGCAGATCCGCACGTACGCGATGCACCGTACGGCTGAGTTCGGCATCGCGGCGCACTGGAAGTACAAGGAGAAGGGCACCCAGATCGTCGGGCCGCCGGCGCACATCGACGAGATGACGTGGCTGCGGCAGTTGCTGGACTGGCAGCGGGAGGCGGCGGACCCGAGCGAGTTCCTGGACGCGTTGCGGTTCGACCTGTCCAGCCAGGAGGTGTACGTCTTCACCCCGAAGGGCGACGTGATCCCGTTGCCGACGGGGTCGACGCCGGTGGACTTCGCGTACGCGGTGCACACCGAGGTGGGGCACAAGTGCATCGGGGCGCGGGTCAACGGCAAGTTGGTGCCGTTGGAGTCGACGCTGTCCAACGGTGACGTGATCGAGATCTTCACGTCGAAGTCGGAGACGGCCGGCCCGACGCAGGACTGGTTGGGTTTCGTCAAGAGTCCTCGGGCGCGGACGAAGATCCGGCAGTACTTCAACAAGGAGCGTCGCGAGGAGGCGATCGAGGAGGGCAAGGACGCGATCGTCAAGGCCATGCGCAAGCAGGGCATGCCGTTGCAGCGGATGCTCACCTCGGACGCGTTGATGGCGATCGCCCGGGACCTGCACCTGGCCGACGTGGCGTCGCTGTACGCGGCGGTGGGGGACAGCCAGGTCTCCGCGCAGTCGGTGGTGCAGAAGCTGATGGCCACCTACGGCGGCGAGGAGGGTGCGGCCGAGGACATCGCGGAGACCGCGGTGGCCACCCGGCCGCCGCGCAGCCGGGCCTCCAGCCACGACCCGGGTGTGGTGGTACGCGGCGTCAGCGACGTCTGGATCAAGCTGGCCCGCTGCTGCACCCCGGTGCCGCCGGACACGGTGTTCGGCTTCGTCACCCGGTCCGGCGGGGTCAGTGTGCACCGCGACGACTGCGCCAACGCCGAGGACCTGCGCGCCCAGGGCGAGCGGGTGGTGGAGGTGAGCTGGAAGCTGACCTCCGCCTCGACGTTCCTGGTCGCCATACAGGTGGAGGCGCTGGACCGGCACAAGCTGCTCGCGGACGTCACCCGGGTGCTCTCCGAGGAGCGGGTCAACATCCTCTCCGCCACCGTCACCACCACCCGGGACCGGGTGGCGGTGAGCCGGTTCAGCTTCGAGATGGCCGACCCGAAGCACCTGGGGCATCTGCTGGCCGCCGTCCGCAAGGTCGACGGGGTCTTCGACGCCTACCGGGTCACCTCCGGGGCCTGAGGCGTACGACCGGACGACGAAAGCGCCCGCCGGCTCAGCCGGCGGGCGCTTCGTCGTACGCGGGGCTCAGCCCGTCGCCGCGCTCATGGTGAGGTCGGTGATGACGATCTCCTTCTTCGGGTGACCGCCACCGGCCTGCTGGGCGAACGCGCCGTCGTCACCGGCTTCGGCGACGTCGTTGACGATGTCCATCCCGCCGGTGATCGTGCCGAGCACGGTGTAGTTCGGGTCCAGCGGCGAGTCGCCGTAGACGATGAAGAACTGGCTGCCGGTGCTGGACGGCTGGCCCGAGTTGGCCATCGCGATGACGCCGGCCTCGTACGGCGGACGCTTGTCGGTGGGCAGGTTCTCCTCCGGCATGCGGTACGCCGGGCCGCCGGTGCCGTCGGTCTCGCGCCAGCCGTCGCCGGTGGAGCTCGGGTCGCCGCACTGGAGCACCTTGATGCCCTCGGTCACCAGGCGGTGGCACTTGGTGTTGTCGAAGAAGTTCTGCTCGGCCAGGTGGGTGAAGCTGCCCGCGGTGCAGGGCACCGCCGCCCGGTCGATCCGCGCGGTGATCGGGCCGAGGTTGGTGGTGATCGTCATGGTCTGGGTGCCGACCCGGCTCTGCTCGGCGTTCGGCAGCCCGACGTCCTTGGTCGTCGGGGTCCGCTCGCCCGCCGGGATCTCCACCCAGCCGCACTCCGCGGTGCTGCCGCCCTGGGCCGCGGTGTCGCCGCCGCTGTCGTCGCCGATTAGGTTGGTGGCGAGCCAGGCCGTGCCGGCGACCACCAGCAGCAGGACCACTCCGGCCCCGACCACCGCCTGGGTCTGGCGGCGCTTGCGCGCCCGCGTCGACCGCTCGGCCATCTCCTTCTCGAGCCGGGCGCGGGCCGCCGCGCGCTGCCGCTCTCTGGTGGACGTCACGCCTCGATCCTCCTGGACTGTATGTGGATCCCGCTGCGGTGGGTGAGACCGCCGAGTTCGGTCAGCCGGCGCTCGCGCTGGCCTCGGGTGCGCCGGAGGCCGCCGGGCTTGGCGTGCCCGCCGGCGTCGGCTCTGGCGGGGACGCCGGGTCGAGCCCCGGCTCGCCGACGGTCAGGCTCTGGATGACCACGTCGTCGTCCTTCGGCTTGACCTTCTCGCCAGCCTCATTCTCCACGGTCGGCAGCGCGCCGATCTTCTCCACCACGTCCAGGCCGCCGGTGACCCGGCCGATGACCGGGAAGGCCGGCTCGGCGGTGGTGAAGTCCTCGAAGAAGATCAGGAACTGGCTGCCGTTGGCGCCCGGCGGGTTGCTGATCATCGCCACCGTGCCCTTGGGGTACGTGGGCGGCTGCTCCGGCGACGGGCTGGGCGACGCCTCCGGCGCGGTCGGCACGTTCTCGTTGTAGAACGAGTACGACGGGCCGCCGAGGCCGGTGCCGCTCGGGTCGCCGCAACGCACCGCGCCGTCGGCGGTGATCTCGTGGCACTTGGTGTCGTTGTAGAAGCCCTGCCCGGCCAGGTGGGCGATGCTCGCGGCGGCGCACGGGGCGTTCGCCAGGTCCAGCTCGACCGCGATCGGGTCGCCCTGGTTGGTGGTGATGGTCATCGGCCGGGTGCCGGTCACCGGCAGGCCGGTGGTGGCCGGTTCGCCGACCTGGCGGAGGTTCGGGTTGCCCTCGGTGTTCTGCGGGGTCCAGAGGCAGACCTCGTCGTTCGCGGTGTCCCGCGTCGGCTCGCTGTCGAAGGCGCCCAGCGCCCACGCCGAACCGGCGACGACCAGCACGAGGATCAGGGCGGTGCCGACACCGGCTCGAATGCGCCGGCGGCGCCTGACGGTGGCGGCCCGGCGGGCCTGTTGCCGGTCGAGCTTGGCCCGCGCCAGTTTGCGCTGCCGGTCCCTGCTGGAAGCCACCCGTGCTCCCCTTTCCTCTACCCTGGTCGTCACCTGGTGGTTGCGTACCCGTCGGGCGGCAGGTGCGCCACGCCACACGCCCGCCAGAGTGTACGGGTACCGGCTGGGAAAGTCGTGTACGAGGTCGTTGCACATCCGCATCGGAATCCGTCACTGCCCCTACGCGCCGGTGGGACCGAGCGGTCCGGGCCCGCCCGGAACGCCGGTAGGCTGCTGGCGAGGACGACTCGACGGAAGGGGAGCGGACGTGCTCGTGGCCGGCTTTCCCGCGGACGCCTTCGGCACCAACTGCTATGTGGTCGCCGCCGCGCCGGGGGAGCAGTGCGTGGTGGTCGACCCCGGCATCGGGGTGATCGACCGGCTCGACGCGCTGCTCGCCGAGCACCGCCTGCACCCGGCGGCCGTGCTGCTCACCCACGGGCACCTGGACCACACCTTCTCCGTGGCACCGGTGTGCGGGGCGCGGGGCATCACCGCGTACGTGCACCCGGCCGACCGGGAGCTGCTGGCCGACCCGACGAAGGCCCTGTCGATGGACCTCACCCAGCTCTTCGGTGGCCGGCTGCCCTACGCCGAGCCGGAGGACGTCGCCGAACTGGCCGACGGCACGACGCTCAGCCTCGCCGGGTTGGAGATCACCGTCGACCACGCGCCGGGCCATACCGGCGGGTCGGTGCTGTTCCGGCTGCCCGGCGCCGGCTCGCCCTGGGAGGCGGAGCAGATCTGCCTCTCCGGTGACGTGCTGTTCGCCGGCTCGATCGGCCGCACCGACCTGGCCGGCGGCGACATGCCGACGATGATCACCAGCCTGCGGGACAAGATCCTCCCGCTCGCCGACGACACCGTCGTGCTGCCCGGCCACGGCCCGACGACCACCATCGGCCGCGAGCGCGCCACCAACCCGTACCTCGTCGAGGTGGCCGGGACGGGCGGCGGACGACCGGCGGCCCCCACCCGCGGCCTGTAGTCGCCGCGGACCAGGACCTCCCCGCGCCTGCCGCGCGGGTGCCGAAGGAGCATCATGAGCAAGCCCACGCCCATCTCCGGCTTCCCGGAGTGGACGCCCGCCCAGCGGATGATCGAGCAGTACGTCCTGGACCGGATCCGGTCCACCTTCGAGCTGTACGGCTTCGCGCCGCTGGAGACCCGCGCCGTCGAGCCGCTGGACCAGTTGCTGCGCAAGGGGGAGACCTCGAAGGAGGTCTACGTGATCCGGCGCCTCCAGGGCGATGCGGAGGGTCCGGCCGGTGACGACGCCCTCGGGCTGCACTTCGACCTGACCGTGCCGTTCGCCCGGTACGTGCTGGAGAACGCCGGCAAGCTCCAGTTCCCGTTCCGCCGCTACCAGATCCAGAAGGTGTGGCGGGGCGAGCGTCCGCAGGAGGGGCGGTACCGCGAGTTCCTCCAGGCCGACATCGACATCGTCGACCGGGACACCCTGGCCCCGCACCACGAGGCGGAGATGCCGCTGGTCATCGGCGACGCGCTGCGGGCGCTGCCGATCCCGCCGGTACGCATCCAGGTCAACAACCGCAAGATCTGCGAGGGGTTCTACCGGGGCATCGGGCTGACCGACCCGGAGGCGACGCTGCGCGCGGTCGACAAGCTCGACAAGATCGGCCCGGCCGGTGTGACGGAGCTGCTCGCGACCACGGCCGGGGCGAGCGAGGCGCAGGCCAAGGCGTGCCTGGCGCTGGCCGAGATCTCCGCGCCGGACGCCTCGTTCGCCGACGCGGTCCGCGCGCTCGGGGTCAGCGACCCGTTGCTGGACGAGGGCGTCGCCGAGCTGACCGCCGTGGTGGAGACCGCCGCCGCGCACTCGCCCGGCCTCTGCATGGCCGACCTGCGCATCGCCCGGGGCCTGGACTACTACACCGGCACCGTCTACGAGACGCAGATGATCGGGTACGAGCGGTTCGGCTCGATCTGCTCCGGCGGCCGGTACGACAACCTGGCCAGCGCCGGGACCACCCGCTTCCCCGGGGTGGGCATCTCGATCGGGGTGACCCGGCTGCTCGGGCTGCTCTTCGGCGCCGAGGCGCTGACCGTGTCCCGGTCCGTGCCGACCTGCGTGCTGGTGGCGGTCACCACCGAGGAACTGCGGCCCGCCAGCAACCGGGTCGCCGAGGCGCTGCGGTCGCGGGGCGTACCCACCGAGGTGTCGCCGAGCGCGGCGAAGTTCGGCAAGCAGATCCGGTACGCCCAGCGGCGCGGCATCCCGTACGTCTGGTTCCCGGGCGCGGAGAGTGCCCCCGACGAGGTGAAGGACATCCGCTCCGGTGAGCAGGTCGTCGCGGTGCCGGGGGAGTGGACGCCACCTGCGGCGGACCTGCGGCCGCTGGTGAGCTGAACCCCGGCGGCCTTGGTGTAAGGAAGGGCCCCCTATTAACGCCTCGTGTATAGGAAGGGTCTCACTCCAGGGGAAGCAGCAGACAGCTCGACGTGGCGTGCGCGACGAGGCGGGACTGCCCGTCGGTGAGCCGGGCCTCGGCCAGGGCGGTCCGCCGACCGCGTTGCAGCACGGTGCCCTCGCAGCGCAGCGTCCCGGAGCGGACGGTCACCGGGCGGAGGAACTTCACGTTCAGGTCCAGCGAGGTGTAGCCCACGCCGATCGGCAGCGTGGTGTGCACGGCGCAGGCGGCGGCAGTGTCCAGCAGCGTGGAGAGCACGCCGCCGTGCTCGGTGCCGAGCGGGTTGTAGTGGAACTCCTGCGGCTCCAGCTCGACGACGACCCGGCCCTCCTCGGCCTCCATCCGGGACATGTCGATCAGGTGCATCACCGGTGGGGCGGCCAGTTCTCCGGCGATCATCGCGCGGAGCAGTTCCAGTCCGCTGCGCCGGCCGACCTGGGCGGCGTTGAGACCCGGGTCGGACCAGGAGAAGGTGCGGCTGCGCGTCGCACCCTGCGTCTGCGTCATGGACGCAGCCTTACAGTGCTTGCTGGGTCTGTCAATCAGACCTAGCCTGTCGGGCATGAGACCCGTGGCCCTGGAGTGGTCGATCGACAACTGCACGGTCGCCCGCGCCATGGAGATCCTCGGCGAGAAGTGGACCCTGGTGGTGCTCCGCGAGGTGTTCAGCGGGGTCCGCCGCTTCGACGACATGCGGGTACGCACCGGTGTGCCCCGGCAGGTGTTGACCAACCGGCTGGCCACACTGGTCGCGCAGGGTGTGCTCCGGCGCGAGCCGTACCGTGAGCCGGGCAGTCGGCTGCGGCACGAGTACCGGCTCACCGCCAAGGGGATGGACCTGTGGCCGGTACTGGTCGCCGTGCTGGCCTGGGGGGACCGGTATCTCGCCGACCCGGAGGGGCCGCCGCTGCGCGTCGGACACCGCGACTGCGGCGCCGACATCCGGGCGGAACTGCGCTGCGCGGACGGGCATCACGTCACCGAGCCGCGTGACGTGATGCCGCGTCCGGGGCCGGGTGCCCGTCGACGGTGACGCCCGACCGGTTGCCGGCGGTGAGGCTCGGCAGGCTTCCGGCGGTGACGCCCAGCCAGGTCTCGGCGGTGAGGGTCCGGCGGACCCCGGCGGTGAGGTCCGCCCGGGTCTCGGCGGTGAGGTCCGGCCGGGTTCCGGTGCCCGGTCCGGCGCTGCCGCCGGGCTGGTCTTCGGTGGCTACCAGGCGAAGCCGGCGGGGTAGGAGACGTTCGCCAGAACCTGCTGGCCGGCGGCGTTCGGGTGGAAGTAGTCCCAGCCGGAGAGCTGGGAGAGGGCGAACGGGTAGCCGAAGACGGCGTTGCCGTCGTATCGGCAGTTCGACCCGTACGCGGCGCAGGCCGCAGCGAGCTGGCCGTTGAAGTCGACCACCCGCTGCCGGACCCGGTTGCGTCGGTCCACGTCGGCCTGTGCGGTGGAGGTCGGGTTGGCCAGCAACGACTGGCAGATCCCGAACAACGACCAGGCGGTACGCGCGCTGCCGCTGTCCTTGCCGACCGTCCAGAGCCGGTGCACGTCCGGAATGCTGATCACGAAGACACGTGCGTTCGGCAGGCCGGTCCTGAGTCGGTTCAGCGCGGAGTCGATGTTGGCCCGGAAGGTGGCCACCGAGGTCATGCCCGACTCCGAGCCGGTGCAGGCGTCGTTCGCGCCGATCAGGATGGTCACGTGCCCGGCTCCCTGGCTGACCGCGGTGCCGGCCTGGCCGTTCAGGTCGGCGGACTTCGCGCCGGTGCGGGCGGCGTTGTGGTTGCGGCCGTTGATCGTCGGCTCGACCCGGCGGATCCGCAGGTAGTGGCTGTTGACGGTGGCGTCGTCGCCGGTGCTGAACGACCGGCTGGTGCAGTCGACGTACCACCCGCAGGCGTTGAAGCCCCGGGTGATCGAGTCACCGAGGCTGGCCATCGAGGTCGGTGGCGGGCCGGGTGCGGCCAGGGCGGGGGCGGTGGTGAGCAGGACGAGGGCGGTGACGCCGGCGAGGGTGGCCAGCGCGCGTCGGACGAGGGTCATGGGTGGCCTCCGGTTCACGGTTGCCGGGTGGCGGCGGTGACCAGAGCGTATAGATGACCGTCTGTGTCCACAATGTTGCGCAGCGATTACTTGGAGACGGTTGGTCGATTCGGCCGGACTCGGGGCTTGTTGACGATCTTAAATGTGTGAATACTTTCCCTCGCTTGGCCATTTCCCCAGGTGGCTGAGTTGCCCCCGCCCCTGTCGACGTGACAGGGCACGAAACCCCCTACCGGGAGGCTGTTACATGCGACCCACAAGGTCAATGCTTCGCCGCGTCGTCTCCGTCGCCGCCGCCGGAACCCTGGCCGTCGGCGTACTGGCCGGCGCCCCGGCCCAGGCGGCGCCCGCGTCCGCCACACCCGACGCCGCGGCCGCCCTCGCCGACCGCCTCGGCGACCGCGCGGCCGGCGCCTACGCCGACGCCAGCGGCACCATGGTCGTCGCGGTGACCGACGCCGTCGCGGCCCGCCAGGTGGCCGCCGCCGGCGCCACCCCGAAGCTGGTCACGCGCGGCGCCACCGAGCTGAACCGGGCCACCGCCGTGCTGGAGCGCTCCGCCGCCATCCCGGGCACCGCCTGGTGGACCGACCCGGCCACCAACCAGGTCGTCGTCTCCGTCGACAGCACCGTCACCGGCGCCAAGCTGGAGCGGGTCAAGGCCGCCGCCGCGCGCACCAACGGCGCCGTGCGCATCGAGGCCCAGGCCGGTGTGCTGAGCACCCGCATCTCCGGTGGCGAGGCGATCTACGCACAGGGCGGCGGACGCTGCTCGCTCGGCTTCAACGTGCGCGCCGGCAGCACCTACTACTTCGTGACCGCCGGCCACTGCACCAACATCGCCGCGAACTGGTACAGCAACTCGGCGCAGACCGCGCTGCTCGGTTCGCGTACCGGCAGCGTCTTCCCGGGCAGCGACTACGGCATCGTCCGCTACGCCAACCAGAGCGTCGTGCAGCCGGGCAACGTCTACCTCTACAACGGCACCTACCGGGAGATCACCGCTTCCGGCAACGCGTACGTCGGCCAGTCGGCGCAGCGTTCCGGCAGCACCACCGGTGTCCGCAGCGGCTCGGTGACCGCTCTCAACGCCACCGTCAACTACGCCGAGGGCCAGGTGCGCGGCCTGATCCGGACCAACATCTGCGCCCAGCCGGGTGACAGCGGCGGCTCGCTGTTCAGCGGCACCATCGCGCTCGGCCTCACCTCCGGCGGCAGCGGCAACTGCAGCATCGGCGGCACCACCTTCTTCCAGCCCATCGGGCCGGTGCTGAGCCGGTACGGCGTCAGCGTCTACTGATTCTCCTCTCGCAAACCTTCTCCTCCGCCAGCGGGCCGCCGGATTCCTCCTCCGGCGGCCCGCCCGGCTTGGACCGCCGGGTGCGCTGCTGTCGGCACCGGGTGTGCTGCTGTTAGCAGGGGACCCCTGCTATGCACGAGGCGTTAATAGGGGGCCCTTCCTTACACCGGGGGAACGAGGGCGGGTGCGGGCTGACAGAATGCCGGGAGCAACGGACGTAGAGCCAGACGAGGGAGACGCACGTCGTGATCCGTACCCATGACGCCGGCAGCCTGCGCGCGACGGACGCCGGCACCACGGTGACGCTCGCCGGGTGGGTGGCCCGCCGGCGCGACCACGGCGGTGTCATCTTCGTCGACCTGCGCGACGCCTCCGGCGTGGTCCAGGTGGTCTTCCGCGAGGAGGACGCGCACGCGTTGCGCAACGAGTACTGCGTCAAGGTCGTCGGTGAGGTCACCCGCCGCCCGGAGGGCAACGAGAACCCGGAGCTGCCCACCGGCGAGATCGAGGTGACCGCCGCCGAGCTGGACGTGCTCTCCGAGGCAGCCCCGTTGCCGCTGCCGATCGACGACCAGGTGGTGGCCGGTGACGACGTCCGCCTGAAGTACCGCTACCTCGACCTGCGCCGGGGCGGCCCGGCCCACGCGATGCGCCTGCGGTCCCGGGCCAACCAGCTCGCCCGTGGCGTGCTGCACGAGCGGGACTTCCTGGAGATCGAGACGCCGACGCTGACCCGGTCCACCCCGGAGGGCGCCCGCGACTTCCTGGTCCCGGTCCGCCTGCAACCCGGCAGCTGGTACGCGCTGCCGCAGTCCCCGCAGCTGTTCAAGCAGCTGCTCATGGTCGGCGGTATGGAGCGGTATTACCAGATCGCCCGCTGCTACCGCGACGAGGACTTCCGGGCCGACCGGCAGCCGGAGTTCACCCAGCTCGACATCGAGATGTCCTTCGTCACCGAGGACGACGTGATCGACCTCGGTGAGGAGATCGCCGCCGCCCTCTGGTCCGACCTGGCCGGGTACGAGATCCCCCGGCCGATCCCGCGGATCACCTGGCACGACGCCATGGCCCGGTACGGCTCGGACAAGCCGGACCTGCGCTACGGCGTGGAGCTGACCGAGCTGACCGACTACCTGCGCGGCACCCAGTTCCGGGTCTTCGCCGGGGCGATCGACGCGGGCGGCTACGTCGGTGCGGTGGTGATGCCCGGCGGCGCGAGCCAGACCCGCAAGGAGCTGGACGGCTGGCAGGACTGGGCCAAGGCGCGCGGCGCCAAGGGACTGGCGTACGTGGTGCTGGACGCCGAGACCGGCGAGCCGCGCGGGCCGGTGGCGAAGAACCTCTCCGCCGAGCACCTGGCCGGGCTGGCCGACGCGGTCGGCGCCAAGCCGGGCGACGCCGTCTTCTTCGCGGCCGGCCCGGAGGCCCGTGAGGCCCAGGAACTGCTCGGCGCGGCCCGGATCGAGATCGCCAAGCGGGCCGGCCTGGTCGACGAGAGCGCCTGGGCGTTCTGCTGGGTCGTGGACGCCCCCATGTTCGAACGGACGTCGGACGAGAGCGGCAAGGCCGGTGGCTGGACGGCCGTGCACCACCCCTTCACCTCGCCGAACGCCGAGTGGATGGACCGCTTCGAGGAGGCGCCGGACCGGGCGCTGGCCTACGCGTACGACATCGTCTGCAACGGCAACGAGATCGGCGGCGGCTCGATCCGTATCCACCGCCGCGAGGTGCAGCAGCGGGTCTTCGAGCTGCTCGGCATCACGCCCGAGGAGGCGCAGGACAAGTTCGGCTTCCTGCTGGAGGCGTTCAGCTACGGCCCGCCCCCGCACGGCGGCATCGCGTTCGGCTGGGACCGGGTCTGCATGCTGCTCGCCGGTGTCGACTCGATCCGCGAGGTCATCGCCTTCCCGAAGACGCGGGGCGGTTTCGACCCGCTGACCGGCGCGCCCACCCCGATCACCGGGCAGCAGCGTGCCGAGGCCGGCATCGACGCCAAGCCCAAGCCGGCCCAGGTCCCGCACACCGGCACCGCCGGCCCGGCCGCCCCGGTGGCCGACCCCACCTGACCGACGTCGCGTGAGGTCGGTGGGGCAGCACCCCGCCGACCTCACGACGCGTCGCGGAGCGGTCCAGGGGAGCAGGCCGGTGCGGTTACTGGTGGTGGGTGGCAGCGGGTTCCTCGGCCGTGAGGTGTGCCGCCGGGCGGTCGCTGCCGGGCCGCCTGAGCCCGAACGTCGATCGACTGCGCTTCGTCAGCGTGCACAGTTTCTATGCACAGGACTTGTGCATAGAAACTGTGCACGGCTATCGTGCGGTCATGGGAGACGTGCAGAAGCCGGCACCGCGACGGGTGCGGATCGACCATCGGCAGGTCCGGGCGTTGGCGCACCCGCTGCGTAACCGGCTGCTCGGTGCGCTGCGGGTGAAGGGGGCGGCGACCGCCACCACCCTCGCCGAGCTGCTGGACACCAACACCGGTGCGACCAGCTACCACCTGCGCCAGTTGGCCGAGGTCGGGCTGGTCGTCGAGGAGACCGACCGCAGCGCCGGGCGGCAACGCTGGTGGCGGGCCGCGCACGACGTCAGCAGCTTCGAGAGCACCGACTTCGACGACGACCCGGACGCGCGGGCCGCGATCGAGTGGATCCAGGCCGACCAGGTACGCCTGTTCGTCGAGCACGCGGAGCGATGGTTCGCCGTCCGCGACCAGTGGTCGCCGCAGTGGCGCGAAGCCTTCGGCATGAGCGACGTCTTCATGACCATCCCGGCGGACCGGCTCAAGGAACTCCAGGCAGAGCTGTTGCAGATCCTCGAGCGCTACCACGCCGAGGCGGACCCCGAGGTGCCCGACGCCGAGCAGGTGCAGATCGTCCTGGCCAGCCACCCGCTGTTGATGGGTGGGAAGCGGTGACGAGCGACCTGTCCGTACTCCAGATCCGCCGTCGGTTCCTGGTCCTGCACGGGCTCCGGTGGCTGCCGGTCGGTCTGATGATCCCGGTGACGATCCTGCTCATGCAGGAGCGGGGCCTGACCCTGACCCAGATCGGCCTGGCCGTCGCCGCCCAGGGGGCGGTGGTGCTCGCCCTGGAACTGCCGACCGGAGGGTTCGCCGACGCGCTGGGCAGCAGGCCGGTGCTGGTGGTGGCGAACGTGGTCGGGCTGGTGTCGCTGGCCCTGCTGGTCGTCGCCGACTCCTTCGCCCTGTTGGCCGCCGTCTGGGCGTTGCAGGGCGTGTTCCGTGCCCTGGACAGCGGCCCGCTGGAGTCCTGGTACGTCAACAGCACGCTCGCCGTCGACCCGGACGCCGCGTACGAGAAGGGGCTCGGTCAGGGTGGCGCGGTCCTCGGCCTGTCGATGGCGGCCGGCGCCCTGTTCAGCGGTGGGCTGGTGGCCCTGGGTCCGGTGGGTCCGGTCAGCGCGCTCACCACGCCGATCGTGGTCGCGGTCCTGTTGCAGGCGGTCGTCCTGGTGGCGTTGCTGGCGCTGCTGGTGGAACAGCGGCCAGCCGCCGGCGTGGGCGCGCTGCGGTCCTCGGTCCGCGCGGCGCCGCGCATGGTGGGCGAGGCGTTCGGCCTGCTGCGCCGGTCCCGGGTGCTGCTCGCGTTGGTCGCGGTCGAGCTGTTCTGGGGCTTCGGCATGATGACCTTCGAGGGGCTGCTCCCGGTGCGGCTGGCCGAGGTGGTGGGTGACCCCGACCGGGCCGCCGCCCTGCTCGGCCCGGCCAACACCGTGGCCTGGCTGGCCTCGGCCGGTGGTGCGGCGCTCACCCCGCTGCTGATCCGCTGGCTGGGGGCCGCACCCGGTGCCGCCCTGCTGCGGATCGTGCAGGGCGGCACGGTCGTCGGCATGGCCCTGTTCGCCGGTCCGGTCGGCGTGCTGATCGCCTTCTTCGCCTGCTACGCCGTGCACGGCGCGTCCAATCCGCTGCACATGGGACTGCTGCACCGGCAGGTGGACGGTCCCTACCGCAACAGCGTGATCTCGGTGAACTCGATGGTGGCCATGCCGGCGGGGGCGCTGGGCGGGGTCGTGCTCGGCTTCGTCGGCGACCGGGCCGGCGTGGGCACGGCGATGCTGGTCGGCGCGGTGGTGCTGGCCGTGGCCGCGCCGCTCTACCTGCCGGCCTGGCGGGCCACCCAGGCGTCCGGCGGGGGGTCCGCCCCGCCGGCGAGGCGGACCGAGGTGAGCGGGAAGGCGCCGGTGTAGCCGAGCCGCCGGTACAGCCGGATCGCGCCGACGTTGTCCGGATAGACGCCCAGCGCCACCGTGTCGTACCGGGACGACAACGCCCGCGTCATGCCGGCGGTCAGCGCCGCGCCCAGCCCCCGGTTACGGTGCGTCGGGGAGACCACCAGCCCGGCCAGGAAACCGACCTCCTCGCGGGTGCGGTCGGCCCCGGCGGCGATCAGCCGGTCGCCGTCGCGGACGCCGTACCAGTCGACGATCCCGGTGCCGCCGGGCCGCGCCGTACTGGTGGGGAACGCCTCGTCGATCAGCTCGGCCAGGGCCGGGTGGTCCGCCGCGCGCAGGCGGACCACCCGCTCCTCGCCGGGCTGCGGCGGCGGCGCGCCGGTCGTCCAGAGGAAATCCCAGTCCCGGTACGCCGCCACGGCCGCACCGGCGCGGTCGGTGGCCGGATCCAGCCGGGGCAGGTGCACCCACTGGCCCGGGTCGAGCGTCCGCTCCTCGGCGAGCGCGCCGACCAGCTCGACGGCCGCGCCGGGCGCCCCGACGGCGGCGCAGATCGTCGACTGGGCCGACGACAGCAGCCAGCACACCGCCCCGTCGTGTCGCCAGCCGCGCACCGGGGCGTGGCGCGGCACCGTGTGCCGAAAGAAGGGGTGGTGGTCCACGGCGGCCAGGATCGCCTCCCGGCCGACCAGCGCCTCGGCAGCGATGAGCACGGGAACAGCCTAGGTGGGCACGCTGCGGGGCGGCCGGCATCCACGGTGGAGATTGGCGAGCCGACCGATCGGGTACATCCCGCGCCGAACCTACTGGAACCCCCACCGGAGGAACGACATGCTCGCCATCGCCGCCGCCGCGGTCTTCGGCTTCGCCCTGTTGCTCGACCTGCTGGACAGCAAACTGGGAGCACCGGATCTGTTCAACTGGAACACCCTCGTGCTGATCGGCCTGCTGCTGCTCGCGCTCCACCTGGCCGGCTTCGGCAGCCGGGGCGGCGGTGGTGGCCGCTGGTACCGGGGCCGCCGGCCCGGACGCGGCTGACCGAAAACGATCATCCCGGGCTCGGCCGGCAGCGCGATTCCGGCGTTGTCGGCCGAGCCCGGTACTGTTCGGGTGATGGAGTCCGACGCCCTGTTCACCCTCAGTGAACCCACGGCAGCACCCGGTGCGCCGACGGGTTCCGACGGCGTCGGCGGCTTCACCCCGGTCGGTCCGGACGCGCCGCTTCCGGTCCGGATGCGCCCGGCCACCCTGGACGAACTCGTCGGTCAGGACCACCTGCTCGCCCCGGGAGCGCCCCTGCGGCAACTCGTCGCCGGCAACGCGCCGATGTCGGTCATCCTCTGGGGCCCGCCGGGCAGCGGCAAGACGACCATCGCCCACCTGGTGGCCGCTGCCACCGACCGGCGGTTCGTGGCCATGTCGGCGCTCTCGGCCGGGGTCAAGGACGTCCGGGCCGTGATCGACACCGCCCGGCGTCAGCGACGTACCGGTGGCCCGCCGACCGTCCTCTTCATCGACGAGGTGCACCGGTTCAGCAAGACCCAGCAGGACTCCCTGCTCGCCGCCGTCGAGGACCGTACGGTCACCCTGCTCGCCGCCACCACGGAGAACCCGTACTTCTCGGTGATCTCCCCGTTGCTGTCCCGGTGCGTTCTGCTCACCCTCCAGCCCCTCGACGACGCGGCGGTCCGCGCACTGCTGCGTCGCGCCCTGACCGACGAGCGTGGCCTCGGCGGCGCGCTCGACTGTGAACCGGAGGCGGAGGACCACCTGGTCCGGCTGGCCGGTGGGGACGTCCGCAAGGCGCTCACCGCGCTGGAGGCGGCGGCCGGGTCGGCGACCGCACTGGGCACCGGCCGGATCGACCTGGCCACCGCCGAGCGGGCGGTGGACACCGCGGCCGTGCGCTACGACCGGGCCGGTGACGCCCACTACGACGTGACCAGCGCGTTCATCAAGAGCATGCGGGGGTCGGACGTGGACGCCGCGCTGCACTGGCTGGCCCGGATGCTGGTCGCCGGTGAGGACGCCCGGTTCATCGCCCGTCGGCTGGTCATCTTCGCCAGCGAGGACGTCGGCATGGCCGATCCGAGTGCCCTCGGCGTCGCCACCGCCGCCGCGCACGCCGTCGAGTACGTCGGCCTGCCCGAGGTCCAGCTCAACCTCGCCCAGGCGGTGATCCACCTGGCCACCGCCCCCAAGTCGAACTCGGCCACCACCGCGATCGGCGCGGCGATCGCCGACGTGCGGGCCGGTCGGGGCGGCCCGGTCCCGCGCGGTCTGCGCGACGGCCACTACGCCGGTGCCCGAGGGCTCGGCCACGGCATCGGATACCGCTACCCGCACGACGACCAGCGGGGCGTGCTCACCCAGCAGTACGCGCCGGACGACCTGGTCGGCGCCGACTACTACCAGCCGAGCCAACACGGTGCGGAGCGATCGGTGGCCACCCGGCTGCCACTGCTGCGCCGGATCGTCCGCGGGCTGCCCGCGCCCGCCCGCGTACCGGCGGAGACCACGGCCGACCGGGCGACGACGGGTCGGGTCGAGACGCCGCCGTCCGGAGTCGACGGCGGCCCGTCCACGGTCGCGGACGCCCACGCGGCGGATCAGGTCGGCCGCAGCGCCGACGGGAAGGGTCAACAGTGAAATCGTCGGAGCGACCGGAGGACGGCCCGGACGAACGGCGTCCCAAGGCCCGCCGCTGGGGCCGGAGCAAACCCGAGGCCGCCCCGGAGGAACCGGGCGCCGGTGAGGACTTCGGCTGGATCGACGACCTACGCTCGGCCAAGCAGCAGCGCGGCGAACTGGGCCCGGACGGGGTCGCCCCGGTTCCGGACGACCCCGGCGCCCGCCCCGGCCCGTCCGCGCCGCCGGTCACCGACCGGCCCGGCCAGGTGCCTCCGGTCCGTCCGGGCCAGCCGCCCGCAGGGCGCCCGGCGCCACCGTCCGGGTCCGTCCCGGCGCCGCCACCGTCCGGGGCGGTCCCGCCGCCGGCTCCCGGTGGCCGGGCCCCGATCCCGTCCGGCCCCGGTGGGCCGGATCCGGCCGTCGGCCCCCCGGCCGCGCCGCCCCGCCGGCTGCCGACCGAACCACCACGCTCCCGCCCGGCCGACGGGCCGTGGCCGGGCGCACCGGCCCCCCGGCCGCCCGCCGGTCCGCCGCCCCACGCTGCTCCGCCCGCCG
Source organism: Micromonospora sp. NPDC049903 (assembly GCF_044460945.1). Lineage (NCBI taxonomy): Bacteria > Bacillati > Actinomycetota > Actinomycetes > Micromonosporales > Micromonosporaceae > Micromonospora > Micromonospora sp. NPDC049903. Next base: position 29,667 of record NZ_JBITKL010000026.1, read on the forward strand.
GTCCGCCGCCCCACGCAGCTCCGCCCGCTGCCGGGCCCCGGCCGCCTGCCGCCGCGCCCCCGGCCCCCGGCCCCCGGCCGCCCGCTGGACCAGGCGACCGTGCACCAGGTGGGCCACCCTTCACAGGCGGTCCGTCGGCCCCGGGGCCAGGCGGGGGGCCGCCCTTCGCCGCCGGTCCGTCGGCTACGGGTCCCGGCGACCGTGCGCCGAGCGGTCCGCCGTTCGCCGCCGGTCCGACGCCTGCGGGTCCCGGCGACCGTGCTCCGAATCCGCCGCCGCCCGGCGGTCGACGGGAAGCCGGCCCGACGGGCGAGCCGACCGGTGGTTGGTCGGCCGCCGACGCGGGCGGTCCGCCCGGCTGGCGAGGACGTCCCGGGCCCGCCGAGCCCGTCTCGGGAGCGCCGGGCGGCCCGGTCTCCGCGATGCCGTCCGGCCCGGTCTCCGGTGCGCCGACCGGCCAGGTCCCGGGTACGCCGACTGGCCAGGTCGCGGGTGGGCCCGGCGGGACCGGTGGACCGGCCGGCCCCGCGCCGAACCAGCCCACGCCACGGCGGAACCCCTCCGGTCGGCCCGGTGGGATTCCGGCCAGCGCGCGCCGGACCGTCCCGCGCGGTCCCCAACGGGGCACGACGCCGCCGGAGTCGGGCGCGGGTCCGCGTACCGCTGACCACACCGACCCCGACGTGACCGCCGGCGGCCGGGCGGGACGCTTCGGTGGCCCCGCCGGGCCCCGCCCGACCGCGCCGCACGCGACCGACGGTCCCACCCACCCGGCCGTGCCGCATCAGGTCGGTGCGCCTGCGCCCGACACCACCGGCCCGGTGCCCCGTCGGGGCCGCCGAGCGGCGGACGGGAGCGGGCAGGACACCGACGCGGGTATCCGCCCGTCGCCGTCGGGCGTGGCGGGGCCGACCGGTGCTCCCGCCGTCCCCGGTGGGCCCTCCGCCGTGCCGGCGGGCGGCCGTCGGGGTGGACGGCGCCGCGCCGCCGAGCCCGAGGAAGAACAACCGATCGTCCCGCTGTCCGGCAACGCGCCGGCCATCCCCGGAGTGCCGTCCGGCGACCCGTCGGCGATGCCGGTCACCCCGCCGGAGGCTCGCACCGCGACGCCCGAGCGTGCCGACGGCTCGTTCCGGGGCCGCCGCGCCGCGCCGGAGGAACCGGCGACGCCACCGGCCGGCCGCCGGTCCGCCGAGCCGACCGAGACGCCGGTACGCAGCCGCCGCGCGGCCGACACCGAAGAGGCGCCGCCCCAGGGCCGGCGGGCCGCCGACGAATCCGGACGCGCTCCTGCGACCGGCGACACCGGGGAGCGACCGTTCGCCGCCCGGCCCGGCGACACCGGGGAGGGACCGTTCGCCGCACGGTCGGGTGACACCGGTGAGCGGCCCTTGGCGTCGCGGCCCGGTGACACGGGTGAACGGCCGTTCGCGGCCCGGCCCGGTGACGGTCGGGCCGGGCGTCCGGAGCGGCCGGCCGACTGGCTGCGGCAGGCCGGACGCGGACACCACACCGATCCGGCACTGCCGACGGTCAAGCGGCGGCCCGGCACCCCGCCCGGTGGTCCGGCCGGACACACGGGCGGCACCCCGTCCGGCGGTACGGCGATGCTCGGTGGTCGTCGTGACGCGGACGGCTCCGCCCGCGCGATGCCGGACGACCAGACCGAACCGGGCGGCATTCCCGGCTGGCCCGCCGCGGCCATCCCCGGAGCCGGCAACGCCGCGCCGGTACGCCCCGGTGGTGGCAGCCCCGACGCACCGCCGACCGACCGTGGTCGACCTGACGGTGCGCCCACCGATCGCGGTCGACCCGCCGGGCCAGCTGCCGAACGTGGTCGCCCCGACGGACCACCGGCGGAACGTGGTCGACCCGCCGGGCCACCGACCGAACGTGGCCGACCCGATGGGTCGCCGGCCGGGCGGGGCCGGGCCGAACCGCCCGGCGGGCCCGGCCCGGCGGGCCCAGGGGCGGCAACCGGCCGACCCGGAGCCGAGGCGCCCACCGGCCGTTCCCGGCCGACCGGTCACCCGGACGGTGGTCCGGCCGGGCCGCCGCGCGGCACCGCGCCGACGGACGGCATGCCGCCTGGTCCGCCGCGTGGGACCGCCCGCCCCGAGGTCGGTCCTCCGGCGCGTGGACCGCTGCCCCCGGACGCCGGTGCGCCGCGAGGTCCGGTGCCTCCGGACGGCGCGCCACCGCGTGGTGCCGTACCCCCCGACGTCGGTCCTCCGCCGCGCGTACCGGTGCCTCCGGCCGGCGCGCCACCGCGTGGTGCGGCGGGCCCCGACACGGTGGCGGCAGGTCCCGGCGCGGGACCGGTCCGTCCCGGCGGCATGCCACCGGGACCCGCTCGCGGTGCCGCCCGGCCCGCTGGCCCGACCCACCCGGAGGGGGGACCGCGCCGCCCCGACGGTGGCCCGGCGCGCCCCGACGGTGGTCCTCGTCGCCCCGACGGTGGTCCGGCACGACCCGATGGTGGTCCGGGGCGACCTGACGCTGGTCCTGGACGGCCTGACGCTGGCCCGGGACGGCCTGAGGGCGGTCCGGGACGACCTGACGGTGGGCACGGCAGGCCGGACGCCGGCCCGGCGGGCGGTGCTGTTGCCGGCCACCCGTCGCCGCCGGCCGCAGGTCCCGGCGAACCGCCGGCCGCGGTGGCCCGTGCCGCCGCGTCGGCCCCACGCCCCGACGACCGGCCGGCCGGTCGGGCCGCTCCGCCCCAACGGGACCCGGCCCGCCCGGAACCGTCCGGTGCCGCACCGGTGCCCCCGCCGCCCCGCGCCGCGGAGGCGCCGGCGGTGGCCCGGGCCGCCGCCGTGGTGCCGTCCGCCGACCCGACCGGGCCCCGGCCCGCACCCGAGGCGGCGGTACGGCGACCCACCGACCCGGACGACTCCGACGGTGACCGTCCCGACGACGAGGCAGCGGACGCCGACCCGGAGACGCGTCGGCAAATCGGTGCCGGTCAGCGTCGCCGTACGCTGCTGTTGGCCCTGGTCAGCGTGCTCCTGTTGGCTGGCGTACCGGCCTTCTTCGGCGTGCAGGCGATGAACCGGGACCCGGTCTTCGTCTCGCTCGACGAACTGGAGGTGCCGGAGTGGGCCGCGGCGCAGCCGGAGGACTTCACCAGCGGCAGCCGCTGGTGCCTGCTCGACTGCCGGCTGCGCGAGCGGACCGTCACCTCCGAGCGGTCGCCGGACGAGACCGCCCAGGTGTACGAGGCCGCGCTGAGCCGCGACGGCTGGCAGCCCTGGCGGCCCGCGTACTGCCCGGAGCAGGAGGAGAAGGGCAGCTACACCTGCTGGCGGCGGGACGAGTTGACGCTGGACCTGTGGGTCCGGGAGCCGACCTGCGTACCGCCGCCGGTGGACGGTGAGCCGGCGGTCGTACCCTCGCTCGACCCGTCGACCGCAGCCGAAGAGTGCTCCGGTTCGTTGGTGTCGGTGAAGGTCCGTAATGCGATCGACGACGAGCGGACCAGGCCACAGCCGGAAACCGATCCGTCACTGACCGGTGAGGATCCCTTCCCGACGCTGACCGAGGATCCGCTGGGCGAGTTGACGCCGTCACCACCGTCCTGAGCCGATTGTCATCACGGACGGTAGGGTCTGCATCTGGCGGCCCGCCCGCTGCCGAAGGCGCGGGGCGGGCCACCGGTGACGGCGTTGGGCGAGAAGGTCGTACGTCTCGTGGGCCGTGATGTCCCGGGACCGTGTTGAGGAGGACAGGCGTGGGCTTTTTGGAGGTCGCGGCATTGATCGCGGCTATCGCGTTCGCGATGCTGGTGCTGATCCTGACGCTGCCCATCCTGCGGCTGCGGCACACCGTGGACGCGACCACCCAGATGATCAACGACCTCAACGACCGGACCGGCCCGTTGCTCGGTGACGTCAACACCACCGTGCGGAACGTCAACGTCACCCTCGAACAGGTGCAGACGTCGCTCGACGGCGTGAACCTCCAGCTCGCCAAGGTCGACACCATGACCAGTCACGCGCAGAACATCAGCGCCAACGTCGCCAACCTGGTCACCGTCGTCTCGGCCGCCGCCGCCAACCCGCTGGTCAAGGTGGCCGCCTTCGGCTACGGCGTGCGCAAGGCCGCCTCGGCCCGGCGCAGCGCCGAGACCGAGCGCGAGGTCCGCGACACCATCAAGTCCCAGCGGCGCGCCGCCCGGCGCGGCAACCGCTGACCGACGGCGGAGGTACGAGCATGAAGCGGCTGTTCTGGCTGGGCATCGGTCTGGCCGTCGGCGTGGTGGTGGTGCGCCAGGCGACCCGTGCTGCGCACGCCTACACTCCGGCGGGCATCGCCGACAACCTGTCACAATCCGCTGGCGGTCTGGTCGAGGAACTGCGTAGCTTCGTGGCGGACGTACGCGCCGGGATGGCCGAGCGGGAACACGAGATCCACGAGGCGTTCGCCCAGGGCGAGGCGTTCGACGACCAGTTCGCCGAGGTGCGCGACGAGCCGCGTATCGGTGACAGAGACATCTTTCCGGAGGAACCCCAGCGATGAAGACGGCGGAGATCAAGCGGCGGTATCTCGCCCACTTCGAGGCGAACGGCCATGCCGTGGTGCCGTCCGCTCCGCTGCCCGCCATCAACGACCCGAACCTGCTGTTCGTCAACGCCGGCATGGTGCAGTTCGTCCCGTACTTCCTGGGGCAGCAGACGCCGCCGTTCTCCCGCGCGGTGAGCGTGCAGAAGTGCATCCGTACGCCGGACATCGACGAGGTCGGCAAGACCAGCCGGCACGGCACGTTCTTCCAGATGAACGGCAACTTCTCCTTCGGCGACTACTTCAAGGACGGGGCGATCCCGTTCGCCTGGGAGCTGGCCACCAAGTCGGTCGAGGCCGGTGGCTTCGGGCTGGATCCGGAGCGGATCTGGGCGACGGTCTACCTCGACGACGACGAGGCGCGGGACATCTGGCTGCGCACCGGGGTGCCGGCGGAGCGGATCGTGCGCCGGGGCAAGAAGGACAACTTCTGGTCGATGGGCATTCCCGGCCCGGCCGGCCCCTGCTCCGAGCTGTACTACGACCGGGGGCCGGAGTACGGCGCCGAGGGCGGCCCGGAGGTCGACGAGGACCGGTACCTGGAGTTCTGGAATCTCGTCTTCATGCAGTACGAGATCGCGGACGTGCTCAACAAGGAGCAGTTCCGGATCGTCGGTGAGCTGCCGAAGAAGAACATCGACACCGGCATGGGCCTGGAGCGGATGGCCTCCATCCTCCAGGGCGTCGACAACCTGTACGAGATCGACGAGGTCCGGCCGATCCTGGACCGCGCCGCCGAGCTGACCGGCAAGCGGTACGGCGCGCACTCCGGGCACGCGGCGAACCAGTCGCACCCCGACGACGTCCGGTTGCGGGTGGTCGCCGACCATGTGCGTACCGCGTTGATGCTGATCGGGGACGGGGTGACCCCGTCCAACGAGGGCCGTGGCTACGTGCTGCGGCGGATCATGCGCCGGGCGATCCGCGCGGTGCGGCTGCTCGGCTGGCAGGAGCGGGCGCTGCCCGAGCTGCTGCCGGTGGCCCGGGACTGCATGGCTCCGTCATACCCGGAGCTGGCCGCCGACTTCGACCGGATCTCCGCGTACGCGTACGCGGAGGAGGACGCCTTCCTGGCGACCCTGCGGGCGGGCACCACGATCCTGGACACCGCGATCACCGAGACGAAGTCGGCGGGCAAGCCGGCGCTCACCGGTGACAAGGCGTTCCAGCTGCACGACACGTACGGCTTCCCGATCGACCTGACCCTGGAGATCGCGGCCGAGCAGGGCCTCAGCGTCGACCAGGAGGGCTTCCGGCGGCTGATGGCCGACCAGCGGTCCCGGGCCAAGGCCGACGCGTTGGCGCGCAAGACCGGGCACACCGACCTGTCGGCGTACCGGTCGGTGCTCGACGCCGGTGGACCGGTGACCTTCACCGGGTACACCGAGGTCTCCCGCGAGTCGACGGTGCGGGCGGTGCTCGGCACCGACGGGCCGCGCGCGGCGGCGGTCGAGGGTGACCTGGTCGAACTGGTCCTGGACACCACGCCGTTCTACGCCGAGGGCGGCGGGCAGCAGCCCGACGTCGGCATGATCACCGTCGGTGGCGGGCAGGTCGAGGTCCTCGACGTGCAGCAGCCGGTGCCGGGGCTCATCGTGCACCGGGCCCGGGTGGTCCGGGGCGAGGTGCGGGCCGGGGAGACCGGGTACGCCGAGATCGACACCAGTCGTCGGCGGGCCATCTCCCGGTCGCACACCGCGACCCACCTGGTGCACCAGACCATGCGGAACTTCCTCGGCGAGTCCGCCACCCAGGCCGGTTCGCTGAACGCCCCGGGTCGGCTGCGATTCGACTTCAACACCGCCACCGGGGTGGCGCCGAGCGTGCTGCGCGACGTGGAGCAGCAGGTCAACGAGGTGCTCCTGGCGGACCTGGAGGTGCACGCCTTCGTCACCTCGCTGGAGGAGGCGCGTCGGATCGGCGCCATGGCGTTGTTCGGCGAGAAGTACGGCGACCAGGTCCGGGTGGTCGAGGTCGGTGACTACGCCCGCGAGCTGTGCGGCGGCACCCACGTGGCCCGCTCCGGCCAGCTCGGACTGGTCAAGATCCTCTCGGAGTCGTCCATCGGTTCCGGCGTACGCCGGGTCGAGGCGCTGGTCGGCATGGACGCGTTCAACTTCCTGGCCCGTGAGCACCTGCTGGTGGCCCGGCTCGCCGAGCTGTACCGGGTCCCCTCCGAGCAGGTGGCGGACCGGGTCGAGCAGACGGTGACCCAGCTGCGTGACGCGGAGAAGGAACTGGAGAAGCTGCGCGCCCAGCTCGTACTCGGTGGTGCGGCGGCGTTCGCCGCGCAGGCCCGGGACGTGCGCGGGGTGGCCTACGTCGGCATCGAGGCGCCCGAGGGGGCGGCCGGCAACGACGTCCGCACGCTGGCCCAGGAGATCCGGGGGCGGATCGACGCGGCCCGGCCGGGCGTGGTCGCGGTGGCGGCCCGCGCGAACGGGAAGGCGTCCCTGGTGGTGGCGGTGAACTCGGCCGCCCGTAACCGGGGCCTCGCCGCTAACGACCTGGTCAAGGCGGCGTTCTCCGGACGCGGTGGTGGCAGTCCGGACCTGGCCCAGGGCGGTGGGCAGCCGGCGTCGGAGGTCCCCACACTGTTGCTCACGGTGGAGAAGGCGGTCGCCGAGGCGTGAGTCCTCAGAACCTCAGGGCAGGGCGGGCCGCGCAGGTCCGCCCTGCCGTGTATATCGGGCGAGGTGACGAAGCGTGACCGGGTTGTCCCGGGGTGTGCGGTTGGGCGTGGACGTCGGACAGGTGCGGATCGGGGTCTCCCGGTCGGACCCGCACGGGGTTCTCGCCACCCCTCTGGTCACCCTCTCGCGGGAGCAGAACCCCAGCTCAGACGCGGTGCCGAGGGACATGGCGGAGGTGGCCGCACTGGTCGCCGAGCACGAGGCGGTCGAGGTGGTGGTGGGCCTACCGGTGAACCTGGCGGGTAAACACGGCCCCGCAGCGGAACACGTGAAGGCGTACTCTCGACAACTGGCCGATGTGATAGCGCCTGTTCCGGTGACGCTGACTGACGAGAGGATGTCCACGGTCGTGGCGAGTCGTAGGCTTGCCGAGCGCGGTGTCCGGGGGAAGAGACAACGGGCGGTGGTCGACCAGGCCGCCGCGGTGGAGATTCTGCAGAGCTGGCTGGACGCGCAGCGGAGGCGGACCGAATGACTGACGATCTGGACCTCGGGTTCGACGAGCAGGACCGGGGGGAGAAGGGCAAGCACCGTCGGGGACGGCGGCGCGGTGGCCGTTCCGGTGGCGGCAAGGGCAAGACAGTCCTCGCCCTGATGCTGGCGCTGGTGCTGCTCGGCGGCATCGGCGGCGGCGCCTTCTACGGCTTCGACCGGATCCAGAGCTACTTCGTCACACCGGACTTCGACGGCGACGGCACCGAGGACGTGACGGTCCAGATCCCGCAGGGCGCGTTCCTGGCCGACATGGCCGTGGTGCTCCGCGACGCCGGCGTGATCAAGAGCACCAAGGCGTTCGTCGAGGCGGCACAGGACAACTCCCGCAGTCGCAACATCCAGCCCGGCACGTACAAGCTGCGCAAGGAGATGAGCGGCGCGAACGCCCTGGCCGCGATGCTCGACCCGCAGAACCGGATCGTCAACGGGCTCACCATCCCCGAGGGGCGCACCGCCAAGAGCGTCTTCAAGCTGCTCAGCGACCAGACCGACATCCCGGTCAAGGAGTTCGAGGCCGCCGCCAAGGACCCGGAGAAGCTCGGCGTACCGGACTGGTGGTTCAAGCGGGAGGACGGCAAGAAGGTCACCAAGTCCATCGAGGGCTTCCTCTTCCCGGACACCTACGAGATCCCGCCGAACGCCACCGCCGAGGTGATCCTGGGGCAGATGGTCGACCACTTCCTCTCCGTCACCGGGCAGATGGACTTCGCCGACCGGGTGCAGAAGGAACGCGGCGGGATCAGCCCGTACGAGGCGCTGATCGTGGCGTCGCTGGCTCAGGCCGAGGCCGGCACCAAGAAGGACCTGGGTCGAGTCGCCCGGGTCGCCTACAACCGGGTCTACTCGGGCACGTTCGACTGCAGTTGCCTGGAGATGGACGTCACGGTCAACTACTACTTCGAGTCGATCGGGCAGGAGGGCAAGACCTCCGGCCAGATGACGCGGAGCGACCTCGACAACCCGGACAACCCGTACAACCGCAAGTTGCCGGGCATGATCCCGACGCCGATCAACAACCCGGGCAAGGAAGCGCTGGAAGGCGCGATGGACCCGCCGGCCGGCGACTGGCTCTTCTTCGTGGCGATCGACAAGGAAGGCAACTCCGCCTTCACCAAGGACTACAGCCAGCACGAGCGCAACATCGAGAAGGCCAAGGAGAACGGCGTCCTGTGACGGTGGCGCCACGGCGGGCGGCAGTGTTGGGCAAGCCGATCGCCCACTCGCTCTCCCCGGTGATCCACAACGCCGGGTACGCCGCCGCCGGGCTCACCGGGTGGTCGTACACCCGGATCGAGTGCGCGGCGGCGGAGTTGCCGGACCTGGTCGCCGGGCTGGGCCCGGAGTGGGCCGGGCTGTCGGTGACCATGCCCGGCAAGGAGGCGGCGCTGACCGTCGCCGCCGAGGTCTCGCCGGTCGCCGCCGCCGTCGGCGCGGCCAACACGCTGGTACGCCGTCCCGACGGCACCTGGTACGCGGACAACACCGACGTCACCGGCATGGTCGACGTGCTGACGTCCGCAGGCGTGCGCGCGACTGCCCCTCGCGAGATGTCGGGCTCGGATGGTCCTGGCACGGCCTCGGGTGAGGCCGGCGCCGCTGCGCCGTCGGGTGCGGGTGGCCTTGGCGGGTTGTCGGGCCTGGGTGATTCTGGCGTGGGCGCGGGTGCAGCCGTCACGGTGCTTGGTGCGGGTGGCACGGCGCGGGCGGCGCTGGCGGCGGCGGCCCGGCTGGGCGCGACCGGGGTGACCGTGGTGGCCCGTCGCACGGCAGCGGTCGACGAACTGGCACCGGTGGCGAGCGCGCTGGGGCTGGCCCTCACCGCCGCGCCCTGGGCGGACGCGGCGGCGCTGGCCGACGTCGACCTGCTGATCTCCACGGTGCCGAAGGGTGCCGCCGACGAGCTTGCCGGTGTGGTGCGCTGGCGTCCCAGCACGGTGCTCTTCGACGCCATCTACGATCCGTGGCCCACCCCGCTGGCCGCCTCGGCCGCTGCCGCCGGCTGCCCGGTCGTCTCCGGCCTGGACCTGTTGTTGGCCCAGGCCGTCGGCCAGTTCGAACAGTTCACCGGCGTCCCCGCACCCCGAGCCGCAATGGCCACCGCCCTGACCGCTGTTCGGTCTGCCTGACCGCCGCGCTGACCGCTGCTCGGGTCGCTGCTCGGGTCGGCTGACCGCTCGATCCAGGATCGAGTGGCCTTCTTCCCCGCGCGAAGCCACTAAATCCTGGATCGAGTGCCTTCGCCGCGTGGGGGCGGGGCGTCTGGGGGCGGGGCGTCGGGGGTGGGGGGATCGGGGTGGCGGCGTGGGGCTGCCCAGCCGAGGAACCGAGTGAAGAGGGTGGCCGGGTCGGGGCCGTCGTGCGGGTTGAGGTGGTAGAGGTCGCGCATCGCCTCGTACATCAGGCCGGCGAGGTAGATCGACAGGCCGGTGGCGTTGCCGTCGTACTCGACGCGGAGCAGGAGTCGGGCCTCGCCGCAGGGCCAGGGTTGCCCGTCGGCGCGGCAGCACCACATCGGCCGTAGCGGGGTGTGCGGGACGTCGGCGGCGCGGGCGTGCGGTCGCACCGGAGGTGGGCCACCCCCGGGCGCGAAGAGTCGCGTGGCGAAGGGGCGCGCGGCAGAGGGGCGCGTGGCGAAGAGTCGCGTGGCGAAGAGTCGCGTGGCGATCACGGGCGGCCCCCGTTCGCCCGCCACTGTTGCCCTGGCGTCAGCCAGCCGGGGCGGCCGGGGCGTTGCCGGGGCAGTGGCCGGGTGGGCTGATGCATCCACTCGGGCAGGTGCGTGCCGCGTCGGCGTCGTGGCAGCGACAGCGTCGGCAGAACTGTCGTCGGGCATTGGTACCAAGTGACCGGCGTACGCATGTCGTCCTCCATTTCCTGCGGTGGACGGGGCCGCCCGGGTGTGGGGGATCCACGGGCGGCCCCGGTATGCGAAACCACCCCGTCCCTTCCTGGATGGGAGCGGCTCCGCCAGGTGACAGTCTGGATAGGAGCGCACTAGCGTCGATACGTGCGCGGGGCATCCGCGCACGTCATCGGTGCAAGCGGGTGGGTATGGCGAATCCGCGAGCGAGATCGGGCAGAGATGGGGAATTGATGGGGACCGCTATCGACTACGTCCGCGAGGAACTGCGACTGCTGCGTGTCCAGGTCAAGCTGAGTCAGGATGACTTCGGGCGGGGCATCGGCTATTCCGGCTCGCATGTCAGCTCGGTGGAAACCGGTGGTCGACCGCCGACGAAGGAGTACATGTTCGCGGTCGACCGGGCGCACGATCCGGCCTTCGACCCGCAGGCGGGGGAGGGCAGGTTCACCCGCATGCTGCGGGAGTTGTCGAAGCTGGAGCAGACGCCGTCCTGGCTGCGGGAGTGGATCGAGCTGGAGCGCGACGCGACGTTATTACGCTGGTACGAGCCCGCGTTCCTGCCCGGCCTTCTCCAGACGGAGGCATACGCGCGAGGCATGATGAACAACGGCCTGCTCCTGCCCGACGAGATCGACCACCGGGTGGCCTCCCGCCTCGACCGGCAGTCGGTCCTCACCCGCGACGCGCCGGTGCCGTTGGTAGCGGTGATCGACGTGATGGTGCTCCGCCGGCAGGTCGACGGACGGCCCGAGATCATGCGGGAACAGCTCGACCACCTGGTCAAGATGTCCGAGCTGCCGCACGTGCAAATCCTCGTGGTGCCCGAGGACGCGGCAATTTACCCTGGCCTACAGGGTGGGTTCATCCTGGCGACCGTCGGCGACGGCTCGGTGGTGGGACATCTCGATCATCAGGTGCGTGCGCAGGTGGTCAGCCAGACCGAGGACCTTGTTACGCTCCAACGGACGTGGGAGGCGGTCCGGGATGAGGCGCTCCCGCGCAGGCAGTCACTCGAACTGATCAAGGAAGTGGCGCAGACATGGACATGACCGGTGCCAGGTGGCGCACGTCGACCTACTCAGGGACCAACGGCGGGTCGTGCGTGGAGGTCGCCGACAACCTCTCCGGCGTCGTGCTGGTCCGCGACACCAAGGACCGGGACGGCGGCACCCTGCGGTTCGCACCCGCCGCCTGGCAGTCGTTCGTCACGCTGGCGAAGCAGGCCGCCCCGAACTGAGCCGCACGTGCGGCACCGAAGGCCCCCGACCACGTCGGGGGCCTTCGTCGTGCTCGTGCCGCTGGGTCGGTGCTCGTGCCGCTGGATCGTGCCCGTGCCGCTGGATCGTGCCCGTGCCGCTGGATCGCGGCGTCGATCGGCGCGGACTTGCGTATTGGTCGTCACTGAGGTAGATCATCGATATCCGCTGCGGTGCGGCACCGGTCCGGCGGGCAGATGTGGCACCCGATGCGGCGCTGACCTGCGGCTCGGTCGGCGCTGAGCCGCAGCACCGCCGACAGCCGGTGGCCGCTCCGGCCGGGTGCCGTGTCGCAGCATCCGCTTAGGTGAACTTTAAGACCCGCTTAGGTCCCCCGGTCATTCGCACGCTCTGTTGTGTACGCCGCTACGCTCCACAGCGTTATCGCCGAATTCACAAGGAGTCTGAGTGACCAGGCGCGGACTGCACCGCCTCATCCGGCATCGTGGCCCCCGGCGTAAGGCCGTGGTCCTCGGTGTCCTCGGTTCCACGGTCGTGCTGGGCCTCGGCGCGACCATGGTGCCCCTGATCGCCGACGACGACCTCTCCATTCCGGTGGTGTTCGACACCACCGCCACGGCCGTCCCCCAGGACGGCGACAACAGCGTCAAGACGACGCTGGCCACCTGCGCCGCCCCGTGCGACGGCAACCCCCGTGGGGCCCGGGACGCGGTCCTCGCCTTCTCGGTGACCTCGCTGCCCGCCAACGCGGTGAACGTCCGCGCGACGCTGCGGGTACACGCCTGGCAGGCGTTCGAGGCGACGGTGACCGCGCACGAGTCCGGGCTCGACGCCCGGGCCGCCCGGCCGGCTCCCGGTCAGGTCGGCAGCGCCCTGGACGTGGTGGCCGGAGTCGGTAAGGGCTTCAACGAGTGGGACGTCTCGAAGCTGGTCACCGGCAACGGCACCTGGACGGTGTCGCTGGCGCAGACCGGCCTCGGCAGCCGGATCTACTGGGCGTCGGGGGAGAACCGCAACCCGGACGTCCGTCCCCGACTGGTGCTGAGCTACGACACGGGTACGCGTCCGACGCCCGCGCCGTCCAGCGCCTCGCCGACCCCGTCGGCCGCGTTGCCGACCCGTCCACCCGTCTCGCCGAGCGTCTCGCCCAGCCCGACCCCGACCCGGCCCAGCCCGACGCCGACCAAGCCACCGGCGGACCCGGGTGCGTGCGGTCAGGTGTCGGCGAAGCTGGTGCCCTCCTGCGGTGCCTGGTGGGGGATGTACTCACCCTCCGGCGCGGGCAGCGGATGGGATCACGGCAAGGCGATCACGGATGTGGAGAAGCAGGTCGGGCGGACCTTCGACATCGTGCACCGCTACCACGACTTCTCCAACACCGGCAGTAACGGCGCCTTCCCCGACGCGTACCAGCAGCAGCAGATGCGCGAGGGCCGGCTGATGTTCTTCGCCTGGGAGAGTCGGGTCTTCTCGTCCGGGACGGTGCTCACCTGGCGGGACGTCTACAGCGGCCGGTACGACCAGACGATCGACGAGGTGGCCGGCCGGATCAAGGCCACCGGGGTGCCGGTGTTCATGGGCTTCGACCACGAGCCGGAGGACGAGCCGGAGAAGGGCAGCGACGCGGAGTTCGTCCGCGCCTGGCGGTACGTGTACGACCGGTTCGCCGCGGCGGACGTCCGCAACGCGGTATGGGTCTGGACGATGATGGGCTGGTCCGGCCACTACGACAGGTACGCCGGCCTGTACCCGGGTGACAACTACGTCGACTGGGTGGCCTGGGACCCGTACAACTTCCACGTCTGCAACGGCAGCACGACCTGGAAGAGCCCGAGCACCACCATCGGTTCGTTCTACCGCTGGCTGGACGACACCGGCATCGGCAAGGGCAAGCCCCGGATGCTGGCCGAGTTCGGCACGAACTTCGACAGCGCCGATCCGAACGCGAAACGGCGGTGGTTCGAGGAGTTCCCGGCGGCGTTGAAGGCCCATCCGAAAATCAAGGCCGCGATCTACTTCAACTCACCGGGCATGACGAAGACGACGAACGTCTGCAACATGACAATGAACCAGGACGCCTCGGCGGTGGCCGGCTTCGCCGCCGCCGGACGGGACAGCTACCTTCGGCAACCCACCGGAGGGAGCCGCTGACCTCAGGTAACCCGCGGGCGGTCGGATGCCGCACAGGTGCTGTCCGACATACGACCGCCCGCGGTGATGTCCGCAACTGGATGAACTGACCGCCCAATCGGCGGATATCGCCTCTGGGGCGAACGGGAGAAGCTACGCAACGCACATTCCCGTCCACCCTGGAGGCGCAGCGTGCCCATAATCTCCTTCCCGTGGCGGAACACCCGCCGAAAGCGCGTACGGGCAGGGGCTGTCGCATTAGCAACCGTCGCGGCCGTCCTGGCCGTGCCCAGCGCGACATCCGCCGCCGTGGTGCCGGTCCCCGAACCGGCGACTCTGGTGTCCGCGAACCCCGCCGACGAGACCCCGCACGCGCGGGACGGTGAGGCCCGTGCCTTCGCACAGGTCGGCAACACGGTGTTCGTGGGAGGCAGTTTCACCCAGATCCGGCAGACCGTCAGTACGCCGTGGATCACCCAGCGCTACCTCTTCGCCTACAACCGCACCACCGGCACTATCTCCACCACCTTCCTGCCGGTGCTCGACGGGGCGGTCAACTCGCTCATCGCCGGTCCCGGCGGGACGCTGATCGTCGGCGGCGTCTTCAAGAACGTCAACGGGGTGGCCCGCCGCAACCTGGTGGCGCTCGACCCCTCCACCGGCATGATCATCGACAGCTGGGTGGGCCGCTCCGACGGCGGCACCGTGCGCGACATGGTGCTGCACGACAACTGGCTGTACGTGGCCGGGGCGTTCAACTGGCTCAACGGCACGGCGCACGCCGGGCTCGGGCGGCTGAACGCGACCACCGGTGCGATCGACCCGACCTTCAACATCAACACCTCGGTCGGTCGGCACGACACCAGCATGTACGCGTGGACCATCGACGTGTCGCCGGACGGCAGCACGCTCGTGGTCGGTGGCAACTTCATGTTCGTCAACGACCTGCCGCGCAACCAGATCGCGCTGATCGACCTGACCGGTACGCCGAGCGTGATCGACTGGAGCAGCGAGCGGTTCGTGGCGCCGTGTGCGGCACCCACCACCTTCGTGCACTACGTGCAGGACGTGCGGTTCGGTGCGGACGGAAGCTGGTTCGTCGTCGGCACCAACGGCGGCTCGGGCTGGCCGGCGGCGTACTGCGACGTGCTGGTGCGCTTCGAGACCGCCGCCCGGGGCAGCGGCCAGAACGCCACCTGGGCCAACTTCACCGGCAACGACACCATCACCTCGGTCGAGGTGGCCGACAACGTCATCTACCTCGGCGGGCACTTCCGCTGGTTGAACAACCCGAACGCCAGTGACAGCGCCGGCAACGGGGCGATCGACCGGCTCGGTATCGGTGCGGTCAACTCGGCCACCGGCATGCCGGTGAACTGGAACCCGCGTCGCAGCGGCGGTTCGGCCCTGCCCTCGGGCGCCAGTTCGTGGGGCTCGACCGTGCCGGTGCTCTGGCGGGGCCCGGACGGCCTGTACTTCGGACACAACTCCGACGGCATGGGCAACGAGTACCACGGCCGGCTGGGCATGTTCCCGGTCAGCGGTGGCCGCACCATCACTCCCCGCAACCCTCCGACGGCCGCCAGCGGCCACCTGTACCTGAACGTCGGTAGCGGTGAGCTGGCGAAGGTGCCGTTCGACGGCAGCACCCTCGGCACCGCCGCCACGGTGAGCCAGGCCAACTACACCGGTGCCGGGGCGACCTGGCGGGTGGACGACCGGATCTACTGGTCGCGGTTGGTCTCCGGATCGCGTACGGGTAGCCGGATCGACATCTCGATGTTCAACGGCACCACCATCGGTGCGCCGTGGGAGGCGTCCGGCTACAACGACTGGTTCAACCCGGCGCAGTTGACCGGGGCCTTCTTCCTCGACGGGCGGCTCTACTACACCCGGACCGGGCAGAACAACCTGTACTACCGGTTCTTCGAGATCGACGGCAACTACCTGGGTGCCACCGAGTTCACCGTGCCGACCACGGGCGTCAGCTGGTCGACCGTGCGTGGCATGGCGTGGGTGAACGGGAAGATCGTCTTCGGGGCGACGAACGGATCGCTGCGTAGCGTGCCGTTCGATCCGACCCTGGCCCCCGCTGCGGCGGTCACGGGTGCCGAGGCTACGGTGATCGCCACTGCTACCGCGGAGCTGACCTGGTCAACTCCGTCGATGTTCTTCTCCGTACAGTAGCGTTCACTGTTCGTAATGTAATCTCGGTAAATTGTTCACGTTGGGCCGGCGGCGGATCCACCGTCGCCGGCCCACGGAACGTGGGGAGGACCGTTGACCGGCATCCGGCGTGGCTTCGTGGTGCGCATGGTCTTCGCGATCAAGCGTCGCTGGTACGCCCTGCGCTATCCGCGCCTGACCCTCGGGCGGGATGTCGAGATCCGTGGCCGGATCCGCCTGCGGCGCGGGGTGCGGGTGACCATCGGTGACCGGACCAGGGTGAACAAGCTGGTCCGCTTCGCCGGGCCCGGTGAGGTGCGCGTCGGGGCCGACTGTCTGCTCAACGCGACATGGGTGGGCACGTGGACGTCGGTGACGATCGGGAATCGGTGCCTGTTGTCCGACTGCGAGTTGCTGGACAATGACTTCCACAACCTGCCACCGGCTCAGCGGCACGATCCGCCCACTCCGGCCACGCGTGCGCCGATCACGGTCGAGGACAACGTCTGGATCGGCGCACACGCGCTGGTCATGAAGGGCGTACGGATCGGCCGGGACAGCGTGGTGGGGGCCGCGACAGTGGTGCGGACGGACGTGCCGCCCGGGGTCGTGGTCATCGGCAACCCACAACAAACGGTGAAGAAGTTCAATGACTGATGCCGCTCCCAGCCCCTGGGCCAACGACGGTGCGAACGCCGAGACGTCGCCTCGGTCCGTCACCATCACCGACGTGCTGCGCGTGCCGCTGCACCGGATCCGGCAGGTCGCCGCAGTAGCGGTGTTCGGGCTGGTGGCCGCCGCGGGCTACGCGTTCCTGGCACCGTCGGCGGTGACCGCCAACGCGGTCGTGGCGGTCCGTCCGGTGGTCACCGACGCGTTCACACCCAGCGGCGCCAACGCCGACCGCGCGGTGAACATGAACGTGGAGAGCCGCATCGCCACCGGCACCGAGGTGGTCGGCAAGCTGGCCGACGAGTTCAGTTCGGACCAGCGTTCGGTCCGCGACGCCCTCGAGGTCGAGGTGCCCACCGGTGGGCAGATCCTGCGCTTCGTCTACCAGGCCCGCAACGCCGACGACGCGGTGCTCGGCGCCAACCTCGCCGCCGAGAGCTACCTCAACGTCCGGCGCGCCATGTACGAGCGGCAGCGCGAGGAGATGCTCCGCTCCTACGACGAGAGCATCGAGAAGGTCGCCGCGCAGCAGGAGGCGGCGCAGCGACGGGTGAACAACGCCCGGGACACCGCCGCCAGCAACGTGGCGGTCGCCGAGTTGGGCGCGATCAACAACCAGCTCACCCAGCTCAACTCCGCCCGCACCGAGATCGCCGCCGTCGACGTGAACCCGGGGTGGGTCACCCAGTCCGCCGAGCGGGCGCTGACCTCGGCGGCCGGCAACGCACCCATGCTGATGGCCGCCGGGCTGCTCGGTGGCGCCCTGATCGGTCTGGTGCTCGCGTTCGCCTGGGAGTCCTTCGACCGGCGGGTGCGTACCGTCGTCGACGCCAAGGACAACACCGGCCTGCCGTTGCTCGGCACCATCCGGTACACCGGCCTGCGTGGTCGGGCCGTCGACGCGGACGTGCGCTACGTCGCGATGGCCATCGCCGAGCGGGTACGCCATCCCGCCCGGGTCGCCGTGGTCACCGCCCGGGAGGACGCCAGCGCGATCACCGCCGGCCTGGCCGTGGCGCTGGCGGTGGCCGGTCGCGAGGTGTTCGTCGCCGACGACAGCGGCCGCATCGACCGGCTGCGCGCCGCCGTGCAGGCCGACCGGGACCGGCTGCCGCCCAGCATCGACCCGAGCCGGCCCACCGTGCCCAAGCCGCGGACCGCGCCGGCCCGGCCGGTCAGCATGGAGGGGCCGGACGACTCGCCCACCGAGGTCATCCGCCGGCCCTCGCCGCACCCGCCGGGCGCGCGCCCCTCCACCGACCCGGAGGCGACGATCACGATTCCCCGGGTCACCTCCGCCAAGGCGAGCGTCAGCCCGACCGCGAACGGCCAGGTGAACGGTGGCGACAAGGTGACCGTGGGCGCCGGAAGCGTCCGGTTCGGCACCTGGCGGCAGGGCGCCGACCAGCGCCTGGTGCTCTACAACGCCCCGCCGGCCGAGGCCGACGAGCGGGGGGTCGCGGTGGCCCGGCAGGGCACCGCGGTGGTGGTGGTCGAGCGTGACCGGACCCGGCAGACCGACCTGCGTCGGCTCGCCGAGCGACTGCGGGCGGCCGGGGTGAATCCGCTCGGCTTCGTGCTCTCGCGCAGCGGCCGAGGCTGAGGCGGTGCCGGTGATCCAGGCACCGCCGGCCACCGAGCCGGCGCCGCCGGCAGCCGGCGGTACCCCGTCGGTGGTCGCTCCGCCACCCCGCCTGCCGGTGTGGCCGCTGATCGCGATGTTCGGGCTGGTGCCGATCTGGTGGTTGGCCGGCTTCTTCTATCTCGGCTGGCCGCTGCTGGGCGCGCTGCTGTTCGTGCTGCTGGTCACCCGGGGCCGGGTGCCACTGCCGCCCGCGACCGGGATCTGGCTGCTGTTCCTGGCCATCGTGCTGGTCAGCGTCACCCAGTTGCAGTCGCCGGTGTCGCTGCTGACCTTCGCCCTACGACTGGGCTTCTACCTCACCGCGGCGGTGGTCGGCGTCTACGTCTACGCGGTCGCCCGGGAACGCCCCGACCAGACCGCCGTCCTGGTGCCCCTCTGCGCGTTCTGGTTCGCGCTGGTCGTGCTGGGCTGGCTGGGTGTGGTCATTCCGCGCTTCGAGATGGCCACGCCGGTCGAGGTGCTGCTGCCGGGTGGGGTGGCCGGCACGCCGTTCATCAACGACATGGTGCACCTGTCCACCGCCGAGTTCAGCGAGCGGTCGCTCAACCCGATCTTCCGACCGGCGGCGCCCTTCGCCTACACCAACAACTACGGCAGCGCGTACGCGATCACGCTGCCCTGCGTCGTCGCCTTCACCATGCTGCGCCGACGAGGGCTGCTGCGCTGGGCACTGCTCGCCTCGCTGCCGCTGTCGCTGGTGCCGGCCTTCCTCACGCTCAACCGCGCGATGTTCCTCAGCCTCGGCGCCGGCCTGGCCGTGCTCGGTCTGCGCGCCGCGCTGCGCGGCAACGTCCGGGTGGCCGCCTCGATCGTCGGCGTGGTGCTGGTCGGCGGCCTGGTCACGCTCTTCATCCCGGTGACCGAGTTGATCGGGAACCGGGTCGAGTCCAGCGACACCAACACCGACCGGTTCTCGCTCTACTCCGAGGTGCTGCGCCGGGTGGGGGACTCACCGTGGCTGGGCTACGGGGCCCCGGTGAACGTCGACACCGTCTCCGCCGACGCGCCGATCGGCACCCAGGGTCAGCTCTGGATGGTGCTGTTCAGTCACGGCGTACCCGCGCTGCTCTGCTTCCTCGCCTGGTTCGTCGTCGCCGCGTTCGTCTGTGCCCGCGCCACCTCGGCGGCCGGGCAGTGGCTCTCCATCGTCCCGGTGATCTGCCTGGTGCAGGTGCCGTTCTACGGGATGGCCAACCAGAACCTCGCCGTCGCCTTCTTCGCGGTCGGCTTCGCGATGGCGCTCACCGAGCGGGAAGTGCACCGCGCCGGTGGGCGGTCCCGACCACGACCACGACCGGCGGTGCAGCCGACATGACCGTCACCACCAGTTCCCCGGCCGAGGACCGGCCCGCCGGGGCGGACCCGGGCCGGGACGACGGCGCGACCGAGACCCGGCGCAGCGTCCGCAGTGGCGTCGCCGGGCTGGTCGGCGCCGCCACCAGCGGGCTGTTCGGCTTCGTGCTGGCGGTCGTCATCACCCGGGGGTACGGCACGACCGGGTCCGGCGCCTTCTTCGCCGCGATCGGCGTGGTGACCGTCGCCGCTGCGGTCTGCACCCTGGGTGCGGAGACCGGGCTGATGTGGGCGCTGCCCCGGCGGCGGGCCGGAGCGAGCGGCGACGCCGCCCGGGTGCTGCCGGTGGCCCTGGTGCCGCCGCTGTTGTTCGCGGTGCTGATCGCGATCGGTGGTGCGTTGCTCGCCGGTCCGCTGGCCGGGCGGTTGCTCGGCCCGGCGGGGGAGCCGCTGCTGGTGGTCACGTTCGTCGCGGTGCCGGTGGTGGTCGCGATGAACCTGCTGCTGGCCGTGGTGCGCTGCGTGCGCCCGATCCGCTCGTACGTGGCGGTGCAGTTCCTGCTGCTGCCGGTGGCCCGTCCGGCGCTGGTCGGCGCGGCGCTGCTGGTCGGCGGCGGGCTGGTCGCCGGCATGACCGGCTGGTTGGTGCCGGCCGCCGTCGGGTTGCTGGTCTGCCTGATGATGGTCGCCCGGCCGCTCGGTGTGGGTCGCGGCGTCCGGCTGCGCCCGGAACGGACCGACTGGGCCACGTTCTGGCGGTTCGCGTTACCCCGGGCCGCCTCCGCCGCGATCGACGCCGGCAGCATGTGGGTCGGCGTCCTGCTCACCTCGGCCCTGGCCACCCAGGCCGACGCCGGTGTCTTCGGCGCGGTCGGCCGGTACGTGCTCGCCGGGCAGTTGGCGATGCAGGGCCTACGGGTGGCGGTCTCGCCGCAACTGTCGCGGTTGCTCGGGCGGGGCGACCGGGTCGCCGCGGCGGCCGTGCACCGGCAGTTGACCACCTGGGGGCTGGTGCTGTCCTGGCCGGTCTATCTGCTGCTGGCCGTGTTCGGGCCGGCCTTCCTGGCGCTGTTCGGTCCCGAGTTCACCGCCGGTGCCGCCGCGTTGACCGTGCTCGCCCTGGCGATGCTGATCAACACCGGCGTCGGCAACGTGCAGAGCCTGCTGCTGATGGGCGGGCGCAGCGGTCTGCACCTGGCCGGCGCGCTGGCCGGACTGGTGGTCACCGTCGGTCTCGGCCTGGTGCTGATTCCGGCGTACGGCGCCACCGGCGCGGCTCTGGCCTGGGCGGCCGGTATCGCCACCGAGAACCTCACGGCGGTCACCTGCGCCCGGCTGGTGGTGGGCCAGCCGTTGGTCGACGCGGGGATGCTGCGCGCGGCGGCGGCCACCGTCGGCGGCGTCGGGCTGGCCTCGGTCGCCGGCCTGGTGGTGGGCGGGCGGGGCATCCCCGGCCTGCTGGTGGCGGTGACCGTGCTGGCAGCCGGCTGCGTCGGCTTGTTGACGTTACCCCGGGTGCGACGTGGCATCCGGGCGACCATGGTGCAGATTCGGGGCGGGTCGCCACAGGGCACCCCGCCCCCGCCGTCGAAGGGCAGGTGAGGTCGTCGTGTCGTCCATCCGGGACCGGGTGAAGCAACTGGTGCCGACCCAGGTGACGAACCGGGTACGGGAGAGCCTCGTCGACTACGGGGTCCGCACCAGCGACCGGCGTCCGTTGCCGGACTTCCTCATCATCGGCACCAAGCGGGGCGGGACCACCTCGCTGTGGAACTACCTCATCCAGCATCCGCTGGTGCCCCGGCTCTTCCCGGCCTGGAACACGAAGTCCTCGCACTACTTCGAGGAGCACTGGGGTCGCGGTGAGGCGTGGTACCGCTCGCACTTCCCGACGCTGCGCCAGCGGGAGGCGCTGGAGAACCGGCACGGCGGCCCGGTCCGTGTCGGTGAGGCGGCACCGCTGTACATGTTCCACCCGCTGGCCGCCGAGCGGGTCGCCGCGCTGATGCCCACGGTGAAGCTGATCGTGCTGCTGCGGGACCCGGTCGAGCGGGCGTACTCGCACTGGAAGGAGCGGCGGACCAACGGCGTGGAGCCGCTGGACTTCGCCGCCGCGCTGGCCGCCGAGCCGGAGCGTACGGCGGGGGAGCGGGAGCGGCTGATCGCCGAACCGGAGTACTTCAGCGAGGCGTACGACTGGCACACCTATCGGGCCCGGGGCCGCTACCTGGAGCACCTGGAGCCGTGGCTGGAGCGGTTCGACCGCTCGCAGCTGCTCTTCCTGCCCAGCGAGGACCTTTACGGCGACGCGCGGGCCACCTACCGCCGGACCCTGGACTTCCTCGGCCTGCCCGCGTTCGACCTGCCCGACTTCAAGGTCTACAACGACCGGCGGTCGGCACCCCTGGAGGCGGACCTGCGCGCCGAGCTGACCGAGTACTACCGCCCGCACAACGAGGCGCTGCGGCAACGGCTGGGGCTGTCGCTCGACTGGCCGGACCGGGTCGCGTGACCACGGCCGCCACCGCGACCGCCGACCCCCGTTCGCGCGGCGACGGGCTGGGCTGGGTCACCCGGGCGGTCTTCGGTGACGAGCGGATCGCCCTCTCGGTGGACGCCGCGCCGCCCGCCGGGCACACCGTGGTGGCCCGGTACGCGGTCGTCCCGTCGATCGCCCGGGCCCGGTTCCTGCTGCCGCTGGGCGCGCCCCGGGTCACCGCGGCGGCGCTGCTGGCGTACAACGCGTTGCGGCCGGCGAAGGTGCGGGCGGTGCGGGCCGCGCTGGGTGCGGCGGCCTGGGTCGGCATCGTCGACCGGGCGTCGTTCCCGGTGCTCACCGTCGCGGTGCCCACCGGGCTGGACCCGGCCGAGGCGCTGCTGGCCGCCCGGGTCGCCGCCGCGCTCGGCGACGAGCCGTTGTACGCGGCGTGCGGGGTACGCCCACCGGATCCGAACCACAAGCCGACGCTGCAACTGTTCGACCGCACCGGCGCCCCGCGCGGCTACGCGAAGATCGGCTGGAACGACGCCACCCGGGCCCTGGTCACCACCGAGGCGGCGGCGCTGCGGGAGGTGGCCGAGTCGGGCGGGGTCGGCGGGCACCCGGGTACTCCTCGGCTGCTCACCGAGCTGAGCTTCGCCGGGCAGGTGGTGGCGGTGGTCGAGCCGCTGCCGGCACGGATCCGGGGCGTACCGGTCGACGGGCCGCCGGAGGTCGGCGCGTTGCTCGCGGTGGCCCGCCGGGGCGGGCCGGCGACCGCGTCGCGGCCGCTGGCCGGTTCGGCGTTCCTGGCCCGGCTGACCGAGCAGGCGCAGCGGTCCGCCGCGACCGAGGGAGTCGGCGAGCGGGCGGTGACCGCCGTCGCCGCGGTGGCCCGTCGACACGGCGACGTGGACGTGGAGTTCGGCCACTGGCACGGCGACTGGGTGCCGTGGAACCTCGGTCGGCACGACGGTGAGCTGATCGCCTGGGACTGGGAGCACAGCGGGCCGGAGGTGCCCGTCGGGTTCGACCTGGCCCACGACGCGTTCCAGCGCTCGGTGGTGCTGCGCGGCGAACCGGCCGCCCAGGGTGCCGCGCAGGTCGACGCGGGGTTGGCCCGGCACGGTGCCGCCCTCGGGTTGGACCAGGCCCGGCAGCGGTTGGTCGCCGACGCCTACCTGGTGGAGATGTGGCTGCGTACCTGGCGGCTGGCGGACGCCGGGGCCGGGTGGAATCCGGCGCTGCATCCCGCGCTGCTGGACACCATCGAGGAACGACATAGCGGCTGATCCATCCGCAGCACCGCACTGTCGACGTCGGACAGTGATGAGATAACTTCAGGTAGTGACGGTGGTTGATGGTCGGTCGGCCACTCGGCCTACCGCAACCGCCACGTACGGAGATCACGTAACACCCGGTCACATCTTTCACCGCCGGGCGACGTGTGGTCTGCTGCTGCGTGGCGCCGACAGGAATTCCAAGCGAACTTGTGGGGAGTCGCGTGGACGCGAAGATCGACGAACCCGGGTCCGACCAGCAGCCGGTGATACTGCTGGTCGGTTCGAGCGGCGGGCACCTCGCCCAGTTGCTGGCCCTGCGGCCCTGGTACGAGACATGGCGACGGTGCTGGGTCACCTTCGACACCCCGGAGGCGGTGTCGCTGCTCGCCGGTGAGGACGTGGTGCCCGCTCACCACCCGACCACCCGCAACGTGCGCAACCTGCTGCGCAACGCGGTGCTGGCGGCTCGGGTGCTGCGGCGACGCAACGTGGCGGCGGTGGTCACCACCGGCGCGGGCGTGGCCGTCCCGTTCGTGGTGCTCGCCCGGCTGCGCCGTATCCCGACCGTCTACATCGAGGTCTACGACCGGATCGACACGCCGACGCTGACCGCCCGGCTGTGCCGCCCGTTCCTGTCGGCGATGCTCGTGCAGTGGGAGGAGCAGCGCCGCCAGTACCCGGAGGCCACCGTCGTCGGGACGCTGCTGTGAACGCGGCCGGCGACGCGCACCGGGTCGCGCCGGTACGCCCACGCCCCACCCGGGTCGAGCCGGGCCGGATACCCGCGCCGCGCGGGCCGCACCCGGACGGCCGCACCCGCATCCTGGTCGCGGTCGGCACCGACAAGCACCCCTTCGACCGGCTGGTCGACTGGCTGCGGGACTGGCACGGCGAGGTCGCCGGCGAGGTGGTGCTGACCGTGCAGCACGGGCACACCCGCGCCGACGGGCTGCCCGACGCGGTGCCGTTCCTCGGCCACGCCGAGTTGCAGACCGCGATGGCCGAGGCCGATCTGGTGGTCTGCCACGGCGGGCCGGCCACCATCCTGGAGGCGCGCCGGCACGGGCACCTGCCGATCGTGGTGCCCCGCGACCCGACCCGGGGCGAGCACGTCGACGACCACCAGTTGCTGTTCGCCCGTCGGCTCGGCACGGCCGGGCTGGTGGCGCTCTGCGAGTCCCGGCAGGAGTTGCTCGACGCGCTCGCCGCCGGCCGGGCCGACCGGTCCCGGTTCGCCGTGACGGTCGACGCCGAGGCCGTCGAGGGGCAGCGGGCCGCGGTCCGCCGGGTGGGAACCATCGTCGAGGAGTTGGTGGCCGAGGCCGCGCAGCGGCGTCACCGGCCGTGGTGGCGGCCGTGGCGTGGGCCCGGTCCGAACGGAAGGCGGAACCGATGACCTCCTACCCGAGCGTGAGCGCCGTGGTGCCCACCCGGGACCGCCCCGAGCTGCTGCGGGCCGCGGTCCGCGCGATCGTGGCGCAGGACTATCCCGGCCCGGTCGAGGTGGTCGTGGTGTACGACCAGTCCGAGCCGGACCCGTCGCTGGTCAACCTGTCCGGCCCGGACCGGACCGTCCGCGTGGTGACCAACACCCGTACGCCGGGACTGGCCGGAGCCCGCAACTCGGGCACGCTGGCGGCCGTCGGCGAGCTGATCGCCTTCTGCGACGACGACGACGAGTGGCTGCCCGGGAAACTGCTGGCACAGGTCGACGCACTGCACGCGGTGCCCGGCGCCGAGTTCGTGAGCTGCGGAATCCGGGTCACCTACGACGGGCGCACCGTCGAGCGGGTGCTGGACCGCGACTCGATCAGCCTGGCCGACCTGCTGCGGGACCGGATGACCGAGCTGCACCCGTCGACCTTCGTGATCCGCGCGGCGGCGTTGCGCGACGGGTTCGGGCTGGTCGACGAGGAGATCCCGGGCAGCTACGCGGAGGACTACGAGTTCCTGCTCCGGGCCGCCCGCAGTGCTCCGCTGGTCAACCTGCGCACCCCGTACGTGACGGTGCGCTGGCACAAGCGGTCGTACTTCGCCCAGCGCTGGGACACCATATCCGAGGCGTTGCAGTGGCTGCTGGAGCGCTATCCCGAGTTCGCCACCCAGCCGGCGGGGGAGGCCCGGGTCGCCGGGCAGATCGCCTTCGCCCGGGCCGCCTCGGGGGACCGTCGCGGTGCCATGCGCTGGGCCCGGCGCACCATCCGCCGCAACCCGCGCGAACCCCGGGCGTACCTGGCCCTGGCCGTGGCCGGGCGGGTGGTCCGCGCCGACGCCGTGCTGCGCACGCTGCACAAGCGCGGCCGAGGCATCTGACCGACCGGCACCCACCGCACCGTTCGCCGCGTCCGCAGGGCGGGACGCGGCGGGCGGTGCGCGTCGGCGGGCACCCGGCGTGACAGACTGGCCGCTGTGTTGCGCTGGTTGACCGCAGGGGAATCACACGGGCCCGCTCTCGTCGCGTTGCTGGAGGGGGTGCCGGCCGGGATCGAGGTGACCTCCACCGAGATCGCCGGGGAGTTGGCGCGCCGCCGGCTCGGCTACGGCCGAGGTGCGCGGATGGCCTTCGAGCAGGACGAGATCGAGATCATCGGCGGTCTGCGGCACGGCGTGACGCTGGGCAGCCCGGTCGCGATGCGGGTCGGCAACTCCGAGTGGCCCAAGTGGCGCACCGTGATGGCCGCCGACCCGGTCGACCCGGAGGAGCTGGCCCGGCAGGCCCGCAACGCGCCGCTGACCCGGCCCCGGCCCGGTCACGCCGACCTGGCCGGCATGCAGAAGTACGGCCACACCGACGCCCGGCCGATCCTGGAGCGGGCCAGCGCGCGGGAGACCGCCGCCCGGGTGGCCGTCGGCACGGTGGCCAAGGCGCTGCTCCGCCAAGCCCTCGACGTCGAGATCGTCTCGCACGTGGTCGAGCTGGGTCCGGTCGCCGTCAAGCCAGGGCTGCGCCCCCGCCCCGAGGACGCCGAGCGCATCGACGCCGACCCGCTGCGCTGCCTCGACCCCGAGGCCAGCGCCCGGATGGTCGCCGAGGTCGACGCCGCGAAGAAGGCCGCCGACACCCTCGGCGGTGTGGTCGAGGTGCTGGCGTACGGCGTACCGCCGGGCTTGGGCAGCCACGTGCAGTGGGACCGCAAGCTCGACGCCCGACTGGCCACCGCGCTGATGTCGATCCAGGCGATCAAGGGTGTGGAGATCGGCGACGGCTGGCAGCAGGCCCGGTCCCGGGGCTCCGAGGCCCACGACGAGATCATGCCCACCGCCACCGGCGTCCGCCGGGTCACCGACCGGGCCGGTGGTCTGGAGGGCGGCATCACCACCGGCGAGCCGCTGCGGGTGAAGGCCGCGATGAAGCCGATCTCCTCGCTCAACCGTGCCCTGGCCACGGTGGACGTGACCACCGGCGAGCCGGCCACCGCGATCAACCAGCGCTCCGACGTCTGCGCGGTGCCCGCCGCCGCCGTCGTCGCCGAGGCGATGGTGGCGCTGGTGCTGGCCGAGGCGGCCGTGGAGAAGTTCGGTGGCGACTCGGTCGCCGAGATGCGGCGCAACCTGGCCGGTTACCTCGACGCACTGGTGATCCGGTGACCGCTCCGACCCGCCCGGTCTGCGTCCTGGTCGGCGCGCCCGGCTCGGGCAAGACCACCATCGGGCAGGGGCTGGCGGAGGTGCTCGGGGTCGAGTTCCGCGACACCGACGCCGACATCGAACGCCTGGCCGGCAAGCCGATCCCGGAGATCTTCGTCGACGAGGGCGAGCCGCACTTCCGCGCCCTGGAACGCGCGGCGGTGGCGGCGGCGCTGACCTCCTGCCCCGGCGTGCTGGCCCTGGGCGGTGGCGCGGTGCTGGCCGAGGAGAACCGGGCCGCACTGGTCGGGCACCACGTGGTGCACCTCTCCGTCGAGCTGCCCGACGCGGTCAAGCGGGTCGGTCTGGGCGCCGGGCGGCCGCTGCTGGCCATCAACCCCCGCGCCACCCTGAAACACCTGATGGACCAGCGCCGGCCGCTCTACACCGAGGTGGCCACCCACACCGTGGTGACCGACGGCCGCACGCCGGAGGAGATCGTCGCCGAGATCGCGCAGCTACTGCGCACGGATGGTTAGGTTCCCGCGATGGACGAGGTGACCCGGATCCCGGTCGGCGGCGAACGGCCGTACGACGTCCTCGTCGGGCGGGACCTGCTCGACACGCTGCCGGGCCTGCTGCCCGACGCCACCCGGGTGGCGGTGCTGCACACCGCGCCGCTCAAGGAGTCGGCCGACGCGATCGGCGCCCGGCTGGCCGCGTCCGGCGTCACGCCGCTCGCGATCGAGGTGCCGGACGCCGAGGCCGGCAAGCACGTCGACGTGGCGGCACACTGCTGGGACCGGCTCGGCGAGGCCGGCTTCACGCGTACCGACGCGGTGGTCGGGCTGGGCGGCGGCGCCGTCACCGACCTGGCCGGTTTCGTGGCCGCCTGCTGGCTGCGCGGGGTTCGCTGGGTGCCGGTGGCCACCTCGCTGCTCGGCATGGTCGACGCGGCGGTCGGCGGCAAGACGGGCATCAACACCGCCGCCGGCAAGAACCTGGTGGGCGCCTTCCACCCGCCGGTCGGGGTGCTCGCGGACCTGACCACGCTGGACAGCCTGCCCCAGGTCGAGTTGGCCGCCGGCATGGCCGAGGTGGTCAAGTGCGGCTTCATCGCCGACCCCGCCATCCTCGACCTGGTCGAGCGGGCACCGGCGGCGGCCACCGACCCGACCGGCCCGGTCGTCCGGGAACTCATCGAACGCGCGATCCGCGTGAAGGCCGACGTGGTCGCCGGAGACCTGCGCGAGTCGGGCGTACGCGAGGTGCTCAACTACGGGCACACCCTCGCCCACGCGATCGAGAAGGTCGAGGAGTACCGCTGGCGGCACGGTCACGCGGTCGCGGTCGGCCTGGTGTACGCCGCCGAGCTGGCCCGGCTCGCCGGCCGCCTGGACGAGTCCACCGCCCGCCGGCACCGTGACGTGGTGACCGCACTCGGCCTGCCCACCGACTACCCGGCCGACGCCTGGCCCCGGCTGTTGGCCACCATGCGGGTGGACAAGAAGGCGCGGGGCAGCCGACTGCGTTTCGTTGTCCTCGACGGGCTGGCCCGCCCGGCCATCCTCGAAGGCCCCGACGACGAGCTGCTCTTCGAGGCATACCGCGCGGTGTCCTCATGAAGGTCTACGTGCTCAACGGGCCCAACCTGGGCCGGTTGGGCACCCGCCAGGTCGACGTCTACGGCGTGACCAGCTATGCCGACCTGGTCGAACTCTGCGAGTCGACCGGACGGGAACTCGGACTCAGCGTCACCGTCCGGCAGACCGACGCCGAGCACGAACTGCTCGGCTGGCTGCACGACGCCGCGGACGAGGGTGCCGCCGTGGTGCTCAACCCGGCCGCGTGGTCGCACTACTCGATCGCCGTCCGGGACGCCTGCGCGCTGCTGCGCGCCCCGCTGGTCGAGGTGCACATCTCCAACATCCACGCCCGGGAGGACTTCCGGCACCACTCGGTCGTCTCCGCGGTGGCCACTGGGGTCATCTGCGGGCTGGGCGTGGACGGCTACCGCCTGGCTCTGCACCACCTGTCCACCCACCTCGACCAGGACGGCTGACCCACCAGGGTGTGGGCAGCGGTGACGACACTTTCCGTAACCGTCGAGGGGTGGAGTGGTCCCTGACCTCGCCCGATCGGCGGGTCCTGATGGCCGCCGGATCGGGGTCGCGGGGTGGGCGGGACGGCGGCGGACAGCGGATCGGCGGGCGGCTAGTAGACTTGCCAGGTCTGTCCGCCAGCTGATGATCAAGGCAGGAAATGGCCACCACCAACGACCTGAAGAACGGCCTGGTACTCAACCTCGACGGGGAGCTCTGGGCCGTCGTCGAGTTCCAGCACGTCAAGCCCGGTAAGGGTGGTGCGTTCGTGCGTACCACGCTGAAGAACGTGCTCTCCGGCAAGGTCGTCGACAAGACCTTCAACGCGGGCACCAAGGTCGAGACCGCGACCGTGGACAAGCGCACCATGCAGTATCTCTATGCTGACGGCGAGGACTTCGTCTTCATGGACATGGAGACGTTCGACCAGATCACGGTGCCCGGCGGGACGGTCGGAGAGGCCGCCAACTACCTGCTCCCCGAGGCCGAGGCGATCGTGGCCACGCACGAGGGCGTCCCGCTGTACATCGAGCTGTCGACCTCGGTCGTGCTCGAGGTCACCTACACCGAGCCCGGCCTGCAGGGTGACCGTTCGACCGGTGGCAACAAGCCGGCGACCGTGGAGACCGGCGCGACCGTGAACGTGCCGCTCTTCATCACCACCGGTGAGAAGATCAAGGTCGACACCCGCGACGGTCGTTACCTCGGCCGCGCCTCCTGATGGCCGAGGGTCCCAAACAGCAGATGCCGGCGCGCCGCAAGGCGCGCAAGCGGGCGCTGGACGTGCTCTTCGAGGCCGACCTGCGTGATCGTCCGCCGGTGGAGGTGCTCGCCGGTTACATCGAGCGGCTCGACAAGCCGCATCCCGAGCATCTCGGGTACGCGGTCGGTCTGGTCGAGGGCGTGGCCGGGAACCTGGACCGGATCGACGAGCTGATCGCCAGCTACGCCGAAGGCTGGACGCTGGACCGGATGCCGACGGTCGACCGGAACCTGGCCCGGATCGCGGTCTACGAGCTTCTCTACATCGACGAGATCGACGACGCGGTGGCGATCAGCGAGGCGGTGGAGCTGGCCCGGCAGATGTCGACGGACGACTCGCCGCGCTTCCTCAACGGCCTGCTCGGCCGGATCGCCGAGTACGCGACGCGCTGAGCGTCCCGGCCGGGCGGCGACGAAACCGAGTCGGTCTGCCGGACTGCGACAAAGGGGCCCATGCCGGATGGCAGGGCCCCTTTGTCGTCAGGGGTCAGGAGGCGAAGAACGCCCGCGGGTCGGCGACCAGCACGCCGTGCTCGGTCAGGCGCTCGATCAGGCCCGACGGGGAGGCGTCGTAGACGATGGCGAGGGCGCGCAGGTCGTCGGCGCGGATCGACAGCACCCGACCGTTGTAGTCGCCCCGCTGCTGCTGGATGGCGCGGGCGTACCGGGCTACGTAGGCGAGCTCCTCGCTGGCCTCGTCGTAGAGCCGCTCCAGGTCCAGCACGATCTTGCTGGTGGGCTCGTGCCGCACTCCGCTGCCGTCGGGCAGCAACTCCGAGACGGGAACGCGGTAGAACTCGGCCAGCTCGGCCAGGCGGGACACGGTGACGGCACGGTCGCCGCGCTCGTACGAGCCGACCACCACCGCCTTCCAGCGCCCGTTCGACTTCTCCTCCACGCCCTGCAGGGACAGGCCCTGCTGCTGGCGGATGGAGCGCAGGCGGGCGCCCAGAGACTTGGCGTATTCAGAGGGCATTCGGACACTCCCAGTGCTGCTCGGGGTTCTCCCAGCGATCGCTACGGAGCGTGACGGTACGGGGATTCGTACACCCGGTCAAGTGGTCGAGTCCTGCCGGTTGGACGCTCGGGGCGAGTTGTCCCGTTCTGCCCGCTGAACCGATACTCGTGCCGTCACGCCGTGCGTGGCCGGGACCACTCGCTCCCGAGGGTGGTCGCGGCGGCGACCACTGGTAACGTGGCCGAAGCCCCTCCGCCGGCCGATCTTGACCGGTCCGGAGTACCCGACGTCCTTTAACGACCCGTCCCGTGAGGCGGGGAAGGAGGTCCGCCGTGGCCTACCCATCGGCCGCCCAATCGTCGCCGCCGCGACAACCCTCGGTGAAGGTGATCCTGACCAGCGCCGACGTGCAACGCGTCGTCGACCGGATCGCACACCAGATCCTCGAGAAGACCCAGGGCGCCGCCGACACCGTGTTGTTGGGCATCCCGACCCGTGGCGCACCGCTCGCCCGGCGCCTCGCCGCACGGATCAGCGCCTTCGAGGACGTCTCCGTCCCGGTCGGCGTGCTGGACATCACGCTCTACCGCGACGACCTGCGCCGCAACGCGACCCGGGCGGTCGGCCCGACCCAGCTCCCCGCCGGCGGCATCGACGGCATGCGGGTGGTCCTCGTCGACGACGTGCTCTTCTCCGGCCGGACGGTCCGCGCCGCGCTGGACGCGCTCGGCGATCTCGGTCGGCCGTCGTCGGTGCAGCTCGCCGTGCTGGTCGACCGGGGTCACCGGCAGTTGCCGATCCGCGCCGACTACGTGGGCAAGAACATCCCGACGGCCCTCGCCGAGAGCGTCAAGGTCACCCTCGCCGAGACCGACGGCACCGACGAGGTCCGCCTCTACGGGGAGGTGACCCTCTCGTGAGCGCGAGGAGTGCAGCGAAGCGGAGCCCCGCAGTCGCGAACGGAAGGCGGGCAAAGTGATCCGGCACCTGCTCTCCGGCGCCGATCTGGACGCCGAGACCGCGACCCAGATCCTGGACACCGCCGAGGAGATGGCCGCGGTGGCCGGGCGTGAGGTGAAGAAGCTGCCCGCGCTGCGCGGCCGGACGGTGGTGAACCTCTTCTACGAGGACTCCACCCGGACCCGAATCTCCTTCGAGGCGGCGGCGAAGCGGCTCAGCGCCGACGTGATCAACTTTTCCGCGAAGGGTTCCAGCGTCGCCAAGGGCGAGAGCCTGAAGGACACCGCGCTGACCCTCCAGGCCATGGGGGCCGACGCGGTGGTGGTCCGCCATCCCGCCTCCGGCGCCCCGCACCGGCTCGCCGACTGGGTCGACGGTTCGGTGGTCAACGCCGGTGACGGCACCCACGAGCACCCGACGCAGGCGCTGCTCGACGCGTACACGATGCGCTCCCGGCTGGGCCGGCTGGCCGGCCTGTCGGTCGCGGTGGTGGGCGACGTGCTGCACTCCCGGGTGGCCCGCTCGAACGTGCTGCTGCTCTCCACGCTCGGCGCGAAGGTGACCCTGGTCGGGCCGCCGACACTCATCCCGCGCGACATCGCCGCCGCCCTCGCCCCCGGCACCGGCGTCTGCTACGACCTGGACGCGGTGCTGCCGTCGTCGGACGTGGTGATGATGCTGCGGGTGCAGCGGGAGCGGATGGGTGACTCCTACTTCCCGTCCGCCCGCGAGTACGCGCGCCGCTACGGCCTGGACGGCCCACGGATGCGCCGGCTTCCGGAGCACGCGATCGTCATGCACCCCGGTCCGATGAACCGGGGCATGGAGATCACGCCCGAGGTCGCCGACTCGCCCCGCTCCACCATCGTCGAACAGGTCGCCAACGGGGTCTCCGTCCGGATGGCCGTCCTCTATCTGCTGCTCGGGGGGAACAACCGGTGAACTCGTACCTGATCAGGAACGTCAGCGTGCTCGGTGCCGCACCGACCGACCTGCTGATCCGCGACGGCGTGGTCGCCGAGGCCGGCGCGGGGCTCTCCGCGCCGGACGCGACCGTGGTCGACGCCGCCGGGCTGGTCGCCCTGCCCGGCCTGGTCGATCTGCACACCCACCTGCGCGAGCCCGGCCGGGAGGACGCCGAGACCGTCGAGACCGGGTCGCGGTCGGCGGCGCTGGGCGGGTACACGGCGGTCTGCGCGATGGCGAACACCTCGCCGGTGGCGGACACCGCCGGGGTGGTCGAGCAGGTGTGGCGGCTCGGTCGGGAGGCCGGGCTGGTCGACGTGCAGCCGATCGGCGCAGTCACCGTCGGGCTGGCCGGTGAGCGCCTGGCCGAGCTGGGCGCGATGGCCGACTCCGCCGCCCGGGTGCGGATCTTCTCCGACGACGGGCACTGCGTCGCCGACCCCCGGCTGATGCGCCGCGCCCTGGAGTACGTCAAGGCGTTCGACGGGATCATCGCCCAGCACGCCGAGGAGCCCCGGCTCACCGAGGGCGCGCAGATGCACGAGGGCGAGGTCTCCACCCGACTGGGCCTGACCGGCTGGCCGGCGGTGGCCGAGGAGGCCATCATCGCCCGGGACGTGCTGCTGGCCGAGCACGTCGGCAGCCGGCTGCACGTCTGCCACGTCTCCACCGCCGGCAGCGTCGAGGTGCTGCGCCAGGCCAAGGCCCGGGGGGTACGGGTCACTGCCGAGGTGACTCCGCACCACCTGCTGCTCACCGATGTTCGGGCCGAGACGTACGACCCGGTCTTCAAGGTGAACCCACCGCTGCGGACCGCCACCGACATCGCCGCCCTGCGGGCCGCCCTGGTCGACGGGGTGATCGACATCGTGGCCACCGACCACGCCCCGCACGCGGTGGAGGACAAGGAGTGCGAGTGGGCGTACGCCCGGCCCGGGATGCTCGGGCTGGAGACGGCGCTGTCGATCGCGCTCGACGTGCTCGGCCCGGAGTGGGACCTGATCGCCGAGCGGATGTCCCGTACCCCGGCGCGGATCGCCGGTCTGACCGAGCACGGGCACGACCCGGCGCCGGGCGTGCCGGCCAACCTGACCCTGGTCGACCCGGCGGTCCGTCGGGTGATCGAGCCGGCCGAGATGGCCAGTCGTAGCCGCAACACCCCGTACGCCCGGATGACGCTGCCGGGTCGCATCGTGGCGACCTTCCTGCGCGGCGAGGCGACGGTCCTGGACGGAAAGGCTGTCAAGTGAAACGCAGGTCCGCGATTCTCGTCCTGGAGGACGGTCGCACGTTCCACGGCGAGGCGTACGGCAGCGTCGGGGAGACCTTCGGCGAGGCGGTCTTCAACACCGGGATGACCGGTTACCAGGAGACGCTGACCGACCCGTCGTACCACCGTCAGGTCGTCGTGCAGACCGCCCCGCACATCGGCAACACCGGCGTCAACGGCGAAGACGACGAGTCGCGACGCATCTGGGTGGCCGGGTACGTGGTGCGTGACCCGGCCCGGGCCAGCTCGAACTGGCGGGCCACCGGTGGCCTGGAGGACCGGCTGGCGACCGAGGGCATCGTCGGCATCAGCGAGGTGGACACCCGGGCGCTGACCCGGCACCTGCGCGAGCGCGGCGCGATGCGGGTCGGTATCTCCAGCGTCGACGACGACCCACGGGCGTTGCTGGCCCGGGTACGCGAGGCGCCGCAGATGCTCGGCGCGGACCTCTCCGCCGAGGTGACCACGGCGGAGCCGTACGTGGTCAAGGCCGAGGGCGAGCACCGGTTCACGGTGGCCGCGCTCGACCTGGGCATCAAGCGCAACGTGCCGCGTCGGCTCGCCGCGCGTGGGGTGACCACGCACGTCATGCCGGCGCACTCGACCATCGAGGACCTGCTGGCCACCGGGGCGGACGCGGTCTTCTTCTCGCCGGGTCCGGGTGACCCGGCCACCGCCGACGGGCCGGTCGGACTGGCCCGGGAGGTACTGCGGCGGCGGATACCGCTGTTCGGCATCTGCTTCGGCAGCCAGATCCTGGGCCGGGCGCTCGGCTTCGGCACCTACAAGCTCGGCTACGGCCACCGGGGCATCAACCAGCCGGTCCTCGACCGGGTCACCGGCAAGGTGGAGGTGACCAGCCACAACCACGGCTTCGCGGTGGAGGTGCCCGGCGTGACGCCGGGTGCGGTGGTGCCGGACCAGGTGATCGAGACCGAGTTCGGCGGCGTGCAGGTCAGCCACCTCTGCCTCAACGACAACGTGGTCGAGGGGCTGCGGGCCAAGGACGTGCCCGCCTTCACCGTCCAGTACCACCCGGAGGCGGCAGCCGGTCCGCACGACGCGGACTACCTCTTCGACCGCTTCGCCGAGTTGATCGAGGGCCGGACCCACAGCGAGGGGCGTACGAATGCCTAAGCGGACCGATCTCAAGCACATCCTGGTGATCGGCTCCGGGCCGATCATCATCGGGCAGGCCTGCGAGTTCGACTACTCCGGCACCCAGGCGTGCCGGGTGCTGCGCAGCGAGGGGATCCGGGTCAGCCTGGTCAACTCGAACCCGGCCACCATCATGACCGACCCGGAGTTCGCCGACGCCACCTACGTCGAGCCGATCACTCCGGAGTTCGTGGAGCTGGTCATCGCCAAGGAGCGGCCGGACGCCGTGCTGCCCACGCTGGGCGGGCAGACCGCGCTGAACACCGCCGTGGCGCTGCACGAGGCCGGTGTGCTCGACAAGTACGGCGTCGAGTTGATCGGCGCGGACGTCGACGCGATCCGGCGCGGCGAGGACCGGCAGCTCTTCAAGGACATCGTGGCCAAGGCCGGCGTACGCATCGGGATCGAGGACCCGGCGGGCCTGGTGCCACGCTCGCGGGTCTGCCACTCGATGGACGAGGTCCGCGAGACGGTCGGTGAGCTGGGCCTGCCGGTGGTGATCCGGCCGTCGTTCACCATGGGCGGCCTCGGCTCGGGCATGGCGCACACCGACGCGGACCTGGAGCGCATCGCCGGTGCCGGGCTGGACGCCAGCCCGGTGCACGAGGTGCTGATCGAGGAGAGCGTGCTCGGCTGGAAGGAGTACGAGCTCGAACTCATGCGGGACCGCCACGACAACGTGGTGGTGGTCTGCTCGATCGAGAACCTCGACCCGATGGGCGTGCACACCGGCGACAGCGTGACCGTGGCACCGGCCATGACGCTGACCGACCGGGAGTACCAGGACCTGCGCGACCTGGGCATCGCGGTGCTGCGTGAGGTCGGCGTGGACACCGGCGGCTGCAACATCCAGTTCGCGATCAACCCGGCCGACGGCCGGATCGTGGTCATCGAGATGAACCCCCGGGTGTCGCGTTCCTCGGCGCTGGCCTCGAAGGCGACCGGGTTCCCGATCGCGAAGATCGCCGCGAAGCTGGCCATCGGCTACACGCTGGACGAGATCCCCAACGACATCACCCTCAAGACGCCGGCCGCGTTCGAGCCGACGCTCGACTACGTGGTGGTGAAGATCCCCCGGTTCGCGTTCGAGAAGTTCCCCGGCGCGGACCCGGAGCTGACCACCACGATGAAGTCGGTCGGCGAGGCGATGAGTCTCGGGCG
Organism: Micromonospora sp. NPDC049903; assembly: GCF_044460945.1. Classification (NCBI taxonomy): domain Bacteria; kingdom Bacillati; phylum Actinomycetota; class Actinomycetes; order Micromonosporales; family Micromonosporaceae; genus Micromonospora; species Micromonospora sp. NPDC049903. The sequence goes on from NZ_JBITKL010000026.1 coordinate 66,070, forward strand.
CAACTTCAGCGAGGCGCTGAACAAGGCGATGCGTTCGCTGGAGACCAAGGCGGCGGGTTTCTGGACCCTGCCCGACCCGGCGGACGCGACCAGGGAGAACACGCTCGCGGCGCTGGGCGTGCCGCACGACGGCCGCCTCTACACGGTGGAGCGCGCGCTGCGGCTGGGCGCTTCGATCGCCGAGGTCAGCGCCGCCTCCGGCGGAATCGACCCGTGGTTCCTGGACCAGATCGCCGGGCTGGTCGAGCTGCGTGCCGAGATCGTGGCCGCGCCGGTGCTCGACGTCGGGCTGCTGCGCCGGGCCAAGCGGGCCGGGCTGTCCGACCGGCAGTTGGCCGCGCTGCGTCCGGAGCTGGCCGCCGAGGACGGGGTACGCCGGCTGCGGCACCGGCTGGACGTGCGGCCGGTCTACAAGACGGTGGACACCTGCGCCGCCGAGTTCGAGGCGAGCACCCCGTACCACTACTCCTCGTACGACTCCGAGACCGAGGTGGTCGGCTCGGTGCGGCCCAAGGTCCTGATCCTCGGCTCCGGGCCGAACCGGATCGGGCAGGGCATCGAGTTCGACTACTCCTGCGTGCACGCGGTCCAGGCGTTGCGGGAGGCGCCGGCCGGCCCGGTCGGTGGCGGTGGGTTCGAGACCGTGATGGTCAACTGCAACCCGGAGACGGTTTCCACCGACTACGACACCGCTGACCGGCTCTACTTCGAGCCGCTCACCTTCGAGGACGTGCTGGAGGTCTGGCACGCCGAGGACACCTCCGGTCGGGAGGCCGGCGGACCGGGCGTGATCGGCGTGATCGTGCAGCTCGGCGGGCAGACCCCGCTCGGCCTGGCGCAGCGGCTCAAGGACGCCGGGGTGCCGGTGGTGGGCACCTCCCCGGAGTCGATCCACCTGGCCGAGGAGCGTGGCGCGTTCGGGTCGTTGCTGGCCCGGGCCGGTCTGCGGGCGCCCGAGCACGGCACCGCCACCTCGTACGAGGAGGCGAAGGGGATCGCCGACGAGATCGGCTACCCGGTGCTGGTCCGCCCCTCGTACGTTCTGGGCGGGCGGGGCATGGAGATCGTCTACGACGACGTGACGCTGCGCGACTACATCGGGCGGGCCACCGACATCTCGCCGGACCACCCGGTGCTGGTGGACCGGTTCCTGGATGACGCCATCGAGATCGACGTGGACGCGCTCTGCGACGCCGACGGCGAGGTCTACCTCGGCGGGATCATGGAGCACATCGAGGAGGCCGGCATCCACTCCGGCGACTCGTCGTGCGCGCTGCCGCCGATCACCCTGGCCAGCTCGCACGTGGCCCAGGTCCGCGGGTACACCGAGGCGATCGCCCGGGGCATCGGCGTACGCGGCCTGCTCAACGTGCAGTACGCGCTCAAGGACGACGCGCTGTACGTCCTGGAGGCCAACCCGCGTGCCTCGCGGACGGTGCCGTTCGTCTCCAAGGCCACGGCGGTGCCGCTGGCCAAGGCGGCGGCCCGGATCGCACTCGGCGCCACCGTCGCGGAGCTGCGCGCCGAGGGGATGCTGCCGGCGACCGGGGACGGTGGCACGCTGCCGCCGGACGCCCCGATCGCGGTGAAGGAGGCGGTGCTGCCGTTCAAGCGGTTCCGCACCCCGGCCGGCAAGGGAGTGGACTCGCTGCTCGGCCCGGAGATGAAGTCGACCGGCGAGGTGATGGGCATCGACACCGCCTTCGGGCACGCCTTCGCCAAGTCCCAGTCGGCCGCGTACGGCTCGCTGCCCACTCAGGGCAAGATCTTCGTGTCGGTGGCGAACCGCGACAAGCGCGGCATGATCTTCCCGGTGAAGCGCCTGGCCGACCTGGGCTTCGAGATCGTCGCGACCAGCGGCACCGCCGAGGTGCTGCGCCGGCACGGCATCGACTGCGAGCTGGCCGCCAAGCACTACGAGGCCGGTGCCGACGACGACGCGGTCTCGCTGATCCGCAGCGGCCGGGTGGCCCTGGTGATCAACACCCCGCAGGGCTCCGGAGCCAGCGCCCGCTCCGACGGGTACGAGATCCGCAGCGCGGCGGTCACCGCGGACATCCCGTGCATCACCACCGTGCCGGGTGCCGCCGCGGCGGTGATGGGCATCGAAGCCCTGATCCGGGGTGACATGCAGGTGCGCCCGTTGCAGGATCTGCACGCCACCCTGCGGGCCAGCCGGTGATCTTCGAGCGGACGCTTCGGCGCGGGCTGTTCCGTATCGGCGGCGGTGACGCCGAGGCGGCACACGAGTGGACGCTGCGCCGACTGGCCGCCCTGTCCGGGCGGCCGGTCGCGCTGGCGGCCCTGCGCGCCCGGTACGCCGTGGCCGCGCCCCGCACGGTCTTCGGGGTGCGGTTCCCCAACCCGGTCGGCCTGGCCGCCGGGATGGACAAGGACGGCGCCGCGCTGCCGGCGTGGCCGGCGCTCGGCTTCGGCTTCGTCGAGGTCGGCACGGTCACCGCGCACCCGCAGCCGGGCAACCCCCGACCGAGGCTGTTCCGGCTACCGGACAGCGAAGCCGTGATCAACCGGATGGGCTTCAACAACGCCGGGGCCGAGGCGCTGGCCGCCCGGCTCGCGGCGCTGGCCCGGCCGCTCGGCGTACCGCTGGGGATCTCGCTGGGCAAGTCGAAGGTGACGCCGCTCGACGAGGCGGTGGAGGACTACCGGGCGTCGTACCGCGCGCTGCGCGGGCACGGCGACTACTTCGCGGTCAACGTCTCCTCGCCGAACACCCCCGGACTGCGCGAGTTGCAGGACCGCGCCCACCTGGACGCGCTGCTGGCCGCACTGGTGGGGGAGAAGCCGGTGCTGGTGAAGATCGCCCCGGACCTGACCGACGCGGCCATCGCCGAGCTGCTGGAGGTCTGCCTGGCCCGGGGCGCGGCCGGGGTGATCGCCACGAACACCACCCTCGGCCGCACCGGGCTCGCCCCGGCCGACCAGGCCCGGTCCGCCGAGGCCGGGGGGCTCTCCGGCCGCCCGCTGGCCGACCGGGCCCGGCAGGTGGTCTCCTTCGTGCACGCCGAGACCGGTGGCCGGCTGCCGATCATCGGCGTGGGTGGCATCGTCGACCCCGACGACGCCGCCCGGATGTTCGACGCGGGCGCCAGCCTGGTCCAGCTCTACACCGGTTTCATCTACCGGGGGCCGGCCCTGCCCCGCGCGGTCGCCCGCGCGGCGGCGGCCGCCCCGGCTCCGGCCACGACCGGGTCGTGAACCGGATGAGGCGGCGGCGCCACCCCCGCTCCCGCTCCCGCCGGAGCGGACGGCCACGAACACCAGGCGCCGCCGCCCCCACCACCCCGACCTCGGCACCCTCGCCTCGCCCCAGGCTCTCGCCTCTCCCCGGACGCCCGCCTCTCCCCGGACACCGTCGTGCCTCCCCGCCCCGGAGTCCGTCCCCGCGCTCGCTGGGCTCGTCCGCGCGCTCGCTGGGCTCGGCCGGTCGCCCGTCGAGAAGCTGGCCCGCCGCGCCTGCTCTGCTTCGACGGACGCGTCGGTGGAGTCCGGCCGGTCGGCTGGTGGGGTGCTCCCGCGTGGCCACCGGGGAGTGCGGGGCGGGCGCGAGGACGGCGAGTCCCCGCTACCGGAGGCGGCAACGGGACCGGGTGTGGGAGGGGACGTGGGCATGGGCAGCGTGGACAGGGAGGGCGGATGACGCCGGAGGAGATTCTCGCCGCCGACGCGGCGCACGTCTGGCACCCGTACGCGACACTGCCGCCGGCGGTGCCGCCGTACGTGGTGACGGAGGCCGAGGGCGTACGGCTGCGACTGGCCGACGGGCGCTCGCTCGTCGACGGCATGTCGTCCTGGTGGTCGGCGATCCACGGGTACCGGCACCCGGTGCTGGACGCGGCGGTGACCGACCAGCTCGGCCGGATGAGCCACGTGATGTTCGGCGGGCTGACCCACGAACCGGCCGTGCGGTTGGCCCGGACGCTGGTCGAGCTGGCCCCGGAGGGGCTGGAACACGTGTTCCTGGCCGACTCCGGGTCGGTCAGCGTCGAGGTCGCGGTGAAGATGTGCCTGCAGTACCAACGGGCCGTCGGTCGGCCGGAGCGTCGCCGGCTGGGCACCTGGCGGGGCGGGTACCACGGCGACACGTTCCACCCGATGAGCGTCTGTGACCCCGAGGGCGGCATGCACCACCTCTGGGGCGACGTGCTGCCCCGGCAGGTGTTCGCACCGGTGCCGCCCGGTGGCTTCGCGTCCGGGCCCGACCCGGCGTACGAGGCGGCGTTGGTGGAGGCGGTCGAGCGGCACGCCCACGAACTGGCGGCGGTGATCGTGGAGCCGGTGGTCCAGGGGGCCGGCGGGATGCGCTTCCACCACCCGCACTATCTGCGGGTGTTGCGCGAGGTGACCCGGGCGCACGGGGTGCTGCTGATCTTCGACGAGATCGCCACCGGCTTCGGCCGGACCGGGACGATGTTCGCCGCCGAGCATGCCGGGGTCAGTCCGGACGTGATGTGCGTCGGCAAGGCGCTCACCGGCGGCTACCTGACGCTGGCCGCCGCACTCTGTACGCCGGAGGTGGCGCGGGGCATCCGGAGCGGCGGGGTTCTGGCGCACGGCCCGACGTTCATGGGCAATCCGCTCGCCTGCGCGGTCGCCAACGCCTCGCTGGGTCTGCTGCGGGCCGGGGACTGGGCCGGTGAGGTGGCGCGGCTCCAGCGGGGTCTGCGTGCCGGCCTGGAGCCGCTGCGTGGCGCGTCGGGCGTGGTGGACGTGCGGGTGCTCGGCGGGATCGGCGTGGTGCAGCTCGACCACGAGGTGGACATCGGTGCCGCCACGGCCGCCGCGGTGGCCGAGGGGGTGTGGCTGCGGCCGTTCCGGGACCTGGTCTACACGATGCCGCCGTACGTCACCTCGGACGCCGATCTGGCACTGGTCGCGACCGGTGTCGCGGCAGCTATCAGGGCGGGCTGAGTAGATCGGCGCGGATCAGGGACACAGGTTGAGTAGACGAGCGCGACAGGTTGAGGACGAGAGGAAAGCTGGCTGATGGAGAGCTTCGGCGCGCGGTTGCACCGGGCGGTCGACGAGCGGGGTCCGCTCTGCGTCGGGATCGACCCCCACCCGGAACTGCTGGCCACATGGGGGCTGGACGACGACGTCGACGGGCTGCGGCGCTTCGCCGGGACCGTGGTGGACGCCCTCGGTGACCGGGTTGCGGTGGTCAAGCCCCAGTCGGCCTTCTTCGAGCGATTCGGGTCTCAAGGGGTGGCGGTACTTGAGTCAACTATCCGACAGTTACGAGATTCCGGATCGCTCGTTCTGCTGGACGTCAAGCGCGGCGACATCGGCTCGACCGTCTGCGCGTACGCCTCGGCGTACCTGGACCCATCCAGTCCCATGTATGTCGACGCGGTGACCGCGAGCCCCTTCCTGGGCGTCGGCTCGCTCGCCCCGATGTTCGAGCTGGCCGCCGAGCACGGCGGCGGAGTCTTCGTCCTGGCGCTCACCTCCAACCCCGAGGGCGCCTCGGTCCAGCGTGCGCGCGGTGCCGACGGTCGTACCGTCGCGCAGACGGTGATCGACGAGATTTCCCAGCTCAACGCGGGTGCGGAGCCGCTCGGGAGCATCGGCCTGGTGGTCGGTGCGACGGTCGGCGAGACCGGCTGCGACCTCTCCGCGGTGAACGGTCCGCTGCTCGCACCCGGGCTCGGCGCGCAGGGCGCCACGGCCGGCGATCTACGGGTCGTCTTCGGTTCGGCCCTTACCTCCGTGCTGCCCTCGTACTCCCGGGAGGTGTTGGGAGCGGGCCCACGGCCGGAGGCGCTGCGGGCCGCGGCGGAGCGCGCCGTGGCGGACTGCCGGGCGGCCCTGGCGATGTCATGACTGACTGACGGCTCGGTCACTTTGCGGTGATCATCGCGTGCCCACGTTGCCGAAAGCTCCGTTGACCGCTAGTTTTCCCCGCGCTGGGAACCCCTTGGTTCACAGCGACACCACGTTTCACAGATGCGGCGGTGCGTCCCGCCCGTCGCGATAGGGACCTGAGGAGAACTGGTGCCGCTCCCGTCACTGACCCCTGAGCAGCGCGCAGCCGCGCTGGAGAAGGCTGCGGAGATCCGCAAAGCCCGTGCCGAGCTGAAGGAGCAGCTCAAGCAGGGCAAGACCACCCTCGGAGCCGTTCTTGCGCGCGCCGAGTCCGACGATGTCGTCGGCAAGCTGAAGGTGTCGGCCGTGCTGCAGGCGATGCCCGGTATCGGCAAGATCCGAGCCACCCAGATCATGGAGAAGCTCAAGATCGCCGACAGCCGTCGCCTGCGTGGCCTCGGCGAACAGCAGCGCAAGGCCCTGCTTGGGGAGTTCGCCGCCAACTGAGCACGGCTGCGTGTAGAAACAAGCAGTGAGCTTGGATGACGAGACGCGCCCGGCGGCTCGGCTCACTGTCCTGGCCGGCCCATCCGGCGCCGGTAGGGAGAGTGTCGTCGAGCTGGTCCGGGCGCGTTCTCCGTCTGTGTGGACGCCGCTCGCGGTCACCACCCGGCCCCGCCGGGAGGGCGAGCTGGAGGGCGTCCACCGGCACTTCCTCGCCCCGCTGGAGTTCGACCGCCGGGTGGCCCGGGGCGAACTGCTGGAATGGAGCCGTTGCGGGGCGTACCGGCGTGGCACGGAGCTGGCGCCGGTCCGGGACCGGCTCGCCGCCGGCTCGCCGGTCCTGCTCCCGCTCGACCTCGACGGGGCGCTGCTGGTCCGCGCGGTGGTACCCGACGCGCGACTCGTCCTACTCCATCCGCCCGGCCGTCGTCCGGGTACGGCCACCGTGACGGCTTTCGACCGGAGCGTGTCGCACGACCGCACCGAGCGCGTAGTGGACGAGCTGGTAGGGTTGATCGGTTCTTCATTCCTGGCTCCGGCCCGGCCGCGTCCGCGCGGTTGAGCGCCGGCACCGCGTGACACGCGGTCCGTGCGAAAGACGCAGAGGTTAATCCGTGGGATCCATCGCCAACCCCGAAGGCATCACCAACCCGCCGATCGACGAGCTCCTGGAGAAGACGACGTCGAAGTACGCGCTGGTCATCTTCGCGGCCAAGCGCGCGCGTCAGGTCAACGCCTACTACAGCCAGCTCGGCGAGGGCCTGCTGGAGTACGTCGGCCCGCTGGTCGAGACGACCCCGCAGGAGAAGCCGCTCTCGATCGCGATGCGCGAGATCAACGCCGGCCTACTCACCGCCGAGCCGACCGACCAGCCGTAGGCTCCGCGCGTCGATGAGCGCCCGGATCATCCTCGGTGTCGGCGGCGGCATCGCCGCCTACAAGGCGTGCGAGGTGTTGCGCCGGTTCACCGAGTCGGGCCACCAGGTCCGGGTCGTGCCGACCGCCGCCGCGCTGCGGTTCGTCGGCGCGCCGACCTGGGCGGCGCTCTCCGGTCAGCCGGTCGCCGAGGACGTCTGGTCCGACGTGCACGAGGTGCCGCACGTCCGCCTCGGCCAGCAGGCCGACCTGGTGGTGGTCGCACCCGCCACCGCCGACCTGCTGGCCAAGGCCGCGCACGGCCTCGCCGACGACCTGCTCACCAACACCCTGCTCACCGCCCGCTGCCCGGTGGTGCTGGCGCCGGCCATGCACACCGAGATGTGGGAGCACCCGGCCACCGTCGCCAACGTGGCGACCCTGCGGGCCCGGGGCGTACGCGTCATCGAACCGGCGGTGGGACGGCTGACCGGTGCCGACACCGGTAAGGGCCGGCTGCCCGACCCGGCCGAGATCTTCGCGGTCGCCCGCCGTGCGCTCCGCCGAGGCGTCGACGCCCCCGCGGACCTGGCCGGCCGGCACGTCCTCGTCACCGCCGGCGGCACCCGCGAGCCGTTGGACCCGGTCCGGTTCCTCGGCAACCGATCCTCCGGCAAGCAGGGCTACGCGTTCGCCCGGTCGGCGGTCGCCCGGGGTGCCCGGGTCACGCTGATCTCGGCGAACGTCGAGCTGCCCGACCCGGCCGGGGCGGACATCGTCCGCGTCGGCACCACCGGCGAACTGCGCGACGCCACGCTCGCGGCCGCCGTCGACGCCGACGCGGTGGTGATGGCGGCGGCTCCGGCCGATTTCCGCCCCGCGACGTACGCGCCTGGCAAAATCAAGAAGTCGGACGACGGCACCGCACCCAGCATCGCGCTCGTGACCAACCCGGACATCGCCGCCGAGCTGGGCCGAGGCCGCCGACCGGAGCAACTGCTGGTGGTGTTCGCCGCGGAGACCGGCGACGCCGAAGCCAACGGACGGGCCAAACTCGCCCGTAAGCGGGCCGACCTCATCGTCATCAACGAGGTCGGGCCGGACAAGGTCTTCGGCGCCGAGACCAACGCGGCCACCGTCATCGGCGCGGACGGTTCGGTCACCCGGATGCCCGAACAGTCCAAGGAAGATCTCGCCGACGGGGTGTGGGACCTGGTGGTCGCGCGGCTCGCCGACGGCTCCTCCTGACCACGATCCACCTGCTGACCATCGACCCGGCGCTCGGCGGTGAGTGACTAGACTGCCGCGGAACGACGTCCACAACTTAGGAGTGCCGTGACACGCCGCCTCTTCACGTCCGAATCGGTCACGGAAGGCCACCCGGACAAGATCGCTGACCAGATCAGTGACGGCATCCTCGATGCCCTGCTCGGCCAGGACCCGCACAGCCGCGTCGCGGTGGAAACCCTGATCACGACTGGTCAGGTGCACGTGGCGGGTGAGGTGACGACGAAGGCGTACGCCGACATCCCGACGATCGTCCGCGAGACCATCCTCGGCATCGGCTACGACTCGTCCAAGAAGGGCTTCGACGGGGCCTCCTGTGGCGTCAGCATCTCCATCGGGGCGCAGTCGCCGGATATCGCGCAGGGTGTGGATAACGCCTTCGAGTTGCGGACGGGTTCGTCGGAGTCGGCGTTGGATGCGCAGGGTGCCGGTGATCAGGGGATGATGTTTGG
>NZ_JBITKL010000027.1:0-71562 GCF_044460945.1 Micromonospora sp. NPDC049903
CCCGCATCCGAAGCGAACGCCAACGACGCTGGGGCCAACCCGCCACCCGCGCAGCCTGACCCCAACACCCCGAACCTTCATGGTCACGGCACTAGGTCGAATCATCTGGTGCCTCCTGTCCTCGGCTCTCGTCTGCGGCGGCACCTTGCTCGCCTGCCAATGAGACTGCCCGCCGAGCAGCGATCCAGGCAGGTCCTACGCACGGACCCGAAGGACACGCCCTATGTCCACTGAGGTCCCACGGCAGTACAAGCCGAACCTTGTGCTGGTCAACCGCCGCAAGGCGGCCGGCTGGGAGTCGCGTAAGCGCGCCGCGCGAGAGCTGCACCGCGTCGGCCAACAGCGCGGCATCCGGGAGACGCCCACGGTCGAGGCCATCGAAAAAGCGATGTACCGCCACGAGACCGGGCGCGTAGCGGTCAGCGACCCCATCTATCGGCAGCTCTACTGCCTTGCGTACGACGCAAAGCCCCACGACCTGTTCGGCGAGGTGACCGGCGGCGCTGAGGACCGGCCGCACTTCTCGGCGCGATCCCACAAGTTCGTGACGGCGTACGTCGGGGCTGATGGCGCTGCCCGGCTGCGGGAGGTCGCAGGCTGCGCGCCGGCCGTGGGGGAGTGGCACACCTGCTACTCGGCACCGATCGAGCACCCGGAAGGCGACTGCACCCTGTACGTCTGGCCGTGCGGGTCCGTGGTCTTCCACCTGGTCGAGCCTGTGCAGTTGTCCACGATTGCAGCGCTAGCGGTGTGGCGGGTCGCCTCGTACGGCGACAACATCAAATGGGCTATCGACTACCTCGCACCCATTGCGCCGGTCGAGGATGAGTCTGCGGTGTACGTCCTTGGTGCTCACTGGGTTGTTGAGCCAGTGTGGCCGGCAGAGCTCCTAGGAACCGCGCTCCGCATCATGTCGACGCCGAAGGTGTTGCTGCACCGCGATCGCCCGATGGATGACGAACACTTGGCCCATGCCGAACTGGTCGAGCAGTCATTGCTAGCCGAATCGTACGATCACACAGGCATCGAATCATTCGGCGTCCCGGGAATCTCAGTGGGCTACGCCTCATGGTCCGGAGTCGTGTACCACCCGATCTCTGCCGAGCGCTCCCTAACGGAGACCGAGATAATCTCGTGCGAGCTTGCGATCCAGTCTATGTGGGCCTATAGCGACGCAATCGCCCGGCAGGTAGAACAGGGGCGAGATCCACAGGTGCCACCGGAACATGGATGGCGCTACCTTCGGGGCGTGCGCTCCCGACTCACTGTCTCCCGCTTACGGGAAACCGGACAGCATCAGGCAATGCGCCGAGCAATCCTGCGGACATGTGACCTAATGCCAGCACTAGACCAAGCCATCGAAACCCTCCGTGATACGGATCGAGGTTGAGCCAATGACATCCGGTCGTCCTGTACTTGTCGTAACCGACATGCAAAACGGCTTCGTACGTGAGCAGTCAGCGCACATCGTTCCCGTTGTCGTCGACCTGGTAAGACGTTGGCAGAAGGCTCGCGGCGACACCCTATTTACGCGCTACCTCAATTACCCCGGAAGCCCCTTCGAGCGATTCTCTGGCTGGCAACGGCTCCAATCCTAACCCGACATTGATTTAGTGCCCGAGTTGCGTCCCTATGCAGATCAGGGCGTAACACTTGACAAGAGGATCTATAGCCCGTTCACCCCGGAGGGGGTGGCGTTATTCAAGCAGCGCGGATGGGAAGAGTTCTACTTCTGCGGCATCGCTACCGAAAGCTGCGTCTTGAAGGGTGCGGTTGACGCATTCGAACACGACTTTACACCGTGGCTGATCGCGGATGCCTCGGCGAGCCACGCAGGCACTGAGGCGCACGAAGCGGGGCTCCTGGTTGCCCGCCGCTTCATCGGTCCCGGGCAGGTGATCACACAAACCCAGATACCGGCTGACCTGCTGCCCAGCGATAGGCAGGCATAGAGATGAACTTTCGCACCTTCCTCGCGGGTGCCGACTCTCGTAGGGTGGTCCAGTGACCGCCGATGAGACTCGCCTTGCCGTTGAACTTGAGTTCCTCAGCGAAGACCCGGCCGACAGGGATATCGCCAGGAGCTATTGGGAAGTAGATGCCGACGGCAGTTGGAAACGTCCCGTTAGAGAGGTAACTGCCAGCGCCGGGATTTCGCAGATAACTCTCACGCAAAGGCTTCGGGAGGTCGTTATAGCACGTGATCCTGAGACGCTTTGCGATGATTGCGGGATCGAGATGATCACAGCGAGCCGCAGCGAGTTCGATCAGAACCGGCGATCTGCTGCGTTCACCCGACTGGTATGCAAAGAATGCCGATCCGCAAAGGAAGAGGCAGACAAGCTAGCCGCAGCCGAACGCCAGCAACGACTTGTCGATGAGGTCAATGCTCGCTTTGGGTACAGAGATATGGATCCGCTAGAGATCGAACAACTAAGCCTCCGAGAGGTGGTTAGCCTCTTAGCGCTTTTTCGGAACCCCATAGACGAGAACTACACGTGCTCCATACCACTCGACTCCTGGAGCGAGAGCCTCTTTTCTGCCCGCATTCAAGATGACCGCAACAGACTGACCGAACTTTGGAATTCCGGAAAGATTTACGTCCATCCTTCAACCCCGCCAAAGGCGTTCGGCTGGGCCGCTAATGGTGAAGGCGATGAACAACCCGGAATTTATGTCGATCGCGTCCGATGGACCGCGCGCGGTCAAGGCCCAACCGGCTCCGTAAACGCCACTCTAGTCAAGGCGATAAAGGGCGCGTTGACTCACCCATGGCCGGACTCCTGGCAGATGGGATGGGCGAGTGAATGGGATCGAGTGATGCTCGAAGAAGCCCTCGCTTACCTAGAGCTATGCATGGAGGAATACAATTTCGAATTCTCTCCTGGAGATCGGACGCGTGACGTCCTTGCAGGGGCGCTCGAATCGTTCGCGCTCGGCGCGGTGTATAACTTCATCTGGAGAGCCACGAAGGACAGTGCGGCCTACTTCCAACGCGGCGGCGTCACTCGCAAGCAGGCCGCAAACAGTACGGTTGGCCGAATTGAGCGATCCGTTGAATATGCATTGACTCAGAAATGGGATGTAAAGGTCTATCGCCGCGATAGACGGCTCCCCTGGTCCGCCGTCAGCACCACTCTCTTCACGACAGTTCTGGGGGTAGGTGACGCCATGACAGCGAGGCCAGACGACGTACTTCTCGACGACAGCGAGGATCCCGCTTGGGAGCCTGACGCTGCCAACCACGAGGAGGCCGACACTACGGACGAGGAGAGGGAGCAGCAGTAACTCGTCGTCTCAGTTGTCGTCTCGTTCGGCCAAGTTCATACGGATCCGGCCAGATCAGGTTTCACGACCGAGCCACTGCCCCAGACCTAAACGACCCTCGCCGGACAGCCAACGACAGACTTGGAAAGCGGGCTGACCCTGGCAAGGGCGTACGCCGAAGGCACGTCGAGGCGGTGCGCTGCCACTGCCATCAATCGGAGCACGACGTGGATACGGCGAGTAGCGCGATCGTCCAGTTTAGGGATGGTGCAGGCTGGGAGCAGACACGAAGCTATGAAGGTGGCGACCTTCATACTTACTTGGGACGGCAGCGAGTCGGTCTATCCGCCGAAGGAATACCAAGGTCATGTGGCGGCCACCAGGCGCGGCCGCACCGTGCCGTTGACCTGGAGCGTGGGGTCGCGCCGAGGCGGGATGAGCGTCGGTGACAGGGTCTTCCTCCTCCGCCAGAACAGCGATCGCGGCATCGTTGGTAGCGGTCGAGTGACCGACGAGGAGGTCTTCGAGGACCAGCACTGGGAAGACTCGACGCGAACCGCGCGATACGTGCGGTTCGCGTGGGAGCGGCTCCTACCGATTGACGAGCGGCTTACCGTCGACGAGCTGCGCGAGCAGGTGCCGAGCCATCACTGGCACGCGATCCTCGCGTCCGGGCAGCAGGTGTATCCGCCAGCCGATGCCACACTCGAGACGCTTTGGCTCGCTCATGTCGCCCGCCTTAGCTCTCCATCAGCCTGGGACACGCCAGTTGGTGCCACTTTGAGTCGCGAGCACCGCATGGTGCGCTACGGCGGCGGTAAGTATGGCGGGATCGAACCCTCCCGGATCACGCGCAACGTGTTCCTCTACTCAGACCCCCAGGCAGGCAGCCTCTACGGCTACAACTACGATGGTTGGAACGCCGATGGGTCAGTGTTCTTCTACACGGGCGAGGGGCGACGTGGCCACCAGCGTATGCGTGAGGGAAACGCAGCCATCTTGCGGCACCTGCAGGACGGACGAGCCCTGCGGCTGTTCGTTGCCAACGGCACCCAGCCTGACTCGACAGCCAAGGTGCAGTTGTACCTCGGCGAGTTCCGCATCGACCCGGACGAGCCATACCTGACTGCTGAAGCGCCCGACGTCGACGGCAATGCCCGTACCGTATTCGTCTTCAGGCTACGTCCGGTCGGGAAGGTGCTCCGCAGAGACAAGGACGCTAGCGACGCCGGTGATGCTCCCAGCAAGGCTGCGGCCGAACCGGTACCCGTCGAGGCAGCGACGACGCCCGCCGGTAGCGCGGAAGCAGTCCCGCTCGAAGAACTCATCACGAAGAGCTATGCAGTCTCTGGGTCTACCAGCGGTACTGCTGTCAAGTGGGAGGCCGAACTCGTTGCCAGGTATTGCGCGTACCTTGACGGACTTGGGCATGACTGCGCGCGCTACAGAATTCGTCCGCCCGGCGAGTTGCGTGATCTCTACACTGATCTCTTCGACCAGACAGAGAACGTGCTGTACGAGGCCAAGGGCGTGGCCACCCGCGAAGCCATCCGGATGGCTGTAGGCCAACTGCTCGACTACAGCCGCCACATCCCAACCAGCCCAAGCCTGGCCGTATTAGTACCAGGCAAACCGACCGATGATCTGCTGGACCTGCTGCAGAGCCAAAAGATCCAATGCGTCTACGAGACTGCACTTGGCCACTTCGAATTGTGTGAACCGTAATGGAAGGCGCTGCCAGAGTTCTCCGGGAGAGGCATCGAGCGAAGCGGGAATGCTATGAGCTTCAGGGACTACCCAGGCTACCTTGGATTCACCTCACGAGGGGTGGTTGACATTCATGCGGACTGGCCAGCATATCCGCTGGAGCATGGCTGGGAAGTTGCAGTCACTTGTCTTGGCAGCTTCCCATACGGGACTGTGTTCGAACGTATCGATGACATTGATCGATGCGTGCTACTTCTGGTTAAGGGTTACAAGAGGTATGAGAACCCTTACGACGAGCAAGCCTTCCACGTGGCTATTTGGCATGACGATCTTTTGGAGGCGCGCGATCGGGGATTGGTGGAAGGTGTCCTCAGTCTTACTCACCGCCAGTACGAGGAGCGGAAGCGGGAAGAGTTCCTTAAGGGCCTTCGGCGAGCCCATGGCCGGGAAGGTTTGGAGCTGCCTCCTGCGGACATCATTTATTCCCTTCAGGCGGAGATTGATGGTCGTATGCTCCCGATCAGGGTGCCGCCGCTCGATGAATTCGACGACCAGGAGGATGGAGAACGTCCAAATGTCGAGTGGCTTGGGATCGACGAGTCTGGTGAAATCCGACTGACGGATCGGGGATGGAGCGAACTTGACGCCCTATGGGGTGACTCCCTGGATGTGCCAGAACGAGTTCGCAGTCGCATAGGGCCGCTCATCGGCCGGGGGTTGTATGACACGGCGCTTCGCGAATTCGGTGTTCTGATCGAATCCCGGATGCGCGAGGTTGCTTCTTCTGAGCTCTATGGCCTTAATCTAGTGGAGGCGGTAATCAGGCGGCTCCGTGCATCCGGACACTTCCACGACAGTTCTTTAAAGATGCTGCGAGGTGAACTTAGGACTGCATTTAAGTTTGTAAGGAACGAATTCGCCCACAACGTCGTCGACCTTCCCCGCCCCCGCGCCTACGCGCTACTTGGGCGCATGTGCCATGTCCTTATGGAGATCGACGGAGTCCTCGCTGACCTCGACAACTCAGAACGTTTGAATGGTCCCTCAAAACCCAGGTTGAATAATTAGGGCAATGCAATGGGTTGTGCACCCCCGCCTACGCCAGGCATGCCGCGGCCGGCATGTCCAGCCGTTCGCCGAGCGTTGGCTGCCACTCAGACGCGGTGAACGGCTCGCCTCAGCAGTAGGTGGTAACACGGGCCGCCTCGCCATCGCGCAGCTCGATGCTGCTCACGCCAGCCTGGCCCTGACGGTCTCAGTTGTGGTCTCTATTCATCAACGTACGAGGCCGTCCGCCGGTGCCCGGGCCAGGTCTCCCGCCCTGCTCATGGTCGCAGTCGGTTGCGGCTGAACGTCGTGTCGCAGACCTCGAAAGCGTGTGAGGGTTTACGCCCTCCGCGGGTTCAAATCCCGCCGCCACCGCTCGTGAACAGCGAGAACGCCCGGCACGATCCCTGCGGATCGGCCGGGCGTTCTCGTTGCCGCCCCTCGTGTCGCCCCGCTGGCCGTCAGCAGGGGCCGTGGCCCTCGACGAAGAGGCGGTGCGCCCAGTCCGCGTACCCGGCGATGATCTTCTGGACCGTGTGGCCGTCGTGCAGGAACAGGTAGGCGCGGTCGCCGTCGCGGGCGAGCAGGCCGTCGAAGCGGTGCGTTCCCGGCGGTGCGTGCAGCGCGCGTACCTCCGGATAACTGGTCCTGACCTCGGCGATCGGTGACCCGGCCGCGATCCCCTCCGGGGTGCGGACCGGGTCGCCGGCCCAGAGCAGGACCAGCCGGTCGTCGATGAAGACCGGGCTGATCATGTCGTGTCCGGCCAGCGTCGGACCGCAGGCGTCGACGTCGGTGCGGAGTATGCCGCGCCGGGCCAGATCGTCCTCCGTGTCGCCGAAGTCGACATCGGACAGTCCGTCGAGGTCGACGACGCTGGCCGCGGCGACCGGCTCACGGACGGCGATGGTGTCCGGTGGCATGGGTCCGCTGCCCGAGATCGCAGCAGCAAGCAGCAGTGTGGCGATGAAGCCGAATTGTCGCAATTTCATGGAATCCCCCAGTCCCCAACGTGACGGGAGCGAAGAGGTTATTGCCGCGCCTCCCATTCGTCGGCCAATTCGTCCCAGTAGTCGGCGCTCAGCCCGCGCCGGCCGTGCGTGAGCCAGCCCTCGGTGCTCCGCTCCACGTGCAGTCCCAGCTCGGCGAAGGGGTCGAGCCAGCGGCCCGGCTCCGCGCCCAACTCGGTCAGCGCGGCGTTGATCGGCCACTCTGGACGCGGCCCGTCGAACGCCGCATCGAAGCGCGGCCCCCAGGACAGGGTGCCGCCCAACCAGACCGCCGCCGCCTGGCACCCGACTCCACCGGCGAACTCCGCCTCGACGTACGCCACCGGCCCCCGCCGCGACCAGCGGTCCAGCACCTCGACCAGCGTGGGGGAGAGCACCAGCGCGAACGGTTCCGCCGCGCTCGGCTCGTCGGCCGCATAGTCGGGCGGGGTGCCGGTCAACTCCGCCACCAACTGCGGCGTCACCGGCAGCAGGGCGAAGTCCTGCCGCAACCCGCCGAGCACCGCGTGATCCAGGTCCCGGGTCTCCTCGCGCAGCAGGTCGGCGTCCGCCACGATCGCGCTGAGCTGGTAGCTCACCGAGTGTCCACAGCCTGTGGATAGAACATGTGTGCGACGGTGGTCGGGCGTGCTCGTCGTCGTCGGGCAGCGCTCGGCTCCATCCGGTCAGTATCGCGGTAACGGCGACTTCCGGCTGCCGTCGTCGGCCGGTCGCACCGCCAGAGGCCGCCCGCTCCGGGGCGGCCCCTGCCCCCGTTGCGGTATGTCCTCAGCCGGCCAGGGCGGGCTGCTGCGGTGGCTGTTCGCCGGGCCGGGCGACCAGGATCGCGGCGACGGCGACCAGAGCCCCGGCCACGGTGAGCCCGGGGATCAGCCAGGACGGCCCGAACGGGTAGTAGTCACTCGGGGTGAGCGCACTGTGCACAGTGACCACTCTGAAGGCATCGCCTCCGCCCCGGAACACCTGCGCGACGTGGTCGTACAGCGCCGCCGCCGGCATCGCCAGCGTCAGCAGCGACGCCGACCAGAGACCCAGGGCGCTCCAGCGCCGTCCGGGCGACGCCGCCACCATCCGGTACGCGACGGAAGCCGCGACCAACCAGCCGAGAACCAGCCCGCCAGCGATTCCGACCGCGATCAACGGCAGGAAGGCGGCGGTACGCACCTGACCGGCATCGACCGAGACGGAGCCGGTGTCCCCTGCGAGATGACCGGCTACGTGGACGATCAAACCGTTCGACTCGGCGCTGAACCAGGTGCCGTGCAGCGGCGTCTCGGTGAAGGTTCCGTCTTCTTCGACTGTGAGTCGTGTTCCGAAGATGGGCGTGAGCGGTGAGACCGACCAACCGTCGGCGGCGAATCTCTGACGTGCCTGCTCGGCGTCCCAGGTGTCGGTGATGCTCGCGGTGCTCCCGGCCGTGTCGGTCCGCCCCTGCATCGTCACGCTGGATAGGAGCGCTTCGTCGCTCGTCCCGGTGGCTTGTGCGGTGAGCCGAGTCATCTCGGCGACGTCGGGCAGGTCGGCGAGCGTCTGCGCGCCCAGCCACGAGCCGGCGGCGGCACCGAAGGCTCCCAGGGTCAACGCGGTGAGGACCGCCACGACGGCCAGGAGTGGACGACCGGCGGGCAGCCGGAACCGCAGCCGCAGACCGCTGACGATCAGGTGCAGCGCGTCCCCGGCCCGAGGGTGGCGCTGTCCCGGTGCCGCCATCTCCAACAGCGTGGTCACCAGCTCGGTGCCGTGCCGACGCCGGTGTCGTCGCGGATAGGCGAGCAGCAGCCTGCGGTAGCTGCGCTCCAAACTGTGGTCGGCCTCCGGCCACACGGTGGTCACGCGGGCACCGTCCCTAAGCCCGGTGCCGCGCCGAAGCGCTTGCCGAGCTGGCTCTCCGCTGCGGTGGCATGGCGGCGTAACCGCGCGATCTGCTCCTGAAGGGCGGCGGCGCCCGTGTCGCTGAGCCGGTAGTAGCGGCGCAGTCGACCCTCGACGGCCTCCTCCCGATCGACGACGAGCAGGCCCTGCTCGGTCAGCCGGTCGAGAGCCCCGTAGAGCGTGCCCGGCCGCAGTTTGACCTCACCGGCGGAAAGGTCCTCGACGGCCCGGATGACGCCGTAGCCGTGCAACGGCTGCGCGGCCAGGGCGGTGAGGATCAGAAATGTGGGCTCCTGCATGGTCGCCGATATTACGGTCGCCGTTATATGCCGTCAACCGTTCATGCTGTCTGGCGAACTGCGGTGACGCCCCACCGTCGAGCAGCAGGACCTGGCCAGTGCGCAGCGCGGTCACCGGAGTCGACCAGCCCGTCTGCGAGCGTCCGACCGGTCCGCGCGGGCTGCGCCGTCCAGCGCGCCGAGGTACGTCGCCAGAGCTGCCTCGTCGCCCTCGTGGTACTCGGCGAGGCGAGTCAGGGCCGGAGAGCAGGGCCAGGGTGTGTCCGGCGTCGGGCAGGTGTCGCAGGTCCACTGCGGTCGCCGTGGCATGTGCTGCCCGCCCAGGCGTGTGGGCAACTCCGCGATGGCGTGAATCGCCCGTACGACCACACTCGCTCTGGCCGTCAGTACGTCTATCGGCCCGATCATCGGGACTGGTCACCGAGGTCGAGCAGCCGTTGGCGAGCTGCTTCTGCCTCCCGGTCCTGAATCGCCTGGCCGGTGCCGGGCGGCACCCGGCCGGTCAGCGCAAGAAACGGAACGCGACGCGCCAACATCCGGCGCAACCACCAGAAGACCGTCACGACTCTTCGCCTCCCTGCCGTTGTCGTCTCCTGGCACTCTGACGCCTCAACGTCGCCGTGCGCAACGACGTAAAGCGCGACGTAACAGGCACATAGGTGGCGACATTATGGCGACATAGCGCTATCGTGAGCGGCATGACTGCCGCCCCCAACACCGCGCTGCGGGCCGTGCGTGCCGGTATGCGAATGAGTCAGGACGAATTCGCACGAGCCCTGCAAGCCGCCGGCCATCGCGCCGGGGAGCCGAACGACGCCAACAAGCGGCTCGTCCAGCGGTGGGAGTCAGGCGCGATCGCCGCACCCCGGCCGGTCTACGTCCGGGCCCTGGAGGTGGTCACCGGTCTGCCGATCGAACTGCTCGGGTTCGGGACGGTGGCCGACGGCGAGGCCGCCGAGGACGGCAACGGTGGCCACGACCTCACCTCGCCGATGTCCCGTCTGGCGACCCCGACGCCCGCACCTCGGGCGGCCACCGCCCACGGGTCCTTCGCGGGTGTGTGGCTCAGTCGCTACCAGTACCACTCCAGTAGCCGGGACGAGTCCTTCGCCGGCCAGCACTTCGTGGTCGTGCTGCAGCACGGTGACCGGCTGACCGTACGCAGCCTGCCCGGCTCGGCCGCGTCGTCGCTGGCACTCGACCTCACCGTGGACGGCAGTGTCGTCACCGGCACGTGGGTAGAGCAGACCGACCCCACCGGTTACTACCGGGGCGCCCGCTATCACGGGGCGATCCAGTTGTTGGCGGAGTCGACGGGCCGCCGGATGGCGGGAAAATGGGTCGGGTTCGGCAAGGACATGGACGTGAACACCGGTCCATGGGAGCTGGTGTTCCAGGACGCGTCGACGTCGAAGGCAACCCTCGACCGGTACAACACCCACCCGGAAGTCTGAATCCGGGCGGTGCGTGCTGGGCAGTCGCCGGGTGAGTCGTACCTGTCGGAGGTGGCTGAGCGGCGCGGAACGGCAGGGACGAATCAGGGCCGGTCCCCGTGGGGCCGGCCCTGTCGTTCTTCCAGCTCAAGCGAGCGGAGGATACGAGATTCGAACTCGTGAGGGTGTAAACCCAACACGCTTTCCAAGCGTGCGCCCTAGGCCTCTAGGCGAATCCTCCGTCGAACAGAGTACAGGTCCCTGCCGACCCGCCAACCCCACCACCCCCTGAGGATCGGGGACGGGTCGGGTAGGCTGGAGCCACCTCCCGTGCGGCGGTATCTCGTGAACCTCCCCAGGGCCGGAAGGCAGCAAGGATAAGCGAGCTCTGCCGGGTGCACGGGAGGCCTTTCTGTCTCCGGCACCGTGCCTCCCCTCCCACCCAGCGTGGTCAGGCGCTGCGCTGTCGGTGTTAACAAGGGGCCCTTCCTCTACCGGAGGCGTTAACAAGGTGCCCTTCCTTGCACTCGGCGCCGCCCCCGGAACGACAACCGGAACACCCGGTTCAGCGGGGTGGGTGGTCAGTGGGGTGTGCGCGGGGCGAGAATGGCGCGGTCGAGAGGAGGCGGGACGCCGTGGCACTGGCGCTCTACCGCAAGTACCGGCCGCGAACCTTCGCCGAGGTCATCGGGCAGGAGCATGTCACCGAGCCGCTGTCGCAGGCGCTGCGCAGCGGGCGGCTCAACCACGCGTACCTCTTCTCCGGGCCGCGTGGCTGCGGCAAGACCTCCAGCGCCCGCATCCTGGCCCGGTCGCTCAACTGCGAGCACGGTCCCACCCCGGAGCCCTGCGGCACGTGTGACTCGTGTCGCTCGCTGAGCGGCGACGGGGCAGGCTCGATCGACGTCATCGAGATCGACGCGGCCAGCCACGGTGGTGTGGACGACGCCCGTGAGCTGCGGGAGAAGGCGTTCTTCGCGCCGGCCAACAGCCGCTTCAAGATCTATGTCATCGACGAGGCGCACATGGTCTCGTCGGCCGGGTTCAACGCCCTGCTCAAGCTGGTCGAGGAGCCGCCGGAGTACGTCAAGTTCATCTTCGCCACCACGGAGCCGGAGAAGGTCCTCGGCACGATCAAGTCGCGGACCCACCACTACCCGTTCCGGCTGATCCCGCCGAAGACCCTCCGGCCCTATCTGGAGCAGCTCACCGAGGCCGAGGGCGTGCAGGTCGAGCCGGCGGTGTTCCCGCTGGTCGTGCGCGCCGGTGGGGGCAGCGCCCGGGACAGCCTCTCGGTGCTCGACCAGCTCATCGCCGGTGCCGGCCCGGACGGGGTCAGCTATGCCCGGGCCGCCGCGCTGCTCGGCGTCACCGACGCGGCGTTGATCGACGAGATGTGCGACGCGCTGGCGGCGGGGGACGGCGCGGCGGCGTACGCGACCGTCGACCGGGTGGCCGAGGCCGGGCACGACCCGCGCCGGTTCGCCTCGGACCTGCTGGAACGTCTGCGCGACCTGATCGTGCTCCAGCAGGTGCCGGACGCCGCCACCAAGGGGCTCATCGACGGGCCGGACGACCAGATCGAGCGGATGGCCGCCCAGGCCCAGCAACTCGGGCCGGGCACGCTGTCCCGGTGCGCCGACATCGTGCACGACGGCCTGGTGGAGATGCGGGGTACCACCGCGCCCCGGCTGCTGCTGGAGTTGATCTGCGCCCGGATGCTCCTGCCCGGCGTCGACGACTCCACCGGCGGTCTGCTCCAGCGCCTGGAACGCATGGAACGTCGGCTCACGCTCGCCGGCACGGACGCGCCGTCGGCCGCCGTCGGCTCCGCACCCTCGACCGAGCCCGCCGCCGTACGCTCCGCGCCTCCCGCCGCGCCCGCGGCTGCCGCCGCGCACCGGGCCGGGACCGGCACGCCGGCTGCCGCCCCCACCGCGACCGGTCCCGCCCCGACGGGGAGTGCCACTGTCACGCCCGACTCCGACGACACCGCCCACACGGGCGGAGGTGGCCTCGGCGGCGATGCGGGTCAGGCCGAGCCGGGCGCGCCGCGTCGTCAGGTGCCGCCGTCGGCCGTCATGCCCGACCCGGCGACCCCGGAGCCGCCCCGCCCCGGTGCGGCGGCACCCGGCGAGCTGGACGCGGTGGCGGTGCGCCGGGTCTGGCCCGAGGTGGTCGGCAAGGTCAACCGGAGCAACAAGCGGATCGCCGCGCTGATGCGGGACGCGGTGGTGCGGGACCTCGACGGTGACACGCTCGTGGTGACCGTGAAGTCGACCGTGCTGGCCAAGATGATGACCGACCACGCCCGGGTGCTCACCGACGCGCTCTACGAGGAGTTGGGCGGGCGCTGGCAGATCCGGTGCGAGGTGGCCGGCGAGCGGGGCGGTATGTCGCCCGGCAACCCTCGTGCCGCCGGCTCGGCTCCCGCCCGTCCGACGCCCGCCGCCGAGGCTCCGAGCCGCCCCGCCGCTGAGGGGCCTGGCCGTCCTGCTGGTGCGGGGACTCCGATCGACAGCGGTTCGTCTGACGGCACGGCCCACCCGGGCTCCGCTGGCCGCGCTCCCGGAGGCTCCGCTGCTGCGGGTCCCGCCGGTGCGGCAGCGGCCGGTCGACCCGGCGGCGTCGACGCGGGCACTGGCGGTGGTGCGAACGCTGGCCCCGGTGCTGCTGACGCAGGCCGTGCCGGGGGCACGGCCGGTGGGAGCCCCGGTGGCGCGACTGGTAGCGCACGCTCCGGTGGTGCGGCCCACACGGGTGCGCCCGGTTCTGCGCACCCCGGTGCTGCCGGACGACCGCAGGGCCGGGCCGGTGGCGGTGGAGGTCCGTCGGCCGCATCGAGCGAGGACGACGACGAGGGCTGGCCGGAACCGGCGCGTCCCGGTGGCTCGACGCCGCCCGCCGAGTCGGGAGGGTCGGACGAGGGCTGGCCGGAGGCGGCCCGGCCGGGCGGCGCGTCCGCGTCGACCGTCGCCCCGGCAGCGCAGGCCACGGTCGCGGACGGCCGGTCCGCTCCGGCGTCGGGCGGTCAGGCCGTGGAGGCCGCGGCAGGCCGGTCCGGTGCGGCGGCCCCGCCCCGGCAGGCTCCGGTCGGCAACGGCAACGGCAACGGCAACGGCAACGGCAACGGCAACGGCAACGGCAGCGGCAACGGCGGTGCCGGTGGCGCACCGGTCAGCAGCGCGATCGCGGCGGCCCGGGCTGCGGCGGCCGGGCGGGGTACGCGTACCGCTGGGGCGGGCACACGTACCGCTGCGGCGGGCCGGCGGACCGCGGACGCGGAGTTCGCCGGAGAGCCGCCGTACGATCCGGACTTCGACGGTCCGGGGCGCGGCGGCGGGCGTCCGAGCGGCGGCCCGCCCGCCACGGCGCAGGTCTACGAGGGTTTCGACCCGGGCGACGAACCGGGGGACGAGGTCATCGACGAGAAGACCGCCCGGGAGTCCGGCGAGGCGCAGGCGGTACGTCTGCTGCGGGAGGCGTTCGGCGCCGAGAAGATCGACGAGGTGCCGACCCGCTGACCCACGCACCGCGCCCGGTGGGCGGGGTGCGGTAGGCGGGGTGTGGCCGCCGGGATGTGGTCGGTGGGCATGGTTAGGGTGGGCGTGGTCTTGTAGACGAGTCGAGGGAGCGATCGTGCGGCCTGGTGGACAGCCGAACATGCAGCAGATGCTGAAGCAGGCGCAGAAGATGCAGCAGCAGATCGCCCAGGCGCAGGCCGAGTTGGCCGAGGCCGAGGTGACCGGCACCGCCGGTGGCGGTCTGGTCACCGCGACCGTGTCCGGCGCCGGTGAGATCAAGAGCATCAAGATCGACCCGAAGGCGGTCGACCCGGAGGACGTGGAGACCCTGGAGGATCTGGTCCTCGCGGCGCTGCACAACGCCACCGCGGCGGCCCGTGAGCTGACCGACCAGAAGATGGGCCCGGTCGCGGGTGGGATGGGCGGCCTCGGCCTGCCCGGGTTCTGAGCCACCCGATGTACGAGGGTGCCATCCAGGATCTGATCGACGAGCTGGGGCGCTTGCCGGGTGTGGGCCCGAAGAGCGCCCAGCGGATCGCCTTCCACGTCCTGTCGGCGGATCCGGCCGACGTGAACCGGCTGGCCGGAGCGCTGCGCAAGGTCAAGGACCTGGTGCGCTTCTGCACCAGTTGCTACAACGTCGCCGAATCGGAGCAGTGCCGGATCTGCCGTGATCCGCGTCGCGGCAACGAGGTGATCTGCGTGGTCGAGGAGCCGAAGGACGTCGTCGCGATCGAGCGGACCGGTGAGTTCCGGGGGCGGTACCACGTGCTCGGCGGGGCGATCAATCCGCTGGAGGGCATCGGGCCGGACAACCTGCGCATCCGAGAGCTGCTAGCTCGGCTGAGCGGCGGCGAGGTCCGCGAGTTGATCCTGGCCACCGACCCGAACACCGAGGGCGAGGCGACCGCGACGTACCTCGCCCTCATGGTCAAGCCGATGGGGATCTCGGTGACCAGGTTGGCCAGTGGCCTCCCGGTCGGCGGCGACCTGGAGTACGCCGACGAGATCACCTTGGGCCGTGCTTTCGAGGGCCGCCGCGCGGTCTGACCGAGGGCGGGTGGGTGTGACACCGGTGGCGGCGGCTCGCCCGAGCACGTAACAGATTGATATCGATTGTATGGGGGTATTGGCCCCTTTTGTCGCATAGCCTCTGAGCGTGTCTGCTGGTGGCCGGTCACTAAGGACACGATCCGGTACCAAGAGCTTCGCGCGCCGTTTCCCGGCGGTCGAAGTGGGAGCTATGGTCACCGCCATCGGTGACCCTGTCACCACGTTGTCCGTAACCCCAAGGACGAGGTGAAGCACCCATGCGTGCATCCAGGCCGAAGGTCGCTATCGCGGCCGTGGCGGCCGCGGCCCTCGCGGTAGCAGGCTGTGCCGAAAGCGATCGCGAAGGTTCCAGCGGTAGTAGCAACGAGACCCTCGTCTTCGGCGTCGCCGGAGACCCGAAGGTGCTCGACCCCAGCTTCGCCAGCGACGGTGAGTCGCTGCGTGTGGCGCGTCAGGTCTTCGAGACGCTGGTCCGCCCGGAGGAGGGCGGCACCAAGGTCAGCCCCGGCCTCGCCGAGTCCTGGGAGCCCGACGCGGCGGGTACGACGTGGACGTTCAAGCTGCGTTCCGGCGTGAAGTTCCACGACGGCACCGACTTCAACGCCGAGGCCGTCTGCACGAACTTCGACCGTTGGTACAACGCCAAAGGCCTCATGCAGAGCCCGGACGTGACGGCGTACTGGCAGGACATCATGGGCGGCTTCGCCGCCAACGAGGACGACACTCTCCCGGAGAGCCTCTTCAAGTCCTGCACCGCCACCGATGCGACCACGGTCAGCCTGGCCTTCACCCGGGTCTCCAGCAAGATCCCGGCCGCCCTGATGCTGCCGTCCTTCTCGATCCACAGCCCGAAGGCGCTGCAGGAGCACGACGCCAGCAACGTCACGGGCAGCGCGGACGACATCAAGTACCCGGCGTACGCGACCGAGCACCCGACCGGTACCGGTCCGTTCAAGTTCAAGTCCTGGGACGTCCCGAACAAGACGCTGACCCTGGAGCGTAACGAGGACTACTGGGGCGACAAGGCCAAGCTCAAGAGCCTGATCTTCCGCACCATCTCGGACGAGAACGCGCGCAAGCAGGCGCTGCGCTCCGGTGACATCCAGGGCTACGACCTGGTCGGACCGGCCGACGTCGAGCCGCTCAAGGGCGAGGGCTTCAACGTCCTGACCCGCCCGGCCTTCAACATCCTCTACCTGGCGATCAACCAGAAGGGGAACCCGAAGCTGGCCGACCTCAAGGTCCGGCAGGCGCTGGCGCACGCGATCAACCGCCAGGCGCTGGTCGACTCGAAGCTGCCCCCGGGCGCCCAGGTCGCGGTGAACTTCTTCCCCGAGACCGTCGAGGGCTGGAACGGCGACGTCACCAAGTACGACTACGACGTCGAGAAGGCCAAGTCGCTGCTGGCCGAGGCCGGCGCGTCGGACCTGACCCTGCGGTTCCACTACCCGACCGAGGTCACCCGGCCCTACATGCCGAACCCGAAGGACCTGTTCGAGCTGGTCTCGGCGGACCTCCAGGCGGCCGGCATCAAGATCGAGCCGATCCCGCTGAAGTGGAGCCCGGACTACCTCAACGCCACCACCTCCGGCTCCGCGCACGACCTGCACTTCCTCGGCTGGACCGGTGACTACGGCGACGGCTACAACTTCATCGGCACGTTCTTCGACCGGCAGAAGGACGAGTGGGGCTTCAACAACCCCGCGCTGTTCGAGAAGTTCAAGCAGGCGGACACCACCGCGGACCAGGCGGCCAAGGTGGCGCTCTACAAGGAGATCAACGCCGACATCATGAACTTCCTGCCCGGTGTGCCGATCTCGCACGCACCGCCGGCCATCGTGTTCGGCAAGGACGTGACCGGGGTCAAGGCGAGCCCGCTCACCGACGAGCGGTTCTCCACCGCCGAGTTCAAGTCCTGATCTGACGCATATAGAACGCGGGCGGGCGCTGTACCACAGCGCCCGCCCGCTACCCTCAGCACACCCTTCGAGGCCGCCGTGTTCCGGTTCATCGTCAGACGCCTCCTGCAGCTGATACCCACGCTGTTCGGGCTCTCCATCCTGTTGTTCATCTGGCTCCGGCGACTGCCCGGTGGCCCCGAGACCGCCATCCTCGGCGAGCGGGGCACACCCGAGATGCGCGCCGCGATCCGCCGCAATCTCGGCCTCGACGAGCCGATCCTGATCCAGTACGGCCGGTTCGTGCGGCGGATGGTCCGCCTGGACCTGGGTACGTCGATCTCCACCAAGCGCGAGGTCATCACCGAGTTCCTCCAGCGCTTCCCCGGCACCGTCGAGCTGACCGTCACCGCGATGGTGATCGCGATCGGCATCGGTATCCCGCTGGGCTACCTGGCCGCCCGCCGACGCGGCCGTTTCCTCGACCACGCCTCCGTCGGCGGGTCGCTGATCGGCATCTGCATCCCGGTCTTCTTCCTGGCGTACGTGCTGAAGGCGATCTTCTCGGAGAACCTCGGCTGGTTCCCCTCCAGCGGACGGCAGGACCCGACGATCGGCGCCACCCGGATCACCAACTTCTTCGTGCTGGACGGGCTGATGACCCGGGAGTGGGACGCCGCCGCCGACGCGCTGTGGCATCTGGTCCTGCCCGGGCTCGCGCTGGCCAGCATCCCGCTGGCGATCATCGTCCGGATCACCCGGGCCAGCGTGCTGGAGGTGCTCAACGAGGACTTCGTGCGTACGGCCGAGGCCAAGGGCCTGACCGAGAACGTCGTACGCCGCCGGCACGTACTGCGTAACGCGATGCTCCCGGTGGTGACCTCGATCGGTCTGCTCACCGGCGGTCTGCTCTCCGGCGCGGTGCTCACCGAGACCGTCTTCGCGTTCAGCGGGATCGGCGCCTTCCTCGCCGAGGCCATCAACCAGCGCGACTATCCGGTCCTGATGGGCTTCATCATGATCATTGCGGTGGTGTACGTGCTGGTGAACCTGATCGTGGACCTCTCGTACAGCCTGATCGACCCGAGGGTGAGGGTCCGATGACGATCATCAGTGGCAAGAAGCGCGAGAAGATCGACCGGCTCGCCGAACTCGCCGCGCGCGAGGAGGAGCGGGGCGTCAGCCTGTGGCAGGACGCCTTCCGGCGGCTGCGGCGCAACCCGGCGGCCATCATCGGCGCGGTCATCCTGGCCATCTTCGTGCTGGTGGCGCTGATTGGCCCGTTCCTGGTGCCGTACGGCCCGACGGACACGATGGGCATCCGCGAGGGCGTGATCCGGCCGGGCACCATCCCCGGCCCGTCCAGCGAGCACTGGTTCGGCTACGACCACCAGGGTCGGGACGTGTTCAGCCGGATGGTGGTCGGTGCCCGGCAGACCCTGCTGGTCGGCGTGGTGGCCACCCTGATCGGTCTGGCCGTCGGCGCGCTGATCGGTGGCGTCGCGGGTGCCGCCGCCGGGCTGGGTGGCCGCTGGGGGCGCTGGATCGACAGCGTCCTGATGCGGTTCATCGACATGCTGCTGGCGCTGCCCAGCCTGCTGCTCGCGGTCAGCATCGCCGCCCTGCTCGGCCGGAGCCTGACCACCGTGATGATCGCGGTCGGCATGGTCTCGGTGCCGGTCTTCGCCCGGCTGCTGCGCGGCTCGATGATCGTGCAGTCGAACAGCGACTACGTCCTCGCCGCCACCTCGCTCGGCGTACGCAAGTCGAAGATCGCGCTGACGCACGTACTCCCCAACTCGCTCGCCCCGGTCATCGTCCAGGCGACGCTGACCCTGGCCACCGCGATCATCGAGGCCGCCGCGCTCTCCTTCCTCGGGCTCGGCAACCCCGACTCGGCCACCCCCGAGTGGGGCGTCATGCTGGCCGACGCGCAGCAGTACCTCGGAGTACGGCCGGAGCTGGCCATCTATCCGGCGGTCGCCATCATCATCACCGCCCTGGGATTCACCCTGCTCGGTGAGGCGATGCGCGAGGCCCTCGATCCGAAGCTGCGGAAGTAGGAGGGTTCGTAATGGCACTACTCGAAGTGGACGACCTCTCCGTCACCTTTGCCCGGCGCGGTCAGCGCGCCGTGCACGCCGTCGACGGGGTGTCCTTCTCGGTCGACGCCGGTCAGGTGGTCGGCCTGGTCGGTGAGTCCGGCTGCGGCAAGTCGGTGACCTCGCTGGCCATCATGGGCCTGCTGCCCAAGCAACCGGGCCTGCGGGTCGGCGGCAAGGCGGTGTTCGACGGCACGGATCTGCTCCAGCTCGACGACCGGTCGCGGCGGGACATCCGGGGCCGTGACGTCGCGATGATCTTCCAGGACCCGCTGTCGTCCCTGAACCCGGTCGTACCGATCGGACTCCAGGTCACCGAGGTGCTGACCCGGCACCGGGGGATGAAGGGCGCCGCCGCGGCGAAGGAGGCCGCCGCACTGCTGGACCGGGTCGGCATCCCCGACCCCACCCGGCGGCTCAAGGAGTACCCGCACCAGCTCTCCGGCGGGATGCGGCAGCGCGCGTTGATCGCGATGGCGGTGGCCTGCCAGCCCCGGCTGCTGATCGCCGACGAGCCCACCACGGCGCTCGACGTCACCATCCAGGCCCAGATCCTGGAACTGCTCAAGGACCTGGTCCGGGACTCCGACACCGCGCTGGTGATGATCACGCACGACCTGGGCGTGGTCGCCGGTATGTGCGACACGATCAACGTGCTCTACGGCGGCCGGGTGGTGGAGACCGCCCGGCGGCGTCCGCTGTTCCGCGAGCCCCGGCACCCGTACACGGTGGGGTTGCTCGGCTCCGTGCCGCGCCTGGACGCCGGGCGCGGCGAGCGGCTCACCCCGATCCCCGGTTCGGTGCGTGACCTGCTGCCCTGGCCCGAGGGCTGTGCCTTCGCGCCGCGCTGCACCCGTCGGGTGGACGCCTGCGTCGGCCAGCCGCCGGAGCTGGTGCTCACCCACGCCGGCCGCAGCTACCGTTGCGTCAACCCGGCCCCGTTGCCGGACCCCACGCCGACGACGCCGTCCACCGAAGCCGCACCGTCGTCCGCTGAGGCGTCGGCGTCCGTCGAGGGCGAGCCGTCTGCCGAGGCCGGGGCGTCTGCCGGGACTGCGGCGGTCGCCGAGGCACCGTCGGTCGCCGAGGCGGCCGCGCCCGTCGAGGCGTCGGGTACCGGCCAGGTGCCTGCGCCGCGCGAGGAGGAGAAGTCATGACCGAGAGCGACGTCCTCGTCGAGGTGCGGGACCTCAAGGTGCACTTCCCGATCAAGCGGGGGGTGCTGTTCGACCGGACGGTCGGCCACGTCAAGGCGGTCGACGGCGTCGACCTGAGCATCTCGCGCGGCAAGACGTACGGCCTGGTCGGTGAGTCGGGCTGCGGCAAGTCCACGCTCGGCCGGGCGCTGCTCCAGCTCAACCCGCCCACCGCCGGTGAGGTGCGCTTCGACGGGGTGGAGTTGACCACGCTGGCGCCGCGCAAGCTGCGGACCATGCGGCGGCGGATGCAGATGATCTTCCAGGACCCGATGTCCAGCCTCGACCCGAGGCAGAACGTCGAGTCCATCCTCACCGAGGGGCTGCAGACGCACGACATCGGTGGCGACCGGGACGGCCGTCGGAAGATCATCGGCGAGACGCTGGACAAGGTGGGCCTGCCCCGTTGGGCGTTGTCCCGCTACCCGCACGAGTTCTCCGGCGGTCAGCGACAGCGCATCGGCATCGCCCGCGCGCTGGTGCTCGGGCCGGAGCTGATCGTCGCCGACGAGCCGGTCTCCGCCCTGGACGTGTCGATCCAGGCACAGGTGATCAACCTGCTCGACGAGTTGCAGGACAGCCTCGGCCTCACCTATCTGGTGATCGCGCACGACCTGGCGGTGGTGCGGCACATCTCCGACACCGTCGGCGTGATGTACCTGGGCGGCCTGGTCGAGGAGGCACCCAGCGACCGGCTCTACACCGAGCCGCTGCACCCGTACACCCGGGCGCTGATGTCGGCGGTGCCGGTGCCGGACCCGGACGTCGAGGACCGCCGGGAGCGGATCCTGCTCTCCGGTGACCTGCCGTCGCCGGCCAACCCGCCGTCGGGTTGCCGCTTCCACACCCGGTGCCCGTGGGCGCAGCCGACCCGGTGCGCCGACGAGCGGCCGGTGCTGCGGGAGATCGGCGGCAGTCGGGTCGCCTGTCACTTCGCCGAGCAGATCGCCAGCGGCGAGCTGCGGCCGCACAAGGTGAGTGCGGAGATCGTCCGCCCGGAGGGCGAGGGCGAGGAGCCCGGCGTGGTCTCCGCACC
Organism: Micromonospora sp. NPDC049903; assembly: GCF_044460945.1. Lineage (NCBI taxonomy): Bacteria > Bacillati > Actinomycetota > Actinomycetes > Micromonosporales > Micromonosporaceae > Micromonospora > Micromonospora sp. NPDC049903. The sequence continues at coordinate 21,445 of NZ_JBITKL010000027.1, forward strand.
CAGCGAGCCGGGCACGTTCGTCTAGCTGAGATGTTAAGAGGGGTCCCTTTCTATGCCGCAGGCGTTAGAAAGGGACCCCTCCTTACATCCGGGGGCGACCAGGATCAGCCCTCGGGACGGTTCAGCAGGCCGACCGCGATGCTGTGCACCGCGTCCAGCCCGGCCGCGTCGGCCAGCGCGGCGCTGCCGCCGGTGACCGCGTACCACTCGTCGGCGTCCTTGTACTGCACCTGGAGGGTGACCCGGCCGTCGGCGAGGTCGGTGCGCAGGGTCAACTCCCCGGTGACCACGCCGACCTCGTCGGTCATCACCCCGCCCGGTCCGGGCACGATGTCCGTGGTCCGGCTCTGCGGACCGGTGGCGCCACCGGCGTCGGCGGTCATCCCGGCACCGGGCACCTCCACCTCACCCGCAGCCGCGCCGTCGGCGGTCATCCCGGCGGTGGCCGGGCCGGGGCTGCCGCTGGCCGCTGCGGCGTCGTCTCCGCCCGCGTCAGGCGTCCGTTCGGGTGCCGGGGTGCCGCCGGCTCCGGTTACGGCTTGCTCTCCCATGTGCAGCCCTCCAACATGTCGGCCAGCGCGGCCTTCTCAGCACTGGTGATCGTGAGCTTCCAGTGGTGCTTCACCGCCACCCAGTCGCCGGCATACTGGCACCAGTATGACCGGTTTGGCGGTTTCCACTGGGACGGATCCTGATCACCCTTTGCCCGGTTGGAGGAGGCCGAAACCGCGAAGAGCTGCGGCCGGTCGAGGTCGTTCGCGAAATCACTACGCTTCGAGTCCTCCCACTCGTCCGCGCCGGAGCGCCACGCGTTGGCGAGCGGGACCATGTGGTCGATGTCCACGCTGGACGGGTCGGTGAAGGTCCGTCCGTCGTACACGCTCTCCCAGTTGCCACCCACCACGTTGCACCCGGAGTGCTGGATGTCCTTGCCGTCGCGTTCCAGGACGGTGTCACGGACGTCGCAGTTCTGGCCGGTCTTGCGCCAGTGCGAGAAACGGTTGCGGCTGTAGCCGCGCATCGGGTTGGCTTCGGCGACGGTCAGTTCGGAGAGCATCTGGGTGGCGGTGCCGCCGTCACCGCTGGTGGGCGACACCTCCGGCTCCACCAACTCGACGCAACCGGCCGCGCCTAGGGTCAGCGCCGCGACGAGCGCGAGCGCCCCCAGGGCGCGAGGTCCTGATCTGGTACGCACAGACGACACCTCTCCAGCTTGCGGGCTTTCGGCGATCCCGCACAGTACCCGGGCCCAGTTTCGGCGATTCGTGGTGTCTCACGTATGGCGCACGGCACATTGGTAGTCATGCCCGACACCGCGCCCGCACTCCGGCTGAAGTCGCACGCCGGCCGAGGCACGCTGGCCGCCGCCGTCCTCGCCTCCGGCATGGTCTTCCTGGACACCACCGTGGTCAACGTGGCCCTGCCCCGACTCGGCGCCGAGCTGGGCGCCTCGGTGGCGGGACTACAGTGGACGGTGAACGGATATCTGCTCACGTTGGCCGCGTTCGTGCTGCTCGGCGGGGCGCTCGGCGACCGTTTCGGGCGACGGCGGATCTTCCTGCTGGGCGTGGTCTGGTTCACCGTCGCCTCGGTGCTGTGCGGGCTGGCACTGCGTACCGACTGGTTGGTGGCCGCGCGGTTCCTCCAGGGTGCCGGCGGCGCGCTGCTGACTCCCGGCTCGCTGTCGCTGCTCCAGGCCAGCTTCCACCCGGACGACCGGGGCAAGGTGATCGGGGCGTGGTCCGGCCTGTCCGGTGTCTCCACCGCGCTCGGCCCGTTCATCGGTGGCTGGCTGATCGACGCGCTCTCCTGGCGGTGGATCTTCTTCCTGAACCTGCCACTGGCCGTCCTGGTGGTGCTGGCCGCGCTGCGGTGGGTGCCGGAGAGCCGGGACGAGAGCGCCTCGCGTAGCCGGGGCACCGGCCGACGCTTCGACGTGGCCGGCGCGTTGCTCGGCGCGCTGGCGCTGGCCGGAGTGACGTACGCGCTCGTGGACGCGCCGGGGCGCGGGATCAGGTCACCGGCCGTGCTGGTGGCGGCCCTGGTCGCGGTGCTGGCCGCGCTGGCGTTCGTGCTCGTGGAACGGCGTCGCGGCGAGAGCGCGATGCTGCCCACCGGCCTGTTCGGCAGTCGACTCTTCTCGGTGCTGAACGTCTTCACCGTGCTGGTGTACGCCGCACTCGGCGGGTTCACCTTCTTCTTCGCCGTCTACCTGCAGAACGTGGTCGGCTGGTCGGCGCTGCTCACCGGCCTGGCCCTGCTGCCGATGACGGTGCTGCTGCTGATCGGTTCGCCGAAGGCCGGGGCGCTGTCGGCGAAGATCGGGCCGAGGCTGCCGCTGACCGTCGGCCCGGTGCTGGCCGCCGTCGGGCTGTTGGTGCTGCGGGAGGTGGACGCGGGCGCGTCGTACTGGCGACAGGTGCTGCCCGGGGTGGTGCTGTTCGGTGCCGGGCTGACCCTGGTGGTGGCACCGCTGACCGCGTCCGTGCTGGCCGCCGTGGCGGACCGGTTCGCCGGGGTGGCCAGCGGCTTCAACAACGCCGCATCCAGGGTGGGCGGTCTGCTGGCGGTGGCCGCGTTGCCGCTGCTGGTCGGGCTCAGCGGCACAGGCTACGAGCAGCCCGCCGAACTCACCGCCGCCTACCGGGGCGCGCTGCTCTGGTGTGCCGGCCTGCTGGTGGCCGGGGCGGTCATCGCCGCCCTGCTGGTACGCCGTCCGCCCCGCCGACCACCGCCCGCACAACCCTGCCACTCCATGCCCGTCTCCACCCCGGACGACTCGGCCACCCGGGACAGGTGAAAGGAGGGGTCCCCTGCTATGCAGAATGCGATAGCAGGGGACCCCTCCTTACATCCAGCCGGCCGGTCAGCGACGGGCGCGGTTGACGGCGCTGGTGACCGCCTTCACGGAGGCGGTGACGATGTTCGCGTCCATGCCGACGCCCCAGACCGTCCGCCCGTCCACCTCGCACTCCACGTACGCGGCCGCCTGCGCGTCACCGCCGGAGGAGAGCGCGTGCTCGTGGTAGTCGAGCACCCGTACGCTCACTCCGGCCGAGCCGAGCGCGTTGACGTACGCGTCGATCGGGCCGTTGCCGATCGCGGTCACCGAGCGGGCCTGGCCGTCCACACCGACCTGCGCGGTGATCTCGACCTTGCCGTCGGCGCTGCCGATGGCGTACTCGGTCAGCGTCACCGCCGGGTCGGCCTGGTGGTCGAGCAGGTACTGCGTGGCGAAGATCTGCCACATGGTGTCCGGGCCGACCTCGCCGCCGTCGTGGTCGGTGACCTGCTGCACCACGCCGGAGAACTCGATCTGGAGCCGTCGGGGCAGGTCCAACTGGTGCTCGGTCTTCATGATGTACGCGACGCCGCCCTTGCCGGACTGCGAGTTGACCCGGATCACCGCCTCGTAGCTGCGGCCCAGGTCCTTCGGGTCGATCGGCAGGTAGGGCACCGCCCAGGTGAAGTCGTCGACGGGTACGCCGGCCGCCGCTGCGTCGGCGTTCAGCGCGGCGAAGCCCTTGTTGATGGCGTCCTGGTGGGAGCCGGAGAAGGCGGTGTAGACCAGGTCACCGGCGTACGGGTGGCGCTCGTGCACGGGCAGTTGGTTGCAGTACTCGACGGCCCGCTTGACCTCGTCGATGTCAGAGAAGTCGATCATCGGGTCGATGCCCTGGGAGAAGAGGTTCAGGCCCAGCGTCACCAGGTCGACGTTGCCGGTGCGCTCGCCGTTGCCGAACAGGCACCCCTCGATCCGGTCCGCGCCGGCCAGCAGGCCCAGCTCGGCGGCGGCGACGCCGGTTCCCCGGTCGTTGTGCGGGTGCAGGCTGAGTACCAGGCTCTCGCGGCGGGGCAGGTGCCGGTGCATCCACTCGATCGAGTCGGCGTACACGTTCGGCATGGCCATCTCGACCGTGGCGGGCAGGTTGACGATCAGCTTGCGGTCCGGCGTGGGGTCGACGACCTCGATGACCTTGGCACAGACCTCCAGCGCGTACTCCAGCTCGGTGCCGGTGTACGACTCCGGCGAGTACTCGTAGTGGATCTCCGTGTCCGGCGTGTGGATCTCCGCGTACTTCTGGCAGAGCCGGGCGCCGGTGGTGGCGATGTCGGCGATGCCGTCGCGGTCCAGCCCGAAGACCACCCGTCGTTGCAGGGTGGAGGTGGAGTTGTAGAAGTGCACGATCGCCCGGCGCGCGCCGCGCAGCGCCTCGAAGGTCCGGTCGATCAGGTGCTCCCGGCACTGCGTCAGCACCTGGATGGTGACGTCGGCGGGGATCATGTCCTGCTCGATGAGCTGCCGGACGAACTCGTAGTCGGTCTGGCTGGCCGACGGGAACCCGACCTCGATCTCCTTGTAGCCCATCTGGACCAGGAGCTGGAACATCCGGCGCTTGCGCTCCGGCGACATCGGGTCGATCAGCGCCTGGTTGCCGTCGCGCAGGTCGACCGCGCACCAGCGCGGTGCGGTCTCGACGTGCCGGGTCGGCCAGGTGCGGTCCGGCAGGTCGATGCGGAACTGCTGCTGGTAGGGCTGGTAGCGGCGGTGCGGCATCTGGCTGGGACGTTGCCGGGCGATGGCATCGGAGTCAACGTCGGTGGTGCCGGCTGGGTGAGCCATGGCGGATTTCTCCTGGGGTCATGTGTCGTCAGCGACGGGGGTCGGCAGGGATGCCGAGCGAAAGATCCGGGACGGTGCTGGCGGCGCGGTTCGACTCCGCGACGAGGTGCCGGCCGTCAGGCCTCGTCGCGGCGACCAAGGAGGAGGTACGCCTGCCACATGACAGGGTGACCCTACGTGATGGGACGTGGTGTGGGAAAGACCCGTCCGGAGTGTGAGATGGAAATTGCGCCTAACCGCTCAGTCGACGGCCTCGCCGCAGCTCAGGACGAGTTCGGAGAGTGGGCGACGGTGGCGTAGGGCGGTCTCGTCGGCCAGCAGGTCGGCCGGAAGGCTCAACGGATCGCCGAGTTGGCCGACCGCGACCACCACGTACGGTCGCACCTCGCCGGGGAGGTCCAGGTCGGCGATCAGCCCGGCCCGGTCGAAATCGGTCACCTGGCGTACGTGCAGTCCCAGCGCGGTTGCCTGCACGCTCAGGTGGGCCACCGCCTGCCCCAGGTCGTACGCGGCGTACGCCTGCTCGGTCCGTCGGTACGCGCCGAGCACCAGGGCGGCGGCGCGTCCGGCCCACCGCTGCTCGGCCGGTGCCAGGTTGACCAGGATCCGCTTGAAGGTCTGGTCGTCGCGGTGCCCGAGGGCGAACCGCCACGGCTGCCGGTTGTCGACCGACGGCGCCCACCGGGCGGCTTCCAGCAGGGCGGCCGCCTCGGCCCGGGGCAGTTCCGTCACCGGGTCGAAGGACCGGGGGCTCCAGCGGAAGGCCAGCACGGGGGTGAGGTCGGTCATGCGTAGAAGCGTCCCGTATGAGGCATTTGGCGGTGATATCGGGGCCGCCGAATGTGGGAAACGACACCCGTAACGGGACGGCCGGCCGGACGTTGCCGGTGGGGCCTGCCCCGACCCGCCGCCGGACCAGCACCAGGCCCGGAGCGGTGGCCCGGATCTGGAGACCGGCCCGGGCCTACCCGCCGCCGGTCGGCTCGGTGCCTCCCGGTCCGGCGTCACCCGATCCGGGGTCACCCGGCACAGTGCCGCCCGGATCGGTGCCGCCCGGATCGAGATCGGACGGCGTGGGCGGCGGTGGCGGTGCCTCCATGCCCAACGGTTCGCCGTCGACCACCGGGCCGGCGAGCTGCACGGTGGCCGGCGCCGGCTCGGGCGGGCCGGACAGCGTCAGGGTGCCGAACGCCGCGCGAACCGCGGTCGGGGTGCCGTCCGCGTCGAAGCAGTAGATGCCGACGTCCAGCGGTGGGTTGATCGAGGCGGCCGTCGTCTCCACCGAGTAGCAGGCGCCGGTGGCCTCGGGCGGAGCCATCGCGGGGGAGACCGACAACGGGGCACGCCGGTCGGTCAGCACGTCCAGCCAGTCGGTGAACGGGTGCTGCACGCGGGGGTCGAGTCGGCGGGGCAGCGTGTCGTCGCGCTCGCCGACGCGTACGCAGCTCGCCGACTCGGGCCGGGTCGCCGAGGGCAACGCGCACTGGAACAGCCCGTCGGCGGTGGCCGCGAGCGAGACGTCCGCCGTGCCGCCGAGCGCGCCACCGGGTACGTCCACCCGCCAACTGCCGTCGTTGGCGCTGGTCACCACGACCGAGCGGTCGGGAGTGTCGGCCACCCGCAGGGTGTACCGGGCGACCATGTGCCGATCCTGTGCGGCGGCGGCGAGCGCGGCCAGTTCGTCGCGGGCCGCGTCCTGGCCCGCCGGTCGTGGCGCGGCGCTCGGCGGTGGCGGCGGATCGTCCGGCGGGTCCGAGGAGCATCCGGCGAGCAGGACGGGCACGGCGAACGCGATCGGAACGGTCAGGCGGACGGCGGGACGGTGGGCGGCGTACACCCGGCCATTCTCGGCGTTGGGTGCGCTTGCGGACACCCCCGGAAAGGTCGGCCTTTCCGGCGTGTCGCACACCACCTCCCCCGCCGCGCCGGGCCGGATCGTGGGATCACCTGACCCGGCGGTCAGAGCGGCCCGATACCCTGAGGTCGTCCGACCCGCGCCGCCGGCCCCGGTGCCGGCGGCGTCGGCACGCTCAGGGCAACCGGGAGGGAGTGCGCCGTCGTGGCACTCGTGGTGCAGAAGTACGGCGGGTCCTCCGTCGCCAACGCCGAGCGGATCAAGCGGGTGGCCGAACGGATCGTGGCCGCCCGCAAGGCCGGCGACGACGTCGTCGTGGTCGTCTCAGCGATGGGCGACACCACCGACGAGCTGCTCGACCTGGCCAACCAGGTCAGTCCGCTGCCGCCCGGGCGCGAGCTGGACATGCTGCTCACCGCCGGGGAGCGGATCTCGATGGCGCTGCTCGCCATGGCGATCCACAACCTGGGCTACGAGGCCCGCTCGTTCACCGGTTCGCAGGCGGGCGTCATCACCACCTCGGTGCACGGCCGGGCGCGGATCATCGACGTCACCCCGGGGCGGCTCAAGGGCGCGCTGGACGAGGGCGCCGTGGTCATCGTCGCCGGGTTCCAGGGTGTCTCGCAGGACACCAAGGACGTGACGACCCTGGGCCGGGGCGGCTCGGACACCACCGCCGTGGCGCTGGCCGCCGCGCTGCACGCGGACGTGTGCGAGATCTACACCGACGTGGACGGCATCTTCACCGCCGACCCGCGGATCGTCCCCAACGCCCGGCACATCAAGCAGATCACCTACGAGGAGATGCTGGAGCTGGCCGCCTGCGGCGCGAAGGTGTTGCACCTGCGCAGCGTGGAGTACGCCCGCCGGGCGGGACTGCCGATCCACGTCCGCTCGTCATACTCGACCAACACCGGCACCATGGTCATCGGATCGACGGAGGAGCTTCCTGTGGAGCAGGCACTGATCACCGGCGTCGCCCACGATCGCAGCGAGGCCAAGATCACCATCGTCGGGGTGCCCGACGAGCCGGGCGCCGCCGCGCGGATCTTCGACACCGTCGCGGGTGCCGAGATCAACATCGACATGATCGTGCAGAACGTCTCCACCGAGGGAACCGGGCGCACGGACATCTCCTTCACCCTGCCCAAGGCCGACGGCCCGACCGCGATGGCCGCGCTCAGCAAGATCCAGGAGTCGGTCAACTTCAAGGGCCTGCTCTATGACGACCACGTCGGCAAGGTCTCCCTGATCGGTGCCGGGATGCGTTCACACCCGGGCGTCGCGGCCGGCTTCTTCGCCGCGCTCGGCCAGGCCGGCGTGAACATCGAGATGATCTCCACCTCGGAGATCCGGGTCTCCGTGGTCTGCCGGGACACCGACCTCGACGCGGCCGTCCGAGCCATCCACGAGGCCTTCGACCTGGGCGGCGACACCGAAGCCGTGGTGTACGCGGGAACGGGACGGTAGCGCGGATGGCCGGGCTGCCCGCCCTGGCCGTGGTCGGGGCGACGGGCGCTATCGGCACCGTGATGTGTGAGTTGCTCACCGGGCGTCGCAACGTCTGGGGTGAGATCCGTCTGCTCGCCTCCGAGCGGTCGGTCGGGCGTAAGGTCCGCTGTCGGGGCGAGGAGTTGACCGTCCAGGCGCTGACCGAGGAGGCGTTCGACGGCGTCGACGTGGCGATGTTCGACGTACCGGACGAGGTCGCCGCGCACTGGGCGCCGATCGCGGTACGCCGGGGCGCGATCGTGGTGGACAACTCCGGCGCCTTCCGGATGGCGTCGGACGTCCCGCTGGTGGTTCCGGAGATCAACCCCGAGCAGGTCCACGAGCGGCCCCGGGGCATCGTCGCGAACGCGAACTGCACCACCCTGGCGATGATCGTCGCAGTCGCCCCGCTGCACCGCGAGTACGGCCTGCGCGAGCTGGTGCTCGCCTCGTACCAGTCGGTCTCCGGGGCGGGTCAGCGCGGCGCGGACACGCTGCACGACCAGTTGGCCAAGGTGGCGGGCGACCGGCTGCTCGGCTCGCGTACCGGTGACGTGCGGCAGGCGGTCGGTGACGACCTCGGCCCGTTCCCCGCACCGATGGCGCTCAACGTGGTGCCGTGGGCCGGTTCACTTGTCGACGACGGCTGGTCCTCCGAGGAGATGAAGATGCGCGACGAGTCGCGCAAGATCCTCGGTACGCCGCATCTGAAGGTCACCGCCACCTGCGTACGGGTGCCGGTGCTCACCGGTCACTCGGTCGCCGTACACGCCGTCTTCGGCACCGAGATCAACGCCGAGGGGGCCCGTGGCGTGCTGCGCAACGCCCCCGGTGTGATCGTCGTCGACGACCCGGCCGCCGGTGAGTTCCCGATGCCGATCGACGCGGTCGGGACCGACCCTTCCTGGGTCGGCCGGATCCGTCGTGCCCTCGACGACCCCCGCGCGCTGAACTTCTTCGTCACCGGCGACAACCTCCGCAAGGGCGCCGCCCTGAACACCGCCCAGATCGCCGAACTCCTGGCCAAGGAGATCACCCAGCGCTGAGCGTCGTACTCAGGCGGCGGCGAGGCGTACGCCGTCGCGACCCTGCCGTTTCACCGCGTAGAGCGCCTGGTCGGCGCGGCGCAGCGTCACCTCGGGTGACTCGCCCGGCCGGGGCAGGGCGACACCGACACTGATCGTGCGGCCGATCCGGCGGGCCGCCTCGGTGAGCCGTTCGGCCACCCGGACGGCCTCCTCGGGACGGCTCACCTCGATCACCGCGACGAACTCGTCGCCGCCGACCCGGTACAGCTCGTCACCCTGACGCAGCGCGCCCTCCAACGCCCGGGCCAGGCCGACCAGCACCCGGTCACCGGCCTGGTGCCCGTACGTGTCGTTGATCGTCTTGAAGCCGTCCACGTCGATCGCGAGCAACGCGGTCCGCCCCGGCGTCGCGGTGGCGATCCGCTGCCCGAACGGGCCGGTGTGCCGCAGCCCGGTCAACGGGTCGGAGCTGGCCTGCTCGCGCAGCCGATCCAGGGTGCGCAACCGGTCCAGACAGCTCCACGCCTGACCGGCCAGCAGCTCCATCAGGTTGACCGTGGTGGGATCGGGACGCAGCAGCCGGTCGTCGGCCACCAGCAGCACCCCGCCGCGCCGGGCCGGACCCACCGGCACCGTGACCAGCGTCCGGACACCGGCGCGCACCAGCGGCTCGTGTTCCACGGTCGGCGGGTGGCCCGCCTCGCCGAGGGTGTACCCGGCCCCGTAGCGGTGCGCCCGGTCGATGATGCCGCGCAGCGCCTCCGGACCCGCCTCGGTCAGCTCGGCGCGCATCCGACTCTCCAGCTCGCCGGGCGCCACGGTCGGAGCACCCAGCCGTACGCCACCCCGGCCGCCGAGCACCAGGACGGCCGCGCCGAGCGTGGAGACGTCCCGGGCGGCCCCGATCGCGGCGGTCATCAGGTCCCACTCGGTGCCGGCGGCGGTCATCGCGGCGGCGTGCCGGAGCAGCTTCTCGCTGCGGCTCTCCGTCGGCCCGCCCAGCGCGACGATCCGCGCGCCGAGGCGGGCGGCGACGCGCTCGGCGGTGGTCCGCCACGCGGCGAGGTCGGCCGGGCCGGTCCACTGCACGTCGAGTACGCCGATGACCCGCCCGGCCGGATCCGGCACCGGTACGCACACCTCGGCGGTGACGTCGGGGCGTACCGGGATGTGATCGGGATCGGTCGTCACGTCCGGGGCGACGACCGTCGCGCCACCGGTGTAGACCCGGCCGACGATCCCGGCGTCCGGCGCGACGGTGGCGAAGACCTGCCAGGAGCCGGTGGCGGCGACGCACCGGAGCCGGTCGTGCACGTGCAGCAGGACGGCGATGGTGGCGGGGGTGTGGCGGGCCAGCGAATCGACGGTGGCCTGGCACACCTCGGCGACGGTCGACGCCATCGGCAGGCGGACCGTCACGTCGCGGAGGACTTGCTGCTGATCCACTCGCACGTCGTTCCAGGTCGGGTACGCCTCCCGGCGGCACCGGGAGGATGACCAAGCGTACTCACCGGAAACTGGGAGCGAGCTGGACTCGTACACATGTGCTATCCACAGGCTGTGGATGCAGGCTGTGGACCACCGCGGACGTCTGCGGCGACAGCGTGGCGGCAAGTGCGCCGAGCCGGCGGATCAGCCGCGGCGCATGCGGCCGGTTTCCGCACCCTGCGCGTCCCGCAACACCAGCACGTCGCCGTCCAGGCCCGCCTGCCGGGCGGTGATGAGCCAGCGACCGGTCGGCACGTTGTCGCAGCCGATCGCGGTGGAGACACCCCCGGTCGCCAGGAACGCGCCGTCACCGCCGGTCGCCCAGCGTCCGGGCGAATAGCTGTTGCAGCCGTCCGAGCCGGTCCAGGTGCCGTCGGCGACGAACTCGACGGAGGCGGGCTTCGGTCCTCGGCCTGCTGAGTTCGCCGCCGCGCCCGCCGGCACCCAGCGGCCGACCAACTCCTCCGGCTTGGGGCCGGCGAGGTGGGCGGGTAGCGCCGGGGGCGCGGCCAACCAGCGTCGCGTCTCGTCGGTCACCGTCGGCGGCTGGAGCCAGGACGGGTCCATGTCCGGTTCGTTGTCCGGCCGCCCAGCGGGGCGCAGCCGGGCCAGTTCCGCACCGGCGTCGTCCAGGAGGGCGCGGGTGTCACCGTCGACGCGGAACCCGTCGGCCCGGAGCAGCCAGCCCAGTCCTGCGTCCGGCGCGGCAGTGCAGCCCTCACCGTCTCCGGTGGGAACGGTGTGCATGTCGGCGAGGAGGAGGCCGCTCTGGTCGGCGCCCCAGCTCCCGTGCCGTACCCCGCAGCCGTCGAAGACCCTGAGGGAGTGGTCGGTGAACTGGACGACGGTGCCTGACCCCACGTCCGTACCCGCCGCCGTCCACGAGCCGATCAGCGCGGTCGGTTCCTGCTGTGCCGCCGAGGCGGCGTCGATCGTGACCGGATCCGGCCCGGTCGACGTGGTGTCGTGCTGTGCACATCCGGTGAGCACCAACGCGGTCGCGGCGATGGTGCCGATCAGGTATCGGCGCATGGTCCCCTCGTTCCCTCGGCCTGATGATGGGACGTCGGGTACGCCGCCCCGGTTGCGCGGGGCGACGAGAGGTTCCCGCCCGAAGGTCCACAGTGGTCGCCGAACGCATCGGACCGGGTCGCCGTTCGGCCGGCATGTGGTCCGCCCCTCGCCGCACGGTAGGGCGCGGAGCGGTCGGCGGAGACGACCCGGCTGGCTGTCGATCGACAGCCGGCCGGCCGTAATCAGTGGCGCGCGGTGCGTGAGTACCTCACATTGCCGCAACTCGTCGTTAACCTCGCTCCGTCACGCGTCGGCGTGACATGTCCGCGCCGCAATTCGGCGCTTCCCGTGGGGGTAACACGCATGTCGAGAAGGTTCATCGGGCTGGTGTCCGCGCTCGCCGTGGCGCTCGGTGGCTCGCTGGCCGTCGGCGCTCCGGCGCAGGCCGCCACCCCGGCGATCGAGATCACGAAGGTCTACTACGACTCGCCGGGCACGGACAACCGCTCGAACGCCAGCCTGAACGCCGAGTACGTGAAGCTCACCAACCGGCGCGCCCGCACCATCAACCTGAAGAACTGGACGCTGCGCGACAAGGCCAACCACGTCTACACCTTCAGCGGGGACGTCAAGCTCGCCAAGGGCAAGAGCGTGGTCATCCGGACCGGCAAGGGCAAGAACACCGCCAAGAACCGCTACTGGGGTTCGGGCAACTACGTCTGGAACAACACCGGCGACACCGCGTACCTGCGCAACGCCAGCGGCAAGCTGATCGACAAATGCGCCTGGTCGAAGAAGGGCAAGGGATACACCGCCTGCTGAACGGGTAACCGTTGTTCGGCGCAAGCGTTGTGGCGTCGAGGGGAATCTCTCGCACGGGCTTGATCTCACCGAGGCGTCGCGGTTCTCGGTGAGATCAAGCTCTGTCCGTGGGCCAAGGGATCACGGCTGATGTGCCTCCTTGGCAGCGAGCCGTAGCCTGACAGTCGTGCGCCGCCCACGCCTCCGATCGATCCTGTTCGGCCTCGGTCTCCTGCTCTGGCTGGTGGCCGGTCTCGGCCTGTGGTTCGGCTGGTCCGGACGGTACGGGTCCCTGCTCCTGATCGCCGCAGGCGCAATCGTTCACGGCCCGAGCCTCGTTCAGGAGTGGCGGGAGCGCAGGTCGAAGTCGCCGGAACCGGCGGACCGGGTACTGCGGCACTACCCCAAGTGGTGGTGACCGAGGAGTCCTTGCCGGGTGAGATCTAATGATCTCGTGCCCAAGTTCTTCGACGCCTCACTCAGCAACCACCTGCGCTACCCGCTGTGGGTCTTCGCGGTGCCGGTGGTCCTCTTCGCGATCATTCCCACCTGGATCCTGGCCGAGCGCGGCGAGATCTTCGCCGCCGTGCTGGTCGTGCTCGGCTACGTGCAGGCGGTCATGCTGGGGCGGGTCCGTCTCGCGAAGAGTCTTGTCGCCCGGGGGAAGGTGAAACCCGAGGACCTCGGCTGAGTCACACCGCTCGCGGTGCGACTCAGCACGACGGCCCGTCCGTCAGCCGCCGAAGATCGGCTGACGGTGCACCTTGTGCTGGGCGGCCTGGGCGACCGGGCGGACGACGAGACGGTCCACGTTGACGTGGCTGGGCAGTGCCACCGTCAGGGCGATGCACTCGGCGACGTCCTCGGCCACCAGCGGCCGGTCCACGCCCGCGTACACGGCGGCGGCCTTGTCCGCGTCGCCGTTGAACCGGTTGACCGCGAACTCGTCCGTGCGGACCATGCCCGGGGCGATCTCGATGACCCGCACCGGTTCGCCGCAGAGTTCCAGCCGGAGCGTCTCCACCAGCGCGTGTTCCGCGTGCTTGGCGGCGGTGTAGGTGCCGCCGGACTCGTAGGTCACGTGTGCGGCCGTCGAGGTGACGGTCACGATGGTCGGTGCGTCGGAGGCGCGCAGCAGCGGCAGCAGCGCCTGGGTCACGTACAGCATGCCCAGGACGTTGATCTCGAAGCTCCGCATGAGGTCGGCGGGCATGGTGGTGGCCAGCGGGTCGGCGCCCACCGCCCCGCCCGCGTTGTTGACCAGCAGGTCGCAGCGGTCCAGCCCGGCGGCGAGGGCCTGCACGGACGCCTGGTCGGTGACGTCGAGTGCGACGGCCTGCCCGCCGATGTCGGCCGCCAGCGCCTGGAGTCGGTCCAACCGGCGGGCCGCCACCACGACGAAGAACCCGTCCTTGGCCAGCCGGCGTGCCGTGGCCGCGCCGATCCCGCTGCTGGCACCCGTCACCACTGCGGTGCGCTTCATGGTGTTCTCCTTCATCAACCGGTGACGAAGTCTATCTGCGCGTTGATCGCCTCGGCCTTGGCGATGGCGTCGAGCGCGTCCGTGCCGGAGGCCAGGATGTAGCCGTTGCTGCAGTCCGCGACCGTCAACAGCGGTGCGACCTCGTCGCCGGGGTTCTTGGTGATGACCACGGCGGTGTCCTCGGCGCCCAGCTCGAACAGGTACGGCATGAAGACCCGGGCCGACTCGCCGGGCGGGATCCGGCGTACCGTCGCCGGGATGTCCTCGCTGACGGTGATCGATGTGATCGGTCCCGGCTTCGGGGTCAGGAACAGGGCGACCGCGCCCCCGATCGGTGCGGGCGATTCGAGCGGCAGCTCGTCGATGCCCAGCGGCACCGTCAGGAACATGCGGTTGAGGTCCAGGCCGAAGGCACGGCGTACCAACTCCGGTGCGCCGCTGCCGGCCAGGCGTGCGTGGGATTCGAGCACCCGGGGTCCGTTCGGGGTGAGGACGAACTCGCTGTGTGACGGCCCCTCGGTGACACCGACCGCGTCCAGGAGCTTCGCGGTGAGTTCCCGGAGTTCCGCGAGGTAGGGCACGGCGACCCGGCTCGGGGTGCTGACCTCCCACTCGACGAACCGGTCGTTCATCCGGTATTCCGAGTAGCCGATGGTGAGGTGCCGGCCCTCGAAGGAGAACGAGTCGACGCTCACCACCGGGCCGGAGAGGAACTCCTCGGCCATCGGGGCGCTGATGCCGGCGGCGGCCAGCTCCGACATGGCCTCGGCCACCTGCGCCGGGGTCCCGACCTCCTTGATGTGCAGGCTCGCCGCACCGTCGATCGGCTTGAGGACGATCTTCCCGCCGACCTGCTCCAGGAACGAGACGGCCTCCTCCACCGAGTTGACCACCTGGTAGCGGACGTTCTCCACGTCGGCCTTGGCCAGGCACTCCCGGGTGAGGGACTTGTCCTTGAGCGCGCGGGCGGTGAACTCGGTGACGCCGGGCAGGCCGAACATGTCCACGACGTAGCCGGACGAGATCGCGGCGACCTCGGTCGTGGTCATCACGCGGTCGAACGGGCGCTCGGCGTGCAGCGGACTGAGCGCGGCGTGGATGGCCGGGCCGTCGTCCAGCGGAGCGTGGACGACCCGCTCGGTGTGCGCCAGGATGGACGGCTCGTACTTGCCCTCCTCGTGCACCAGCACGACGTCGATGCCGAGTTCCTTGGCGCCGTGGATCGGCGCGGGCATACCACCGATGACGGCGACGCGATATCTACCCATGGTCATCCTCCTGGTGTCCGGGTCAGCTTGCATAGCAGCGGCGCAGCCAGCGGGCGGTGTCCGCCGGACCGGGCCGGAACGCCCGACGGCGGTGCAGCACCCGGTAGTTGTCGAAGATCAGGAAGTCGCCGGGCCGCAGCACGAACGCCTCGGACCGCGCCTGGTCGAGGGCTCGTACCCACCGGTCGAGGGCGGCGGTCGCCGCCGGCGTGTTCGGTGTGACCGTGCCCCGGTCGAACCGCGCCCGCGTTCCCTCGTAGCTCTGCTCCAGCAATGCGGTGTCCCGCAGCGGCGCCGTCTCGTCGGTGGAGGCGGGTGGGCCGACGGTGAACTGGGCCGACTGCAACTCCTGCACGGTGGTCTCGTCCAGCGCGGCCACGGCCTCCTCGATGGCGAGGACCTCGGTGGGCACCTGCTCGTCGTTGCGGACCGCATAGAAGCTGAGATAGCGCGGGACGTACCGGCGCGGGTCGACGCCCTTGCCACCGAAGGGGAGGTGCGGGTTGTCGGTGTGCCAGGAGAACTCGGAATCCGCCCCCCAGGAACTGGTGGTGCCCGCCGCCGCCGGGTTCGGGGCCACGTTGCGGATGTACCGGCCGGTGTTCTCGTAGTCGACCGCGAACGGTGTCAGCGAGAGCAGTTGCAGCAGACCGAAGTGCAGGGCGTTGGTCACGGCCATCGCGGGTTCGTCGGTGAAGCCGTCGCGCGGCGTGGCCGGGAACTCCTGCTGCGGCAGATTGCCGATGGCCAGGACGTGCGAGCCGGTGGCCGGGTAGAACGTCAGTGCCTGGAGGATCTCGCCGGGCAGGTGGGTCTGCAGGGCGTGTGCACCGATGCCGGCGAGGATCGCCTCGTGGGCGTCCGAGTCCAGTTCGATGTCGCAGACGGCGGCCGTGAGCTCCTTGTCGAGCAGGTCACGGGTCCGGTCGTTGAGATGGTGACGGGCCACCCGGAGTGCACGGGTCATCATCGGCTCCGATCATGAGGGGTCGCCGCGAATCACCAACTCGCGGTCGGATCAGGTGCCACGCCCAGTCGTCGTACACCCGAGACCTCACGATGCCGCACGGCGACAGCGGGTAACAACGCCGTCACGGAGGCCAGAAGTGGCCAGACACCTTGCTGCCGTCTCTGCTCACCGGCAGGAGGTGAATAGCCCTACGGGGTGCCGTCGCCCGACGCGACCGGGGAGCGCACCGCGCCCCACCGGACCGACAACCGCGTCGCCGCACGCTCGGCACGGATCTCCATGGCGTCGCCGACGACCACCGCCCGGTCGACCACCACGGCGGTCCCGTCCAGGGCGATCGTCGTCCGCTCGCTGACGAAGACGGGACTGCCGGGCGGTTGGCGCAGGTGCCCGGCGGCCGGCGCGGCGAGCAGAGACGGGACGATCCGTTCCGAGGCGCGCAGGATGGCGACCCCGGCGTCGGCCAGCGCGGCATAGAGCGACGTCCGGACGAAGTCGCGGTCCCGGATCGTCGCTCCGTACGGCGGCCGGACCCAGGAGACCTGGTGAATGGCGGGACGGCCGTTGAGCAGGCGCAGCCGTTCCAGCCGCAGGGCACGCTCGCCGCCACCGTCGCCGAACCGATCGACCACCCAGGCCGGCGGTCGGCGCATCGCACCGGACAACACCTGGGTGACCACGTCGTGGCCCTGCTCGCGAAGGTCCTCCGTGAAACTGCGCAGCGTGTCCACGCGGTACGCGGCCTGGACCGGTGTGACGTAGGTGCCCCGCCCGGCCTGCTGAACGATGAGCCCCTGATCGGACAGCTCCTGAAGGGCCTGGCGCAGCGTCATCAGCGTGACGCCGTAGTGGGTGCTCAGCTCCCGCTGCGCCGGCAGCGCCTCGCCGGGCTCGTACTCGCCCTGCCGGATCCGGGCCGCCAGGTCGGCCGCGATCTGCCGGTAGCGCGCGGTCGGTCGACCACCCACCGTCGCCTCACCCATGGGTGTCTCCCGTCCCTGCGGCCGTACCGGTGCCCAGTGTGGCCCACGGTCGACGACCGGCCGCACCGGGCACCCGCCCGGCTCGCGTCACCCGGGAACTGGCGCGTCCACCTCGTCCAACGCCGCGCGGAACTCCGCGACCACGGCCCCGACCTGGGCGGGGTCCGCGCCGTCGAGCACCATCCGCATCAGTGCCGAGGCCACCACCACACCGTCGGCGGCCTCGGCCGCCTCCACCGCGTGCGCGGGCCGCGAGATGCCGAAGCCGAGCAGCACCGGCAGGTCGGTCAGGGCCCGCAGGTCGCGGGCGAGCCGGGCGGCGTCCTCGGCGAGCCGGTCGCGCTCGCCGGTGGTGCCCATCACCGAGACGGCGTAGACGAAGCGGCGACTGCGCCGCGCGATGGCGGCCAACCGAGGGGCGGGGGTGGTGGGCGCGGCGAGCAGGACCAGATCGACTCCGGCCGCCGTGGCACTGGTCGCCAGCTCGTCCACCTCGTCGATCGGTACGTCCGGCACGATCAGCCCGCTGACACCGGCCGCCGCGAGGTCCGCGCAGAACGCCGGGTCGTGCATCACCAGGTTGTAGTAGGTCATGGCGATCAGCGGTACGTCGACGTGCACCTCGGTGAGATCGTCGAGGATCGAACGGACCGTGGCCCCCTGTTGCAGGGCGCGGTAGGACGCCTGCTGGATCGTCGGCCCGTCGAGGATCGGGTCGGAGAACGGGAGCCCGATCTCGATCATGTCCGCGCCACTGCGGGCGTACGCCTCGACGTACCCGGTCCAGTCGGGTCGGATGCCCCCGGTCACGTACGGGACCAGCAGCTTGCCGCTCATGCGGTCTCCCGAATGGTGTGGATGTCCTTGTCGCCCCGGCCGGAGAGCGCGACCAGCACGGTGCTGAACGGCGGCAGCTCGCCGCTCTCCGCGGCGCGGATCACCCAGGCGATGGCGTGGGCCGACTCCAGGGCGGGCAGGATCCCCTCGGTGCGGGCCAGCCGCCGGACCGCCGGGATGACCTCGGCGTCGTTGACGGTGACGTACCGTGCCCGGCCGGAGTCGTTGAGGAAGGCGTGCTCGGGGCCCACGCCCGGGTAGTCGAGCCCGGCCGCGATCGAGTGCGCCTCGCTGACCTGGCCGTGCTCGTCCTGCAGGACGTACGAGCGGAACCCGTGCAGCACGCCGACCCGGCCGAACGCGACCGCCGCCCCACCCTCGGCCTCCACGCCGACGAGCCGGGCCGGGGTGTCGACGAAGCCGGCGAAGGTGCCGGCGGCGTTCGAGCCGCCACCGATACAGGCCACCACGTAGTCGGGCACGCCGGTGCGCAGCTCGGCGGCGCACTGTGCCCGTGCCTCCTCGCCGATGACCCGTTGCAACTCCCGCACGATCCACGGGTACGGGTGCGGGCCCATGACCGAGCCGATGCAGTAGTGGGTGTCGTCGACCCGGGTGACCCACTGCCGCAGCGCCTCGCTGGTGGCGTCCTTCAGGGTGCGGCTGCCGCCAGTGACGGGGACGACCTCGGCGCCGAGCAGTTCCATCCGGAACACGTTGAGCGCCTGACGCTCGACGTCCTTGGCCCCCATGTAGACGGTCGCCTCCAGGCCGAGCAGCGCGGCGGCGGTGGCCGTGGCGACACCGTGCTGGCCGGCGCCGGTCTCGGCGATCAGCCGCGTCTTGCCCATCCGGCGTGCCAGCAGGGCCTGGCCGAGCACGTTGTTGATCTTGTGTGAGCCGGTGTGGGCGAGGTCCTCCCGTTTGAGCAGCACGTTGATGCCGAGCTCCTCGGAGAGCCGCCAGGCCGGCGTGAGCGCGGTCGGGCGTCCGGCGTGCACCGCGAGCAGCCGGTCGAGGTCGCGGCGGAAGCGCTGGTCCGCCCACGCCTCCCGGAACGCCGCCTCCAGCTCGGTGCAGGCGGGGATCAGCGACTCGGGGACGAAGCGACCCCCGTGCCCGCCGAATCTGCCGCGCTCGCCGGGATCGGCCATCACGCTGCCGTTGGGCAGCACGGTCAGGTCGGTCACGTGGACTCCAACTGTTCTAGAACTGTTGGAGTCAGGATGACACACCCGGCGGGCCGGACGGAAGCCCGGTTCATCGAGAACCCACGCCGCCCGGGTCGCGTCGACGCGCCCGACGTCCGGGCGGGGCACCGTCCCGAGGCGTACCCGGATCGTCGTCGCCCGGGTGGCCACGCATGGTCCGCAGCGGCGAGAAGTAGACCGGCAGAACGGCGACCAGGCTGAGTACGGCCCCCACCCAGAGGGCCTCCCGGAGCCCGACGCGTTCTCCGAGGAACCCGCCGAGGAACGAGCCGATCGGCATGGCCCCGAAGATCAGGAAACGGATGGTGGCGTTCATCCGGCCCTGCAACTCCTTCGGACACAGTTGCTGGCGGATCGCCATGCTGTTCACGTTGTTGATCACCAGGCCGGTGGAGACCAACGCGTTGCCCGCCCCGGCGAGCCAGAGTCGCCAGTCGGCGTCGGCGAGCGGCACGACCAGACCGGAGACGCCGGCCACCGCCATGCCGACCCAGACCGCCGGTCCCGGCCCGATCCGGGCGGTGACCCGCCGGACGACGAACGCCCCGACCAGCCCGCCGATCCCGCCGACGGCGAACCACAGTCCCACCGTTCCCGGCGCGATGCGCAACTGTTGGGCGAGCAGGACCACTACCACCGTCCCGGTGACGAAGACCCCGAGGTTGAACAGGGCGCCCGAGACGGCGAGCGCGCGCAGGGACCGGTGTCCGAAGACGAACGACAGCCCCTGCCGGATCTCCCGGACCAGGTGGCGGTCGGTGCCGCGCGCCGGAACGGCCTCCCGCATCCGGATCCCGCAGAGGACCACCGCCGAGGCCAGATAGCCGCCCGCGACGGTGAGCACCGCGAGCGGCGCCCCCAGCCACTGGACCAGGTAGCCGCCGAGCGTGGGACCGCCGACCTGCGCGACGGACCGGGTGCTCTCCAACTTCGCGTTGCCCTCGACCAACTGCCCGCGTTCGAGCAGCAGCGGCAGGTAGCTCACGTACGCGGTCTCGAACAGCAGTGTCCCCACGCTCACCCCCAGCGCGACCACGTACAACTGGGTCAGGGACAGCACGTCCAGGTAGGCCGCCACCGGCACCCACGCCAACAGCAGACCGCGCCCGAGGTTCGCCACGATCATGACGGGACGCTTGCGCCGCCGATCCACCCACGCCCCGGCGGGCAGGCCGACCACGAGGAAGGCCACGGTCTGGAACGTCGCCAGCAGCCCGGCCTCGAACGCGGTCGCGTCCAGGGCCAGGATCGCCACCAGGGGCAGGCCGACCCGGCTGAAGTGCGCGCCGAACTGCCCCAGGGTCTGAGTGGCCCACAGCAGCCGGAAGTCGTGGTGCCCCAGGAGCGTCACGTGTGGAACTGGATCTGCTGGTCGACCAGGACACAGGTGGCCACCGCCGAATCGGCGTCCGCGCCGGTGGCCAGCACGTAGCCGGAGCTGCAATCCGCGAGCGTCTGGATCGGGGTGATCACGTCGCCCGGATTCTTGTGCACGACCACGCCGACCGGTACGTCGACCAGCTCACCGAGCAGCGGGAGGTACACGTCGGCCAGTTCGCCGGGCGGAACCCGTTTGACCACCGCCGGGATGTCCTCGGCGACCGTGACGGCGCGGATCTCCCCGGGCTCGGGCCGCAGGAACCGGATGGCGGCACCCGCCGTGGGCTCCGGAGACTCGGCGGGCAACCCGTCGATGCCCAGCGGCACGGTCAGCCACATCCGGGCCAGGTCCAGGCCGTAGGCCCGACGGACCAGCTCCGGGATGGCGTGGCCACCCATCCGGGCGTGCGACTCCAGCACGCGGGGACCCCGCTCGGTCAGGACGAACTCGCTGTGCGAGGGACCCTCGGTGAGTTCGACCGCGTCCAGCAGGCGCACGGTGAGGTCCCGAAGCTCCGGCAGATACGGCGCGACGAGCCGGCTCGGCACGCTGACCTGCCACTCCACGTGGTACGAGTTGACCAGGTACTCGGAGTAGCCGACGGGCAGGTGCCGACCGTCGAAGGAGAACGACTCCACGCTCACCACCGGCCCGGACAGGAACTCCTCGGCGAGCACCGACGTGTTGCCGGCCTCGGCGTGCACGCGCCAGGCGTGGCCGAGCTCGGCGGCGTCCGCCACCCGCACGATGTTCCGGCTGGCCGCGCCGTCCACCGGCTTGAGCACGACCGGTCCGCCGACCTCGGCGAGGAAGTCGCGCGCCTCGCGTTCGGTCCGCACCACCCGGTAGCGGACCGGGCTCAGGTCGTACTTGGCGAGCCGCTCGCGCATCAGCGCCTTGTCCTTGAGCAGGCGGGCCGTCTTCTCCGAGGTGCCGGGCAGGCCCAGGCCGTCCACCACGTGTCCGGTGGGTACGCCCCACGGCTCGGAGACGGTCAGCACCCGGTCGAAGGGGCGCTGCTCGTGCAGCGGGCGCAGCACGTCGAGCATCGCCTCGCCGTCGGCCAGCGGGGCGTGCACGATCCGCTCGCAGTGCGGGCGGATCGACTCCTCGTACTGCCCCGGTTGGTGCACCAGGACGACGTCGACGCCCAGGTCCCGGGCTCCCTTGATCGGGGCGGGACGGCCTCCGATCACGGCTACTCTGAACATTGCGGTCCGCACCTTCTCGTGGGGTTGAGGGGGTTGCCCGGCCATCGCTGCCGGTTCAGGACAGGCCGAGCTGATCGGCGAGCAGCGCGGCGACGATGTCGTTGCCCTCGTCGGTCAGGTGGGCCCGGTCGACGTACAGCCAGGACTTGTCGGTCACGGCCGCGCGCAGGACCGGGTTGAGGTTCACGAAGCGGACGCCCTGCCGCTCGCAGGCCGGTGCGAGAGCGTCGGCGTACCGCTGCCCGGCCGCCACCGAGGAGACGTCGCCATAGAGGGCCTCCCAGGTGCCCAGCTTGGAGATCCGGTCCAGCTCGTCGAAGATCAGCTTCTCCTCGGGCGCCGGCTCGGCCCGCAGCCACGTGGCCATCGGCTGCAACACGAAGGAGACCCGGGCGCCGGTGGCGGCGGCGAGCACCTGCCAGCTCGCGAGGTGCCGGCCGACCAGGTCGACCGCGCTGGCGATCGCGTCGTCGAGTTCGGGACGGACCTCGTCCGGCGACGGCCAGGAGGGTACGGCCGGCTTGGCCCGGCGGCCGAACCCGCGTGACGTCTTACGGTGCCGGGCCCGTACCTCCTCCATCTGCTCGAAGAACTCGCCGCAGAAATAGAACGGCCCCTGGTCGGCGCGGTGCATCTCGACCAGCCGGGACATCACCAGGGTGTTGAAGCCGCTGAGAATGACGATCTCCTCGACCGGCGGCAGCAGGTGCCGGTAGAGCAGGAACAGCAGCAGTTCCTGGGTCGAGTTGTAGCAGTGGCCGGCATAGGTGAGCCACGGACGGGACGAGGCGTGTTTCGTCCACAACCGCGACGCCATCGTGGTCGCGTCGCTCGTGGAGCCGTACCCGAGCGGAACGGAACCGCCGACCAGCAGGCGGACCGGCCCGTCGGGCAGGGTGCTGCCGACCGAGGCCTGCTCGTCGACGCCGTGGGAGATCCGGAAGCCCAGCCGGTCGGTGTTGATCGCCTCCGACCGGTAGTCCGGCCGGTTGAAGTACATCAGGTACGGGAGGTACTGGGTCTCCCCACGGGACGAGAAGTCGTCGTACTGCACCATCTGCGGCGTCAGGATCTTGCGCTGGAGTTTCACGTCGTCGGTTCTCCTTGTCGGAAGGGGAAGGGAAGAGGCGGAGGGGTCACCAGAGCGGACTGACGTCGGTCCGGCCGGACTGGTCGGAGTCCGCCACCTCGTCGGCGAGGATCCCGAGCTGGGCGATCCTGATGCCGGCCTGGAAGCGGCTCGACACGTTGAGGCCCTTGAGGATCGAGGAGATGTGCCGTCGGCAGGTGCGCAGCGCCATGCCCAGCCGGTTGGCGATGGCCTCGTCCTTGAGCCCGGCGGCCATCAGCCGGAGGATGGCCATCCGGGTGCCGAGCGACACCTCGTCCATCTGGTCCTCGGCGAGTTCGAGCGGGATCGCGTTGGCCCAGAGGTGCGTGAACGTGCGGTGCAGGTACTCCACCACCACGTCGTCGGAGATCACGGCGGCAGCGTGATCCGACGTCCCCGGTGCGTCGACGGGAACGAAGGCCACCCGGCGGTCGAAGATGATCAGACGTTCGAAACTCGCCGCCGTGGTGCGGATGCCCCCGCCGTACGCCGCGACCGCCTTGGCCCGGGCCGCGAGGCCCGGATTCGCGCGGGCGGTGTGGTGGTACACGAACTGGCAGCGCAGCCCACGTACGAGAATCGAGGTCACCGACGCCTCGGAGGCGCTGAACTGGTCCGTCGACCGGGGACCTCCCGGACGCAGCGAGAGGATCTCGCTGGCGCAGCGCAGGATCGCCGAGTCGATCTCGTCGCGGATCGCCTTCTCGCCCTGGACGACCCGTACGCCGTCGTGCTGCCGGCCGTGCTCGGCCAGCCGCCGGCCGATCGACTGGAGCACCCGGCTGTTGGCGGCCATCGCCTGTTCCCGCTGGCGGATCTCGTCGGTGAGCGGCGCGTTGAGGATGCTCAACGCGACGTCGGGATGCACCGCGGTCAGGCCACCGTCCTCGGCACGGGAGAGCAGCCGGCGCCGGACCAGGTTCTCGCAGGCGTGTGCCCACTCGCCACGGCTGATGCCGATCTCCGGCGGCGGACGGTCGGCGTGCAGCCGACTGCCCAGCACCGCGTGTTCGTACGCCGCGGACTCGGCGCTGCTGAGCGGGCCACGCTGCTGGTGGACGCAGGACACGGAGGTGCTCATCGTGGCGTCAGCGTGCCGACGGCAGGTCCGACCGGCTGGGCACGGCCTCCAACCAGAGCTGGCCCGCCGTACGCCGGATGGCCTTCTCCACGTCGTCGGTGGCCGCACCGGAGAACCGGAACCGTGCGCCGACGTGCTCGTAGCCGCCGGCCTTGGGGATCTCGGTGCCGACGGCCGGGATCACCCGGGCGTAGGGCCACTCGGATACCGGCAGGTCGAGTTCCGCGACGGTGATCCGGCAGGGCGCGGGCACCGGCGTCGGCACCAGCAGCCAACCTCCGACCCGCTGATCGCTGATCCGCCGCACGATCGGGTCGCGGCCGAGCTGGATGTGGATCGCCGCTTCCATCAGGTCGACGCCGTGCACCTCGCGCCAGACGAACGGGATCTCGGCGCCACCCACCCGGGAGCCCGCTTCCAGGAAGTTGATCCGGACGGTGCCGTCGGCCTCGGTGCCGACGAACGCCTCCATGTGGAACACCCACGGTGCGTCACCGAAGGCCGCGCAGGCGTCGGCGAGGAACCCACCGAGCGGACCGAGCAGGTCGACGTCGTCCACCTCCACCGAACCGAGCACGTCCCCGGCGGCGAACTCCATGCAGGTGTTGACGTAGCGCGACGCCCGCCAGGGACCAAGCTCGGTGCCGGTCCACAGGCCGTCGATGTGGAAGACCTGGTCCGGGCAGAAGGTCTGCACCATCCGGGGTTCGGGCGGCAACCGGTCGAGCGCGGCCAGGTCGTCGACCGAGTTCAACCGCAGCACGTCACGGCTGGCCGTACCCCGCCGGGGTTTGACGATCAGCGGCCAGCCGTGGGAGTCCGCGAACCGCACGACGGCCTGCGTGTCCGGTGCGTCGGCGAACGTGGGGATGGCGACGCCGCCGCGTACGACGGTCTGCGCCATCACCAGCTTGTCGCGGAACCGGGCCAGCCGGCCGGGCTGGTCACCGGCCACCGCCAGGCGGGCCCGCAGCTCGGCCGCCGTGTCCAGGTCGCCCTCGTTGAGGGCGACGACCCGTTCGGGGACGCCGAATCGCGCGATCAGTCCGTCGGCGGCGGCGCTCACCAGGTCCAGGCGGTCGGTGGCGGCGACGAGCGCCACGGCCGCAGCCGACGCGGGTACGGCGGCCGTGGCCAGTTCGGTGCAGACGTACGTGACGTGATGCAGGTCGTGATCGAGGTATTCCGCGTACCCCGCATAGTGATCGCGCCAACGGTGAATGATCAGAATGTGCGGCTTCATCGGGGCGTGCTCCTCGCCTTTCCGTCGATCCCACGATTCGAATAGGCGGCGAGTTCGCCGCCGTTCACGTAGTCAGGAAGTCGCTCGGCGGCACGCAGTAATTGCCCGACGTTGCCGGAATCGACTATTGCGGTACCGATGCCTCCGTCCGGTCGAATGCCATGCTCGCCGCGAGACCGATCAGAACGGTGCCCATCATGTAGCGCTGTGCCCGCAGCCAGGCCGGCTTCCGGGCGAGGAAGGCGGCGACCGAACCCGCGGTGAGCACGATGAGGCAGTTGACGGTCAGTGCCACCGTGATCTGGATCAGCCCCAGGGAAAGGCTCTGCGCCGCGATGTCGCCCTTGGCCGGGTCGACGAACTGCGGGAGGAGCGACACGTACAGCACTGCGATCTTGGGGTTGAGCAGATTGGTCATCAGGCCCATCGTGAACAGCTTCCGGGGCCCGTCGACGGGCAGGTCCTTGGGTGCGAAGGCGGACTGACCGCCGGGCTTGAGGGCGTTCCACGCCAGCCACAGCAGGTAGCACGCACCCGCGATCTTGATCGCCGTGTAGAGCGCGGGCACCAGCGCGAACACCGCCGAGACGCCGGTCACCGCGGCAAGCAGGTAGACGAAGAACCCGACGGCGACCCCGAGCAGGGAGACCAGGCCGGCCGGGCGGCCCTGGGTGATCGACCGGGACACCAGATAGATCATGTTCGGCCCGGGGGTGAGCACCATTGCCAGGGCGACGGCGGCGATGCCCAGCCCTGCGTTGACGTCGATCACGTCTTTTCTCCTGCTTCGGATAATGGGCAGCCGAAATCACAGCGGCCGTTCGTGGAAATCCCAGTAGGTGTTCAGCTCCGGCTGCAGCTTTCTGCGCAGCGGATCGCGAAACACCCGGAAGAATATACCAACCGGAACGAATATCAGAAGATAGGCCAGGATCCACAGAAGTTTCATGATCAACCCTCGTCGGTGCGGAAGCGGTCGGTCAGTCCAGGGCGATCTCGTCGCGCCAGTCGCCCTGCTCCCGCCAGGCGGGCTGGTCGGCCTTGTGCAGGAGGAAGTTGCCCATCGCGAGCAGGTCGATGTTGGTGCGCATGAAGCACTGGTAGGCGTCGTGCGGAGTGGCCACGATCGGCTCACCCCGGACGTTGAACGAGGTGTTCACCAACACCGGGCAGCCGGTGATCTGCTTGAACGAGGTCAACAGCCGGTGATAGGCCGGGTTGGACCGGGCCGTGACCGTCTGCACCCGCGCCGAATGGTCCACGTGGGTCACCGCCGGAATCGTCGACCGGTGCACCTTGAGCCGGTCCAGCCCGGTGGCCGTCGCCGACTCCGACACCTCCCGGCGTTGCCGCCCGGCGACCGGCGCCACGATCAGCATGTACGGGCTCTCCTGGGCCAGGTCGAAGTACTCCTCGACGTCCTCGGCCAGGACCGAGGGCGCGAACGGTCGGAACGACTCCCGGAACTTGATCTTCAAGTTCATCGTCGACTGCATGTCTACGTCACGCGGGTCACCGATGATCGACCTGGCGCCCAGAGCCCGGGGCCCGAACTCCATCCGACCTTGGAACCAACCGACGATCTTGCCGGCGGCCAACTCCTCCGCCACGTGTTTGGCGATGGCGTCCTCGGCCAACCGGGTGTACGGCACACCCAGGTCGTCCAGGAAACGGGCGATTTCCTCGTCGTCGAACGCGGGACCGAGCAGGGCGGAGGACATCCCGTCACCGCCCTCGGCGAGGTGCGCGCGGGGCGCACCCGACTCCGTCGCGACCATCAGGGCGGCACCCAACGCGCCCCCGGCGTCACCGGCGGCCGGCTGCACCCACACCGAGTCGAAGAGCCGCTCCCGGACGACCTTGCCGTTCGCCACGCAGTTCAACGCCACGCCGCCGGCCAGACACAGGTTGGTCTCCCCGGTCAGCTCGCGGGCGGTCCGCGCCAGCCGGGTCACCACCTCCTCGGTCACCAGTTGCACCGAGGCGGCCAGGTCGAACTCGCGCTCGGTCAGCGGGCTCTCTGGCTCGCGCCGGGGGCCACCGAACAACCGCTCGAACCCACGGCCGGTCATCACGCGACCGCGCAGGAACTCGAAGTTGCGCATGTTCAGGCGGAAGGAACCGTCGTCCTTGACGTCGATCAGGTGCTGCCGGATCACGTCCGCGTAGCGCGGCACACCGTACGGGGCCAGCCCCATCAGCTTGTACTCGCCGGAGTCGACCTTGAACCCGCAGAAGTAGGTGAAGGCCGAGTAGAGCATGCCCAACGAGTGCGGGTACCGGATCTCCGCCACCTGGCGCAGCTCGCTGCCCCGCCCGTGCCACAGCGTGGTGGTCGCCCACTCGCCGACGCCGTCGATGCAGAGCACCGCCGCCGACTCGTACGGGCTGGGCAGGAACGCGGAGGCCGCGTGTGACTCGTGGTGCCGTCGTACGCTGATCTCCGGGACCTCGGCCGACCCCAGCGCCGCCAACGACCGGCGTACCTCGCCGATGGTGTCGCGCTTCCAGGACATCCACTCGGGCAGGACCCTGGTGAACGCCTCCAGCGAGAACGGTGCCGAGCCGGCGAAGCTCGTCAGCACCCGGCCGAACTTCAGCTCCGGGTCCTCGTAGTAGGCGACGGCGTCCACGTCGCTCAGCGTGACGCCGCCCTCGGCCAGGCAGTACCTGACGGCCTCGGCCGGGAAGGCCGGGTCGTGGCGCTTGCGGGTGAACCGCTCCTCCTGGGCGGCCGCGATGGGCGTGCCGTCCCGCACCAGCACCGCCGCGCTGTCGTGGTAGTAGGCGGACAACCCCAGAACCAGCTTTCCCACTGGCGTTCCCCTCGATCGTGGGTGTGGGTGGGTGGACGGTCAGATGGCGGCGAGTGACCTGCTGGCCTTGCGGGCGCGGCGAAACGCCCGTCGTGCCAGCAGGCCGGTCGGTGGGTTGAGCGAGCGGAACCCGGTGCGTACCCGGTCCCAGACCTCGGTGATCGCCTGCGCGCCGTGCGACACCGGCAGCGAGGCGAGATAGGTGTCGACGGCGTCGGCGGCCCAGGCGGAATGCCCGGTGGCGACGTTGTCGATCGTGTTGTGGATGTCCACGAACTTCGTGGAGAAGCCGTAGCTCTTCAGCGCCTGGCGGGCCCGGCGGTACGTCCCGCCGACGCCGGACAGCTCCATGGCCAGGTTCAGCCCGAGGATCTCCGGCATGAACGTACGCGGGAAGCGCCCGATGCTGAGCCAGTACACCGGAAGCTCGAAGGACCCGTCCCGGAACCCGTCCCACTCGGCGAACTCCCGCGATGCCGTCGGTGGCACCTGGACGTCCATCTCGGCGAGCACCTCCCGATAGATCAACGGGTGGTTCATCCGTGGTACGCCGTTGCCGAGCTCGTCCCAGTAGGTCTCGAACAGGAAGTAGCCCTGCTCCGACGCCGCGTGTTCGTAGTCGGTGAACCCCTGGAGCCAGGCGCCGTCGATCAACGTCAACGGTGCCAACTGCACGGTGGAGTCGACGAGATCCTCCCGCGTCGGCATCGGCGCGCCGGCCGACTCCTCGAAGTCACGCCCCTGCCGGTCGTGCTGCTCGACGAGCCAGGGGCGCAGGCCCTCCCGGCCCCACACGTCGGGCAGCCGCTGCGGGTCCGTCGCCATGTTGTGTCGGGACCGCGCCAGCCAGCCCCGCACGTAGTCGACCGCGAACCGACGCACGGCCGGGGTATCCGTCCGCTGCTGGAGCAGGTGGTACGCCTCCCGGATGTCAGCCGGCTCCCGGTCGCCCGTGACCGGACCGCCCGCGACGACCGTGACCGAGGCCAGCAGCTCCGGGGAGACCGTCCGCCCCTCGTGGACCGGCCCGGGGCGAGCCCGCTCCGGCTGCCCGGTGGGGAGCGAGTCGATCCAGCGGCGGATGACGACCAGGTCGGCCGGGGAGAACACCCGGAACATCGGGCCCCGTTCCCCGACGAGGCCGTTGACCAGCGGACTCTGCGCGGAGCGGCCCGGTTTGACCAGGCGGCTGGCGGCCAGCTCGGCCAGCAACCCGCGCGGATCCGTCCGGGCCTCCTCCAACCAGCTCGACAGCGGCCGGTCCGCCACGGTGAAGTCCCGGTGGTAGACGGCGCCCTCCCGCGCCCGGTGGCGGAGCAACTCGGCCATCTCGTACGCCGGGTCGAGGGCCTCCTCCAACTCGGCGAGAAGACTCGTGCTCCACCGCCTCAGCACGGTGAACGCCCACCGGAAACCGTCGGTCACCCGGGCCAGCTCCGCGTCGTCGAAACCGTGCTCGACGACGTCCAGGCACAGCTCCAGCCCGGTCCGCGTCTCGCCGTCCCGGGCAGCGGACGGATCGATCGCACTCCACTCCACGAGCTGCGGATGCGCCTGACGCACCAACCGCAGAGCCGGCAGCAGTCCGACCGTACGCAGACACAGGTCGGCGCCGATGATCTCGGGGCGGAACTCGGCCGGTCTCCGGCTCATGGCCAGCAGGGTCGCGGGCAGACAGAAGTGGTGGTCGGCCACCCGGGGGTCGTGCACCAGCCGGGCCACCGGCACCGCGTGCTCGGACAGGTGCAGGTGACGGAGCAGGGCCAGGTACACGCTGCCGCGCGAGTCCTGCGGCCGTCCGACACCGACGTCGGAGGCGTACAGGGTCAGGATGCGCAACGTCGTCGCGTCGTCCGCGTTTCCCGGCGCACTCTGCCACTGCAACCAGGCCCCGGACCGCAGCGCGAGTGGTGCGGCCGCGAGCGCGGTGCGGCGGACCAGGGACTCCGTGGCCGGCGGAGCCGTGGCCGTGGAGACCAACTCCTCGAACCGGCGGGACTCGGCGGTCGACCAGCGCACCGCCTCGTCCCGCAGCCCGTCCAGTGCTGCCGGCAGCGACTCACGGTCGGCGGTGTCGCCGATCTCCGACCGCAGCCGTGCGACGAACGGGTCGCCCGGAAAGGAGGTCTCGGGGTCGACCGCGATGACGAACAACTCGCGGGACCGGGTCTGCTGATCAAGCGGTCGGGCCACCTGCCGACCCGACGGAACGACTTCTTTCGTTGACACTGCCAGCTCCTGGCTCTATCCGTGTCTGCTATCCCGAAACAATGTGGTGATCAAATGTTCGGACGGAATCTTGACGGCACGGAGGATCCGCGCGACGAACATGCCACTTGTCGCGACGGGGTAGGTGTCGTCGTCTCGGGAAGCTAGAACATCGGGTAGATCGAGGCGTCGTTCTTCGGCTTCTTCTTGCGACCGAAGATCTTGTTAAGAATTCTGCGCACCACGTTCATTCTTCTGCCCTCACCTGAGACGGGCCGGTGTCGGCCCTAGGACGAGAAATTCAACTGTTCGGCCAACAGTCGGGCCACCAGGTCTAACCCGTGGTCGGTCATGTGGGCTCGGTTGACAAACAGCCAGCTGTCGTCCTTGACGCTGGTCGCGAGGAGCGGATTGATGTCCAGGAACCTGACGCCGATCTTTTCGCAGCCCAGTTGCAGCAGCTCCGCATATCTGCGGACCGAATCCCTGGTGGCGATGTCACCAAACAGTTCCCAGAAGTTCGAGATCTTGTCCAGCTCGTCGAAGAGCCGCTTCTCCTGCGGTGCGGCCGTCTCGCGTACCCAGGTGGCCAGCGGCTGGAGCACGAACGTGATCCTGGTGTCGGTGGCGGCCGCGAGCTGCTGCCACGACTCCAGATGCCGCACGGTCAGCGCAGCCGCGTCCGCGATACGGACCTCCAGCGGGCGGACCGGTTCGTCGCCGCCGGTCGGCGAGGCGCCGGAGCCGAAGGGATGCGTGCGGTACTGGGACTTGAGCTTGTCCATCTGGCCGAAGAAGTCGCCACAGTTGAAGAAGGCGCCGTCGTCGCCGCGCTGGGCGGCGGGCAGGCGCGCCAGGGCCAGGTTGTTGAGCCCGGACACGATGACGATCTCCTCCACCGGCGGCAGCAGGTGCCGATAGAAGAGGAAGAGCAGCAGCTCCTGGGCGGAGGAATGGCTGCGGCCCGCGAAGTTCAACCAGGGCAGCGCCGATGCATGCGTGGTCCACAGTCGCGAGGCGAGCGTCGCCTGATCGCAGGTGGCTCCGATGCCCATCGCCATGGAACTGCCGGCCAACAGCCGGATCGGACCGTCGGCCGGCTTCCCGCCCGCCGACGCATGGTCGTCCGCGCCGTGCGAAAGGCGAAAACCGAGACGATCCGTATTGATGACCGGGGAGCGGTAGTCCACGCGGTGAAAATGCATCACATAGGACATCCAGCGCGCCTGGCCGCGTTGGTCGAAATCATCGTAAACAAGCATCTGCGGGGTCAACTCGGAGCGCGCCGAGCTTGGACAACGCACTGTTCCCCCCATTGAGAATTATCAGCCGGGGTCCCCAACCCATCTACGGCCGTTGTTGCGTGAGTACGGTAACACGCTCAGTGGTGGAGGAAAAAGGGTCGACCGCGGGAATTATTGCCTGTCTGGTTTATCCTGGGTTGAGTGGAGGATTCCCGAACCAGCAAACATTGAACTGATCTCAGCGACTTTGCGCGTAGGTATTTGTGTTCGAAACGAGGTGCCCCGATTGTGCTGACGGCCGTGTCGAGTGAGGTCAGGCGGCCTTTCGGGTGTCCTCGGACTGTAGTGCACCATCACCGTTCTCGGGGGATGGGGCGCGCGGTCGACGTGGCGCCGGCGACGCCCGGACCGTTCGGCCGAATGACGTGCGCCACTATCCGGCCGGCGGGCCGGCGGGCGACGGCACGCACCGGACCCGCTGCGCACAAGAGTGAGGCCCTGACCGGCGATAATGCCGGTCAGGGCCTCACATCTGTCGGGGTGGCCGGATTCGAACCGACGACCTCTTCGTCCCGAACGAAGCGCGCTACCAAGCTGCGCCACACCCCGAGGCGTGCGGACAAATACTAGCCCACCCGCCCCGGGGGTCAAACTCGGTACCCCCGGGGCGGGAGTTCAGCGGGGGATCAGGGTGAGCAAGCTGGCCTCGGGCGGGCAGGCGAACCGGACCGGGGCGGTCGGGTGGGTGCCGAGGCCGGCGGAGACGTGCAGCCAGGAGTCGGAGCCGGGCCAGCGGTGCAGGCCCTTGGCCATCGACCGGGGCAGCCCGCAGTTGGTCACCAGCGCGCCCACTCCCGGTACGCACACCTGGCCGCCGTGGGTGTGACCGGCGAGCAGCAACCCGAAGCCGTCGGCGGCCATCTCGTCGAGCAGCGCCGGTTCGGGGGAGTGGGTCAGGGCGATGGAGAGGTCCGCCGAGGCGGAGACCGGGCCGGCCACGGAGGGGTAGTCGTCGCGTTCGATGTGCGGGTCGTCCACACCGGCCATGTCGATCGCCCGGCCGCCGGCCTTGAGCGTGACCCGTCGGTTGTTCAGGTCGGTCCAACCGGCCCCGGTGAAGACGTCACGCAGCTCCTCGTAGGGCAGCTCGACACCCTCGGTGTACTCCCGGTCGGGCAGGAAGTAGCTGAACGGGTTCTTCAGCACCGGGCCGGTGTAGTCGTTGGAGCCGAAGACGAAGGCGCCCGGGTAGTCGAGCAGCGGCTGCAGCGCCCGCAGGACGCCCGGCACCGCCCCCGGGTGGGCCATGTTGTCCCCGGTGACCACGACCAGGTCGGGGTCGAGGGCGGCCAGCGAGGCCACCCAGTTCTGCTTGCGTACCTGGTTGGGGGTCATGTGCAGGTCGGAGAGGTGCAGGACGCGCAGCGGCTCGGTGCCGGTCGGCAGCACCGGGACGTCGAAGCGCCGGAGGGTGAACATGTTGCGCTCGACGAGGGACGCGTACGCCAGGGCGGCGGCACCCGTCGCGACGGTGGCGGTCGCGAGCCGGAATAGTGTGCGCTTTCGCATGCCGATCAGGGTAGTTTGGGCGACCATGAGCACGCTGAAGGACCGCCTCACCGCCGACATGCGCGCCGCCCTCAAGGCCCGCGACGAGCTGACCACCTCCACCCTGCGGATGGCCCTGGCCGCCGTCGGCACGGCCGAGGTCTCCGGCAAGGCCAAGCGTGAGCTCAGCGACGACGAGGTGCTGGGTGTGCTGACCAAGGAGGCGAAGAAGCGCCGCGAGGCCGCCACCGCCTTCGCGGACGCGGGTCGCGCCGAGCAGGCCGCCAAGGAGACCGCCGAGGGCGAGGTGCTGGAGCGTTACCTGCCGAAGCAGCTCTCCGACGCCGAGCTGACCGAGCTGGTCACGGGGGCGCTCGCCGCGGGCGGGTTCACCGGCAAGGCGCAGATGGGCCCGGCCATGAAGGCGGCCCAGGCTGCGGTGGCCGGCCAGGCCGAGGGTGGTCGGGTCGCCGCCGAGGTACGCCGACAGCTCGGCCTCTGACCCTGCACCGACGGGTACGCGCCGGGCCGCCGACCACGCCGACACAGAACGGGCGGGCATCCCTCTCCGGGGGTGCCCGCCCGTTCACGTGCGGTTCGGTTCGACCGGCGGTCAGCCGCCCGGTCGGTCCGGGGGCCGACCCGGGTTGCTCGGCGGTCCGCCCGGTCCGCCGTTGCCGTTGCCGGCGTCGTTGTTGCCGCCACCACCACCGGAGCTGACCAGGATCGTCACGATGCCGTTCTTGATGGTGCGGCCCTCGGGGCTGGTGCCGGCGGCGGTGCCGGCCGGGCATTCCGAGGTGACCCGGTTACTCGAGACCACCGGCTGGAACCCGGCACCGGAGATGCGTGATCTGGCCTGGTCGACGGAGGTGCACTTCACACCTGGGATGCTGCGCTGATCACCCTCGGAGATCTTCTTGCCGGGCGGATCGAAGTTGATCCCCTTCTTGCCGTCCATCGCGGCTTTCAACGCCTCATAGACCGGCGGGTTGATGCCGTCCGCCGTCTTGTGCCTCATCTTGACGTTCGTCTGCGGCCAGTCCGGGTCGGCCAGGATGCCGGCGACCGCGTACTGCTTGGTCATCGCGACCAGGGAGGCGGTCTTCTCGGAGTCGGTGGTGCCGGACTTCCCAGCGATCGGCTTACCGACGATGCCCCGACCCTCGGCCGCCGTCCGACTTCCACCGCACTTGGTAGTGGGGGAACTGTCGCCGACCGGGCAGCGGGCCGCGTCCACGGCCGCCCTGGCCACGTCCGTGCTGATCCGCTTCTCGCAGCGCGGGTTCGCCACGTCCAGCTTGTTGCCGTCCAGATCGCGGATCTCCTGCACCGGGGTCGGCTCGCAGTACTTGCCGTCGGCGGCCAGCGTGGCGTAGGAGTTCGCCAACTCCAGCGGGGTGACCTGCGAGACGCCCAGGGTGAAGGCGCCCCACTGGTTCGCCGACTCCTTGGTGCGCGCGAGGTCCGCGTCCTCACGCTCCCGGAACTCGATGCCCAGGCGCTTGGCCACGTCCACCACGTTCGCCGCGCCCACCTGCTGTTGCAGCGGGACGAAGTACGTGTTGGTCGAGGCGGAGAAGGCGCTCCACATGTCCTTCACGCCGCCGGGCTGCAGGTTGGAGTTGGTCGGGCAGTAGAAGTGCGTGCCCGGGCAGGCGGCCGGACTGCTGGGGCTGATGATGTACTCCGACTTGAACTGCTGCGGCGCGTTGATGGTGTAGCTGAGCGGGATGCCCTTCTCCAACGCGGCCACGATCGTGTAGATCTTGAAGACCGAGCCGGCCTGGTAGCCGGTGATCCCGTCACCGCCGGTCAACAGCGGGTTGACCGTGTTCGGGTAGTTACCGCGCTTGCCGTTCTCGCGCTGCTTGGGATCGCTGTGCGGCAGGTTCTTCGGCTTGTTCGGGTTGTCCAGCTTGAAGTTGCGGTTCACCGAGAGTGCCCGGACCCGGCCGGTGCCGGGCTCGACCACCGCGATCATCGCGGCTTCCTTGGACTTCACCGACTTGGCCTTGCGGACCGCCTTGTCGGCCCCGTCCTGGGCCTGCGTGTCGAGCGTGGTGACGATCGTGTAGCCGCCGCTCTTGAGGAGCCGCTCCCGGTCGTACGTGGTCGAGCCGAACGTCTCCTGCGACATCCACCAGCGGTAGAAGTAGTCGCAGAAGAAGCCCCAGGCGTTCTTCTTGGTGGCGACGCAGCCGTTCGGCGCCCGCTTGCCCTTGACCACCAGCTTGACGGCCTTGGCCTTGTCGGCGTCCTCCTGGCTGACGGCGCCGGTCTTGACCATGTTGTCGATCACGTAGTCGCGCCGGGCGACCGCCTGCGGGTAACCGCTCTTGGTGGTCGGGTCGAACGAGGTCGGCGCCTTCACCAGGCCGGCCAGCATGGCGGCCTCGTCGACCGTCAGGTCCTTCGGCGGCTTGTTGAAGTAGACCTGGCTGGCGGCGTAGACGCCGTACGCGCCGTTGCCGAACGCGGCGAGGTTGAGGTAGCTCGTCAGGATCTCGTCCTTGCTGAGCGTCTTCTCGATCTGCAACGCGTAGTTCATCTCGCGCAGCTTGCGGGCGCTGGTGTCCTCCGTCGCGGCGACCACGTCGGCCGGGTGCGTCGCCGAGTACGCGATGCCCATCCGGACGTACTGCATGGTCAGCGTCGAGGCGCCCTGCCGGTCGTTGCCGGCGGCGCTGTTGTTGACGAAGGCGCGGGCGACGCCGTTGAGGTCGACTCCGTTGTGGTTGTAGAAGTCGTGGTCCTCGGCCGCGATGATCGCGTTGCGCATGTTCTCGCCGATGTCGGCGAACGTGATGTCGCGCCGGTTCTCGTCGTACATCGTGGCCAGTGGTGTCTTCTTGTCGGACGCCAGCAGGTAACTGATCTGGGGGGCGCGGGACACCGTCAGTTCCTTCGGCAGCGCGCCGAAGGTCTCCGCGCCGGCCTTGGCGGCCAGGCCAGACATCGCCACTGCGGGAAATGCCGCTGCGGCGACCACGACGCCGGCCAACAACCCACAGATGAGCAGCGATGCGGCGTTGGTCAGGATGTTGTGGTCACGCTTCCGCATCCAGGTCACCTCGACAGGGTACGCGAACAGGTAACGAGGGGCGCTTGGGCATCTTTCCCCATTTCCTGCGCGCGCCGTCCTCGTTGTGCTAGACGCGTGGCACCGGCGATCTGGTTGCCTGTGATCCGTGCCGAGTTTCCTCCGCCTACCGGGTGCCGCGCAGCGTTTTCGCGGACTCCGGCGGGGTAAGCGGGGGTCCCGAGCCCGAGAGGTCGGGAGTGTCCGGAATGATGGATTTGGCCGACAACGTTGCGTAATCGGGTGACTACAGAGCATGATGGTTGCGGCGACAGCGCCACATGTCGTCTGTGCCGCCTTGGGGTAAGGCGTGCCGGATGACCGGGGGGAATTGCCGGCTGGCCCGCGACGGCGTCGGTAGTACTGCAAGGGGGGACGAGTACAGATGGGCATGATCACTGACTGGCCGTCGTTGGCGGCGTGTCAGAACGGGGACCCGGACGCGTTGTTCGTACAGGGCGCCGAACAGAACGTGGCCAAACGGATCTGCCGGAGTTGCCCAGTCCGCTACGAGTGCCTGGCCGACGCGTTGGACAACCGGATCGAGTTCGGTGTCTGGGGTGGCATGACCGAACGCGAACGCCGGGCGTTGCTGCGCCGGCACCCGCAGGTGACGAGCTGGCGCAAGATGTTCGAGGCGGCGATGAAGAAGAACGCCAAGGACAAGGCCGGCAAGGACAAGATTCTCGCCACCACCTGACCGGCGCGGTCAGGAGCGGCCGATTGCCGCCCCGATCGTCCGCAGCCCGTCGACGTCGTGCACGTCGGCGGGCTGTGCCGTCACCGACACGGCCGGCACCTGCGGGAACGCCTCGGTGAACCGCGCCGCCACCCGCTGCTCGCGTACCGCCTGCTCGGCCAGGGCCGCGTGGGCGCGCAACACCTCGACGACGCCCTCGTGGCCCCCGGTCGAGGCCAGCCGGTCGGCGGCGGCCCGGCTGGCCGACGCGTCCAACCCGGTGTCGGCCGGACGGTGCACCCGGTTGAGCACCAGACCGGCCAGCGGCATGTTCTCCTCCCGCAGCCGCCCGGCGAAGTAGGCGGCCTCCCGGACCGCGTCCGGTTCCGGGGCCGCGACCAGCAGGAATGCCGTCTCACTCGCCTGAAGGATGCGGTACGTCTGCTCCGCCCGCTGTCGGAACCCGCCGAACATCGAGTCGAGCGCGGCCACGAAGCCGGACAGGTCCGTCAGCAACTGCGCGCCGAGGATCTTCTGGACCACCCGGGAGAACATCCCGAACGAGGCGGTGACCAGGCTGAACATGCTGCGCCCGCCGGTCCGTGCCGGGGCCAGCAGGAGCCGCAGCATCCGCCCGTCGAGGAACCGGGACAGCCGTGCCGGCGCGTCCAGGAAGTCCAGCGCCGACCGCGACGGCGGGGTGTCCACCACGATCAGGTCCCAGTCGCCGCGCGCGTGCAACTGACCCAGCTTCTCCATCGCCATGTACTCCTGCGTACCGGCGAAGGTGGAACTCATCGCCTGGTAGAAGGGGTTGGCGAAGATCTCGGACGCCTTCGTCGGGTCGGTGTGCGCGAGCACCACGTCGTCGAAGGTGCGCTTCATGTCGAGCATCATGGCGTGCAACTCGCCGCCGCTGTCCTCGACGTCGATCCCCTTGACCTGCCGGGGCGTGTTGTCCAGCTCGGTCAGGCCGAGCGACTGTGCCAGTCGCCGAGCCGGGTCGATGGTGAGCACCACCGTACGGCGACCGTGTCGCTCGGCCGAACGGAGCGCGAGCGCGGCGGCTGTGGTCGTTTTACCCACCCCGCCCGCACCGCAGCAGACCACGATCCGTACGCCGGGATCGGCCAGGATCCGGTCGACGTCCAGCGGCGGCGCGGCGTTGTCGGAAGGCACCAATCGAGCGTATCGGCCCGACCCGGTCCGCGCGGCGGGCCGAGGTCAGGTGTGAGTCAATCGCCCCGCACCAGGGCGGCGGCGAGCACGTCCAGGCCGGCGCGGTCCACCCCGTCGGGCAGCAGCGGCAGCTCCACCAGGGGCACGTCGAGTTCCGCCAGGTCGGCGCGGAGCGAGTCCTCCAGCTCCCGGCGGACGGCCTGGTCCCGTGCCTCGTCGCGCAGCCCGGCGAGGGTCCGCCGGTCGGCGGGCAACCCGGCGGCGCGCAGCCCCCGCGCAAGCTCCGCCTCGGTGACCATGCGTCCCGCCGGCAGCGGCGGCCGGGTCCCGTTGACGATCACCCGGCCCACCCCGAACCCGAGCGAGGCCAGCTCGGCGATGGCGTCGACGGTCTCCTGGACCGGCATCTCCTCCAACAGCGTCACCACGTGCACCGCGGTCATCGGCGACCGCAGCAGCACCGAGACCCCCTCGCTCTGGGTCTTGATCGGGCCGACCTTGGCCAGCCGGGCGGTTTCCGCGGTCACGTTCAGGAAGCGGGCGATCCGGCCCGTCGGCGGGGCGTCCAGCACCACCGCGTCGTACAGCCGCCGTTGCTCGACCCGGCGGGTGGTGGCCTCCTTGACCTTGCCGGTGAGCAGCACGTCGCGCAGGCCGGGGGCGATGGTGGTGGCGAAGTCGATCGCGCCGAGCTTGCGTAGCGCCCGCCCGGCAGCACCCAGCTTGTAGAACATGTCCAGGTACTCCAGCAGCGCCTCCTCGGCGTCCACCGCGAGTGCCCACACCTCGCCGCCGTCCGCCGCGTCGGCCAGGTGTCGCTCCGCGTACGGCAGCGGGTCGGTGCCGAAGAGCTGGGCGATGCCCTGACGCCCCTCCACCTCGACCAGCAGCGTGCGCCGCCCACCGGCGGCCAGGGCCAGGGCCAGGGCGGCGGCCACGCTGGTCTTGCCCGTGCCGCCCTTGCCGGTCACCACGTGCAGGCGGGCGGGCCACTCCGTACCGGCCCGGTCGGCCGGGCGCTGCGCTGCTCCCACCGGCCGAGCCTATCCAGCCGGTCGACTCAGGCGACCTCGCAGACCCACCAGCCGCTCTTCCGGATCACCGTGAAGCGCAGGTCCTGATCGGCGATCTTCTCGTCGGCGGTGGTCACCGTCACGGTGGTGGTGACGGTGGCCCGGTCCCCGGTCTCGTTGTCCACCTTCGGGGTGTCCCAGCGGAACCGGGGGGTCTGGTGCGCCGCCACGTACTCCTCGACCTCGGCGACCTTCGCCCGGATCTTGTCCTGGTCGCGTGCGCCGGTGCAGACCAGCCGGGCCGCCTTGGCCGCGTCCCGCTCCTGGTAGACCGCGGTGAGGAAGTCGTCGACCGCGACCGACGGATCCTGGGCGCCCTCGCCGGACTCGGCGTTGCGCACGGTCAGGAACGCCACCACACCGCCGCCGGCACAGAGCAGCAGCACCACGGCCAGGGCGATCGAGGCCACCAGGGCACCGCCCCGTCTGCGGGACGGCGCGGTCGGCGGCGGGTACGGCGGATAGCCGCCGGGCGACGCCGCAGCCGGTCCCGGACCGGCCGGCGAGGAGGGGGCGACCGGTGGGCCGGCCGGCAGCGGGTCGGTGGGGCCGGTCGGGCCGCCAGCGGGTGGCTGGGTCATCGCGTACCCCCGGGTGCGGCGCACCGCCGCGCGACGGCGACGGGCGTGGGATGGGGCGGCCGGGCCGGGCGCCCGTCCAGACGGGAAGGGTAGCGGTCCATCGGTGGGGTGCGGGGGTCCCGGTGTCACCTGTGCGGGCGGCGCGATCAGTTTCCTGCTGGTGAGGTGTCGCAAATGTGACGAAAGACCGATGGGCGTGCGCGTCCTGTTGATGGGACCGCCACGGCGGCCCTACCGTCGCTCCGGCACGCCCTGACTGGGCTGGCCGCAGCGGTGCCGGACCGGCCGGCGGCGCCGTGACCAGGTACGACGCCCGGAGGCAGTGCATGCGCGACATCGACAACACCCCCCGAGCCCAGTTCTCCGCCGGAGGCCGGCGGGGCAGCCGGACGGCTGGCGGCGAATCCTCCGGCCGGCTTCCGGTCAACGAGCGGTCGTACCGGCGTACCGCCGACCCGGTCGGCATGGTCGAGCCGGCCGGCGGGCGGGACGACGAGGTTCCCGGCTACGTCATCCACCTGCCCGTCCGGGTGGCCGACCTGGCCGCCGCGACCGCGTTGGCCGCCCGGGTGGCGACCTCGCTGAACTTCCTGCCCGAGCTGGACGCCGGGGAGACCGAGGTGTCGACCGCCGACGACCAGAACAACCGGCACCAGGTCTTCTGCGACCTGCTGCTGCCCGACCGCAGCCGGTGCCCCCAGCCGTACGACCACAAGGGCCTCTGCGGGGACGTGTCGATCGCCCCCGAGCAGCGTCCCGCCGCAGAGCAGTGGCCGACCTCGGAGCAGCGTCCCGCGTCCTGACCGGCCGGCGGACCGTAGGCTGTGCCCCGAAGTGTCCATGCCACCGAGGGAGCTCTCCACCGATGCAGAAGTGGGAATACGCCACGGTCCCGCTGCTGGTCCACGCGACCAAGCAGATCCTCGACAACTGGGGTGAGGACGGCTGGGAACTGGTCTCCGTCGTACCCGGGCCGAACCCGGAGCAGCTCGTCGCCTACCTCAAGCGCCCGAAGGCGTGAGGCCGTGAGCAACGGACCGCACGCAAAGTTGGCGGAACTCGGGCTGGAGCTGCCGGAGGTGGTGCCGCCGGTGGCGAGCTACGTCCCGGCGGTGCAGTCCGGCCAGCACGTGTACGTCTCCGGGCAGCTCCCGATGGCCGAGGGCAAGCTGCTGGCCACCGGCAAGGTCGGCGCCGGTGTCTCCGCCGAACAGGCCAAGCAGCTCGCCGAGCGGTGCGCCCTCAACGCGCTCGCCGCGATCGACTCGCTGGTCGGCCTGGAGAACGTCGTCAAGATCGTCAAGTTGACCGGTTTCGTGGCGAGCGCGCCCGGCTTCACCGGTCAGCCCGGTGTCATCAACGGCGCGTCCGACCTGTTCGGCGCGGTGTTCGGCGAAGCCGGTCGGCACGCCCGGTCGGCCGTCGGTGTGGCCGAGCTGCCGCTCGACGCGCCGGTCGAGGTCGAGGTCATCGTCGAGGTCGCCTGACCCGACGTCACCGTGATCTTGCGGTTCCGCGTGGACGAAGGCCCCTAACGAGGGCGAATCGGGGAGCGGAACCGCAAGATCGCGGAGCTGCGTCCCCGGGGTCGTACGATCGCAGCCATGGGAGGGCATGTGACGGGGGCGGTGACCGCCCTCGCCAGCGAGCTGCCGGAATGGGTGACGCTGCTGCGGGCACCCAACCCGGGGCCGATGACGCTGGACGGCACCAACACCTGGCTGCTGCGCGCACCGGGCGCGGAGTTCGGGGTGGTGGTCGATCCGGGACCGGCCGACGAGGCACACCTGGCCGCGATAGCGGAGTGGGGGCCGGTCGGCCTGGTGCTGATCACCCACGGGCATCCGGACCACACCGAGGGCTCGCCGCGCCTACGTGACCTGCTCGGCGGGGCACCGGTACGCGCCGCCGACCCGGCGCACAGCATCGGCGGACCAGCGCTCGACGACGCCGGTGACGTGGACGGGCACGGGCTGGACATCCGGCTCGTACCCACCCCCGGGCACACCGCCGACTCGGTCTGTTTCCTGGTCGAGCACGGCGGGCGGCAGGTGGTGCTGACCGGCGACACCATCCTGGGACGGGGCACCACCGTGGTCGCCCACCCGGACGGCCACCTCGGTGACTACCTGGCCAGCCTGGAACTGCTCGCGACGTACCGGGGGATTCCGGCGTTGCCGGGCCACGGGCCGGCACTTGCCGACTGCGGTGCCGCCGCCGACTTCTACCTGGCCCACCGGCGGGCCCGGCTGGACCAGGTCCGGGCGGCGTGCGACGGCGGGGCGCGGACCCCGGCCGAGGTGGTCGCCGTGGTGTACGCCGACGTGGACCGGTCGCTGTGGTGGGCGGCGGAGTGGTCCGTGCGCGCCCAACTCGAATACCTGGGCCGGGAATCCGAAGGTGACGCCGCGAGGTTGGACCGACCGTGACCTGCCCGGTGTGCGGAACCGTCGCGGTGCCCGGCGCCCGGTTCTGCCACAACTGCGGCGCGGCGCTGCCGGCCGCCGCCACCCTGCCCGCCACCGAGCGTCGGGTGGTCACCGTGCTCTTCGGCGACCTATCCGACTTCACCTCGTGGTCCGAGGACCTCGACCCGGAACGCGTCGGCGCGGTCACCGACCGGGTGCTGGCCGCCCTCGCCGGCGCGGTGAAGACCTTCGGCGGGCACGTCGACAAGCTCACCGGTGACGGGATCATGGCGGTCTTCGGCGCCCCGGTCGCGCACGAGGACGACGCCGAACGCGCTGTCCGGGCCGCCCTGTCGATGCAGCGGGCGGTCCGCCGGGTGCTCGACGACGAGCGCGGCGGTGGCGCGCCGCTGGGGCTGCGGGTCGGGCTGAACACCGGTGACGTGATCGCCGGCATCCAGGCCGCCATCGAGTACACCGTCATCGGCGACACCGTGAACACCGCCGCGCGGTTGGCCGACGCCGCCGCCGTCGGCGCGGTCTACGCCGGGGCGCGGACCGCGGCGGCCACCCGGCACGTCGCCAGTTGGCGTGCGCTGCGACCGTTGCGGCTCAAGGGCAAGCGCGAGCCGGTCGAGGCGTACGAGCTGCTCGGTCTGCTGGACGCGCCGGGCACCCGCTCCGGCCTCGGCGACGAGGCGCCCTTCGTGGGCCGGGAGACCGAGATCGGCCGGGTCGCCGGTCGGCTGGCCGAGGTGATCGACCGGGGCGAGACCCGGGTGCTGCTGATGACCGCCGAGGCGGGCATCGGCAAGTCCCGGTTCGCCGCCGAGGTGGAGCGCCTGGCCGCCGGCTACGACGTGGGCGCCGGACGGTACGCGGCGCACACCGGCGCCCGGGTCCTCTCGGTACGCTGCGCCGCGTTCGGTGAGCGCCGTCGGCTGGCACCCCTGGCCGACCTGGTACGCGCCGCCGCCGGCCTGCCCAACGACACGGCCACCGCAGTCACCCGGGCGGCCGTCGAGGAGCGGCTGCGCCGACTCGGGCAGCGCCTCAGCCGCTCCCGCACCGCGCCCGCCCCGGTCGCCGTCGACCAGTTGCTGGCCCTGCTCGGGTACGCCGAACTGCCCGCCGCCGCCCACACCGACCAGAGCGAGTGGACCGGCACCCAACCGCCACCCGACGCCGAGGCGGTGCCCAACGCGGTGGCCGACCTGCTCAGCGCGCTCGCCGAGGAGGCGCCGCTGATGGTGGTGGTGGACGACCTGCACGACGCCACCGCGGAGACCATCGGCGCGCTCGAGGTCACCCTGTCCCGGCTCGACGGGCCGGTGCTGGTGCTGCTGCTCGGGCGGCCTGAGCTGGTGCGTACCGCAGGCACCCTGGCCCGGGTCGCGGACGCCGAGGTGCAGCCGTTGCCGCCGCTGCGCGGCGCCGACGCGTCTCGCCTGCTCACCAGCTACCTCGGTGGCGGGCGACTGACGCAGGCCGACGCCGACCGGCTGCTCGCCACCGCCCAGGGCAACCCGTTCTATCTGGCCGAGTTGGTCACCCTGCTGATGGAGCGCGGCGCGCTGACCGCCGGGGCGCGCAACGACTGGCGGCTGGCACCCGGCTCGCTCGGCAGTCGGCTGCTCTCCCGCGACCTCGCGGCCGTGCTCGCGGCCCGGATCGACGCGCTGCCCGCTGAGGCCCGTTCCGTGCTGCGGGACGCCGCGGTGGTCGGGGACACGGTGCCCGACGGTGCGTTGCAGGC
The DNA here is from genome assembly GCF_044460945.1 of Micromonospora sp. NPDC049903. Lineage (NCBI taxonomy): Bacteria > Bacillati > Actinomycetota > Actinomycetes > Micromonosporales > Micromonosporaceae > Micromonospora > Micromonospora sp. NPDC049903. The sequence goes on from NZ_JBITKL010000027.1 coordinate 65,099, forward strand.
GCTGCGCGAGCAGCGGGCCGGACGCGACGGCCGACCGGCCGCAGTGGCCGCGCTGGAACTGGACCGGGCTGTGGAGGAGCTGCTGCAACGCCGCATGCTGCACCGCACCCGCACCGGGTACGCCTTCGCCACCCCGCTGATGCGGGAGGCCGCGTACGCCGGGATCAGCAAGGCGGAGCTGGCCGAGCGGCACGCCGCGCTGGCCCGGTGGGCGAGCCCGGCGGCCAGCGTCAGCAGCGGCCTAGGCGGCCCCGACCTGGCCGCGACCGGCACCACGGCCGGTCCGAGCGGCTTCACCGAGGCGGTCCGGGACGACTTCGTGGCGCAGCACGTCGAGCGGGCCACCGCGTTGGCCGACGCGGTCACGTTGCGTCCGGACGCGCCGGCCCGGGCGGTCGCCCCGCTGGGCGTCGCCGCGCTCGGCCGGGCCACCCGACGCGCCCTGCACGAGGGCGAGCCGGCCCTCGCCGTCGAGTACGCCGAACGCGCCGCCGAACTGGCCCGCGTCGACGGCGTACCGGCTTCCGACCGGGTGGTGCACGCGCGGGCGCTGCTCCAGGTCGGCCGGGTGGTCGACGCGCTGGCGTCGGCCGAGAAGATCGCCGCCAACGCCGGGGACCAGGCGACCACCCGGGTCAGCGCGCTGCTGCTCGCCGGGCAGGCCCAGCAGGCGATGGGTGACCTGCGGCGGGCCGAGACCTGCTGGCGGGAGGCGTTGCAGGTGGCCTCCGACGCGGACCTGCCGAGCCTGCGGGCGTCGGCGATGCGTCGGCTGGGCATGGCCGACTTCCTGGCCGGCCGACTCGGCGAGGCGAGCAGCCGGTTGGCCGCCGCCTACCAGGTCAGCCTGGCGGTGCAGGACCGTCGAGGTCAGGCGTGGTCGTTGCAGAACCTGGCCTGGGTGACCACCACCCGGGGCGACTTCGCGGGTACGGACGCGGTGCTCGGCCGGGCCGCCCGACTCTTCGCCGAGCTCAAGGACCCGTACGGGCGGGCGTGGCTGCGGGGCACCACCGCCTTCGCCCGGCTGCTGGCGGGTCGGCTGAGCGAGGCGCGTCGGCTGGCCCGGATCTTCCTGCCCTTCGGGGAGCGGGTCGGCGAGGCGTGGGCGGTGGGCACGCTGCGGGCGGTCGACGCGTACGCCAACGCGGAGCTGGGCGAGCTGCTGGACGCGGACCGGGAGGCCCGGCGGGCGTACCGCGAGTTCGCCGCCGCCTCCGACGAGTGGGGGCAGGGTTTCGCGCTCGTCGTCCGGGGTGTGGTGGCGCGTGGCCTGGGCGAGCCGGAACACGCCGCCGACCTGCTCACCGACGCGCTGGAGTACGCCGGCCGGACGGCTCATCCGCTGCTCACCGGCATGGCCGGCACGCTGCGCGGCTTCGTGGCGCTGGACATGGGCGACGTGGACGGCGCCGAGCGGTACGCGCGGACGGTGCTGACCAGTGTGGAGCCGCACAACCCGCAGGCACCCGCACAGGTGGGGCCCCGGGTGCTGCTGGCGACGGCCCGGCTGGCGGCCGGCGACTCCGGCACCGCGGTCGGACTGCTCGCCCCGGTGGCCACCGCCGCCGCCACCTCGCCGTCGCTGTTGTTCTCCCGTCGGCAGTCGATGGCGCGTTACGCCTCGGCGCTGCTCGCACACGGGCAGTGTGAGCAGGCGTTGGACTGGGCCCGCCGGGCGGCGGCCACACCGGCCGAGGACGTCCGCAGCCAGGTGGTCGCCGCCCGGGTACGCGCCGAGGCGTTGGCCGCCTGCGGCCGTCCGGCGGAGGCGTTGACCAGCGCCGAGGAGGCGGTCCGGCTGTCGTACGCCACCGAGCAGCGCAGCGAGCGCGCCGACGCCGAGGCGCTGTACACCCGGCTGCGCGACGCGCGCTGAGCCGCGCCGCCGGCCTGTCGACATGGTGCGGTCCGGCCGGTTCTGTCGGTTCCGGTGATGTCGTCTGTCTGGGTCGACCGCTACCGTGCACGGTGCACGCGGCGGTCAACATGGGCGGTCGTGCCGTCAAGGGGGAGGGCTCAGATGAGGCTGCCGCGCTCGGTCGCTGGCTGGACGATCGCGGTGTTCGGCGTGTTGGCGCTGGTGATGGGCGCGGTCGGGCTGCTCTGGCCGGAGGCGATGCTCGGGATGCTCGGCTTCGAGATCCCGGCCACCCGGGCGCCCGGCGACTACACGGGCGTGTTCGTGACCGCCTCGTCGATGGCCTCGTTCAACATGGGGGTCTACTACCTGCTCGCCACCGCCACCGAGTGGCGGGCGTTCTACCGCTTCACCGTGGTGTTCCGGTTGGTCACGTTCACCGTGTTCACCCTCGCGGTGCTGGCCGACGTGGCGCCCGGCCGGTTCTTCGGCGTGGCGGCGTGGGAGGGCGTGGGCGCTCTGGCCACCGCCGCCGGCCTCTGGTGGGACTCCCGGCGCAGTGCGGAAACCTCGCCGGAGCGGTCGCCCGCCGATGCGGTTCACTGAGTCGCCGGTCCAGTTGGGTATTTTCGGAACCGTGACCGACACCCCGCCCGGCGCCCTGCCGACGCCCATCGTGCCTGGTCTGACTGATTTGCAGGTCTTTGCCCGGGGAGGCTACGCGACCGTCTACCGGGCCACCCAGATCTCGGTGGACCGCGAGGTCGCGGTCAAGGTCGAGAACCGCACGCTCGCCAGCGACCGGGACCAGGCCCGCTTCCTGCGCGAGGCGCGGGCGGCCGGTCGGATGTCGTCGCACCCGCACGTGGTCGACCTGTTCGACGTGGGGGTCACCATCGACCAGCACCCCTACCTGATCATGGAGCTCTGCGACGGGTCGTACGCCGAACGGATGCGTACCTCGCCGTTGGGCGCCGCGGAGGCGCGGGACCTCGGCATCAAGATCGCTGACGCGCTCGCCCACTCGCACGCGGCCGGGGTGCTGCACCGCGACGTCAAGCCGGCCAACATCCTCTATTCGCACTTCAACACCGCGGTGCTGGCCGACTTCGGGTTGGCCGTGGTCGCCGAGATGCGCGACGCCACGGTCGCCCTGGAGGTGCTCACCCCGGCGTACGCCCCGCCGGAGATGTTCAGCCACAGCCCGCCCTCACCGGCGGTGGACGTCTACGCGCTCTGCGCCACGCTCTACGCGGTGATGCACGGCCGGCCGCCACGCTGGCAGACCGAACGCAACCCGAGCCTGGTCACCGTGCTGGAGATGTTCCACCAGCCGATCCCCGGCATCCCCGGCATCCCGGAGGAGCTGGTCGACGTGCTCCGCGCCGGGATGGCCAACGATCCGGCGGACCGCCCCTCCGTCGTGCAGTTGCACGACATGCTGGTCGGCCTGCAACTGGAGGGTGCCGGCCCGCCGAGCCCGCCGATCGGCCTGCTCGGCGGCGGACACCACGGCGGCTTCCGGGGCCCGGGTACGCCACCCGACGCCGGGGCCACCGGCACCTCCACCGAGCGCAGCCGGGGACGGCGCTGGTTCCTGGGCGCCACCGGCGTGGTCGCGCTGGCCGCCTCCGCGGGTGTGGGCGCCTGGGCCGCCGGAGGACTCTCGTCAGGTCAGCCCACCGGTCCGACCCGGCCGATCACCACCGGTGTGCACCGTCCGGGCTGCGCCACCCTGCCCGAGGCGTTGCCGGAGGGCGCCCGGTGCGCGGAGGAGCTGGAGTGTTTCGGCCCGGTGCAGGTACGCGCCCAGCGGGCCGAGGCCAGCCAGGTGCCCTGCGACACCCGGCACACCTGGGAGAGCTACGCCGAGGGGGAGTTGCCCCGTACGCTGCTCGACGCCGACCACGACGAGATCGTGTCGGATCCGGCCGTTCGCAAGATCTGCAACACGGAGACGTTCCGCCTGGTCAGCGGCATCGACAAGCCCACCGGGTGGAATCTGGAGGTGCTGCCGCCGGCCGACGCGCAGACCGACACCACCTACCGCTGCCTGGCCGGGCGAGGTCTGGACGGGCTGGCGTCCCCCACCCTCACCGGCGGCGGCTGAGCGAGGTCAGTGGCTCGCGTCGCGGCGGTAGCGGTCGCGCATCGCCCGGACGGCTTCCCGGTCGCCCAACGTCTCCAGGGTGTCCGCGTCGATGCCGGGTGCCTGGACCATCGGATGGACCGGTGGGGTCGGCGGCGGCGGGTCGGCCGGACGGGCCTGCCGGGCGGCGGTGACCGCCACCCCGGTGACGATGGCGAGCAGGACGCAGCCCAGGGCCATCGCGACCCCCAGCAGATCCTGCCGGGGCTCGACGGCCAGTGCCACCAGCAGCCACAGTGATCCGAGTGCAGCGACCACTGCCACGGTGCGCGCGTCAGGTCCGGGGAGGCGTCTCACGCGTCCAGAATGTCGGAGATTGCCGATCTGTCAACAGCAGCCGGTCGAGCACCTGCGTAACACCTGATAACTCCAGCTTACGGGATGCGGGAATCATGACGTTGACGCCTGCATTGTCGGACATGTTGCTGTTCACCGGACCGCATTCATCGCCCGACGTCTCTAGAGTGGCGGGGGTCGAGTCCGACTCGACGTGTCCCGTATCCCACCGGAAGGCGTCCACATGCCACGACCAATCCGGAACCTCGCCGCCGCAGGGCTCGTCGGCGCGCTCCTCTCCGGAGCGGCGGTCGTACCCGCCAGCGCCGCACCCACCACGATCGGCGGGGGCATCGCCACGGTCTCCCACCGCACCAGTCCGCTGGAGCGGCTGCGGGTCGACCGCGTGCCCACGCCCAAGCTGGACTGGTACAAGTGCTACGACTACGCCGAGTGCGCCACCGTCGACCTGCCGCTGGACTACGACCAGCCGAAGGGCGAGACGACCGAGATCGCGGTGCTGCGGGTCAAGGCACGGGACCAGAAGCGCAAGATCGGCAGCCTCTTCGTGAACCCGGGCGGCCCGGGCGGTTCGAGCACCAGCTTCGCCCTCGCCGCGCCGTACGTCTTCGGTGACGACGTGCTCGACCGGTTCGACATCGTCGGCGTCGACCCGCGTGGGGTGGGCGCCGGCGAGCAGCTCCGGTGCTTCCGGTCGGTCAAGGACCAGACCCGGGCGTACGAGGGGGCGAACGTCGCCTTCCCGTACACCAAGGCCGAGGAGAAGGCGTACGTCGCCGCCGCGATCAGGATCGGCAAGGGCTGTTCGACCACCGGCAAGCCGCTCAGCGGCGCGATGTCGACCGCCGAGGTCGCCCGCGACATGGACGTGCTGCGACGGGCGGTCGGCGACAAGTTGCTGTCCTACGTGGGCTTCAGCTACGGCAGCGTGCTCGGGCAGTACTACGCGAACATGTTCCCCGACCGGGTGCGCGCCGTGGCGATCGACGGTGTGCTGGACCCGACCGCGTGGTTGGGTGCCGGCGTCGCCGGCAACCTGGGCCAGGAGGACCGGATGCGCAGTGCGCAGGGCGCGTACCTGGCGCTCCGCGAGATCCTCAAGCGTTGCAAGACCGCCGGTGTGGACGCGTGCCCGTTGGCCTCCGGTGACCCGGCCGCCCTGTTCGAGCTGGTGGCGAAGCGACTCAAGGCCAAGCCACTGGTGCTGGAGGACCCGGACCTGGGCGAGTACACCTTCACCTACGCCGACTTCGTCGCCATCATCGCGGGCTCCCTGTACGGCCCGTACGGCTACATGGACGTCGCCTACCTCACCGAGGAGCTGCTGGTCCTGACCGACCCGTCGGCGGCCGGCGCGGCCCGTACGCAGGCACGCACCTCGCTGCTCCAGCGGGCCGAGAGGGCGCGGGAGGAAGTCCGCGCCTACGACTTCCCGTACGAGAACGGGCTGGAGACCTTCCTCGGGGTGGACTGCACCGACGCGAACCACCCGAAGGACGCCGCCTCCTGGGCGGCCCGGGCCGCGAAGGCCGACAAGCGCGATCCGTACTTCGGCCGGTACTGGACCTGGATCACCGCGCCCTGTGCCCGAAACACCTGGACGGTGCGGGACGAGGACCGCTTCACCGGCCCGTTCGACCGGCGGACCGTCAACCCGGTCCTGGTCGTCGGCAACTACTGGGACCCGGCGACCAACTACCACAGTGCCGTCGCCTCCGCCAAGCTGCTGCCGAACAGCCGACTGCTGTCCAGCGACAACTGGGGCCACACCGCGTACGGCACGTCGGCCTGTGCGACCGGTGCCATCGACGCGTACCTGCTGCGGTTGACGCTGCCGAAGAAGGGCACCGTCTGCCACGGCGACATCCAGCCGTTCGAGGAGCTGCCGGAGTCGGCGGCAGCCGTCCGGGTCGACACCTCCAAGGAGGACCTGGCGGCCAAGGGTGCGCCGCGCCGTGGTGCGCCCAAGCAGCTCCCGCCGGTGGTCGTGCCGATGCCGGGAATCGGCGCGCTGACGGTGCGCTGAGGTCGCGACACACCCTCCGGGGGGGGGGGGGGGGGGGGGGGGGGGGGGGCGCCCGCCCCGCGGGGGGCGGGGGGGCCCCCCCCCCCCCCCCGGCCGGGGGCGCGGCGGCCCGCCCCGCGCGCGCGGGCGCC
>NZ_JBITKL010000028.1:0-67729 GCF_044460945.1 Micromonospora sp. NPDC049903
GGACCCCCCCCACCCTATTCCCCGCGTTTTTAAAAATTGGACCCCAACCCCCCCCCCCCCCCCCCGGGGGGGGGCGCGCCCCCCCCGGGGGGGGGGGGGGCCGGGGCCGCCCCCCCCCCGCCTCGTCGTGCGGGGTGAGAGGTCAGCCGGAGAAGACGGTGAACTCCGCCACCGACCACCAGTTGCTGGCCGAACCGGTCTGCACCACCCGCACATGGCGGGCGTCCCGGGCCTCGAAGTCGACCAGGGTCTGGTTCGTGAAGCCCTTGCCGCTGGCGACCGGACCCGTCCAGTTCCTCCCGTCGGTGGAGAGGAACACCCGGTAGCCCCGCGCGTGGTCGGCACCGGTGGAGAGCAGTGAGATCCCACTGATCGTACGGACCGACCGCATGTCGACGGTGAACGACTGTCCGTTGGTCATCGGCGCACCGGAGGTCCACCGGGTGTTGGTGTCACCGTCGAGCATCCGCCCCGGGGTGTCCGCGCCGCCGCCCGAGGCGGTGGCGGTCCAGCCGGACCGGCTCAGGACCGTGCGGCTGCCGGGCACCTGGTACTGCTCGTCGAGAGCCGCGCCGGCACCGGGCTCGAACTGGTCGAAGCCCCGGCTGTCGCACTGGCGACCGGCGTTGATGCAGTGCTTCACCAGCGCGGCCAGGGTGGGCGTGTCCCACACGTTGTAGAAGTCGTAGTGGAACGAGTAGCCCCGCCCGCTGGAGAGTCGCACCTGCGACATGTCACCGCTGACCGGCCAGGCCATCTTGAACTCGATCATCGGCACCGCGACCGGGTGGCTGGTCGGGCAGACACCGTTGACCGGGTACACGATGTGGCTGACGTGGTCGGGGGTGTCCAGGTGCCGCCCGTCCCAGCAGCTCGGCGCCTGCATCCGGACGTTGAGCTGGGTTCCTGCGGGGCAGTTCGCCGGGAAGTCCACGTTGTCGTAGCTGTTCCCGCACTCCCAGCCCTTCTGATAGGCCGGCGAGGACTCGAACTGCGCGGCGGTGGTCATCGGGCTACCGACGAGGAACCGCAGGCCGGGCGGGAACGGACGGACGCTGGTGTAGTCGCGTACACCGCTCTTGTAGTAGATGACCTGCGGGCCCTGCGGCACGATCGGCGTGTTGCCGTTGAGCAGCGTCGGCATCCAGTAGCCCGACTTGTCGCCCGGCACCCGGCAGGTGGTCGCGCCCCTCGGCAGCGACTGCATGGTGCTCGCCGCGTTGGTCGTGGTGTTGCCCATGAAGGTGTGGTCGTGCGACGCCCCGGGCCGGTTGAAGAAGACGATCGGGTCGTCCTCCAGCCGGTGGCTGACCGCGCAGTTGGCCTGGAACTCGCGGTGGTCGCGGCGGGGCGGGTTCGCCGTCGACGGCGTCACACCGGTGACCGGCCGCTCGGCGAGCACGTAGTCGCCGGGGGTCGGCGCGCCGGTCGCCCCGTTGCCGTGGCCGGCCGGGTGGGACTGGCTCGGGCTGCTCGATCCCGGGGTGCCCGACGCGCTGGGCGTGCCGGAGGCGGCGCCCGACGTCTGCGGAGCGGCGGGGGTCGCGCCCGCGCCGGTCAACGCCCCGAACACCTGGAACTCCCACAGCGAGTAGCCGTACCCGGTGGCCCGCTTCGTGCCGTACATCCGCACGTACTGGCCCTCGCCGGACACGTCGAGGCGCTGGGTGCCGCCGGTGCCGCTGCTGGTGCGGTAGATCGAGGTCCAGGCCAGCCCGTCCGGCGACACCTGGATCTCGAACTCGGTGGCGTACGCGGACTCCCAGTTCAGGACCACGGTGTCGATCCGGGCCGGCGCCCCCAGGTTCACCCCCAGCCACTGCGGGTCGGTGAACGTGCTGGACCAGCGGGACTTGGTGTCGCCGTCGACCGCGCGCTCGGCGGACCAGCGGTCGCCCTCACTGGACGAGGCAGTGGCGGGCTTGCCCTGGGACAGCGGGGTCTCCTCACCGGCGGTCAGCCGCAGCGGCCCCATCGCGGTCCAGGAGGTGAGCGCGGCGGTGACGGCGAGGGTCACCGCCACCATCCAGTACCGCCAGCGCGGCCGGCGGCGCGGCCCGGACGCGGGCAGGTCGCGGGTTGGCATGGAACCTCCGAGGTCTCGATCCGTTCGTCGGCGACGAATGTCGCGGTACGCTAACCACGCCCGGCGTCCCGGAAGATGAGGCTTAGGACCCAGTCGAGGGCCGTCCAGGGCCCAGCAGACCGACGCCGGCACCCGGCCCCGTCCTTCTCTGGGCCCGACTGGGTCTTTCGGCTCAGGAACGGGCACCGCCCCGGCGTCTACCGTCGTGGCCATGTCTGCGGCAAGCGATGATCAACCCGGTCCGACCGGTCCCGGACTCTGGCGGTTGATCGGCGCTGCCGCCCTGGCCTGTCTCGGTGTGATCGTGCTGTGGTCCACCTTCCGGCAGCCGGAGCCGCCGGAGGGGAGCACCCGCGCGCTGGACCAGACGCCGTCGCTGGCACCGGCGGACCCGCCGTCCGACCCGCCGACCCTGTTCCCCCTGGGCACGGAGGACGAACCGACCCCGAGCCCCTCCCCGGAGAGCACCCCGTCGGTCGCCGTCAGCGGCCCGGCCGCGCCGTCGCCCAGCCGCACCAGCGCCGGGCCCGTCCCGTCGACCACGACGCCGGGGACGTCGATCCTGCCGACGTCCGCCGTGGCCCCGCCGAGCAGCACGCCGAGCCGGAGCCCGGCCGCGCAGTTCCGACCGGTCACCGTCCAGGCCGAGGCGCCCGGCAACCTCCGCAGCGGCGGCGCGGAGGTCGCCTACTGCGACTCCTGCGACGGTGGTGCCCGGGTCCGCTACCTCGGTCAGCTCACCGTCTATCTGGACGTGGCGGCCGCCGGGTCGCGCACCGTGACGGTGGGTTACACGGCCGACGGCACTCGTGACCTGAAGGTGGTCGTCAACGGCGGTGCACCACAGACCTTCACCGTCACCGGCAGTAGCTGGGTGACACCGCGCAGCCTCCGGTTCACCGCGTCGATACCTGCCGGACGCACCGCCGTAACTTTCTACCACGACAGCGCGCCACCCCCCGATATTGACAAAGTCACGGTCAGCTAACAGCGACCCTTGCCGAGGCAAGTACACATAGGTGTTGTGTACATTCGCTGCCGTGTGTACGGAGAAGCGGGCCCCTCGTCCGATTTCTGACTCCCGACTCAGGGGGTTCCACGGTGCCGTCTGACCCGCCCCCGGACAGTAGCGGTCCTGACCAGCGGTTCCTCGGCACCTCGACAGACTCGACATCACTGCGGGTACCCCTCTGGGCGGGGATCGGCAGCCTCGCCGGCGCCATGGTGCTGGCCGCGGTGCTGATCCCGCCGCTGATCCTCGCCAACGACGACAGCCGGTCGGATTCGACACAGAGCCAGACCGCTCCGCCGAGCGCCCCGCCCAGCGTGGTCGGTCAGCAGCCCGAAGGACCCGCCGTCCCGTCCGAGTCGGAGCGGACGCCGGACCCGGGCCCGAGCGGGACACCGCGCCCGGGCGGTGGCGGCACGGCCGCACCGCCACCGGAGGCCGAACCGTTGCGAACACCCGCGACCGGCGCGACGAGCCGGGACCCCGGCCCGACCGCGAGCCCCAGCACGACCATCGAGACCGAGCGGTTCCGGCCGCTCACCGTGCAGGCCGAGGCCCCGGGCAACACGCTCGGCGGTGGCGCCCAGGTCGCCACCTGTTCGTCCTGCGACGGCGGCGCCCGGGTGCGTTACCTGGGCAACCTCACCGTCTACTTCGACGTCCCGGCGGCCGGACGCCGGACCGTCACCGTGCACTACACAGTGGATGGGCCACGGGAACTGCGAGTCTCCATCAACGACGCCAGCCAGCACACCTTCGCCGTCACCGGCACGGCCTGGGACTCGCCGCGCAGCGTCGAGTTCGACGCCTCGGTCCCCGCCGGACGGGTCGCGGTGCGCCTCTGGAGTGACAAGTCGGCGCCCGACATCGACAAAGTCACCATCAGCTGACGGCAACGGATGAGCCGGTTCGTCGCATACGCCGCTCTCTGTCGGGCAGTCCTGCTCGGCCGGCTCGTCGTGACCATCGCCGCCGTCGGAGTGGGACTGCGGTTGGTGGACGACGCCTGGGCGGCGGTGCACACACTCGGATTGATCGCCGCCACCACCGCGGTGCAGGTCACCGTGCTGAGCAAGTGGCCGACCGCGATCCGGTGGCGGATGAGCTTCCTCGCGCTGGACGCCGCCCTGATGATCAGCGTGCTGGTGGTCAGCGGTGGTGGGATCGGCTTCTTCTGCTACGCGGCCGGCCACGCCGCCCTCACCGGCGCGCTGCTGGGTGCGCACGGACTGCCGCTCTGGACCGTCAACGCGGTCCTCGGCTTCGCCGTCGCGACACAACTGCTCCGAGCCGACGGCGGCGTGGCCGGCACCTCGGTCGCCGCGCCGTTCATGCTCGCCTTCCCGATGATCAACATCGTCTGCGGCTTCGGGGCGGCGGTGGCCACCGCCGCGCTCGCCCGCTACATCGAGGCGACGGTGACGACGGTGACCGCCGCCCAGCGGTCCGCCGCCGCCTCGGAACGGGCCCGGCTCGCCCGGGAACTGCACGACTCGGTGGCCAAGACGCTGCGCGGTGTCTCCTTCGCCGCGGTGGCGCTGCCCGGTCTGCTCCGTCGGCAACCGGACCTGGCCGAGCAACTCGCCGGCACCGTCTCCGAGGGTGCCGACGCAGCCGTGCGAGAGGCCCGTGACCTGCTCGCCGGCCTGCGCCGCGACCTGCCGGACCGGCCTTTCCCGGATAACGTGAGGAGCATCTGCGCGGATTGGTCGACGCGCAGTGACGTCCCGGTCCAGGTGATCGCGCACGCGGTCGAGCCTCCCGTGGCAGCCCGCTACGAACTCGCCCAGATCCTCAGCGAGGCGTTGCAGAACGTGACCCGGCACGCAGAGGCGACGCTGGTCCAGGTAGTACTCCACCGCTCGGAGGCACATGTGGAACTCACCATCACCGACGACGGCAGGGGTTTCCCGATGCCCGGGGATCTGACCGACCTCTCCGGCGCGGGCAGCTTCGGCATCGTCGGCATGGCGGAGCGGGCCCACGCCGTCGGTGGCACCCTGCGCGTCGAGTCCCGCGTCGGGCTGGGCACCCGGGTGGTCGCACGGGTGCCACTGTCCGGCCCGGTGCCGGAGTCCGGCCGCGCCCGTCAGGTGGCCTCCCGATGATCGACGTGCTGATCGTCGACGACAACCCGATCGTCCGGACCGCCATCCGTGGCTACCTCTCCAGCTCGGAGGACGTCCGAGTGGTCGGTGAGGCCCCGGACGGGCGTACCGCGGTGACCGTGGCGACCCGGCTACGGCCGACCGTGACCCTGCTCGACCACCGCATGCCGATCGCCGACGGGCTCAGCGTCGTGCACCAGCTCTCCCAGCAGACGTCGGTGCTGGTGTTGACGAGCGACTCCGACGACGAGCTGATCGCCGGCATGCTGCGCGGTGGCGCCAGCGGTTACCTCGTGCACGGCGAGTTCGACCCGGCGGAGCTGCTGCGCGCCGTCCACGCGGTGGCCGCCGGCCAGGGCTGGCTCTCTCCCCGGGGAGCCTCGGTGACCATCGCGGTGCTGCGCGAACAGGCCAACCGGGAGCGCGACACGGTGGGCCGGGTCGAGCAGATCCGCCGGATGCGGCAGGAGTTCGGCCTCACCCGTCGGGAACAGGAGGTGGTCGAACTGCTCTGCGCCGGACACTCGAACGCGGCGATCGCCCGACGCCTGCTGCTCACCGAGAAGACCGTGAAGAACCACCTCAACCACATCTTCGCCAAGCTGCGCGTGACCAACCGGACCGAGGCGGTGGTGCGCTGGTCGGGCCCGGACGGTACGCCGAATCGGTGACGGGCTGAACGCGGCGCGCTCCGGCTCCGTTGTGTGGGCGGTGGTGACGTCGCACCGCCCGACACCGACGGGAGCGGGGACCGGATGGCAGCCGTATCAGCCCAGGCGCGGCTTCGGCGTGATGGCTAGTCCGCAGGTAAGCGCGGTCGGTCGGACCGCGCCGACGATCAGGGTGTTGGTCGCGCATCCGCACCCGGGCGAGCGGTCGGTGATCCGGACCGTGCTCGACACCGGGGAACGGATCCGGGTGGTCGCCCTCACCGGCGACGCCGGTGAGGCGGTGGCACTCGCCGACCGGATGCGGCCCACCGTGACGCTGCTCGACGATCGGATAACCGCCCCCGAGGGCACCGACCTGGTGCGGGCGTTGGCCCGGCGGTCGCCGGTGATCGCGTTGACCGCCGCCACCGAGCACCGCACGATCAGCACCATGCTCCGGGCGCCGTTCAAGGGCTGCCTGGTGTACGGGCACCACGAGCCGGCCGACCTGCTCGGTGCCGTACGGGCCGTGGCCGCCGGGCTGGGCTGGCTGTCACCGGTGGCGGTGGCGGCGGTCGCCTGGGCGCTGCGCGAGTCCGCCCGACCGCAGGCGTAGCGCGGCACCCGCCCCGGACCGGCATTCCACGCCTGCCCGGGCCGGTCTCCCCAGGCTGTCGCCGGTCTCCCCCGCTGTCGCCGGTCGCTCCTATCCGGGCTGGCCGATCCGGATCGACCAGCGCGTCGACACGGCGTCACCGAGCAGGACCGGCACCGGTCCGCCGCTAACGCTCACCTGCCGGGCCACCTGGACGGCACGTCGGTCCAGCCCGGCGGCGAGCACGATGCCGGAGGCGTACGGCAGCCGTGGGTCGAAGACGTCCGCGACCCGGTGGCACTGGGCCGGCAGACGGTCGTCGGTCAGGTCGCCCACCACGGTGACCTGGCCTCCGGCGTCGATGACCTGCCGGACCAGACGCAGCGCGTACCACCGCTGCTGCGGCGGCGGACCACCGATGGCCAGCGCGTCCGGACAGCGGGTCAGGTCGACCTCAAGCCAGCGACCGGACGCCTCGCCGAGCAGGAGCGGAAGGGTCGCCGAGGAGAACGTCCCGGACCCGGCGTACCAGGTGTGCGGCGGGCCGGGTCGATCGGTGCGGGCACCGTCGAGGGACACCGTGACCGTCCGGCCGTCGAGCCGGACCTCGGCGGTCAGCGCGTACGGGTCGACCAGGGTCGACCGACCCGGCGCGGTCCGCTCGACCGGCCGCCCGGAACGTGCGCCCGGCCTCGGCGCGGCGGCGGATCCACTCGGGCGGGACAGGACGGCGGTGCGGGCCGGCAGCGTCCCGGTGCGCAGCGGCGAGAAGCGGTCGGCGAGCGTCGGCACCGCAGCCGACACGGACGGGGTCAGCAGGGTGATCGTCGGTGGCGACTCGGCCGACATCGACGGGTCGGGTGCCGGGTCAGGGCCGGGTGCGGGGGTCGGGGTCGGGGTCGGGCGGGAGCGACCGCGCAGCACCGCCACCGCGAGGGCGAACAGGATGACCGCGCCGAACACACCGGCGGCCTGCGTCAGCGGCGCCCCCGGCTGGAACGGCGTCGGGGCGGCGGCCTGGGCCGGACCGGCCGGCAGGAGCACGGTCAGCACGAACGTGCCGAGACCCGAGACGGCGACCCGCCGCAGTCGTCGCACCCCTGGTTCCCCTCCGGCCGAGCCGTCCCGGCCGGCAGCGGTTGCCGGTCGGCCGTGGCGCGGGGACGGGGACCCCGACCCGCCCCGCCGCACGGTGCCCAGAGCCTGCCAGCCCGTACGGGACATCGGTAGTCCCCGATCACCTCGGGGTCACCGACCCGGCCGGGTCGCGGCCCGCCCTCCGGACAGGGGCGTCCCGGAGTCCCCGTCGGGGGACGTTCCCGCCGCCCCTGCTGTGGCGGTGGGCGTACCGGGCCCGACGGGTGGCGAGAAACCGACCGGGATCGTGCCGCCCACGCTGAACGGAGCGCGCTGCGCACGCGTCGAGGGCGGTGACGTCAGCACCGGAAGGGAAGACCCGTGGAGCCCGTACGCCCCTCCGCCCGGCCCCGGCTGGGCACGTTCTCGCGTCGCGCGGTCGCCGGTGGCATCGCCGGCCTGGCCGCGTTGTGCGCGGTGGCCGCCGCCGTCGGTTGGGGTGTGGCGTCGGACAGGGACGAACCGACCGGCCGTCCCGTCTCCGACGAGCACCTGACCGCGATCCAGGCCGCCGCCCGGTCCTGTCCCGTCCTGACCCCGTCCCGGATCGCCGGCCAGCTCATGGCCGAGTCGGGGATGCGCTCTACCGCCACCGGTACCGCCTCCGGCGGCGAGGGCATCGCGGGGCTCGACTCCGAGGCGTGGCGGTCCTGGGCGCCGTGGCCGAACGCGCGGCGATCGGACACCACGGCGAACGTGATGGCACTCGCCCACCACATGTGCGACCTGAGTGGACACATCAGGGTGTCCCGGGTCGACGGGGACGCGTGGCGGCTGTCGCTGGCCGCGTACCACACCGGGCTCGACGACGTCCGGGACAGCGGCGGCATCCCGCCGTCGGCGGTCGAGTACGTCGACCTGGTCAGCGGCTACTCGGCGTACTACGACAGGCTGCCCGCGTTCGGCCGGTCGGACGAGTCCGGGCCGAGCCCCGACCGGCAGCCACCGAAGGCGGTCCCGGCCGACCTCGTCCGGCTCGTCGTCCGCGCCGGCACGATCTGCCCGCAGGTGCCGCCCGCGGCGGTCGCCGCCCAGGTGATGGCGCTGTCCGGGTTCGACCCGAACCTGCTCGGCGCGGACGGCCGGCGCGGCATCGCCCAGTTCCTGCCGGAGGTGTGGCAGGAGTACGGCCCGACCGCCGCCTCGGTCTGGGAACCGAGGGTGGCCATCCCGGCGCTGGGCGCCACGATGTGCGCGATGCGGACCGAACTCGCCGGCATCGAGGGCGACCCGTACCTGCTGGCGTTGGCCGCGTACCGCGGCGGGCCCGCGTCGGTGCGGCAGACCGGTGGCGAGCTGGACCGCACGACCCAGGCGTTCCTGCGTACGGTCCGCGAGCACACCGAGTACTACGAGTTGGACAGCCGGCTCGCGGTGAAGGTACGCACCACGAGCCCGGCACCGTCGCTCTCCCCCTCCCCGACCGGCAGCCCGTCGGCGAGCGGCAGCCCGTCCCCGGAGCCCTCCGACCCGTCGTCGCCGGACGCCGACCCGGACAGCCCGTCGCCGCGCCCCTCCGCCTCGCCATCGCGGACCCGGGACGAGACGCCGGTGGCGACGCCGCCGACCCGCCCGTCCGGGGCGAAACAGCTCGTCGGCATGGAGACCGGGCTCTGCGTCACCGCCGGCACCAGCGACGGCGTACGCGCCAAGCTGGAACGGTGCCGGGAGACGCAGTCGCAGTGGTGGACCTTCCGGTCCGACGGCAGCGTCCGGGCCAACGGCCTCTGCCTCGACGTCGCCTGGGGTGAGCGGAAGGACGGCACCCCGGTGCAGGTCGCCCTCTGCAGCGGCAACCCCGCGCAGAAGTGGGAGTGGATCGAGTCCAACGGCCGCCGTTCCCTGTTCAACCGGGACACCGACCGCTGCCTTGACGTCGAGGGCCACTCGGCGGGTGCCCCGATGATGAGCTGGATCTGCGTGTTCAACCCGAAGCAGACCTTCACCCTCAAGTAGCGCCCACCCACACCGGAGCCCGGCACCCCGTGAGGGTGCCGGGCTCCGCGTCGTCGGGACTCTCCGACCGGCCCGGTCGGGTGGTCAGTCGGTCGGGGCGAGCGGTCGTGTCGCCGCCCGGCGGCGGGTGACCGCCCAGACCGCCTCCATCAGCAGGCCCGCGCCGACGGCAACGGCGGCCCCGGTCAACGGGGCCTGGACGCCGACCAGCCGGAGCTGGAAGAACTCCTGGAGGGCGGGCACCACCAGCACCGTGGCGAAGGCCAGACCCATGCACAGCACCAGCAGGATCCGCCACCAGGTGTACGGCCGGGCAATGATGGACAACGCCCAGAGCGCCACGACGAACAGCGTCAGCGTGGCGACCGACGTCTCCGCGGCGAGGTCACCGCCGTAGTGCGCGCGGGCGTACGCGTACGCGCCGATGGTGGCGGCGGCGGCGAGGACGCCGCCCGGGACCGCGAACCGCAGCACCCGGCTGACGAAGTCGGGCCGGGCGCGTTCCACGTTCGGCGCCAGCGCCAGCACGAACGCCGGGATGCCGATGGTGAGCGACCCGATCAGGGTCAGGTGTCGGGGCAGGAACGGGTACGGCACGGACGCGAGCACCACGATGATCGCGAGCAGCACCGAGTAGACCGTCTTGGTCAGGAAGAGGTTGGCGACCCGCTCGATGTTGCCGATCACCCGGCGGCCCTCGGCCACCACCGACGGCAGCGCGGAGAAGTTGTTGTCGAGCAGCACGATCTGGGAGACGCCCCGGGCCGCCGCGCTGCCGGAGCCCATCGAGATGCCGATGTCGGCGTCCTTGAGCGCGAGCACGTCGTTGACGCCGTCGCCGGTCATCGCCACGGTGTGCCCCCGGGACTGGAGGGCGCCCACCATGGCGCGCTTCTGCTGCGGGCCGACCCGACCGAACACGGAGTGGGTCTCCACCGTGCTGGCCAGCACCTGCGGGTCGGTGGAGAGGGTCCGCGCGTCCACCGGCTCGGCGGCGCCCGGCACGTCCACGCTGCGGGCCACCGCGCCGACCGAGACCGCGTTGTCCCCCGAGATGACCTTCGCGGCGACCCCCTGGTCGGCGAAGAAACGCAGGGTCTCCGACGCCTCCGGGCGGACCCGCTGCCGGAGCACGACGAGCGCGACCGGCACGGTGGCCTGCGGCACCGCCGTCGGGTCCGCCAGCGCCTCGGTGAGCGGGCGCGAGTATCGGGCGAGCAGCAGCACCCGCAGCCCCTGCCGGCCGTAGGTGTCCGCCTCGGTCAACGCCGGGTGCTCGGTGAGCAGCATCTCCGGCGCGCCGACCAGCCAGGTGCCGGTGCGGCCGGACGGCTCGACGAGCGTCGCACCGCTCCACTTGCGCGCCGAGGAGAACGGCGCCGTCTCGCGTACGCTCCAGCCGGCCGGGGCGGGACACCGCTCGACGATCGCCCGCATGCTGGCGTTGGGCCGCTCGTCGCCGAGGCCGAGCGCGCCGAGCACCGTCTCCACCGGTACGTCGGGCGTCAGCGGCCGGATCTCCGCCACGTCCATCGTCGCCTCGGTGAGCGTGCCGGTCTTGTCCAGGCACACCACGTCGACCCGGGCCAGGCCCTCGATGGCCGGCAGCTCCTGCACCAGGCACTGCCGTTTGCCGAGCCGGATCACGCCGACCGCGAAGGCGACCGAGGTGAGCAGCACCAGGCCCTCGGGGACCATCGGCACCAGCCCGGCCACCATCCGGCGGACCGCCTCGGGCAGGTCGTCCCGGTTGACCAGCAACTGGCTGATGATCAGCGCGATGCCGGCGGGGACGATCGCCCAGGTGACGAAACGCAGGATCCGGTCGATGCCGCTGCGCAGCTCGGAGTCGACGAGCGTGAAGCGCTTGGCCTCCTCGGCGATCTGCGCCGCGTACGCGTCCCGGCCGACCCGGGTGGCGGTGAAGACGCCGCTGCCGGCCACCACGAAGCTGCCGGAGAGCACGTTGTCGCCGGGTGCCTTGACCACCGGGTCCGCCTCGCCGGTGAGCAGCGACTCGTCGACCTCCAGGCCGTCCACGGCGGCCAGCCGCCCGTCCACCACGATCTTGTCGCCGGCGCCCAGCTCGATCACGTCGTCGAGGACAAGTTCGGACGAGGTCAGGTCGACGGTCCGGCCGCCACGGCGGACCCGGGGGCGGGCCTCGCCGACGATCGCCAGCCGGTCCAGCGTGCGCTTGGCGCGGAGCTCCTGGACGATGCCGATCAGGGTGTTCGCGATGATCACACCGCCGAAGAGGGCGTCCTGGAGCGGGCCGACCACCACGATGATGGCGAACAGCACGCCGATGATGGCGTTGATCCTGGTGAACAGGTTGGCCCGGACGATCTGCCAGAGACTGCGGCTGGTGCTGGGCGGCAGGTCGTTGACTTCTCCGGCGGCGACCCGCTCGGCCACCTCGGCGACCGACAGCCCGGCCCGGATCCGCTCTGCGGTGACCGGGTCGGGACCCTGCGTGACGACCGGGTCCATCTCGTCCGTGGCCTGCCCTCGACCGGCGGCACCGACGGATTCCACGTGGTTGCTCCCCCCGGATGACGCGCGTGGACGTGCTCGTGGCGAGCACCCCGATGACGCTACCCGGCGGTCGTGAGCAGCCACCACGCATCTGCGACCACCGGCGACCCTGAGTTTTCCCGGGGTCGCCGGTGGTGAGACCGCGGTGACGGCCGGTCCTCCCCCGGCGCGGAGTCGGTCACTCCGCGCCGGGGAGACCGGTCAGGTCAGCGGGAGGTCACGTCCTGGACCTCGCCGATGAGCTCCTCGACGATGTCCTCCAGGAATATGACACCGGTCGAGCCGCCGTCGGAGTCGAGGACCCGGGCCACGTGGGCACCGCTGCGGCGGAGCGCGGCCAGGGCGTCCTCCAACTCGCTGTCGCGCCGCACCGACGCGAGCCGGCGGACCCGCTTGGCCGGGACCGGGCTGGTCCAGGCGTCGCCGGTCAGGTCCATGACGTCCTTGATGTGCAGGTACCCGCTGGGCTCGGCGTCGGTGGTGAGCAGGTAGCGGGAGTAGCCGTGCGCGGCCACCGCCTGCTGGATCTCGGCGGGCGTCACCGTCGCCGGCAGCATCACCAGGTCCACCAACGGCACCTCCACGTCACCGACGGTCTTGCCGGTGAACTCGACGGCCGCGGTGAGGGCGCCGTTGCCGTCGACGAGCACTCCCTCGCGAGTCGACTGCGCCACGATGGTGGCCACCTCGTCGAGCGTGTACGTGCTGGTGGCCTCGTCCTTCGGGGTCACCCGGAACAGTCGCAGGACACCGTTGGCGATCCCGTTCAGGGTCCAGATGATCGGGTTGAAGATCCGGGCGACCAGCACCAGCGGCGGGGCGAGGATCAGCGCCGCCCGGGTCGGCACCGAGAACGAGATGTTCTTCGGCACCATCTCACCGAACACCACGTGCAGGAAGGTGACCAGCACCAGCGCCACGACGAACGCGAGCACCGAGACCATGCCCGGCGACAGCGGGGTGTTCGCCAGCGGGATCTCCAGCAGGTGGTGGATCGCCGGCTCGGAGACGTTCAGGATGAGCAGCGAGCACACCGTGATACCGAGCTGGCTGGTGGCCAGCATCAGGGTGGCGTGCTCCATGGCCCAGAGCGTGGTCTGCGCCGCGCGGCTGCCGGCCTGCGCCTTGGGTTCGATCTGGGACCGCCGGGCGGAGATCACCGCGAACTCGGCCCCGACGAAGAACGCGTTGACCACCAGCAGGATGAACAGCCAGATGATGCCGGGCAGATAGGCGCTCATCGGATCGCCCCTTCCTGGCGGTCGTCGACCCGGCGGTCCGCGCCGGAGCCGCCGGTGGTCTCGGTGGGCACGAAGCGCAGCCGGTCGGCCTGCACGCCGTTGAGGTGTTCCACCCGGAGCACACCGCCCTCGATGGCCACCTCGTCGCCGACCGTGGGGAACCGGCCCAGGTGGGCGGTGACGAAGCCGGCGACGGTGTCGTACTCCTCGTCCTCGGGGACCACGATGCGGGCCCGTTCAAAGATCTCGTCCGGCCGGAGCGAGGCGTCGAAGTAGACCGCGCGGCCCCGGCGCCGCATGACGGTGCGGGCCCGGTCGTGCTCGTCCTCCAGATCGCCGATGATCTCCTCGACCAGGTCCTCCAGGGTGACGATCCCGGCGGTGCCGCCGTGCTCGTCGTAGACGACCGCGAACTGCAGGCCGCCGCCGCGCAGCGTCGGCAGCAGCACGTCGAGGTGCATGGTCTCGGGAATCCGCGCCGGCTCGACGACAAGGTCCTGCGCCCGTACCCCGGCGCGCTCGGCCGGCGGGATCGCGAAGGCGCGCTTGACGTGCAGCACCCCGACGATGTCGTCGACGTCCCGGCCGATCACCGGGAACCGGGACAGGCCGGTGGCGGTGGCCCGCTCGATGATCTCGTCGGCGGTGGCGGCGGCGTCGACCGCCGTCATCCGGACCCGCGGCGTCATCACGTCGGACGCGTCGTGCGCGGAGAAGCGCAGCGTCCGGTCCAGCAGCGTGGCGTGGTCCGGGTCGAGCACACCGGCCCGGGCCGAGTGGCGCAGCAGCGAGCTGAGCTCCTCGGCGCTGCGGGCTCCGGACAGCTCCTCCTTCGGCTCGATGCCGAAGGCCCGGATCACCGCGTTGGCGGTGTTGTTGAAGAACAGGATCACCGGCTTGAGCACGGTGGTGAACAGCGCCTGGAACGGCACCACGAACTTCGCCGTCTGCAACGGCACGGCGAGCGCGAAGTTCTTCGGCACCAGCTCACCGATCACCATCGAGAAGAGCGTCGCCAGCAGGATGCCGACGAGCGCGCCGACGGCGGTCACCGCCCCGTCCGGTACGCCGATCGCACCCAGCGGTTCGGCCAACAGCGAGCTGACCGCGGGCTCGAAGGTGTAACCGGTGAGCAGGGTGGTCAACGAGATGCCGAGCTGTGCGCTGGACAGGTGCGTCGACGTGATCTTGAGCGCGGCGATCGTCGGACCGAGCCGCTTCTCACCCCGGGACTGACGCGCCTCGAGCTCCCCCCGGTCCAGATTGACCAGGGCGAATTCGGACGCCACGAACATGCCGGTGCCCACGGTGAGCAACAGGCCTATTCCGAGCAGGATCCATTCAGACACGAGTCAGCCCCTGTCGCGGGTCGACGGCCGTACGGGCGACCGGGACGACGAGGGGCCTCGGACTATGATGCGGAAGATCATCCATGAGCAGCAGAGAGTAGTCGGTCGCGCTGAGAGCATGCTGAAAAGGGCCACCGTCGGGATGACCACCCGATCGGCCGTGGTCGCGCCGTACCCGCTGCCCACGTAGGCGACCGCCAAAAGGTTTTGTGGGGTTCCCACAACTCGGGCTGGCCAGGGTTCGGCGGTTACGACATGGCGCTGGTTGCCCGTAGGCAGAACAGTGATCTGTGCGGGGGCCACCGTGCCCTGACGCGTGTCGCAGTAGGTCTACCGGAGGGGTCCGTCGGGTGTTCAGCCGTATCGCCATCGTCAACCGTGGTGAGGCCGCCATGCGGCTCATCCACGCGGTCCGGGAGCTGGCAGCGGAGACCGGCGCCCGCATCGAGACCGTGGCCCTGTTCACCGACGTCGACCGCACCGCCACGTTCGTCCGCGAGGCGGACGTCGCCTACGACCTCGGGCCCGCCGCCGCGCGGCCGTACCTGAACCTGGCCACGCTGGAGCGGGCGCTGGTGGAGACCGGCGCGGACGCCGCCTGGGTCGGCTGGGGCTTCGTCGCCGAGGACCCGGCCTTCGCGGAGCTGTGCGAGAAGATCGGCGTCACCTTCGTCGGGCCCAGCCCGGACGCGATGCGCCAGCTCGGCGACAAGATCGGCGCGAAGCTGCTCGCCGAGCAGGTCGGTGTGCCGGTCGCGCCGTGGAGCCGGGGCGCGGTCGAGACGCTGGACGCCGCCCGCGCGGCGGCCACCGAGATCGGCTACCCGCTGATGCTCAAGGCGACCGCGGGCGGCGGCGGACGCGGCATCCGGGTGATCAGCGACGAGGCCGAGCTGGCCGACGCGTACGAGCGCACCAGCCAGGAGGCCGCACGGGCCTTCGGTAGCGGTGTGGTGTTCCTGGAGCGCCTGGTCACCGGCGCCCGACACGTCGAGGTCCAGGTGATCGCCGACGGTCAGGGCACCGCCTGGGCACTCGGCGTCCGGGACTGCTCGGTGCAGCGCCGCAACCAGAAGGTGATCGAGGAGTCGGCGTCGCCGGTGCTCGGCCCCGAGCAGACGGCCGAGTTGAAGACATCGGCCGAGCGGTTGGCCGTGGCCGTCGGCTACCGGGGCGCGGCGACCGTCGAGTTCCTCTATCACCCCGGCGACCGGCTGTTCGCCTTCCTGGAGGTCAACACCCGACTCCAGGTGGAGCACCCGATCACCGAGGCCACCACCGGGTTCGACCTGGTCAAGGCCCAGTTGCAGGTGGCCTCGGGCGGGCGGCTCACCGGCCGGCCGCCGGTCGAGCGCGGGCACGCGATCGAGGCCCGACTCAACGCCGAGGACCCGGACCGGGACTTCGCGCCCTCCCCCGGCCGGATCGCGCGGCTGGACCTGCCGGCCGGCCCGGGCATCCGGGTGGACACCGGCGTCAGCGAGGGTGACACCATCCCCGCCGACTTCGACTCGATGATCGCGAAGATCATCGCTTACGGCCGGGACCGGGACGAGGCCCTGGGCCGGCTGCGCCGCGCGATGGCGGACACCACGGTGATCATCGAGGGCGGCGCGACGAACAAGAGCTTCGTGCTCGACCTGCTCGACCAGCCCGAGGTGATCGACGCCAGCGCGGACACCGGCTGGATCGACCGGGTCCGGGGCGCCGGCCGACTGGTGGCGCACCGGCACTCCGGCATCGCGCTGGCCGCCGCCGCCATCGAGGCGTACGAGGAGGAGGAGCGCGTCGAGCAGCAGCGGCTGCTGGCCACCGCCTCCGGCGGGCGTCCCCAGGTGCAGCACGCCAGTGGCCGGCCGTTGGACCTCAAGCTGCGGGGCGTCGCATACCGGATGCGGGTGGCCCGCACCGGCGCGCACCGGTTCCGGGTCGGCATCGAGGCGGGCGACACGGTGCACACCGCCGACGTCGAGCTGGACCGCTTCGACCGGCACACCGGGCAGATCGTCGTCAACGGCGCCCGGCACCGCCTGCTCACCGGCACCCACGGTCCGGTGCACCTGGTCGAGGTCGACGGGGTGGCGCACCGGGTCAGCCGGGACGAGGGCGGCGTGCTCCGCTCGCCGATGCCGGCGCTCGTCGTCGCCACGCCGCTGACGGTCGGCGCCGAGGTCGAGGCGGGCGCGCCGGTGCTGGTGCTGGAAGCGATGAAGATGGAGACGGTGCTGCGGGCGCCGTTCCGGGCCCGGCTGAAGGAGTGCGCCGTCTCGGTCGGCAGCCAGGTGGAGGCCGGTGCGGCCCTGCTGCGGCTGGAGCCACTGACCGACGGGGAGGCCGAGACGGCGCAGGCCCCGGTGGCCGCCGTCGAGTTGGACCTGCCCGCCCGGCCCGCCCAGCTCCCGGCCCGTCAGCGCGTCCGGCGCGGTCACGAGGACCTGCGCGGCCTGCTGCTCGGCTTCGACGTCGACCCACACGACGGCGGGCGGGTGCTCGACGAGTACCTGGCCGCGCGGCAGACCACCGTCGAGGAGGGGTACCGGCCGCTGGCCGAGGAACTCGACCTCGTCGACGTCTTCGCCGACCTGGCCGAGCTGAGCCGCAACCGGCCCACCGGCGAGGACGGCGAGGCCGCCCACGTGCACAGCGCCCGGGAGTACTTCCACACCTATCTGCAGAGCCTCGACGTCGAGCGGGCCGGTGTGCCGGACGCCTTCCAGGCCAAGCTGGCCCGGGCGCTCGGGCACTACGGTGTCGCCGAGCTGGACCGCGCCCCCGCGTTGGAGGGCGCCGTCTTCCGCATCTTCCTGGCCCAGCAGCGGGCGGCAGCCGACGCCACCGTCATCGCGACGCTGCTGCGTACCTGGCTGCGGGAGCCGCCGCCGGACGAGGCGCTGCGCGAACCGACCGGCCTCGCGCTGGAGCGGCTGCTGGCCGCGACGCAGGTCCGCTACCCGGTGATCGCCGACCTCGCGCGCGGGGTGGCCTTCGCCTGGTTCGCCCAGCCGCTGCTGCGTCGTAACCGGGCCCGGGTCTACGCCGAGGTCCGCCGCCACCTGCGGCACCTGGACACGGTGCCGGACGCGGCGGACCGCGCCGAGCGCGTCGCGGCCATGGTCCGCAGCACCGAGCCGCTGGTCCGGCTGCTCGGTCAGCGGTTGCAGCGCGGCCACCTGGACAACACCGTGATGCTGGAGGTGCTGACCCGGCGGTACTACGGCAACAAGGGGCTGACCGGGGTCACCAGCCGCGAGGCGGCCGGCTGCCGCTTCGTGGTCGCCGGACGCGCGGACTCCGAGCTGGTCTCGGCCGCCGTCGGCTTCGACGCGCTGGGTGACGCGCTCCGTGGGCTCGCCGAGCTGGCCGCCGACGGCTCCGCCGTCGACGCCGACATCTACCTCGCCTGGGAGAACCAGCCGGAGAGTTTCGACGAGATGGCGGCGGCGCTGCTGGCGGTCGTCACCGCGCATCCGCTGCCGCCGCAGGTCCGCCGGCTGACCGCCACGGTCGCCGGCAGCGGTGGGGCGGTGATGCACCACCACTTCACGTTCCGCCCGTCGAGCGCCGGGATGGCCGAGGAGCGGCTGATCCGTGGCCTGCACCCGCACATCGCGCAGCGGATGCAGTTGGAGCGGCTGCACAAGTTCGACCTGACCCGGCTGCCGTCGGCGGACGAGGAGGTCTACCTCTTCCAGTGCGTGGCCCGGGAGAACCCCTCCGACGAGCGGCTGGTGGCGTTCGCACAGATCCGCGACCTGACCGAGCTGCGGGAGCACGACGGTCGG
Organism: Micromonospora sp. NPDC049903; assembly: GCF_044460945.1. Lineage (NCBI taxonomy): Bacteria > Bacillati > Actinomycetota > Actinomycetes > Micromonosporales > Micromonosporaceae > Micromonospora > Micromonospora sp. NPDC049903. Next base: position 18,452 of record NZ_JBITKL010000028.1, read on the forward strand.
CTGGTCGCGCTGCCCACCACCGAGGACACCGTGGCCGCCTGCCTCGACTCGATCCGCCGGGCGCAGTCCCGCCGGTCGTCGAAGAAGCGCTTCCACACCAACCGGATCGTCATCTACGTCTGGCCGCCGAGCAGCCTGACGCTGGAGGAGATGGAGAACCTCGCCGCCCGGATCCGCCCGACCACGGCCGGCGCCGGGCTGGAGGAGATCCTGTTCATCGGCCGGCAGCGCAACCGGCGCACCGGCGAGCTGACCAAGATCGCGGTACGGATCTCCTTCGACGCCACCGGCGGTGCCGAGCTGTCCGTGGGCGAGCCGCCGGTGGAGCCGGTCGAGCCGCTCGACGACTACCGGCTCAAGGTGCTGGGCGCGAGCAGCCGCAACACGGTCTACCCGTACGAGCTGACCCGCCTGCTCGGTGACTTCGTCGAGTACGACCTGGACGACGCGCACGTGCTGGTGCCGGTGGACCGGCCGAAGGGCCGCAACCGCGCGGCGATCGTGGCCGGTGTGGTGACCACCCCGACCGCCCGGCACCCGCAGGGCGTGACCCGGGTGGTGCTGCTCGGCGACCCGACCAAGTCGCTTGGTGCGCTCTCCGAGCCGGAGTGCCGCCGGGTGATCGCCGCCCTGGACCTGGCCGAGCGGATGCAGGTCCCGCTGGAGTGGTACGCGCTCTCCGCCGGTGCCCGGATCTCGATGACCTCGGGCACCGAGAACATGGACTGGGTCGCCGCCGCGCTCAAGCGGATCGTGGAGTTCACCCAGGACGGCGGCGAGATCAACATCGTGGTCGCGGGCATCAACGTGGGCGCGCAGCCGTACTGGAACGCCGAGGCGACGATGCTCATGCACACCAAGGGTGTGCTGGTGATGACGCCGGACTCGGCGATGGTGCTGACCGGCAAGCAGTCGCTGGACTTCTCCGGCGGGGTGTCCGCCGAGGACAACTTCGGCATCGGCGGCTACGACCGGGTGATGGGCCCGAACGGGCAGGCGCAGTACTGGGCGCCGGACCTGCCCGCCGCGCGGGACGTGCTGATGTCGCACTACGAGCACACGTACGTCGCGCCGGGTGAGCAGGGGCCGCGACCGGGCACCACCACCGACCCGGTCGACCGGGACGTCTCCGACTTCCCGCACGTGGTGGCCGGCAGCGACTTCACGACCGTCGGCGAGATCTTCTCCTCGGTGGCGAACCCGGACCGCAAGAAGCCCTTCGACATCCGTACGGTGATGCGGGCGCTGTCCGACCAGGACCACCCGGTGCTGGAGCGCTGGGCCGGCATGGCCGACGCGGAGACCGCGGTAGTGCAGGACGTCCACCTCGGCGGCGTACCGGTCTGCCTGCTCGGCATCGAGTCGCGTGCGGTGCCGCGCCGGGGCTTCCCGCCCACCGACGGCCCGGACACCTACACGGCGGGCACGCTGTTCCCCCGCTCCTCCAAGAAGGCCGCGCGGGCGATCAACGCGGCCAGCGGCAACCGGCCGCTGGTGGTGCTGGCCAACCTGTCGGGCTTCGACGGGTCGCCGGAGTCGATGCGCAAGCTGCAACTGGAGTACGGCGCCGAGATCGGCCGGGCCATCGTGAACTTCCGCGGCCCGATCGTGTTCTGCGTCATCTCGCGGTACCACGGCGGGGCGTTCGTGGTCTTCTCCAAGGCGTTGAACCCTCGCATGACGGTGCTGGCGCTGGAGGGCTCGTACGCCTCGGTGCTCGGTGGGGCTCCGGCCGCCGCCGTGGTGTTCTCCCGCGACGTCGACGCCCGAACCGCGGCCGACCCCCGGGTACGGGACCTGGAGGCCCGGGTGGCGTCCGCGTCCGGTGCCGACCGGGCCACGCTCACCGCCGAACTCGACGAACTCCGCTCGTCGGTGCGCGCGGAGAAGCTCGGTGAGGTGGCCACGGAGTTCGACCGGGTGCACAACATCGCACGAGCGGTCGAGGTGGGCTCGGTGGACGCGGTGATCCGCGCCGCCGAACTCCGCCCCCGCGTCATCGCGGCGATCGGGACGGCGGCGACCGAGTAGGACGGATCGTGGCGCGGACGCCGGTGGCCGGGTTCGGCTGCCGGCGTCTGCGCGTTCGCGCCGCCCGCACGTAGGATCCGGCGGTGACCTCCGTACGCGACCGACTCTCCGGAGCGCAGCGGGACCTGCTGGACCGGTGGCTCCCCGGCGCGACGGTGCTCCGGGACCTGGGGTGGGACCTGCTGCTGACCACCGTGCTGGAGGTCGCCCACGACGGGGCACGGTACGTCGTCAAGGCCGGTGGCCCCGAGGACCGGCACATCGCCCGGGAGCTGCGCGCCCACCACCACTGGCTGACGCCGTGGACCAGCCGGGACCGCGCGCCGCTGCTGGTGCACGGCGACGAGTCGGCCAAGCTGCTCGTCACCCGGTATCTCCCCGGCGAGCTGGTGCTCGACACCGCACACGTCGACGATCCGGCCGCCTACCGGCAGGCGGGCGAGTTGCTGGCCCTGCTGCACGCACAGACCACGGCCACCGACGACGACTACGAGGCTCGCGAGAACGCCCGGGCGCTGGCCTGGCTCGCCGGTCCGCACCGGATCGCACCGGCCACGGTGGAGCGGCTGCGCGCCGAGATCGCCGCCTGGCCGACGCCGCCGGCCACGCTGGTCCCCACGCACGGGGACTGGCAGCCCCGCAACTGGCTGGTCCACCAGGGCCGGGTCAGCATCATCGACTTCGGTCGGGCCGCGCTGCGACCGGCGTACACCGACCTCGGGCGGCTGGCCGTGCAGGACTTCCGCCGCGACCCGGCGCTGGAGCGGGCGTTCCTGAACGGGTACGGCACCGATCCGCGCGAGCCGGGAAGCTGGCACCGGACCCGGGTCCGCGACGCGATCGGCACGGCGGGGTGGGCGTACCGGGTGGGCGACGAACGTTTCGAGGAGCAGGGGCACCGGATGATCCGGGACGTGCTCGCGGCGACCGGATGACCCGCGGCATGCCGCGTGAACCCGACGGTCCGCCGGGCCGCCACCGCCTCTGGTATGCGCGTCCCGCCACCGACTGGCAGTCCCAGGCGTTGCCGATCGGCAACGGTCGGCTCGGCGCCATGCTGTTCGGTGGGCCGCAGCGGGATCGGATCCAGTTCAACGAGCAGAGCCTGTGGGGCGGGGCGAACGACTACGACAACGCCCGCGCCGGTCGACCCGACGACGTCTTCGACCTGAGCGACACCGGATTCGGGTGTTACCGCCCCTTCGGCGACCTGCTGCTCACCTTCGCCCTCCCGAGCGGCCCGGTCGCCGCCGACGTCCCGGGTCGCGACGGTGACCGGGTCACCGACTACCACCGGGCGCTCGACCTGGAGTCCGGGATCCACACCACCGGCTTCGCCGTCGCCGGGCAGCGGGTCCGGCGAGAGGCGTTCGCCAGCCGCGCCGACGACGTCCTGGTGCTGCGCTACCAGGCCGCGCACACCGGCCCGCTGGACTGCGACATCGACCTGACCAGCGCGCAGGGCGCGCCGACGACCGTGGACGCCGCCACGCGCACCGCGGCCTTCCGGGGTCGGCTGGGCAACGGCCTGCGGTACGCGGCCGGGCTACGGCTGACCGACACGGACGGCGTGGTCACCGCCGTGGGTGGGCGGTTGCGGGTACGCGCGGCGACCTGGATGACGCTGCTGCTGGACGCCCGCACCGACTACCGGATGGACGCCTGCGCCGGATGGCGCGGCACCGCGCCGGAGCCGGCCGTCGAGGCCACTCTCGACGCGGCGGCGGCCCGGTCCTACCCGACGCTGCGCGAGACGCACCTCGCCGACAGCTTGGCGGTGGCACGACGTGTGTCGGTGAGCTGGGGACATCACGACGAGGATCTCCTCGCACTGCCGACGGACGCCCGGCTGGCCCGTTACCGGGCGGGCGGCGAGGACGCCGCACTCGAACAGACCATGTTCGTCCTCGGCCGCTACCTGCTGCACAGCTCCTCCCGGCCGGGCGGGCTCCCCGCCAACCTCCAGGGACTCTGGAACGACAGCGACCGACCGCCGTGGGCCTGCGACTACCACACGAACATCAACGTGCAGATGGCCTACTGGGCGGCGGAGACCACCGACCTCGGCGACAGCCACCGCGCGCTGGTCGAGTTCGTCCGCCAGGTGGCGGTGCCGAGCCGCGTCGCGACCCGGCACGCCTTCGGCGTCGACACCCGGGGCTGGACGGCCCGGACCAGCCAGAGCATCTTCGGCGGCAACGCCTGGGAGTGGAACACCGTCGCCAGCGCCTGGTACGCGCAGCACCTCTACGAGCACTGGGCCTTCACCCCAGATCACGCCTACCTGCGGGACACCGCGTACCCGATGATCAGGGAGATCTGCGAGTTCTGGCAGGACCGGCTGATCGAGCGGGACGGCCGGCTCGTCGCGCCGGACGGCTGGTCGCCGGAGCACGGCCCGCGCGAGCACGGCGTGACGTACGACCAGCAGATCGTCGCCGACCTCTTCGACAACTACCGGGACTGCGCCGAGGCGCTCGACGTCGACGCCGCGCACCGGGCCGTCGTCGCCGACCTGCGGGCCCGGCTCGCGCCGCACCGGATCGGGCGGTGGGGCCAACTCCAGGAGTGGCTGACCGACCGGGACGACCCGGACGACGTGCACCGGCACACCTCGCACCTGTTCGCGGTCTTCCCCGGCCGCCGAATCACCCCGACGGCGACACCGGACCTCGCGGCGGCGGCCCTGGTCTCGCTCGCCGCCCGCTGCGGCGAGCGCGACGGCGTACCGTTCGACGAGTCCACCGTCCGAGGCGACAGCCGTCGTTCCTGGACGTGGCCGTGGCGGGCCGCGGTCTTCGCCCGCCTCGGCGAGGCGCAGCGGGCCCGTCACATGATCCGTGGCCTGCTGCGCTACAACACGCTGGACAACCTGCTCTGCGACCATCCACCGATGCAGCTCGACGGCAACTTCGGCGTCACCGCCGCCGTCGTCGAGATGCTCCTGCAGAGCCACCAGGGCGTCGTCCACCTGCTGCCGGCGCTGCCCCGGGAGTGGGCCGACGGGGCGTTCCGGGGCCTCCGCGCCCGGGGCGGCTACCGCGTCGACTGCACCTGGCGGGACGGCCGGGTCGTCGACTTCACGATCGTGGCCGACCGGGCACCGCACCGCGATCCGGTCCGGGTCCGGGTCGACGGCGAGGACGTGTGGGTCACGCCGACGGCTCCCGGGGCCGCTCCTCCTCCGGGATCATCCCCTCGCTGACCAGCTCGGTCCAGAGCGCGTCGGGCACCGGTGCGGCGAAGCGGGCCGCGTTGTCGGCGACCTGCGTGGCGGTGTGCATCCCGACGACCACCGATGCGACGGTCGGGTGGCGGGCCACGAAGGCCATCGCCACCTGCGGCAGGGTCGTGCCGTGCCGGCGGCACACCTGCGCGATGCGGACCGCCCGGTCGCGCAGCGGCGGCGGCACCGGGCCGTAGTCGTAGGTGTCGCCCGGCTCGGCGGTGGCCAGCACGCCGCTGTTGAAGACGGCGGCGGCCAGCACGGACACGCCGCGTTCCCGGCACCGGGGCAGCAGCCGCTCGGCCGCCGTCTGGTCCAGCAGCGTGTAGCGGCCGGCGAGCATGACCGTGTCCACGTCGGTCTCGGCGACGAACCGTTCCAGCATCCGCGTCTGGTTCATGCCGACCCCGATCGCGCCCACCACCCCCTGGTCGCGCAGCTCGTGCAGCGCCGGGTACGCCTCTGCGACGGCCTGCCGCCAGTGCGCGTCCGGATCGTGCAGCAGCACCACGTCGACCCGGTCCAGTCCGAGCCGGTCCAGACTGGCCGCCAGCGACCGGAGCACCCCGTCGGCGCTGAAGTCCCAGCGGCGGGCCTGGTCGGCGGGCACGTCGAAGCCGGCGTCGTCGCGCAGGTGCGCGGTGGTGGGCGAGGGCATCAGCAGCCGGCCGACCTTCGTGGACACGGTGAACTCGTCGCGGGGACGCCCGGCCAGCGCGGCGCCCAGTCGACGCTCGGACAGTCCGAGGCCGTAGTGCGGCGCGGTGTCGTAGTAGCGGACCCCCAGCTGCCACGCGGTGTCCACCGCGCGTCGTGCCGTCTCGTCGTCCACCGCGCGGTACAGGTTGCCGATCCCGGCCGCGCCGAAGCCGAGCGCGCTCACCGGCACCGCCGTGCGACCCAGTCGGGTGTGTCGCATCGCCGCCTCCTCACGAGGACGTCGCCGTCGGCGACAGGTGGTCAGGTCGCGGCGGCAGCGCGCAGCCGCAGGGAGTGCATCCCGCCGTCCACGGCGAGCACGGTCCCGGTGGTCGCACCGGCCGAGGGACCGGCCAGGTACGCGACGGCGGCGGCCACCTCGTCGGCGGCGACCAGCCGCCCGGTGGGTTGTCGGGCGCGCAGGGCGGCCAGTTCGGCGGCCGGGTCGGCGGCGGCGTCGATCAGCCGGCGTACCCACGGCGTGTCGACGGTGCCGGGGTTCACACAGTTGACCCGGATGCCCTCGCCGACGTGGTCGGCCGCCATGGCGAGGGTCAGCGCCTGCACGGCACCCTTCGTCGCGCCGTACAGGGCCCGGTCGGGCAGTCCGGTGCTCGCCGCGATCGAGCCGATGTTGACGATCGCGGCGTGGGCGGAGCGCCGCAGGTGGGGCAGGGCCGCCCGGGTGACCCGGACGATCCCGACCACGTTGACGTCGAACACCCGGTGCCACTGGTCGTCCGGGTTGGCCTCGACGGTGCCCCGTGCGCCGATCCCGGCGTTGTTGACCAGCACGTCGAGCCCGCCGAGCCGACTCGCGGCGTCGGTCACCGCCTCGGTCACCGAGGCCGCGTCGGTGACGTCGCACCGCACCCCGAGCAACGGCGCCGCCACGCCGGAGGGGTCCAGGTCGAGGCAGGCCACCGCCGCTCCCCGCTCGGCGAGCAGCCGGGCCGTGACGAGGCCGATGCCCGAGCCGCCGCCGGTAACCACCACGGCCATCCCGGTGAACTCGCCGGTCACGACGCCTGCCCGACCGTCTGGCGCTGGGTGCCGAGACCGTCCACCTCGACCTCGATCACGTCGCCGGGACGCAGGTAAGGCTTCGGCTCGGGCATCCCCAGCGCCACGCCGGCCGGGGTGCCGGTGTTGAGCACGTCGCCCGGTTCCAGCACCATGAACTGGCTGACGTACCGGACCACCTCGGCGACCCCGAAGATCATGTTCTTGGTGCTGCCGTCCTGTCGGCGCGTGCCGTTGACGCTCAGCCGCAGACCGAGCTGCTGCGGGTCGGGCACCTCGTCGGCGGTGACCAGCCACGGACCGAGCGGGTTGAAGGTCTCGCAGGACTTGCCCTTGTCCCACTGGCCGCCGCGTTCGAGCTGGAACTCGCGCTCGGAGACGTCGTTGGAGACGGTGTAGCCGGCGACGCAGGCCATCGCCTCCTCGTCGCTGTCCAGATACCGCGCGGTGCGACCGATGACGACGGCGAGTTCGACCTCCCAGTCGGTCTTGACGCTGCCGCGCGGGATCAGCACCTCGTCGTCCGGGCCGATCACGGTGTTGGGCGCCTTCATGAACAGGATCGGTTCGGTCGGCAGTCGCGCGCCGGTCTCCGCCGCGTGGTCGGAGTAGTTGAGCCCGACACACACGATCTTGCCGGGACGGGCGATCGGCGCCCCGATCCGTGGCGCAGGGTCCGCGAGCACGGGCAGCCGCCCGTCGGCGAGCGCGGCGCGGACCCGGGCCGGGCCGTCACCGGCGAGGAAGCTCCCGTCGATCTCGGTCACCAGGCCCGAGAGGTCCCGCAGCCGACCGTCCCGGTCGCGGACGGCGGGACGTTCCTGACCGACCGCGCCCACCCGTAGTAGCCTCACGCCGCACCCTTCGGACAGAGATCGACCTTGCTGCATCGTTATAGAGGAGTCACGAGGATGTCGGCAAGGGGTCGTCGGGGTGGGGTGCCGCGGTCACCCACCGCAGCGCCCCGGCCAAGTGGTCACGGAACGACCGGTCGGCGTACGCCTCGACGGTGTGCCCGAGGGCGGTGTAGAACGCCCGTCCGCCCAGCCGGTCGTGGCACCAGGCCAGCGGATGGTCGACCCCGGTGCGGCCACCGTCGTACGTGGACTCGTCGACCCGCAGCAGGATCCGGGCACGCGGGTACGACCGGAAGTCGTACCACTCGTCGACCCACTCCCAGCGGGCCGGCAGATGCGCGGTGGCGCGATGATCAGGATCGGTCACCGTGACCGTGGCGGGCTGCACCGGGGGATGCCTGTCGAACGCGGCGCCCACCAGCTCGCCGCAGAACGGCCAGTCGTACTCGGTGGCGGCGGCGGAGTGCACGCCGAGGAATCCTCCTCCCCCACGCACGTACGCCTCCAGCGCCGCCCGACCGGCGTCGGTGAGCACCGTGCCGTTGGTGTTGAGGAATACGACCGCCCCGACGTCGGCCAACTCGGCGGCGGTGAAGACGTCCGGGTCCTCGGTCGCCGTCACGTCGGGCCACAGCTCGCGCAGGGCCCGGACGCCGGCCGGGATCGAATCGTGCCGGTACCCGGTGGTCCGGGAGAAGACCAGGACTCGTCTCACGTGACTTCGCCACCCCGCGACTCGACGCTACGGTTACGCCTCCAGGTTGCCGTACCCGTCGTCACCCGGCACGGATGGACCATGATCGGTACGATCGCGACATGACGCGCCGGACGCCGAACGCCCCGTACGGCGCGACGGCGCTCCGCGCCGGAACGGGTCGGTGACCCGGATGGAGCTGGCCGACGGCACGATCCGGGCGTCACTGGCGGCCGGGATGGTCGGCACCACGCTGTTCGTGGTCACCTTCGTCCTCGACGGCCTGACCCGGCCCGGCTACCGCCCGGTGCGGCACGCGGTCAGCGCCCTGGCGCTCGGCCGTCGCGGGTGGTTGCAGACGACCAACTTCGTGGTCTGCGGCCTGCTCGTCACCGCCGCGGCGCCTGGTCTCTGGGCGAGTGCCGGTGGCTGGCCGTCCCTGGTCGTCGCGGTCTTCGGGCTGGCCCTGGTGGCCTCGGGCGTGTTCCCGATGGACCCGATGCGCGGGTACCCGCCGGGCACTCCGGAGGACACGCCCGAGACCCTCAGCCGCAGCCACCACCTGCACGACTACGCCGGTGCCGTGGTCTTCGGGTCGCTGCCGGTCGCCGCGCTCGCCGCCGCGTTCACGCTGGACTCCGTCGGTGGGGCGCTGTTCTCCGGGGCCACGGCGGGCGTACTCGTCGTGCTCACGCTCTGGTTCGGCGCGGCCTGGGAACGGGACTCGCCCCGGACCGGCCTGATCCAACGGGCGAACATCCTCGTCGGCTGGCTGTGGCTGGCCGGCCTCTGCTGGCACCTGCTGCCCTAGCCCGCACGATTCCCCGGGCCCGCACGGTGTCGCGGGCCGCTGCGCCGGCCCGCCCAGCGCGGGTCACGGCGTCAGCGGTGCGGTCGACCCGGCGTCGAGCGCCTGCCGGGCCCGCGCGACACCGGAGCGGATCATCGCGCCGTACCCGTCGTCGGGCAGCGCGTCGAGGTCCGCCACCGCCGCCGCCAGGTGGCGACGCGCCTCGACGGCGTCGCCGGTCCTCCGGTGGGCGTCGGCCAGGTTGAGCCGCAGCGACGGCAGGAAGGCCCGCACCCGCAGCGAGTCGTGGTACCGGCGGGCCCGTTCGTCGCTGAGGTCGGTGATCGCGGCCAGGGCCCGCTGGTCCCAGGCCAGCTCGTCGGTGACCGAGTCCTGCAGGTCGGCGAGGAAGTGCGCGACGGTGCACCGGTGCAGCGCGTCACCGTCAACCCCGATCGTCTCCCAGAGCCGTTCCAGCGCGTCCCGCGCGCCCGCGCGATCCCCGGCGCGGCCCGTCTCGACGGCGACGCCGATGGCGGCCATCACGTCGTCCGTCGCGTCCGTCGTGGACTCCGGCACGGCTGTTCCTCCTGGTGTGTCGGGGACCGGTGGCGGGCCGCAGCGGCGGGTGGCGCACCGGGCGGGTCGGTGTCCCGCTCCGCACCAGGTTGCGCCCTCGACCTTCTCGAGGGTCAAGAACGGCCGGGTGCCGTCGGGCCGCGTCGCCGGGCCAGCCACAGCCCGGTGGTCAGCTTCTGCTCGACGACGCCACCGTGGCTGTCGACGAGGTCGGCGAGGGCGTCGTGCAGGCGGACCCGCTGCGGCTCGGGCAGCATCCGGTGCGGCGAGAAGGTGGACAGCAGGGTGAGGTAGCGCCCGGTGTCGTACGGCACGACGGTCACCACCCGCTCGTGCGTGACGTCGGTGAACCCGGGTGCCGTGCGCAGCTCCTGCGGGTCGAAGGCGCCTGGGTGCCGGCTGTGCACCGGCCGTCCGGGCAGGTCGGCGATCTCCGGGGCGTGGCGCTGGTAGACCGTGTCCATGGCGGCGCGCAGTTCCGCGTCGGCGAAGCCGTACTCGTGCCCGAAGATCGCGAGCACCCCGCCGGGCGTCAGTGCCTCGGCGGCCAGGCCGGTCCGTCGGGTGTGGTCGACCCAGTGCCACGCCTGCGCGCTGGCCAGCAGGTCGACCCCGCCGGGCGGCGGACGCCAGTCCTCGAACCGGTCGACCACCACCGACACCAGGTCGTCGTCGGTGAAGCGTCGTGCCAACAGCGCGGCCATCGCCGGGTCCGGCTCGACACAGGTCAGGGGTACGCCGAGACGACGCAGCAACGCGCTGCCCTTGCCGGTGCCCGCGCCCACCTCGACCACCTCGGCCGGTGTGCCGGTGGCGTACCCGGTGATCAGGTCCAGCAGGGCGGCCGGATAGTCCGCCCGACTCCGCTCGTACGCCTCGGCGACCTCGCCGAACACGTTCCGCTGCTCCCGTGGCACCGCCATGCCGTCACCCTATGGAAGAAGACCGGCCGGCGTGGGGACCGGACGGGGCGTCGGGGCGGGTCGGCCCAGCTCGCCGTGCAGGCGGGCGGCGTCCAGGCGAGGCGGTAGGCCGAACTGGCGGCGGTACTCGCGGCTGAACTGCGACGGGCTGTCGTAGCCGACCTGACGGCCGACGCCGGTGACGTCGTCGGGGCGGGTGGCGAGCAGCAGTCGGGCCTCCTGCAACCGGATCTGCTTCTGGAACTGGATCGGGCTCATCGCGGTGACCGCCTGGAAGTTGCGATAGAAGGCGGAGACGCTCATGCCGGAGAGCCGGGCGAGATCCTCCACCCGGAACGCTCGGGCGTAGTGCTCCCGGATCCACCGGACCGCGCGGGCGACGTGGCTGAGGCTGCTGTCGGCGAGACCGAGCTGCCGCACGGTGGCCCCGTGCTCGCCGGTCACCAGTCGCCAGAGGATCTCCTGTTTGACCAGTGGCGCCAGCACCGCCGCGTCGCGTGGCCGGTCGAGCAGACGGACCAGTCGGACCGTCGCGTCGAGCAGCTCCGGGGGCGCGTCGCTGACGGCCAGGCCGGACGGCGCGCCGCCGCCGACCGGCGGCAGGTCTCCGGGCGCCGCCCGCAGCAGCACCTCGGCGACCGCTGCCGGACGCAGGACCAGGCCGACGCCGAGCGCCGGGCGGCCCGGCTCGATCCCGAGGAACTCGCCGGTGACCGGCAGGTCCACCGAGGCGACGAGGTACTGCCCGGCGCGGTACTCGTACACCCGGTCGCCGGTCGCGAGTCGTTTCGCGCCCTGGGCGATGAGGGCCAGCACCATGCCCGACATCGACGGCGACGGCGGCGCCGACCGGTCGACCCGCGAGATCAGCAGGTCGTCGACGGCGGTGCACAGGTCCGGGCGAGCGTGGCGGTCGAGCAGGTCACGCAACTCGTCGAGGCTCACGGGGCCATTGAAGCAGGAAACCGATCCTCGCCACAACGAGAGGATCATGCAAGAGGCCGGGAGAAACTGCCTACCGTCCTCGCTGCCCACGATGCTTATATGGGTTTGTCGATATCCCAACGACAACGGCCAACCTGGAGGAATCACCGACATGACCGTCGACCACGGCTTCCACGCCACCATGACCGCGCACCCCGGCAAGGGCGACGAGGTGGTGGCGCTCCTGCTCGACGCCCCCGCGCTGACGCACCCGGACTGCGTCGTCTTCCTGGTCGGGCGCTCGGCCGGCGACCCCGACGTCGTCCACCTCACCGAGGGCTGGACCAACCGGGCGGCACACGCCGCGTTCTTCGCCACCGCCCCGGCGCGTGACCTCGTCACGCGACTCGCACCGCTGCTCGCCGCCGAGGCGACCTACACCGACGAGGTGCCGGTCGGCGGCAGAGCCGTCCTCTGAGCCGACACCCACCCCGCCGACCCGAGGACCCGACATGACGTTGCCCCGCCCCGACCTCGACCCCGACCTGCGGGCACTGCTCGCCGACCTGCCGCTGGTGGCCCGGCTCGACCACGACGTGCTCGCGCAGATCCGGCCCTACGCCACCACGCCCGTGGAAACCCTGCTCGACGGCGCGTCCGTGGACCGACAGGAGATCACCGTCCCGGCCGCCGACGGCACCCCGATCCCGCTATCCGTGCTGCGTCCCGCCGGGAGCACCGGCGACACACCGGCACCGTGCGTCTACTGGATCCACGGCGGCGGGATGGTCCTGGGCGACCGCTACGCCCAACTCGACATCCCCCTCGAATGGCTGGACCGCTTCGGTGCCGTGGTCGTCTCGGTGGACTACCGGCTGGCGCCCGAGGTGACCGGCACGACGCTGGTCGAGGACTGCTACCAGGGCCTGCTCTGGACCGCCACGCACGCCGCCGACCTGCGCATCGATCCGGCCCGTCTGGTCGTCGCCGGTGCCAGCGCCGGCGGTGGCCTGGCCGCCGGGGTGACCCTGATGGCCCGTGACCTCGGCACCCCGCCGATCGCCGCCCAGGTGCTGATCGGCCCGATGCTGGACCACCGCAACGACACCACCTCCAGCCGGCAGTACTCCGGCGGCCCCGATGTCTGGACCGGCGAGTCGAACGAGTTCTGCTGGCGCTGCGTCCTGGGCGAGGAGACCGATCGGCCGGTGCCCGCGTACGTGTCACCGGCGCTCGCCGACGACCTGGCCGGTCTGCCCACCACCTATGTCGACGCCGGCTCGGCCGAGGTCTTCCGGGACGAGAGCGTCGACTACGCAAGCCGGATCTGGGCCGCCGGTGGGCAGGCCGAACTGCACGTCTGGGCGGGCGGCTGCCACGGTTTCGACGCGATCCTGCCGCAGGCCGCCATCTCCACCACGGCCCGCCGGACCCGCACCGACTGGCTCGCCCGGGTGCTGACCACCGACCGCACCACCCACGAAGGGACCGACTGACCATGCCCATCGCCATCGTCACCGGCGGCAGTTCCGGCATCGGACGCAGCGCCGCACTCCAGATCGCCCGACGCGGCACCGGGGTGATCCTGACGTACCAGCACCACCCGTCCGGGGCGCATGACACGGTGGCGCGCATCGAGAGCGACGGTGGCCGCGCCGTCGCGTTGCCGCTCGACCTCGGCGACTCCACACGGTTCCCGGCCTTCCACGACGCGGTGGTCACCGCGCTGCGCGACACCTGGCAGCGGGACACCTTCGACTACCTGGTCAACAACGCGGGGGCGAGCCGGACGGCGACGTTCGAGGACACCACCGAGGAGTTGTTCGACGACCTCATGCGGGTGCTGCTGCGCGGGCCGTACTTCCTCACCCGGACGCTGCTGCCCCGACTGGCCGACGGCGGCGCGATCGTCAACGTGGCCAGCAACGCCGTCGGCTCCGGTCTGGAGCCCGGCTACTCCGCGTACGGCACCATGAAGGGCGGCCTGGTGGTGCTGACGCGCTACCTGGCCAAGGAGTTGAGCGGACGGGGCGTGCGGGTCAACTCGGTCTCCCCCGGCTCCACCCGCACCCGCATCGCCGACGACGCCTTCGCCCGACACCCGGAGGTGATCCCGCACCTGGCGGCCCAGACCGCTCTCGGCCGGGTCGGCGAACCGGACGACATCGGGCTGGCCATCGCCGCGCTGCTGGACGACGCCGGTCGCTGGATCACCGCCCAGGACATCGAGGTCTCCGGAGGCTACCGGCTCTGACGTGGGCGGCCGGGGCGGTCGGGTCCTCCGTCCGCCCCGGCGGCAGGGCACCATGGTGGCCGACAGGAGGGTTGGCGACGACGCGGCGTAACGGGCATGATCGTGTTTCGCTGCGAGAGACCGTCCGGATCGTGAGATCGGGGTGGGAGGAGGGACGCCGTCGATGACGCCGGCACAGCTACGCGCGTACGTCGCGGTGGTGCGGATGGGCTCGGTCAAGCAGGCCGCCGCCCAACTCGACGTCTCCGAATCGGCCGTCTCGCTGCACATCGCGCAACTGCGCAAGGAGTTCGGCGACAAGTTGTTCTCCCGCACCGCCGTCGGGCTCGCCTTCACGCCCGGCGGGCTGCGGCTGGCCAGTCGCGCCTCGGAACTGCTCGGCCTGCAGGACCGCACGGTGGTCGAGGTGACCGCTGCGGCGCGGGGACGCCGGATGCTGCGCGTCGCCGCGTGCAGCCTCTTCGCCGAACTCGCCGCGCCCGGCCTGATCAAGCTGTTCACCAGGCGCGCCGCCGACCTCGACGTCGAACTGAGCGTGCGCGACGCGGGTTCCTTCGAGACGCTACTGCTGACCCGCGCGGTGGACATCGCCATCGGGCCGCAGCCGCCGGTGGTCGATCCGGCGATCACCTGCCGTCCGGTGATGAACTACCGGCTCGTGACCGTCGTCGGACCGGACCATCCGCTGGCCGGCGTACGGGCGTCAGCGGCCCAACTGCGCGAGCAGACCTGGCTGCTCGGCCCCTCGGCCACCACCCAGTTGGGCGCGGTACCCGCGATGCTGCGCCGGCTCGCCGTCCCGGAGGACCGGCAGCAGATCTTCCAGAGCCACGCCGCCGCGCTCGGCGAGGCGAAACGGGGCAAGGGCGTCGCGCCCGCGCTGGCGTTCACCGTCGCACCGGAGGTCCGCAGCGGTGACCTGCTGCTGCTGGCCGGGCCGCACACCCCCGTCGAGGACGGCTGGCACTCGCTGCTGCTGTCCAGCCCGGGCACGCCCTCGGCCGCGGCGGAGCTGTCCCGGTTCGCCTCCACCTCGCGCGCCATCCAGGCGATGATGCGGGGCGCGGGCGTCAGCATGGGTCATTTCAAACCGGCGGTCCACGTCACGCTCTGGAGCTGACCGGCGGCGTCCAGCAGGTCCTGGAACGTGCCGGCCGGCAGCAGCCGGTCGCAGTAGGGCAGCGCGGCGGCCATGCCGGCCACCCGGGGGGCGAAGCCGGGCACCCCGGCGCGCGGATTGAGCCAGACGACCCGGTGCGCCCGGCGGTGCAGCCGGGCCATGGCGGCGGCGAGGTCGTCGGGCGGGTCGCTGTCCCAGCCGTCCGACCCGATCACCACCACCGCGCCTCGGACGACATCGCCGTGATGGGAGGCGAGCAGCGTACGCACGTTGGTGGCGATCCGGGTGCCGCCGAAGCGGTCGGTCACCGCCGCACCGGCCCGGTCCACCGCCTCCACCGGCGAGGAGTGCCGCAGCACGGTGGTGAGCCGGGTCAGCCTCGTCGCGAACGCGAACACCTCGGCGTCGGCGACCGTGGCGAACGCCCGCATCAGGTGCAGGTAGGCGGTCGCCTGGGCCCGCATCGACTCGCTGACGTCGCAGAGCAGCACCACCCGGCGCGGCCGGCGGACCTGTCGCTCGCGTACCACCTCCACCGGCTCCCAGCCGGTGCGGCGGGCCCGGGCCACGGTCGGCCGCAGCGCGATCCGCCGACCGGTCGGGCTGACCCGGTGCCGCCGGGTACGCCGGGTGGGCCAGCGACGCACGGCGGCCCGCAGCACCTCGCCGAGCAGCGCCACCTGCTCGTCGTCGAGGTCCTCGAAGGGCCGGTCGGCGAGCCCGGCGAGGGCGGCCGGACGCCGCTCGGGCAGGCGCAGCGCCGGGTCGGACTCCTCCGCCTCGGCCACCGCCGGAGGCAACGTCGCCCAGGGCAGCCCACCGCCCGACCCCGCGCTGTCGGTGTCGGCGGGCAGCGGCACGTGCACCTCGTCGCGACGGCCCGGACCGGTCGCCGCGCGGGTCAACGGCAACGGCGGCGCGTCGGCGAAGACCGCCTCGAAGACGGCGTCGAAGGTGGCCAGGTCGGCGTGCCGCCGCACCAGGCTGACCCGGGCACTCCAGTACAGCGTCGACCGGTCCGCCGGGGGCGCGGCGACCAACGCCCGGACGAAGTCGTCGACCTGGGTGAGCCCGGCCGGGACGCCGGCACGACGCAACCGGTCGGCCAGCGCCACGGCGAACGCGGCCCGGTCGACGCCGCGCAGCACCCCGGAGGTCACCTGCGGGCGATCAACCAGGCGATCACCGCGCCGACCACGACGAGACCGACGACCAGCGGCACCACGCGCTTGGTGATCGACCCACCGGCGATGCTGAGCAAGTCCAGCGCCTCGTCGTCGTCGTCCGCACGGGCCGGCGGTGCGGCGCCCCGGGTCACCGGTGCGGTGGGTGCCGATGCCGGTTCGGCGATCACGGTCTGCCGCGTGGTCGTGGCGTCGCCGGTGGTCGTCATCGCGGCGGCGGGGGCAGCGGTCGCGGCCCGCAGGCTATCCCCGCCACCGGCGGTCGCCTCGGTGGAGACGCTCTCCACGGCGGGGGCGAGGTCCACCGGAGTCGGGTGCCCCCCGGCGGTGCCGGCCTCCCCCGCTGCCGGCGCGGCCTGTGCGTCGGTCGCCGCTGCGGCGCCGGTCGGGGCGGGCGCGGGGCGCGACGTGGCCGAGGCGGGCGCGGCGTCCACCGTGGCCGGTGCGGCGGCGGGTGCGGCGTCGGCCTCCTCGGCCGCCAGCTTGGCCTCCAGGTTCGTGACGAACTGGGCGAGCAGCTTGCCCGACACCTCCTTGATCATGCCGCTGCCGAACTGCGCCAGCTTGCCGGAGATCCGCAGGTCGGTGTCGACGCTCACCAGGGTCCGGTCGCCGTCGGGACGCAGGGCGGCGGTGACCACGGCGGCGGCGTTCGCCGCCGAGCGGGCGTCGCGGCCCTTGGCGTCGATGACCGCGCGGTACGCGGCGTCGTCCTTCTCGACGAACTGCGCGGTGCCGGCGAACTCGGAGACGACCGGGCCCACCTTGACCTTCACCTTGCCCTTGTGGACGTCACCCTCGACGCCGGTGAGACGGGCGCCCGGCATGCAGGGGGCGATCCCCTCCAGGTCGGTGAGGACCGCCCAGGCCCGATCGATCGGGATGTTGACCACGAACTCGTTGTTGAGCTTCACGACTGACTCTCCTGGTGTGTGCCGAGCGCCGACCCCTGGTGTGTGCCGAGTGCGGCGGCCACGGTGACTCGGTCGTCGGGGGTCTTGGCGATGGTGCCGATGGTCTGTAGGACGTCGTCACCGGCGAGGTCGGTGGCACCGAGCACGGACAGCGCGGCCACCCAGTCGATGGCCTCGGCCATCCCGGGTGCCTTGTCCAGTTCCCGGCCGCGTACGGCGCCGACGAACTCGGTCGCGGTGCGGATCAGCGGCTCACCGGCGGTCGGTACCGCCCGGCGGACGATCTCGGCGGCCCGCTGCGGCGCCGGGAACTCGATCCAGTGGTACAGGCAGCGACGGCGCAGCGCGTCGTGCAGTTCCCGGCTGCGGTTGGAGGTGAGCACCACGATCGGCGGGGTGTGCGCGGTGAACGTGCCGAGTTCCGGGATGGTGATGCCGGCCTCGCCGAGGAACTCGAACAGCAGCGCCTCGAACTCGTCGTCGGCGCGGTCGATCTCGTCGATCAGCAGCACCGGCGGCACCGGCCCCGGGTGGCGTACCGCCCGCAGGATCGGTCGCTCCTGGAGGAACTCGGCGCTGAACAGGTCGCCGTCGGTCAGCCGGGACCCCTGTGCCTCGGCGAGCCGGATGGCGAGCAGTTGCCGCTGGTAGTTCCACTCGTAGAGCGCCTCACCGGCGGTCAGGCCCTCGTAGCACTGCAACCGGATGAACGTGGTGTCCAGTGCCCGGGCCAGCGCCTTGGCGGCGGCGGTCTTGCCGACGCCGGGCTCCCCTTCGAGCAACAGCGGCTTGCCGAGGCGTACGGCCAGGAACAGCGCCATCGCCAGGCCGTCGTCGGTCAGGTAGTCGACGGCGTCGAGGCGACGCGCGACGTCGGGCGCGTCCTTCACCGGGCCTGCTCCGTCAGCAGTCGCTCGTAGTCGGCGCGGGTGTCCACGTCGATCGGCACCGGACCGTCCACCGGCAGCTCGGTCACCGGATGGCGGCCGGAGTGCAGCAGCTTCCAGACGGCCTTGTCGCCGTGCAGGTCGGTGAGGTCGGGGAAGACCGCACGACCGAACCGGAACGGATGCCCCAGCCCGTCGGCGTACCGGCACACGCCGAGCGGCGCGTCCGTGGCGGCGAGCCGTCGCACGTCGTCGGCGCGTACGCCGGGCTGGTCGCCGAGGAGCAGCACGAGCGCGTCGGCGCGCGGGTCGACCGCCTGCACGGCGGTGCTGATCGACGAGCCGCACCCGGTGCTGAAGGCCGTGTTCTCCACCACCTCGCACCCGGTCAGGTCCACCCGGTCCCGGACCTGGTCCGCCGCGCCGCCGAGGGTCACCAGGAGCTGACCGAAGCCGCACGAACGGGCCAGGTCCAGGGTCGCGTCGAGCAGGGTTCGCCCCTGGTACGGCAGCAGTTGCTTGGCCTCGCCGAGGCGCACCGACGCGCCTGCGGCGAGCACCAGACCGGTCACGTTCACGGCTACCCGCCCGTGAAGCGGGCGAGGCATCCGGGGCAGCAGAACCAGTGGTCCGCACCGTCCACCCGGGCGTGCGGGGTGTCCGGTCCGACGGTCACCGCCATCCCGCACACCGGGTCCACCGCCTGCTGCGGACGGACCACGGGCGCCCCGGCCGGGGGCCGCAGGTCGTCGCGCCGGACCGCGCGTACCACGTCGGCCATGATCGCCAGGGCGATCTCCGGCGGGGTACGCGCACCGATGTCCAGCCCGGCCGGCGCGTGGACGCGGGCCCGTTCGTCGTCGGTCAGGGTCAACTCGTCCAGCAGCGCGGCGGCCCGGGTACGGCTGGCGACCAGCGCGACGTGGCCCACGCCCGCGTCCAGCGCGGCCCGGATCGCCTCCGGTTCGCCCTTGCCGAGACCGGCCACCACGACGGCGGTGGCACCGGAGTAGTCACCGCCCTCGACGACCTCGAAGTCGAGGAAGCGTGCCAGCGTCGCCACGGCGGCGCTGATCGGGCTAGTGCCGGCCACCCCCAGCACCGCCGCGGGCAGCATCGGCCGGAGGAAGATCTCGACCGCGCCGCCGGAGTGGCACGGGTTCACCACCACCCGCGCACCCGGGGTGTCGGGGAAGGTGTCCGTGCCGTCCGGCAGCACGCGCAGCAGCAGGGTGTTGCCGTCGCGCAGGGTGTCCAGCGCGGCGGCGCGGACCGAGCTCTCGGCACACGCCCCACCGACGAAGCCCTCGATCGACCCGTCCGGCAGGATCACCGCGTCGTCACCCGGCCGCGCCGACGTGGGTTCCTGCGCGCGGACCACGGTGGCGTGCACGAAGGGTTCCCGGGCGGCGCTCAGCGCACGGGCGCGTTCGGTGATCGTCGTCGACATGTCGCCTCCTCAGATCGGCGGTCGGGCCTGGCCGCGCATGGCGTCCCAGACCCGCGACGGCGTCAGCGGCATGTCGGCGTGCCGGACGCCGAACGGCTTGAGGGCGTCCACGACCGCGTTGACGATCGCCGGTGGCGAGCCGACGGTGGCCGACTCCCCCACGCCCTTGGCGCCGATCGGGTGGTGCGGCGACGGGGTGACCGTGTAGCCGGTCTCCCAGTCAGGCACCTCCAGCGCGGTCGGGATGAGGTAGTCCATCATGGACGCGCCGAGGCAGTTGCCGTCCTCGTCGAAGGCGATCATCTCCATCAGCGCCATGCCGACGCCGTCGGTCAGGCCGCCGTGCACCTGCCCCTCGATGATCATCGGGTTGATCCGGGTGCCGCAGTCGTCGACCGCGATGAACCGGCGCACCGTCACCTGGGCCGTGCCCGGGTCGATGTCCACCACGCAGATGTACGCCCCGTGCGGGTAGGTCAGGTTCGACGGGTTGTAGCAGATCTGCGCCTCCAGTCCGCCCTCGATCCCGTCGGGCAGGTCACCGGCGCCGTGCGCGCGCATGGCGATGTCCTGGATCGTGACGGACTTGCCCGGGTCGCCCTTGACGTGGAAGGCGCCCTTCTCCCAGTCCAGGTCGGCGACGGACACCTCCAGCATGGCCGAGGCGATGATCTTGGCCTTGTCCCGGACCTTGCGGGCGACCAGCGCGGCGGCGGCCCCGGAGACCGGGGTGGACCGGCTGCCGTACGTGCCGAGACCGAACGGGGTGTTGTCGGTGTCGCCGTGCACCACGTCGATGTCGTCCGGCGGGATGCCGATCTCCTCGGCGATGATCTGCGCGAACGTGGTCTCGTGGCCCTGCCCCTGGGACTGCACGCTGAGCCGGACCACGGCCTTGCCGGTCGGGTGTACGCGCAGCTCGCAGCCGTCGGCCATGCCCAGCCCGAGGATGTCCATGTTCTTGCGGGGACCGGCGCCGACGGCCTCGGTGAAGAACGCGATGCCGATGCCCATCAGCTCGCCCCGGGCACGCTTCTCCTCCTGCTCGCGGCGCAGCTCGGAGTAGCCGGCCATCTCCATGGCCAGCCGCATGGTCGGCTCGTAGTCGCCCGAGTCGTAGACCCAGCCGGTCTTCGTCGTGTACGGGAACTGCTCGGGCTGGATGAAGTTCTTCAGCCGCAGCTCCGCCGGGTCCATGCCCAGCTCGTCGGCGAGACAGTCGACGATCCGCTCCACCAGGTACACGGCCTCGGTGATCCGGAACGAGCAGGCGTACGCGACCCCGCCGGGGGCCTTGTTGGTGAAGACCGCGGTCATCTTGCAGTAGGCGGCCTCGATGTCGTAGCTGCCGGTGAAGACGCCGAAGAACCCGGCCGGGTACTTCACCGGCGCGGCGGTGCCGTTGAAGGCGCCGTGGTCGGCGAGCACGTTGGTGCGGATGGCCAGGATCTTGCCGTCCCGGGTCGCCGCGATCTCGCCGCGCATGATGTAGTCGCGGGCGAAACCGGTGCTGATCAAGTTCTCCGAGCGGTCCTCCATCCACTTCACCGGCTTGCCGGTGACGATCGAGGCGACGATGGCGCAGACGTACCCGGGGTAGATCGGCACCTTGTTGCCGAACCCGCCGCCGATGTCCGGCGCGATCACCTGGATCTTGTGCTCGGGGATGCCGGCGACAATGGCGTACAGGGTGCGGTGCGCGTGCGGCGCCTGGGTGGTGGACCAGAGCCGCAGCTTGCCCTCGATCGGGTCGAAGTCGGCGAGCGCGCCGCAGGTCTCCATCGGCGCCGGGTGCACCCGGGGATAGACGATGTCCTCGCTGACCACCACGTCGGCGCGGGCGAACGCGGCCTCGGTGGCCGCCTCGTCGCCGGTCTCCCAGTCGAAGCAGTGGTTGTTCGCCTTGCCTTCGAGGTCGTCGCGGATCACCGGGGCGTCCGGCTGCAGCGCGCGGCGCACGTCGACGACCGGGTCGAGGATGTCGTACTCGACGTCGATCAGCTCCAGCGCGTCGCGGGCGGCGTACCGGTCCTCGGCGACCACGAAGGCCACCTCCTGGCCCTGGAAGCGCACCTTGTCGGTGGCGAGCACCGCCTGCACGTCGTTGGAGAGCGTCGGCATCCAGGCCAGGTTCTGCTCGGCCAGCATCGCCCCGGTCACCACCGCCTTGACCCCGGGCGACGCCTCGGCGGCGCTGGTGTCGATGGAGACGATCCGGGCGTGCGCCACCGGCGACCGCAGGATGGCCAGGTGCAGCATGCCGGGCAGTTGCACGTCGTCGACGTAGCGGCCCCGGCCGCGTACGAAGCGCGGGTCCTCCTTGCGCAGCATCCGGCCGTACCCGACCGGCTTCTGGTCGTTGTCGTGGA
The DNA here is from genome assembly GCF_044460945.1 of Micromonospora sp. NPDC049903. NCBI lineage: Bacteria > Bacillati > Actinomycetota > Actinomycetes > Micromonosporales > Micromonosporaceae > Micromonospora > Micromonospora sp. NPDC049903. Next base: position 40,376 of record NZ_JBITKL010000028.1, read on the forward strand.
ACGTGTCCACGGGCTCGTGCACGGTCGTCATGCGGGGCTCCCGGCAGGCTGGCCGGCGTCGGAGATCTCGCCGGCGGCGGGTGATTCGGTGGACTCGGCGACCTTGGCCGCAGCGGCCTGCTCGTGCACGGCGGCCCAACGCACGGACCGGACGATGGTGGCGTACCCGGTGCAGCGGCAGATCTGGCCCGAGATCGCCTCGCGGATCTCCGGCTCGCTCGGGTCGGGGTTGCGGTTCAGCAGCGCCCGCGCGGTCATCATCATGCCCGGCGTGCAGAAACCGCACTGGAGGCCGTGGCACTGCATGAAGCCCTGCTGCACCGGGTCCAGCTCGGCGCCCTTGGCCAGCCCCTCGACGGTACGCACCTCGTGGCCGCCGGCCATCGCGGCGAGCACCGTGCACGACTTCACCGGCTCGCCGTCCAGCCAGACCACGCAGGTGCCGCAGTTGCTGGTGTCGCAGCCCCAGTGCGTGCCGGTCAGGCCCAGCACGTCCCGCAGGAAGTGCACGAGCAGCAGCCGACCCTCGATCTCCCGGGTGACCTCGACGTCGTTGACGGTCATGGTGACCTGCATGCTCAGCTCCTCGCCCGCTCGGCGGCCCGGCGCAGGGCCCGCTTGGTCAGCTCGGCGGCCAGATGCCGCTTGTAGTCGGCACTGCCGCGTTGGTCGGTGACCGGTTCGCACTGGCTCGCCGCGATCTCGCCGGCCCGCGCGAACACGCTCTCGGTCGGCTCCTGCCCGCGCAGCGCGGCCGAGACCTCCGGGATGCCGGTGGTGTTCGGGCCGACCGCGGCCAGCCCCACCCGGGCGTCGGAGATCACGCCGCCGTCCAGCCAGATCGCCGCGCCGGCCGACACCACGGCCCAGTCGCCGGCCCGGCGTTCGACCTTCTCGTACGCGCTGCCGCCGCCGGGGCGTACCGGCAGCCGGACCTCGATCAGCATCTCGGCCTCGCCGACCGCCGTCTCGTACGGTCCGACGTGGAACTCCTCCATCGACACGATCCGCTCGACGCCGCCGGGGCCCCGGATCACGCAGCTCGCGTCCAGCGTGGTGCAGACCGCAGACAGGTCCTCCGACGGGTCCGCCTGGCAGAGCGAGCCGCCCAGGGTGCCCCGGTTGCGCACGATCGGGTCGGCGATCACCCGCTCCGCGTCGGCGAAGATCGGGAACGCGGCGGCCAGTTCGGCGGACTCCAACAACTCGCGGTGCCGGGTGAGCGCGCCGATGCGCAGCTCGTGCCGGCCGGGCCGGATGTAACCGAGTTCCGGGTGCAGATCGTTGATGTCGATCAGATAGTCGAAATTGGCCAGCCGCAGCTTCATCATCGGCAGCAGGCTGTGCCCACCGGCGATCAGCCGAGCTGTTCCGCCCAGCCGTTCCAACAAACCTATGGCCTGGTCCACACTGGTGGCGCGCTCGTACTCGAACGGTGCCGGAACCTGCATGATGTCGCTCCTCCACGGTCCCGCCAGAATCTGGTCGGGGCCGTTTACAAAGTCAACGTCGACCTAAGCAATTGCTTAGGTCGGGTTGACGATGACACCGGTGTCCACGGATGGTGCAGCCATGCGGGACATCGCGGACGGACTGACGCACTGGCGCACGGCCGGCGTCGCGTTCGCCGTGGCCACCGTCGTGCGCACCTGGCGCTCGGCGCCCCGGCAACCCGGGGCCACCATGGCGGTCAACGCCGACGGCGAGGTGCTGGGCAGCGTCTCCGGTGGCTGCGTCGAGGGTGCGGTCTTCGAGCTGTGCCGGGAGGCCATCGAGACCGGCAAAGCGCGGACCGAGATCTACGGCGTCAGTGACGACGACGCGTTCGGGGTGGGTCTGACCTGCGGCGGCACCATCGAGATCCTGGTGCAGCCGCAGGCGGCGCTGACCGAGACCGACGCGGTCCTGGAGGCGATCACCGCCGGCCGGCCGGTGGCCACCGCGTCGACCGGGGACGCCCAGCTCGTCGTCTGGCCCGACCGGGTGGCCGGCAGCCTCGGCGACCCCGATCTGGACCGCGCGGTGGCGCAGCAGGCCGCCGGGATGCTGGCCCAGGGCAGCACCGGCACCGTCCACCTCGGTACGCACGGCGAGCAGCGCCGCGACGAGGTGTCGGTCTTCGTCCAGTCGTACGTGCCGCCGCCCCGGATGATCGTGTTCGGCGCGATCGACTACGCCGCCGCCGTCGCGCGGATCGGCCGGTTCCTCGGCCACCATGTGACGCTCTGCGACGCCCGTCCGGTGTTCGCCACCCGCAAACGCTTCCCCGACGTGGACGACCTCGTGGTGCGCTGGCCGCACGAGTACCTCGCCGAGACGGCCGTCGACGAACGCACCGTGCTCTGCGTGCTGACCCACGACCCGAAGTTCGACGTCCCGCTGCTCCAGGTCGCCCTGCGGACGCCCGCGCGCTACATCGGCGCGATGGGCAGTCGCCGCACCCACGACGACCGGATGCGTCGGCTGCGCGAGGCGGGGGTGGACGAGCAGACCCTGGCCCGCCTGCGCTCCCCGATCGGGCTGGACCTCGGTGCGCGTACGCCGGAGGAGACGGCGGTGGCCATCGCCGCCGAGATCGTCGCCGAGTCCTGGGGCGGCTCGGGTCGTCCGTTGACCGAGCTGGACAGCCCGATCCACCACGACTGAGCCCCGCAGACCGCGCCGGTCCCGGCTCAGACGGTGATGACCACCTTGGCGCGGGCGTGCTCGCCCTCCAGGTAGCGCATCGCCTCGGGCACCTCGGCGAGCGGGTACGTGCGGTCGACGACCGGGTCGACCAGGCCGGCCTCAACCAGGTCGCGCAGCCCGGCCAGCAGCTCACGGCTCTGCGGCGTCGCGAGCAGTTCCCTCCGCTCACCGGCGGCGCGCGTCGCCAACCGGGCCCGGAGCAGCAGTGCCATCGGCCCGACCAGGGCGGGCCGGCCCCGGAAGGTCCCGCCGCCGGAGAGCACCAGGGTGCCGCCGGGGACCAGGGCGCGCCGCAGGTCGGCCAGGGACCGGTTGCCGACCAGGTCGAGCACGACGTCGTGGCGGCGGCCCAGGCGGGCGAAGTCGTGGGTGGTGTAGTCGACCACGTGGTCCGCGCCGAGCGACCGGACCAGGTCGACGTTGCGGGTCCGGCAGACCGCCGTCACGGTGGCTCCGAGCGCCTTGCCGATCTGGACCGCGAACGTCCCGACACCGCCGGAGGCACCGTTGACCAGCAGGTGTTGCCCGTCGCGCAGCCGCCCCACGTCGCGTACCCCGAGCAGGGCCGTGTTGCCGGCCAGCGGCAGCGCCGCGGCCTGCGCGAAGCTGAGACTCGCCGGTTTCGACTCGACCTGCGCGGCGGGTACGCAGAGGTACTCGGCGAACGCCCCGTGCAGGTCGCCGGTGTCGCCGTACACCTCGTCACCGGGGCGGTACCGGTCGACGTCGGCGCCGACCGCCTCGACGGTGCCCGCGAAGTCGGTGCCCCGGATCACGCGCCGGGGCCCGCGCAGCCCCATCATCTGCGGCGCGGCCAGCCGGGCCAGGTAGGGGTCGCCGCGCAGGACGTGCCAGTCCCGCGCGTTGAGCGAGGCCGCGTGCACCCGCACCAGCAGTTCGTCGGGGGCCGGGACCGGCCGGTCGACCTCCTGGAGCCGCAACACGTCGGGTGAGCCGTATCGGTGCGCAACGATCGCCTTCATGACGCCATGGTGGCGTTCGCGGCGGGGGCGACTCATCGGCATACGGGCCGCGACCGCACCGGTCCCCGGCAGGAGACCACGCGGCCGAAAGTACGAGTCGGCGGCGACCCGGCGCGTGGCCTCAGGGGGCGGCGGAACCGCTGCGTGCCGTCGTGGCCGGGTCGTCGTCGGGAGGCTCCGGCGATTCCTCGGGCGGCGTCGCCGGGTCGGCGGGCTGCTCCGGCGGATCCTCGGGTGGCTGCGGCGGCGAGATCCAGGTGACCAGCACCACCGAGATGATCATCAGGAGATACCAGGAGGCGAGCTTGGCCGGCGACACCGGATGCCAGCCGTCGAGCTGGCTGGGATAGAGCCAGGCGTTGGACCAGGTGGCGATGTTCTCGGCGAGCCAGATGAAGAAGGCGACCAGGAGGAAGGCCACCAGCAGCGGCATCCGCCACCGGAACCGGAAGATTCGGAAGTGCATGACGCAGCGGCCGAACACCAGCACCACGGCGCCGACGAGCGGCCAGCGGGCATCCCAGACGACATGGTTCGTGAAGAAGTTGAGGTAGATCGCGGCGGCCAGCACGGCGGTCACCCACCGCTTCGGGTAGCGGGTGAATCGCAGGTCGAACAACCGGTACACCCGGGCGAGGTAGGAGCCGACCGCGGCGTACATGAAGCCGCTGAAGAGGGGTACGCCGCCGAGCCGCAGGATCCCGTCGGGCTCGTACGTCCACGATCCGACGTGCGTCTTGAACAGCTCCATCACGGTGCCGACGAGGTGGAACAACAGGATCACCCGCAGTTCGCGCAGCGTCTCCAGGCGACCGGCCAACATGGCGACCTGGATGACGACGGCGGCCACGGTCAGCGCGTCGTTGCGGGCGATCGGCGCGTCCGCCGGATACCAGAGGTGCGCGGCGAGGATCACCGCCAGCATGGCCGCGCCGAAGACGCACGCCCACGCCTGCTTGAGCCCGAACACCACGAACTCGACGAGCCCACCGACCGGGCCGTGCCGGGGCAGCCGGTCCAGCACGGCACGGAACCGGCCGTCGATGGCCCGTTCGGCGGTGGTCAGGGCGCGGGGCCCGGACGTGGTGTGCACGGGCCGAGGTTAGCGGTCCGACGCCCACCGACGTCCGGCCGCGCGCCGCTCAATCGGGCAGGTCGGCGATGCGGGTGGAGAGGGCACGCAACAACGCCAGTTCGTCGGCGTCGAGGTGGTCGAGGAAGCGGGCGCGTACCGACACGACGTGGTGCGGCGCGGCGCGTTCCAGCACGCCGAAGCCGTCGTCGGTCAGGCGCAGCAGGCAGCCCCGGGCGTCCTGCGGGTCGGGTTCCCGGGCCACGAGCCCACGGGCCTGCATCCGGGTGGCGTGGTGGGAGAGCCGACTGCGGGACCACTCCATCTTGGCGGCGAGGTCCTTGAGCGCCCAGCGGCGGTTCGGCTTCTCCGACAGCGTGCTGAGCACCTCGTAGTCCGCCGGAGAGAGCCCCGAGTCGCGGACCAGGTCCCGGTCCAGGCGGGCGGGCAGCGCGACGAGCAGACGCCGGAACGCCCGCCACGTCTGCTCCTCGTCGGCGTTCAGCCACGGTGTCGCCATGTCACCACCGTACCTGTCGTTGACATGTCATCGAAAATCCGGGTACGTTCGTTGACATGTCATCGACTGTTCCGTCCGCACCCCTGCGCGTCCTCGTCATCGTCGCGAGCACCCGGCCCGGCCGACTCGGCCCGGCCGTCACCGACTGGTTCGTCCGGGCCACCGCGCCGGACGCCGCCCGGCACCGGACCCACGTCGAGGTCGCGGACCTGGCCGACGTCGGGCTGCCGATGTTCGACGAGCCCGAGCACCCGTCGCGCGGCGAGTACGCGCACGAGCACACCCGCGAGTGGAGTCGCCGGGTCGCCGCCGCCGACGCGTTCGTGGTGGTCACCCCGGAGTACAACTTCGGCATGCCGGCGGTGCTGAAGAACGCCTTCGACTTCCTCTATCAGGAGTGGGCGTGGAAGCCGGTGGCGTTCGTCAGCTACGGCAACACCTCGGCCGGCACCCGGGCGGTGCAGATGGCCAAGCAGGTCGTCACCACGCTGCGGATGGTGCCGATCGGCGCCACCGTCGCGCTGCGCCTCGCCGAGCACACCCGCGACGGGCAGGTGGTCGACTCTCCCGCGCTGTCCGACGGCGCGCGCACCGTGCTGCGCGAACTCGACCGGGTGGCCCGGGCCGTGCGCCCGTTGCGGGCGCCCGCGCCCCCGGAACTCACCGTCGGGCCGGTCGAGGGACTGACCCTGGCCGAGGTCCGGGACGAGGACCTGGCCGAGCTGTTCGTGCTCCAGCGCTGCTGCTGGGTGCAGGAGGCGATCGTCAACGACACCCTCGACCTGCCGCCGTTGCAGGAGTCGTTCGCGGACCTGCGCGCCTCCACGTCGACCTGGCGGATCTGGTGCCTGCGCCGCGACGGTCGCCTGATCGGGTCGGTGCGGGCCCGCGCCGACGGGGACGCCTGGCTGGTCGGCCGCCTGATGGTCGCTCCCGACGAGGCCGGCAGGGGGATCGGGTCCTGGCTGCTCGCCCACGCCGAGTCGCAGGCCCCGGAGACCACCACGCACCACGCGTTGTGCACCGGCCACCGCAGCACCCGCAACATCGGGGTGTACGAACGGGCCGGCTACACGGTGACCGAGGTGGACGCCGCACAGGGCGTCGTCCACCTGGTCAAGCCCCGCCGCCTGGTCGCCGCGCCGCGCCAACCGGCGGTGAGCGCCTGACCGGCGATCGGTACCGTCGTCCCGGGGCGCGGCCGGCGCGGCATCCGGCCGAGGCCCGCACCCGGGCGGTGCTGCTGGTCACCGGTTGATACGGTCGCCCGCGACGCCGATGATCACCTGGTCGACAGGGAGGGACGCGATGGGACTCATGGACCGGCTCCGGGGCGAGTTCGTCGACATCGTGGAGTGGCTGGACGACAGCCGCGACACGATCGTCTGGCGCTTCCCCCGGTACCAGAACGAGATCAAGATGGGCGCCAAGCTGATCGTGCGCGAGTCGCAGACGGCGGTGTTCGTCAACGAGGGGCAGATCGCCGACGCGTTCCCACCCGGCACCTACACGCTGGAGACCCGCAACCTGCCCATCCTCTCCACGCTCAAGGGCTGGAAGTACGGCTTCAACTCGCCGTTCAAGGCCGAGGTGTACTTCGTCAACACCCGGCAGTTCACCGAGATGAAGTGGGGCACCCAGAATCCGGTGATCCTGCGGGACGCCGAGTTCGGCGTGGTCCGGCTGCGCGCGTTCGGCGCGTACGCGGCCCGGGTGGTGGACGCGCAGCGTCTGCTGCGGGAGCTGGTCGGCACCGATCCGCAGTTCCGCACCGAGGAGGTGCAGGAGTACCTGCGACAGCTCATCGTGGGACGGCTCGGCGGGGCGCTGGCCACGGCCGGCGTACCGCTGCTGGACCTGGCCGCGCACCAGGACGCCATCGGCCGGCGGCTGGCCGGGGTGCTGACGGCGGAACTGGCCGATGTCGGCATCGCGATCCCCACCTTCGTCATCGAGAACATCTCCGTGCCGCCGGAGGTGGAGCGGGCGCTGGACAAGCGCACCAGCATGGGCGCGGTCGGCGATCTGGACCGCTTCACCCAGTTCCAGGCCGCGACCGCGCTGGAGGAGGCGGCACGCAACCCGGGCGGCGAGGCGGGCGCCGGTGTCGGGCTCGGCATGGGCATGGCGATGGGACAACAGATGGCCCGCACGATGGCCGGCGAGACGCAGCACGCGCCCGCACCGCAGGCCCCGGCGGCGCACGCCACGACACCGCCGAGCGCCGAGCCACCGCCGCTGCCGAACCAGACCCAGTGGTTCATCGGCGTCGACGGGCAACGACAGGGTCCGTTCGACCTCGGTGGGCTGGCCGCCCAGGTGGCCGCCGGCACGCTGGGCCCGGACACCCTGGCCTGGCGGTCCGGCATGGCACAGTGGCAGCCCGCCGGGCAGCTTCCCGAGCTCGCCTCGGTGCTGGCCAGCGTTCCGCCGCCGCTGCCGCCGCGATGAGCGGCGCGACCGTCCCGCCGTCGTTCGGATGCGGCGGCTGCGGCGCCCGGGTGGAGTACGCGCCGGGCGCGGCGGTGCTGCGCTGCCCGTACTGCGGCAGCCAGCAGGAGATCGCCGGGGCCGGCCGGGAGGTACGCGAGCACGCGTACGCCCAGTTGGCCACGTTGGCGCGCAAACCGGTGGCGCAGGTCGGCGCGTACACCTTCGTCTGCCCGGGCTGCGGTGCCCGGACCGAGAGCAACGCGCTGGCGAAGCGCTGCCAGTTCTGCACCGCGCCGCTGGTGGCCGACCACGCGACGGGCAGCCTGATCGCCCCCGAGGGGGTGCTGCCGTTCGTGGTGGACCGCTCCGGCGTGCGGACGGCGCTGAGCACCTGGTGCCGCAGCCGCTGGTTCGCCCCGAACAGCCTCAAGAAGGTCAGCGAGGCGGAGACGCTCAAGGGCACCTACCTGCCGCACTGGACCTTCGACGCGCGGACCGTGTCGCAGTACCGGGGGCAGCGCGGCCAGCACTACTGGGTCACCGAGACCTACACGGTGATCGTCGACGGCAAGACCGAGACGCGGACCCGGCAGGTACGCCGCACCCAGTGGCATCCGGCCGGCGGCACGGTCCGGCGGGACTTCGACGACGTGCTGGTCCCGGCCACCCGGTATCTGCCGGAGCAGCAACTGGACCGGTTGGCCCCGTGGCCGCTGACCGAGGCGGTCGCGTACCACGGGGACTACCTGGCCGGTTACCACGCGCTGCGCTACGACACCGAGCCCGAGGCGGGGCTGGCCACGGCGAAGACCCGGATGGCGCCGGTCATCCAGGGTGACTGCCGCCGCGACATCGGTGGCGACGAACAGCGCGTCGACTCCGTCGACACCAGCTACTCGGACGTGACGTACAAGCTGATGCTGTTGCCGGTCTGGGTCGCCGCCTACCTGCACGCCGGGCGGTCGTACCAGATCCTGGTCAACGCCCGCACCGGCGAGGTGATCGGCGACCGCCCATACAGCGCGGTGAAGATCACCCTCGCGGTGCTGGCCGCGCTGACGCTGGTCGCCACGATCGTGCTGGCGTTCGCGCTGGGTCGGTGACCCACGCCGTCGGGTCCCGCCCGGATCGGAGACGCCGCCGCGCACCTCACGCGGCGGCGATCTGGATCTTGCGACCGACGCCGGCCCGGAACTGCGCCATGGCGTCGGCGTACTTCTCCAGCGGGTACCGGTGGCTGATGAAGACGGCCGGATCCAGGACCCCGACGGCGAAGAGTTCAGCGGCGCGTTCGAAGCTGTGCAGCACCGCCATCGAGCCGGTGACGGTGATCTCCTTGTTGTAGATGCGGTAGGGCTCGACCGGCACCCGGGTGGCGTACTCGGAGACGCCGAACTGGAGGAACGTGCCGGCGGGGGCGACCCTACCGAGGCCGTCTTCGATGGCCGCCTGCACGCCGGTGCAGTCGATCACCACGTCCCAGCCGCGCGCCCGGTCCAACTCGTCCGCGCCCGCCGCGCTCGCCGAACAGCCCAGCGCGACGGCGGTGGCGAGGCGGTCGGGATTCGGGTCGACCACGCTGACCGTGGACGCGCCGCAGCGTTTGGCGAGTTCGAGCATCATCAGGCCCATCGTGCCCGCGCCATAGATCAGGTAGTGGTCGGCGAGCCGCCGGGGCAGCACGTCGAAGCCGCGTACCGCGCAGGACAGCGGCTCGATCAGGGCCGCGTCGGCCGGTGCGACGCCCTCGGGCAGCACCACGCAGTTGCGGACCGGGGCGAGGGCGTAGTCGGCCGCGCCCCCGGCGACGGTCACCCCGATGGCGTTCCACCGTTCGCACAGGTTGCCCCGGGCGCGCCGACACTGGTAGCACTCGCCGCAGTGCAGCGACGGGTCCACCGCGACCGGGTCGCCGACCCGGACCTCGGTGACGTCGCCGCCGACCGCGACCACCGTGCCGGCGAACTCGTGACCCGGCACGATCGGGTACGCGGGCGCGAACTCGCCGTCCATGATGTGCAGGTCGGTGCCGCAGATCCCGCTGCCGGCCACCTCGACGACCACGTCCCGGGGGCCGGGCGTGGGGTCCGGTACGGACTCGACGCTGATCTGACCCGGCGTGACGATGACTGCTGCCTTCACTTGACCGCCCCCATGGAGAGTCCTCGGACGAGTTGTTTCTGGGCGATCCAGCCGGCCAGCACGACCGGCAACGACACGATCGTCGCTGCCGCGCAGAGCCGGGCCAGGAACAGCCCTTCGGAGGTGACGAAGCCGACCAGGAAGATCGGCGAGGTGCCGGCCCTGGTGGCGGTGAGGTTGACCGCGAGGAAGAACTCGTTCCAGCTGAAGATGAAGCAGATCAGCGCGGTGGCGGCCAGGCCGGGCGCGACGATCGGCAACAGGATCCGCCGGATGGTGACCGGCAGGCTCGCGCCGTCCATCGCCGCCGCCTCGATCAGGGCGGTCGGCACCTCCAGCATGAACGAGCGCATCATCCAGACCGCCAGCGGCAGGTTCATCGCCGTGTAGAGCACGACCAGGGTCCAGACGTTGTCCAGCATGCCGAGGTTCTGCACCAGCAGGTAGATCGGCAGCAGCGCGGCGACCACCGGCAGCATCTTGGTGCTGATGAAGAAGAACAGCACGTCGCGCCACTTGGCGACCGGCCGGATGGACAGCGCGTACGCGGCCGGGGTGGCCAGCAGCAGCACCAGCAGCGTGGACATCACGCTGGCCATCAGCGAGTTGAGCAGGTACGGCATCAGGTCGCGGTCGAAGACCTGCCGGTAGCCGTCGAGCACCGGGGTGAAGAACCAGGCCGGCGGGTTGCTGGCGGCGTCCACCTCGCGTTTGAAGCCGGTCAGCACCATCCACGCCACCGGCAGGAAGAACAACAGTCCGGCGAGCCAGGCCAGCACGGTCCAGACCGCGCCGGTGAAGCCCGGGCCACGCCGGACCGGGGCAGCGGTACGCGTCATCGCGCGTCCTCCATCCGGAACAGGCTGGAGAGCAGCCGCAGCGCGAAGGTGGCGACGACGATCGTGCCGATCACCACCACCACACCGGCCGCGGCGGCCTCGCCGTACTCGAACTTACGGAAGGTGGTCAGGTAGATCTCGTACGGCAGGTTGGTGGTGGCCCGCCCGGGACCGCCCTGGGTGATGGTGAAGACCGCGTCGAACGTCTGCACCAGATAGATCGCGCCGAGCAGGGCGCCGAGTTCCAGGTAGGGCCGCAGGTAGGGCAGCGTGATCCGGGTGAAGGTCTGCCACGGTCCGGCGCCGTCGACCCGGGCGGCCTCCAGCGTCTCCAGGGACTGACCCTGCAACCCGGCCAAGATGATCAGCATCATGAACGGGGTCCACTGCCAGACCAGCGAGGCGACCACGGCCACCATCGGATACTGCGACACCCAGTCGGTGCTGCCGCCGAAGATGCCGTTGATCAGGCCGTACGACGGGTTGTAGATGGCGTGCTTCCAGAGCAGCGCCGCCGCCATCGGCATCACCAGGAACGGGGTGATGAGCAGGGTCCGCACGATGCCCCGGCCGGGGAACTTCCGGTCCAGCAGGAGGGCCAGGCCGAGGCCGAGCAGCACCGAGACGATCACCGACGAGGCGGTGAGCACCACGGTGTTGACCAGGGCGGCCCGCAGCCGCGCGTCGCTGAGCACGGTCGCGTAGTTGGCCAGCCCGATGAACTCCTGGCTGCCCGGACGCAACGCGTTCCAGCTCTGGGTGGACAGGTAGAGGGTGAACAGGAACGGGAGCTGGGTCACCACGATGGCGAAGACCAGGGCGGGCAGCAGCGGGGCGCGGCGGGCCCAGCGCTGCTTGCGGTCCGGCCGGGTGGGACGTACGGCGGGACGCGCGCTCGCGTCCGGGCCGATGGTGGTCGTGGTCATCGATCCGCCTCACAGGGCAGGGTCGGGGCCGGCCGGTCGACCGGCCCCGACGCGCGGCTACCGGTGTTTGCTGGCGGCTTCCTCGGCCAACCGCTGGCCGTCGGCGAGCGCCCGTTCGACGGTGCTCTGGCCGGCGATCGCCGCCGACACCTCCTGGGAGACCTTGGTGCCGAGGTCGGCGAACTCCGGGATGCCGACGAACTGCACCCCGAGCGCGGGCCGGGGCTGCACGCCCGGGTCGACCGGGTCGGCCTCCTGGATGGACTTCAGCGTGATGTCGGCGAAGGCGCTCGCGGACTCGCGGTACTCGGCGATCTCGTAGGTGGACTGGCGCTTGCCGGCCGGTACCCGGGACCAGCCGAGCGAGCCACCGATCAGCCGCTCGTACTCCTTGCCGGTGGCCCAGGAGATGAACTTCCAGGCGGCGTCGGCGTTCTTGGTGGTCTTCGGCATGGCCAACGCCCACGCCCACAGCCAGCCGGACGAGTCGGTCCGCTCGACCGGCGCGTACACGTAGCCGACCTTGCCGGCGACCGTGCTGGAGTTGGGGTCCTCCAGGGTGCCGGCGGCGGAGGTGGCGTCGTACCACATGGCCGCCTTGCCCTGGCCGAACGTGTTCAGGCACTCGGTGAACCCGGACTGCGGTGCGCCCGGCTGGCCGTGCGCGCGGAGCAGGTCGACGTAGAACTTGGTCGCCTCGGTGAACTCCGGCGCGTTGACCTTCGGCGTCCAGTCCTTCTCGAACCAGGTGCCGCCGAACGTGTTCACCACGGTGGTCAGCGGCGCGAACAGCTCACCCCAGCCGGGCAGCCCACGCAGGCAGATGCCGGAGATCCCCGCGTCGGAGTCGTCGAGCTGGGCGGCGAACCCGGCGACCTGCTGCCAGGTCGGGCGCTCCGGCATGGTGATGTTCTTGGCCGCGAAGAGTTCCTTGTTGTACATCAGGAAGGACGACTCGCCGTAGAACGGCGCCGCGTAGAGCTTGCCGTCCTGGCCGGAGAGCGAGGCGACCATCGGTTCGAGCAGGTCGCCCTTGTCGTAGCCGGTGTCCCCGTCGGCGTACGAGCTGAGTTCGTGCAGCCAGTCGTTCTGCGCCCAGATGGGCGCCTCGTACGCGCCGATGGTGGCCACGTCGTACTGGCCGCCCTGGGTGGCGACGTCCTGGGTGACCCGGTCGCGCAGCTCGTTCTCGGGCAGGATGGTGAACCGGACGGTGATCCCGGTGTCCTTGGTGAAGTTCTCGGCGGTGACCTTGGCCAGGTCCTCCATCTGCGGGTTGCCGACCATCAGCACGGTGATGGCCGTGCCGTCGTCGGACGATCCGCCGCCGGCTCCGGAGCAGGCGGTCGAGACCAGCGCGACGGCGAGGCCGACGGCGAGCGTGCCGCGCCATCGGCGCGGAGTTCGTGTTCTGGGCACAGCGAACCTCCGGAAGTGGTGGTGAGGTGAGGGTGAGGGGACGATCGGCCGGGGCGCTCAGACGCGCAGCACCACCGGGCCGAGCAGCGAGTAGCGGTGCGCCTCGGAGGCCGGCAGCGCGGTGTCCGTGACGACGGTGTCGAGGTCCGCCACGTCGGCGAACCGGCAGAAGCTGTGCCCGCCGAACTTGGTGTGCACCCCGGCGAACACCACCCGCCGGGCCACCGACATGACCTGGGCCTTCACGGCGGCCACGGCCGGGTCCGGTGTCGTCAGCCCGTGCTTGCGGGAGATGCCGTTGGCTCCGACGTAGGCCAGGTCGATGACGAAGCCGGCGAGCATCCGGGTGGCCCAGTGGTCGACGGTGGCCAGCGTGCGTCCGCGCACCCGGCCGCCGAGCAACAACACCGTGACCGACGGGTACGCGGCCAGCGTCGCCGCGGTGTGCAGCGAGGCGGTCACCACGGTCAGTTGCCGGTGGGTGGGCAGCGCCTCGGCGATGAGCTGCGGGGTGTAGCCCTCGTCGATGAAGATCGACTCGGCGTCGCCGAGATGTTCCACAGCTGCGGTGGCGATCCGCCGCTTCTCCACGACCATCCGGGTGGCCCGGGTCTCCAGGGTCGTCTCGAAGCGGGCGGTCTCCATCGGGTAGGCGCCGCCGTGTGTCCGGCGGACCAGACCCTGCTGCGCCAGCAGGCTCAGGTCGCGACGGATGGTCTCCGGCGCGACGCTCAGCTCGGCGGCGAGGTGGCGGACGTCCACGTCGCCCTGCCGGCGCGCGACGGCGAGGATGTGGTGGCGGCGCTGATTCGCGTCCACTGTGCACCTCCCGTCGGTGTGTGTCTTTTTGTACCACCGTGGACGGTCAGGTGACTCCGGTCACATGCGGGTGATTCTGGTGGGTTTGTTGCCCGTAAGCCAGCCCGAACGGGCAGCGCATAAAGGGCATAACCCCTTTACCGCGCAGAACGACTGCCCGTTTGACGCCCCGCCTTGCCCGATCAGCACCCGGTGCGCCCGCTCGGGCGTCGTCTCGTCAGCTCGGCGCGGCCCCGTTGTCGACCAACCGGAAATAGGTGGTCAGCGTCGCGTCGCCGAGCTCCTCGAGGATCAGCCCCCGGGTCGGCGAGTGCTGGAGGAACGCGGACAGGTTGCTGATCGCGTACGCGGGCGCGCCGCCCCGCTCGCCGTCCCGCACGATCGAGAACCGCTGCCTCGGCGCGTCCGGGTCACAGGCGGCGCCCACCACCCGCAGCGCGGCACTGCCCGAGGAGCGCGACTCCCAGCAGGTGTCGCCCGCACCGGCGACCCGGACCAGATAGGTGTCGCCGCCCTGCGGCACGAAGACGAACAGTTGGTCGCCCTCGTCCCCGTCGACCTCGCCGAGACCACCCTCGTCGCGCAGCGACACCCCGCCGATCCCGTCGACCCGGACAACGGTGGCCTGGCGCTGCCCGGACAGCACCCCGCCGGCGCCCGCCGAGGGGGAACCGGAGGTGCCCGAGGCGGGGCTGGAGGGGTCCGTGACGGACGGTCGGGTGCCGTCCGGGCCGGGGCGGGACGACGCGGTGGACGGACTCGACGAGCCGGTGGGGGGAACGACGCTGTGGGGACCCGGCGTGACCTCGGGCGGGTCGGTGGCCGGGACCGGGGTCGGTCCGGCCGGTCCGACCGGGATGGTGTGCTGCGGCCCGGCGAGGCGGATGGCGGCGGTGCCGGCACCGAGCGCGGCGACCAGGAGGACTCCGACCGTGACGGTCGCGACGTGTCGACGGCGACGGCGGGTGTCCCCCCGTCGCCGGATCTCGGCGGCGGCGTGGACCCGGCCCTGCCCGCCGTGCCGGGCCAACCCGCGCAGGGCGTCGTCCAGTTCGCGGTCAGCGCTCATGTCCCCTCCCCCCGCTGGTGACCTGGTGCTCGTCGTCGCCCAGGTGGGCGGCGAGGGCGCGTCGCCCCCGGGCGAGCCGCGTCTTGACGGTGTTCACGTTGGTGCCTGCCTCGGTGGCGATCTCCGCCACGCTGAGGCCCACCAGATGGTGCAGGACCACCACCCGGCGCTGGTCTGCGGGGATGCGGCGCAGCGCGGCCACGATCGCGACGTGGTCGACCGAGCTGGCCTCGACGTGTTCCTCGGCGGCCTGCCGCCGGTGGGCGGTGAGCCGGTTGACCGCCTTGCGCCAGGCGCTCACCGCCACCCGGTACGCGACGCTGCGCACCCACGCCTCCGGACTGTCGCACTCGCGGACGGTCGCCCACCGGTCCCAGGCCCGGGCGTACGCCTCCGCCACCGCGTCCTCCGCCTCGGCCCGACGGCCGATCATGGCGTAGAGGTGGCCCAGCACCCGCTGGGCCGACGCGGCGTAGAAGGCGTCGAACTCGTCAGCGTCGCGCATCGATCACGGTCTCCAGCCGTTCCGGTCGCTCCTGGTCATGCCGCATCCCCGCCGAACGTCAGCCCTGCCGAGGGGCGGGCCCGGTGTCGTTGAACCGGAAGCTGTCGAACGGCGACGCGTCGCCCAACTCCTCCAGGATCAGCCCGTTGCGCGCGGTGGTCCGCAGGTAGGCCCAACTGTTGCTGATGACGAACTCACGGGCGCCGCCGCCCTGCGCCCTGGTGACGACGAACCGCTGGAGCGGATCACCGGCCCGGCAGGTGGCACCCCGTACCACCAGCGGTCGGGAGTTGCCCGGGTTGTGCGCCTGCCAGCAGACCGACCGCCCGGTGCCGCCGCCGTAGTACGACTTGATCAGGAACTCCTGCCCACCCAGCGGGGTCGGCACGAACACCTGCCGCCCCTGGTCGTCGTCCACCTCGGCCAGCCGCCCGCCGTCGAGCAACGACAGCCCGGACTCGAACGCGCCGACCCGGACGATCGTGACCCGGCGCGTGCCGGAGAGTACCGGCTCCACCGTCGGCTTCGGCGTCGGCTGGGGCGTCGCCGCGACGACCGGCGCGGCCATCGACAGCGGCGCGACCGCCGGTGGCGCACTCTCGGACGCCGACGCCACCCCGTACACCCCCACCGCTGCGGCGACCAGCGCCACCAGGCCCGTACCGGCGAGCCACCTACCCGTCACCGTCACCATCATGGCCTCCCACCTTCCGGCTACCGCCCCGAGCCCGTCCGACCGGTCCGGGTGTCGGTCCGTACAGCCTCATGACGCCTGGCCCACGACGGTGGTTTCACCACGACACATGATCACTCTGCGTACGGAAATCGCGTACGTATCGGCGACTTCTTCCCTTTGCGTGACCGAGGCAATACGGTAAGTCCGCTGCCGGGCCGCCGAACCGGAGGATTCCCCATGACGGAGTACGACTACGTGGTGGTCGGCGCGGGTTCGGCCGGCTGCGTGCTGGCCAACCGCCTGACCGAGGACCCCGGCGTCCGGGTGCTGGTGATCGAGGCCGGCGGCTGGGACGGCAGCCCGTGGGTCCGCATCCCCAAGGGCTTCAGCAAGCTGATGGACGACCGACGCACCGCGTGGCACTACCCCGCCGAGGTGCCCTCCGGCGGGCGCGAGGTCTGGCAGCGCGGACGCCTCGTCGGTGGCTCCAGCTCGATCAACGGCATGGTGTACGCCCGTGGCGACCGGCTCGACTACGACGAGTTGGAGCGCCTCGGCAACCCCGGCTGGGGCTGGGATACCATGCTGCCGATCTTCAAGCGGCTGGAGGACAACCCGCTGGGCGCCTCGGACGTCCGTGGTGTCGGCGGGCCGTTGCGACTGTCCACCGCCACCGGCACCGACGAGGTCTGCGAGGAGACCATCGCGGCCGGGGAGGAACTCGGCTGGCGCCGGACGGACGACCTGAACGCCGGTGACGACGAGCGGATCGGCTACCTGATGGCCACCATCCGTGACGGTCGCCGCAGCAGTGCCGCCGACGCCTTCCTGCACCCGGTCCGGCACCGACCCAACCTGCACGTCGCGGTGAACACGGTGGTCCGTCGGGTCCTCGTGGAGAACGGTCGCGCGGTCGGGGTGCGCGCGCACCGGGGCGGGCAGCCGGTCGACTTCCGGGCCCGGGCGGAGGTGGTCCTCGCCGCCGGGGCGATCGCCACCCCGCACCTGTTGCAGGTCTCCGGGATCGGCCCGGCCGACACGCTGCGCCGGGCCGGGGTCGACGTGCTGCTCGACCGGCCCCGGGTCGGCGCCGGGATGCGGGAGCACCGGACCACCCCGATCCAGTTCCGGCTGACCGGCCGGGTCGGCTACAACCCCCGCCTGAGCGGGCCGCTCGGGCAGGGCCGGGAGCTGCTGCGCTACCTGCTGACCCGGCGAGGCCCGCTAGCCCTGCCGGTGTATGACGTCGGCGCGTACCTCCGCTCCACCCCCACCGCCCAGCACCCGGACGCGCAGTTGCTCGTCGCGCCCTTCTCGGCGGCGCCCCGGCGGCCCGGACGCGCGTTGGAGCTGGAGGCCGAGTCGGGGCTGATGGCGCAGGTCACGGTGACCCGGCCGGAGAGCGAGGGCAGCCTCGCCATCACCTCCGCCGACCCGGAGGCACCGCCCCGGATCGTCGCCGGCTACTTCGACGCGGCGCACGACCGGCGGGTGGCGGTCGACGCCTTCCGGCGGGCCCGGGAACTCTTCGCCACCGGCCCGATCGCCAAGCGGATCTCGGTGGAGACGCTGCCCGGCCCGGCGGTCCGCGAGGACGACGAGATCATCCAGGCGGGGCTGGCGCTCGGGTACTGCGGGTACCACGCGGTCGGCACCTGCGCGATGGGTCCCGGCGACGACTTCGTGGTGGACCCGCAGCTGCGGGTCCGGGGTGTGACGGGTCTGCGCGTGGTGGACGCCTCGGTGCTGCCGACCCTGGTCAGCGGCTATCTCAACGCGCCGGTGATGGCACTGGCGTGGCGCGCCGCAGACCTCATCCGCGCCGCCTGAGGGCGGTATGCTTCCGCCACCGTCCACCTTGGAGTCCGCCATGTCATCGATGCGCCGCGTGCGGCTGGTCAGCCGCCTGCTCGCCCTCACACTCGTCGGCACGGTGCTGTCCGCCGCACCGGCCGGCGCCGCCCCGGCACAGCCGTCGTCACCCCCGGGCTGGACGACCGTGCCCGGCACCACCCCGGTGCTGTCCCGACCGGCGGCCACCGTCTACGGCGGGGAGGTGCACCTGGTCGCCGAGGGCCCCGGCGACAGCGTGGTGCACAACCGGTACTCCCTGGAGACCGACGCCTGGTCGGGCTGGCGGACCGTGCCGGGTCCGGCCCGGGCGGCCTCCGCACCGGCGGTCATCCTCTACGGCGGTGACCTGCACCTCTTCGTCCGGGGACCGGCGGGCACCATCCGGACCTCCCGGTACTCGCTGACGACCGCGAGCTGGTCGGCCTGGTCGACGGTGCCCGGGTCGGGCGCCGTCACGTCGGAGCCGGCCGTCGCGGTGTACGGCGGCTACCTGCACCTGTTCGTCCGGGGGTCGGTGGGCGTCCTGCGCACCACCCGGTACGACCTCTCCACCGACACCTGGTCGGCCTGGTCGACGCCGGCGGGTCTGCAGGGCGCGACCTCCGCCCCGGCCACCGCGGTCTACGGGGGCTGGCTGTGGGTGTTCGTCCGTGGCCCGGCCGGCAACCTCCGCACCGTCCGGTACGACCTGTCCACCGACACCTGGACGAGCTGGTCCACGGTGCCCGGCTCGGCGGGTGCTCCGTCGGGCCCGGCCGCCCAGGTGTACGGCGGTGACCTGCGCCTGTACGTCGGCGACGCCGACAGCGGCACGGTCCGCACCGTCGCCTACACGCTGAACACCGGCACCTGGTCGGGATGGTCGACGGCGACCGGCCCGGTCGACCTGGTCTCGGCGCCCGGCACCACCCTGTACGGCGGTCAGGTGCACCTCTTCGTGCAGGGTTCCCAACAGCAGGTCCACCGGTCGCTGATCGGGTCGTCCTGACGGTCGGGCGGGCCGTCGACCCGACGGTCCGCCCGCCCTCCGACGACCGGGTGGTGACCCGCGCCCGACCGGCTGTGAGCTGCGTTACCAATACGTCGACCGGGAATCAGCTCGCCGGTTGCGGGTTGGAGCCAGATATGACCGTCGCACCACTGCCTGCTCAGCGTCCGGACCGGCCGGAGATCCTCCGATGAGCGCCCCGCCGCCGGGCGCGCTGATGCCGGGCGACCTGATGAGCCCCCGGCAACGCGTACGGCTCATCCTCGTCCTCGGCTCCCTGATCGCGGTGGGGCCGCTCACCATCGACATGTACCTTCCGGCGCTGCCGGCCATCGCCGAGGACCTCGCCACCAGCTCGGCGGCGGTCCAGTTGACCCTCACCGGCACGCTGGTCGGGCTCGCCCTGGGCCAACTGCTGATCGGCCCGCTATCCGACGCCGTCGGTCGGCGCAAGCCGCTGATCGCCGGCACCGCGCTGCACATCGTCGCCTCGGTGCTCTGCGCGCTCGCCCCGAACGTCGCCGTGCTCGGCGCGCTGCGGGTCGTCCAGGGCCTGGGCGCCGCAGCCGCCGCCGTGATCGCCATGGCCGTGGTCCGCGACCTGTTCAGCGGTAGGGCCTTCGCGCAGGTGCTGTCCCGCCTGCTGCTGGTGATGGGGGCCGCACCGGTGCTCGCGCCGACTCTCGGCAGCGAACTGCTGCGCTGGACCCGGTGGCAGGGCGTGTTCGCCGCGCTCGCCGTCTTCGGCGTCCTGCTGATGCTGGTCGCCGTCTTCGGTCTGCGGGAGACGCTGCCGCCGGCCCGCCGCCAGCGCGGCGGCGTCATCCCCACCGCGCGTCTCTACCGCTCGCTGCTGCGCGACCGGCCCTACGTCGGGCTGGTGCTCGTGGCCGGGCTGGCGATGTCGTCGATCTTCGCCTACGTCAGCGGCTCCTCGTTCGTCCTGCAGGAGCAGTACGGCCTCGACGAGCAGCAGTTCGGGTTCGCCTTCGGCGCGGGCGCGATCGGTCTGATCGCGGCCACCCAGGCCAACGTACGCCTGCTGCGGCGCTACCCGCCGCAACGGATCCTGGCCGGCGCCCTGCTGGTCGGCACCGTCGCCGGTCTGCTGCTGCTCGGCCTCGCCGTGACCGGGCTCGGTGGCCTGCCGGCGCTGCTCGCGGCGCTGTGGGTGGTGCTCGCCGCCGCCGGCCTGGCACTGCCGAACGCCCCGGCCGTGGCGTTGACCCGGCACGGCGAGGCCGCCGGCACCGCCTCCGCGCTGCTCGGCGCGGTGCAGTTCGGCGTCGGTGCGGTGGCCGCGCCGATGGTCGGGGTGCTCGGCAACGGTGCGGTGGCGATGGCCGTGGTGGTGGCCGGTGGCATGGCGTCGGCGCTGGTCGTGCTGCACCTCGTGGTGCGACCGGCCCAGCTCGACGCTCCGGAGCCCGACGAGAAGCCGCTGGCCGTCGCGGTCCACTGACCGCCGGGCCGGTCGGCGGCCGCGCCGCACGGCGGCCGGTTGCCCTCCGGCCGTCCTGCGGGGTCGCCGGGCTCCGCTCCGCGCGCTGCTGCGGCGCGGCCCGCTCCCGCTGCGGCTATCGGTGCGCCTCGCCCGTCTCGACGAGGCGGGCGAGGTTCGCCAGCGACATCCGGGTGCCGGTCTCGTTGTCGGCGGCGGGGACGGCGTCCGGCACGCCCTCGTGCACGACGTGCACGCTGGTGCCGCCGTCGGCGTCGCTGAGCGTGGTGGTCATCGTCATGACACCGCGCAGGGCGGGATCGTCGGTCTCGAACTCCAGCACCTCGACCACCAGCTCGTCCGGCACCAACCGGCGGAAGTGGCCGTGGTAGGTGTCGGTGTGCGCCGCCGTCTTGCCCGTGGCGTCGGGCGCGTCGTAGGTCAACGACACCCGGAACGCACCGCCCTCGCGGGCCTCGAAGTGGTGCACCTGGCCGGTCATGCCCTCCGGTGCCCGCCACACCGCGACCGCGTCGGGGTCGAGCAGGGCCCGGTAGACCGCCGAGCGGGGTGCCCGCACGTGCACGGTGATCTCGGTCGTGTACATGGGCGGACGGTACCGGTCACCGGTGACGAAACCGGTGCGCACCGATCCGTGTCGCAGGCGTGCTCTACCGTCCGACGGCGTGAACGCAGTGCAGACGTACCGGTATCTCGCCCCCTCCGCGCTCGGCGGCGGCGCGCTCGCCCTCCAGACCAGCGGTGGGCCCACCCCGAACCCCCGTTTCTTCCGCGGTTTCCTGACCACTCCGCAGGCGGCGGCGGTCGGCCTGCTGGCGGTGGCCGAGGTGGCCCGCACCCGCTACCACCGGCCGGTCGACCCGGCCAGCCTCGACCCGGTGGTCACCGGCAGCCGCGACCGGCTGCGCTTCGAGTCCTTCTCCGGCTGCTGCGGCGTGTACGCGCGCCTCGACGCGCTGCCCGAGGGCCTCGACGGTGACGTGGTCGAGCACGGCACCACCAACGTGGACGTCAACACGCCGCTGCGGGAGGCGCTGTCCCGGGTCGGCGGGCTGGACCCGTTGCACATGTCGGTCGGCCCCGACGACCTGACCGTGTCGACGATGGACGGCGAGGTGGTCGAGAAGAAGGTCCCGCTGCCGAAGCGGTGGCTGCGCGGCTTCGCCGAGGTCCAGGTGCTCGCCGCCCGCTTCGAGCCCCGCGCGGAGCTGTCGGCGGCCGAGGCGACCACGTTCCTGCGGCGGCTGCCGAAGGGCGGCAGCCGCTCGGTGCTGTGGGTGGTGCCCGCCGGCCGGTCGCTGCGGTTGACCTCGCGTCCGGTCCCCGGGGCGGTCTGCCTGGCCGGGCCGAGCCGGTTGGTCGCGCTGCACCCGATGCTGCGCTTCGCGAAGACCCTCCGCGTGTACGGCCCGACGGTGCAGGCCGGTTCCGCGCCGCTGCCCAGCGTGTGGGAGTTGGACACCGGGGCGCTGCGGCTGTCGTTGACCCTCTCCCCCGAGCCCTACCGTGGCTTCTCCGGCGAGGGCGCGGCGCTGACCGCGCTCGCCGGTGACGACGTGGTCGACGACGCCGAGCTGGTCTCCGCGCTGCTCTCCTGGGACCCGACCGTCGACGTGGACCGGCTGGCCGGTGAGGCGGGCATCGACGCCGACCGGGTCCGGGGCGCGCTGGCACAGCTCGGCACCGCCGGCCGCGTCGGGTACGACGTCTCCGAGGCGGCGTACTTCCACCGGGTCATGCCCTACGACGCGGGCCGGGCCGAACGCGACAACCCCCGGTTGGTCGGCGCGCGGGCCCTGCTCGACGCCGGGGCGGTGCAGCTCGACGCCGGCGCGGTGCAGGTGGACGGGGCGTCGGCCACCATCCGCAGCGGCGACCAGGTCTACCGGGTCCGGCTGCTGCCCGACGGCGCGCTCACCTGCACCTGTCCCTGGTGGGCCAAGCACCGGGGGCAACGGGGGCCGTGCCGGCACGCCCTGGCCGCCCGCATGATGGTCACCAACCGGGTCGAGGAGCAGGTGTGAGGCGTCCTACACAGGTCGACATCATCAAGAGCATGCCGCGACGGCGGCGGGAACTGGCGGAGGGGGGCTCCAGCGACCTGTTCGACCTGGTCGGCAACGGTTCCGCCGAGCAGGTCGCGGAGGCGCTGGCCGGGCTGCCCGAGCCGCGCCGCCGGGAGATCGGCGTGGAGCTGACCGCCTGGTTCAAGAAGCGGGACAGGGAGACCTGGTGGACCTCGGGGCCGGGCACCGCGCTCGCGGTCGCCGTCGTCGGTTGCCTGCCGACCGCCGCCCAGGCCGCCGCGATCCTCGGGCGCGCCTCGGTGCCGGTGGACGGCACCCGTGCCGCCAGACTGGTCCTCGCCGTCGCCGAGGACCGTGGTGTCACCTGGCTCGGTGACCTGGCCTACCGGGTGGCAGCGCGGTTCAGCGAACGGTCCTGGGTAGACCGGTGGCAGTTCGTCGCCGCGTTGTTGCAGGCGCAGGGGGCACCACCGCCCACCGACGACCGCTCGGTGCAACAGTGGCTGACCGCCGTGCAGTTCCCGGACCGGGGCCGCCGAGGTGCCCCGACTCCGGTGGCGGACCGCCTACGCGACGACCCCTTCCTGCCGGCAATGCTGCCCCGGCTGTTCGAGGTGGACGGCATCGGCACCCAGATGATGTTCGACGTGCACTGGAAGAGCTGGGACGAGCCGAAGCGGCACGCCCTGCTGACCGCGCTGACCCAGCTCGCCGCCGAAGGGGCGGTCGACCGGGCGGCACTCGTCGACGGCGCGCTCGGCCGCCTGCTGCGCGGTGACCGACCGACCGCGCTGCGCGCCTTCACCACCCTGCTCGGTCTGCTCTCGCTGAGCACCGCCGAGGTCGCCGCCCGCGCCACCGACCACCTGCGCCTGCTCACCGACGCGCCCGCACCGGTGGCCACCATGGCGCAGAAGGCGCTGCGTCAGGTGCCCGACCTGGAGCTGGAGTCGATCCTCGACGCCTCCCGCCAGGTGCTCACCCGGCCCGACAAGGCGCTGGCCCGCACCCAGCTCACCTGGCTCGACAAGCTGGCCCGCCAGCATCCCGACCGGGTCACCGAGATCGCCGAGGTGATCGCGCTCGGCGTCGACCATCCCGCCGTCGAGCTGCGCGACCGCGCCACCGCTCTGGCCGCCCGCCACGGCGTCGCGCCGGTGTCACCCGACCTCGGCCCGACGGTCACCGGCCCGCGCGGCGACGACCTGCCCGCCCCGACGCCACCCGCCCCGGCCCCCGCGCCGATCACCGACGTCGACGAGCTGGCCGAGGAGGTCGCCGCGCTGCTCGGCACCAGCTACGACGGCGCGTCGCTGGACCGGATCCTGGACGGACTGGTCCGGCTCACCGCCACCGACGCCGTCCGGGTACGCGCCGCCCTCGACCCGGTGATCGAACGCCGACACTGGTCGTGGGCGAACGAGCACCAGTACGATCCGCTCTGCCTCTGCCAGGTGCTCGTCGACGTGTTCACCAGCGCCGGAGTCGAGCAGCCCACCCAGCCCCGGTCCCGGTGGCAGGGGCTGCTCGCCGCGTTGCGTCGGAGCGAGCCGTCGGAACCCGAGTTGGTCGGCACGAACCCCCGGGTGCCCCCGGTGCACCGGCTGCTGCGCGCCCGGCTCGTCGAGATCGGGGCACACGTCACCGACCGGGGCGACACGGGACTGCTGGCCCTGCCCACGTCCGCCAACGGCGTCCTCGACCCGATGGTCCTGGTGGAACGGCTCGCCGCGCTGGGTGCGCGTACACCCGGGCACTGGGACCTGACCCAGGCGTTGCTGCGGTTGCCGACCGACGCCGACGAGGCGGTCGCCGGCAAGGCGGCGGCGCTGGGCAGCCCGGCCGGTGACCGCCTCGCGGCCTGGTTGCGCGACGGCGGACTGCCGCAGCCGGTGATGCGGCAGAGCACCCTGCGCCGCAAGCGCAAGGGCCAGTACAACTTCGACCACCCGTACATGCCGCCGGAGCGGTTGCTGGTCGAGCTGAGCCCGCCCGACGGTCACGCCGACCCCGACGGGCTGCTCACCCTGCACGCGACCTCGATCGGTGTGGAGCACACCGGCTGGGTGAACCTGTGGCCCTCGCTGCTGCCCGGCCACCGGGGCGTCGTCGCCGCCTCCGTCCTCCCCCTCGTCGCGAACACCGCCGACCTGGACCAACGCGACGGCACGGCAGTGCTGCCACTGCTCGCCGAGACCACCGGCCCCGGCGGGATCGCCCTCGACCTGGCGATGGCGTACGGCCTCGGGGCCCGACACGCCCCCGACCGCGTCGCCACCCTGGACGCCCTGCTCACGCTCGCCGCCGCCGACCAGTTCGACGCGACGGGCACCGGCACGGCACTCGGCGCGCTGGTCACCGGGGAACGGGTCAAACTGTCGCGGGTCGTCGAGCCACTCCGCGACGCCGCCCGGGCCGGCGCACCGCTGACCGTGTGGCGACTGCTGGCCGCCACGCTGCCCGCACTGCTGACCGCACGGACCGCGCCACGCGGCACCATCGACATGCTGACCCTGGCCACCGAGACCGCCACCACCACCGGGGTACGCCTCGACGTGCCCGGCCTCGCCGAGGTGGCCGCCCGAGGTGGATCCAGCCGACTGGTCACCGAGGCCCGCCGCCTGCACCAGGCGCTACAGAACCTGTGAGCCCACGGCCACCGACGACAGAACGCGTGAACGAACCGCCACCGACGACGGAGACCGCCCGGGCCGCACCCGGGCGGTCTCCCGCCGACAACTGGCGGCGGTTCTGGCGACGCTCTCCGGACGTCCACCCCGAGCCGGTCGACCTGCACCAGGCGGTCGCCTTCGGCCTGTCGGCCCTGGCCGTCGGGGCGATCATCGGTGTCGCCCTGGTGCTGCTGATCCCCTACCACCCGCCGACGCTCATCCTCCTGGCCACGCTGTCGCCCATCCTCCACCAGCACGCGGAGGGGGTACGCCACCGCTGGTGGGCCCTTGCCGCCGGCCTGGCGACAGGCGTCGCGGCCGGTCTCGGTCTCGACGCCCTGCTGGAGACGGTCATCGGCTCGGAGTGGACGACGGTGGGTGGCCTGCTGGTCGGCAGCGCGGTCGGCATCCTGACGCACGCGGGGACAACCCACCTCCCGGTCCGCACCCTACGATGACCGGGGAACGACATCCGAGCCGCTGTCAGGATCAGCCGGTCCGACCTCAGCAGCGGCGCTCCCCTCTGGCAGGTTCTCCCATGCCCACCTCTTCGGCCTGGCGGGTAGCGAACGCAGCGCTCCTCGGCGCGGTGTTCGGCACCACGATCGGCGCGACCTGGCGAGCGCTGAATGAGCAGGACCAGCCCGCCGAGGACTCCCTCGGTCTGCTGTATCTCTCCCTGATCCTCGGGCTGCCGACGATCGTGGTGGTGAGCTGGGTGCTGCTGGCGCTGACCGGACCGGCCTGGGTGGCCCCGACGGTCACGATCGGCGGACTGGCCGCCGGAGGCTTCGCCCTCAGCCTCTACCAGCAGACCATCGACCCGTCCGGCTTGCCGCCAGTCGCGGTCTACGCATCGATCTGGGGCACGTGCTACGCGGCCGTCGCGCTAGCCTGCCTACCCCGTGTGCTCCGACCGGTCCGGGTCGGCATCATCGCTCTGCTGGTGGCTCCGGCAATCCTGTTCCTCATGCTCTGAACAGACAGCCAGCGGACGCCCCCAAAGAACGGTCGTTGTGCTGCTCGGACCGGCTCAGAGAGGACCGCCGGCCGGCTCCGAGGAAGCCAGCAGCCGCCGGAGTACCCCGATGTCGGCGACGTCCTTCTGCCGCCATGGCCGACCGTTGCGCAGGTTCGGGTACTGCTCCTTCATGGCCAGCATGCCCGGGATACTCATGGCCAGCACCGGCGTACCGTCGAGCGTCACCGGCTCGTCGTCGAACGATCCTGGCGGGAACATCCAGTCCGAGAACCGCCCCAACGGCTGGTGGAACCACCCGTCTGGACGCCGGTCGAAGTAGGCGGTGCTGAAGGAGACACCGTCCCAGGTGAACTCGCACGACTCCACTGGCGGCTGGGTCGCCAGCGCCGTGGCGCCCGCTCCCACGAGCAGCGCCTTCGACCGGTCGGCGTGGATACGCTCCACCCAGAACTCCACGTCGCCGTGCTCGCGGGTGATACGACCGATCCGCGCGTCGAGTCCCCAGCCCCCGAACAACCATGCTGCGATATCGGCTGCCCGCAGGACCGCCACGACCTCGCGAATGACACGTAACTGCCCGTCGGTCTTCTCATCCACAACCTGATCCTGCCCGGTGCCGAGCCCGCCTGTGGACCCCGTCCGCGTTCCCTCTGCGCCAGGAGCGCAACAGGATTCCCTGATCGTGGCAGCGTGGCTGGCCGACACGCCGAGGTGCGAACAGCCACACTGCCAACATGAGACGCGGACCGCTGAGGTCGGTAGGGTCAGTTGCTCAGCGGAGCCGGCGCACGAAGACCCGTACGCCGATCACGATGATCACCACGACCGCTGCCCCGGCCAGGTACGCCCACCGGCCGCCGAGCAGGTTGCCGATCCCGAGCAGAGTCACTGCCACGCCCTGCCACAGCAACTCGTACACGGTCAGGTGCCCCGTCCGGGACGTCGGCCGACTCTGCCGGCCCTCGGTGCGCAGGAGGTTCACCGCACGCGCCGTGAACAGCACACCGAAGATGAGGCAGAGCCAGCCGGCGACGAGGTTCAGCATCGGCGGCACGGAACCTCCTGGAGACATGTCCGACCGGCCCAGACCGGACAGAGGCGATAGCTCGATCCTCACACCACTGTGGATGTTGCGCATGCCGAGCGGGAATCCGATGACCAACGTCAGCGCCGTCCCAAGCACCTTCATGGAAGTAGTTCCATCCTGTTTGGGCTGGTCGGGGGGTCTTGACTGTGGGGTTGGTGGTGGTGGGTGGGCTGGTTGTGGGGTGGGTGATC
>NZ_JBITKL010000029.1:0-64600 GCF_044460945.1 Micromonospora sp. NPDC049903
TGACAAACCTCTATACCGAGACCCCGCCGTCCACGTCTACACCCCGCTTGACATCCACCACACCGCCCTAACTGAGCGGCATTGCCCCTAACCCCCTCCCCCACCCCGCCGCCTCCCGCCCGCCCGGGGGTCCGGTTGATCAAGGAGTTTGCGTCACCCACCGCCTCTGGGCGCGACCAAACTTCTTGATCAACGAGGCGGGCGCGGAGGCGGGCGCGGGCTGGGGCAGCTCTCGCGATCATGGAGTTGTGGTCGCTGGTTCGCGGCTTTTGTTCGCGTTCTCGGCCGCCACAACTCCATGATCGGCGGCGACAGGAGTGAGGTGCGGAGGGGCGGCGGCGGGCGTGCGGCCTGACGTAGGCGGGGAGGGCGGCGGGCTTGCGGACGAGGGCGGCCTGACATGGGCAGGGAGAACGACGGGGCTTGCGGGCGAGGGCAGCCTGACGTGCGCGGGGAGGACGGCGGGTGTGCGCGCGAGGGCAGCAGGGGCGGAGCGACGAGGGCGGCCTGCGAGGGCGGCCGGGGCGGAGGCGGCTGCGGGGGCGGAAGATGGTGCGAGCAGGCAGGGTTGGGGCAGGGGTCAGCGGAGGAGGTGGAGGGCGGCGGGGACGGCGGTGACGGTGACCGGGAGGGGTAGCGAGCGCTCGCCGTCGGCGTACGTGGTGATGCCCTCGGCGGCCACCGTCACCGTGCGGGCGCGGTAGGTGCGTACCAGCGGATGGTCCACATGCGTGCCGGCGTAGATGCGCGGCTTGACGCGGATCAGGGTACGACGGTCGAACCGGCCGCCGACCACCACGTCGAGCAGCCCGTCGGTCGGGTCCGCGTCCGGGCAGATCCGCATTCCGCCGCCGTAGCTGGCGCTGTTGCCGACCGCCACCAGCACTGCGTCCACGTCGACCCGCTCGCCGTCGAGGGTGAGGGTGTACCGGCGTGGGCGTAGTCGGGCCAACTCCACCAGGATCGCCAGGTCGTAGCGGCGGGCGCCCTTCGGCCGGCGCATCCGGTTGGCTCGCTCGTTGACGATCGCGTCGAAGCCGGCCGCGAGCACCGCACCGTACCAGCGCACCGTGTCGTCGTACCCGGTCATTCTGGCCAGGTCTACCGGTCGGCTCCGGCCCTCGCGCAGTGCCGCCGCGATGGTGTCCGCCGCCGCGCGCGGGTCGCTCGGGAATCCGGTCTCGATCGCGAAGTCGTTGCCGGTGCCGGCGGGCACCGGTGCGAACGGCACCGTGGTGCCGGCCACCGCCTGCATCGCCCGGTGCACCGTGCCGTCGCCACCCACCGCGACCAGCGCGGACACGCCCTCGGCGACCGCCGCCCGGCAGGCCGCCTCCGCCTCGAGCGCGCTGCCCGCGCGCAGCAGCCGGACCGGGCGTCCGGCGGTCGAGAGCCGGTCCACCAGGTCCGGCAGCAGGCCCCGGTGCCGACCACGTCCGGCGGTCGGATTCGCCAGTACGGCGACAGGCCCGTCGAGGTTCGGGAGGTGATCGTCTGCGGTCACGGCGTGCAC
This sequence comes from Micromonospora sp. NPDC049903, assembly GCF_044460945.1. NCBI lineage: Bacteria > Bacillati > Actinomycetota > Actinomycetes > Micromonosporales > Micromonosporaceae > Micromonospora > Micromonospora sp. NPDC049903. Next base: position 1,514 of record NZ_JBITKL010000029.1, read on the forward strand.
CGTACCCGCCATCCGGTCCCCCGGTCAGCGGGGAAAGGGCCGAATTCCCCGGGCCGCACAGCACGAACGCCGCCCCTTGGCGGGAGCGGCGTTCGTGGTGATCGACCGGGTCAGGTCACGTCGTCGAAGCGACGCTCGATCGGCCTGGGTGCGGTGACCGGTTCGGGGGCCTCGATCGGGCTGGACGCCTCCACCCGCGCGCCCGCCTGCACCGGCTCCGGGTCGGGCTCCAGCGGGGAGACCTCGTCGTCGTCGAGACCGGCGTAGACCTCCTTGCCGCGCCCACGCCGCTTGTCGTTGAGGAACGCCACCCCGACGGCGGCGAAGTAGAGCGCGCACAGGCACAGTGCCAGCGCGGTCATGCCGAACGGGTCCGGCGTCGGAGTGACCACCGCGGCGAAGGCGAAGAACAGGAAGACGGCGATCCGCCACCAGCCGAGCAGCTTCTTCGCGCTGGCGATACCGACGAAGTTGAGCATCAGCACGATCAGCGGGAACTCGAACGCCACCCCGAACAGCAGGATCAGGTTGGTGACGAACGATATGTAGCGGGTGATGTCCAGCGTCGTGTTGATGTCGTCGCCGGAGACCTGGAGCAGAAACTCCAGGCCCTTGGAGGTGACGAAGTACGCCAGCACCGCGCCGGCCGCGAACAGCGGTGCCGCCAGGGCGGTGAAGACGTACGCGTACCGCCGCTCGTTGCGGTGCAGGCCCGGCGCGATGAACGCCCAGAGCTGGTAGAGCCAGATCGGCGCGGCGATGATCAACCCGACCCACAACCCGATTTTCAGGTTGAGCAGGAAGAGGTCCGCCGGGCCGAGCTGGACGAAGTTGCATCGACCGTCGGGCGTCGTACTGCCGGGAAGCTGGCAGTACGGCTGCGACAACAAATGACGGACCGGACCAGCCAGCCAGATGCCGATGCCGAAGCCGACCAGGATGGCCAGCGACGCCTTGAACAGCCGGGTGCGCAGCTCACGGAAGTGCTCGACCAGGGTCATCGAGCCGTCGGAGGCCCGCTCGAAGTTGCTCGGCCCGCGTTTGCGGAGTCCGAAGGCCACGGTGATCGGCCTCCGGAATCAGTTCTCGCGGACGCGCTGCACCGGGTCGGCGACCGGCTGCTGCACGGAACCCTGGTACGGCGGCTGCACAGTGCCCTGGTACGGCGGCTGCTGGGGTGCCTGCTGGGGCTGCTGCGGCGGGTACGGCTGGTAGCCGGCCTGCGCGTCGGCCTTGCCGGCGAGGTCGCGGTCGTCGTCGGCGAGGCTCTTGGTCTCAGCCTTGATGATCCGCAGCGAGCGGCCCAGGGAGCGCGCCGCGTCGGGAAGCCGCTTCGCACCGAAGAGCAGGATCATCACGACCACGAGTACGGCGATGTGCCAGGGCCTGAGGGCACCCATGGGAAACTCCAGTCGCTCTGTGTCGATGAGGGTATACCGCAGCCCATCCTACGTGCGTCATCGGCTGTTGCCACCCGCCGGGCGAAGGGGCGTCCCGGTGGGTGAAGTCTCGACCACGTACGAGCATCCCGTCAACCACCGAATCGATCATGCGGGGCCGGATCGGGGCAGGTCGGCGCTCAGTCGCCCCGGCGCGCGCGGATCAGGGTCAGCCGCTGCTCGGTCGTCTCCAACCGGCTCTGCAGGCTCTCGGCACGCTGCTGGAGGCTCTCCGCAGCGGCGCTCAGCGCGACGGCCTCGTCGGCCCGCCGCTGCAACCGCCCGACCGCCCGGCGCAGATGCGGCAACCGGGCCAGCACCGGACGAACCGCCAGCGCGAGGACGACCAACGGCACCAGCACCAGCGCGAGCACGATCCACTTCAGCACGGGCGTCAGCCTACTGCCTGACCGCCTGCGCCGCCGGGTCCGCACCCGGTGACACCGGCGTCGCGTACGCCTCCAGGGCCGCCACGGCCGCATCCCGGACCTGCTCGGCCAGCTCGGCCGGAGCCACGACGGTGACGTCCGGCCCGAGGCCGAGCACGAACCGGCGGGCCCAGCCCAGGTCGGTGACGCGCAGCGAGACCACCCAGCGTTCGCCGTCGGACTCGATCCGCTCACAGGGGTAGTACTCGGTGATCCACCGCTCCCCCCGCCCGATCCGCAGCGTGATCAGCGGCAGCTCCGACGAGGGCCGGAACACGCCCTCGCTGAGGTCCTGCGGGCGGGCCTGCGGCGGCACCACGGCCGGCTCGGTCAGCTCGGTGACCGCGTCGATCCGGTCGGCCCGGAACAACCGGACCGCCTCGGCCCGGCGGCACCACGCCTCGACGTACGTCCGACCGCTGACCATCAGCACCCGTAGCGGGTCGATGACTCGTTCGGTGGTCTCGTCCCGTGCCGCCGTGTAGTACGTGATGCGCAGCGCACGGCCGCCCTCCACGGCGGCACGGAGCTGCTTCACCCGGCCGGTGTCGCCGGGCAGCCGTACCTCCACCGGGGCCGCCACCTGGTCACCGGCGGCGTCCTCGATCTTGGCGAGGGCCCGTTCGACCGCATCCCGGTTGGCCACGCCCGGTGTCTCGGCCAGCATCCGCAGCGCCACCACCAGAGCCAGCGCCTCGTCGGGCGTGAGCCGCAGCGGCCGGTCGATCCCGGCGTCGTAGGTGATGGTCACCCGGTCGCCATCGAAGGCCATGTCGATCAGGTCACCGGGGCCGTACCCGGGCAGCCCGCAGACCCACAGCAGTTCCAGGTCCTCGCGGAGCTGGCGCTCGGTGACGCCCAGGTCACCGGCCGCCTCGGCGATCTCGATGCCGGGCCGGGCGAGCAGGTACGGCACCAGGTTGAGCAGCCGGGCCAACCGGTCGGCCGAGGTACGGGAGGAGGTCTTCGCACTCACTGAGCTGGCCTTCCGTTCGCGACTGCGGGGCTCGCAAGCTCACTCCTCGCGCTCACCGAACCGACCTTCCGTTCGCGACTGCGGGGCTCGCAAGCTCACTCCTCGCGCTCACCGCGAGACCGCCATCTCGTCGTGCCGGACGGCGATCTCCTTGAGGCGCTGGATGACCGCCTCGCGTACCTCCGGGGGGTCGAGCACGCGCACGTCGGGCCCGTAGCCGACCAGGTGCCCGGCCAGGGTGTCGGCGTCGGCGTAGGGCAGGACCAGCCGGTCGCCCTCCGGCCCGGCGGTCGTCTCCACCGCCCAGCGGCGCAGCCCGGCGGCCCGCCCCGAGGCCACCAGCACGGTGGCCCGACCGGGCCGTTCGGTCGGCCCGAACCAACGGGCCACGTGGCTGATCAGGTCGACGTCGGCCGGTGGCTGGTAGGCGCCCGACGCGCCGGTGGCCCGGACCGCACCGGCGACCCGGGACAGCCGGAAGCAGCGGGTGGCGTCGCGGTCCAGGTCGTGGCCGACCACGTACCAGCGGCCACGCCAGCAGACCACCCCCCACGGTTGCAGCCGGCGGCGGGTGGGTGCGTCCTGGTCCGGTACCCGGTAGTCGAAGCGGACCTCGCGCCGGTCCCGCGCGGCGGCGGTCAGCGGGGCGAACGCCGGGTCGACCGTCACCATGGGTTCCAGGCCGAGGGTGGCCTGCGGGTCCACGTCCACCCCGGCGGCGCGCAGCTTCGCCAACCCGGAGGAGGCGGCGGCGGCCAGGCCGGCGTGCTGCCACAACCGGGCGGCGATGCCGACCGCGGCGGCCTCGTCCGGTTTCAGGGGAATGTCGGGGAGGGCGTACTCGCGCTGGGCGATCCGGTAACCCGGCTCGGTATCGAAGGCGCTCGCCGTCCCGGTCTCCAGCGGTACGCCCAACTCCCGCAGTTCGGCCTTGTCACGCTCGAACTTGCGCTGGAACGCCTCGTGTTCCCGGGCGTCGTCGGGGTGGTGCTCGTAGCCGGGCACGGTCGCGGCGATCTGCGCAGCGGTCAGGAACCGCCGCGTGGACAGCAGGCAGATCACCAGGTTGACCAGGCGTTCGGTGCGACTTCGCGACACGGCGTAGACGCTAGCAGCCGCGCCGCTTCCGCCACGCACCCGCGCCGCCCCCGGATTCCTCCGGATGTAAGGAGGGGTCCCCTACTAACGCCTCGTGTATAGGAAGGGTCCCTTCCTTACATCCGTACCCGGGCGTGAGCGGGCGGCGGGGTGCGGGTTAGCGTGCGGGGATGGTGCGATGGCGGGCGGGCGTGGTGGCGGCACTGCGGCGACGGTGGACCGGAGCCGTGGAACTCGACGTCGAGCTGACCGACGGCACATCGATGCGCGCGCTGGCGTACCCGGAACTGGTGGGTGAGCCCGAGCCCGGCGACCGGGTGCTGCTCAACGCCGGAGCACTGCTGATGAGGCTGGGCACCGGTGGGTACGCCCTGGTGGTGGCGGTGCCCGACCGGCTGCCGCCGGACCCGCCGCAGGCTCTCGACTCCCGCGACGCGGGCCACCTGGTCAAGGCGCGCTACACCCCGTTGCAGCCGATCCTGCTCGGGGTGGACGAGGAGGCGTCGCCGTACCGCGAGGTGCTGGCCGCCGCCGAGGATCTGGGCGGCCTGCCGGTGGTGACCGCCGACCTGCACTCGGCGTTGCCGGCGATCCTGGCCGGCATCCGGGCCGACGCGCCGCACGCGCGGGTGGCGTACCTGCTCACCGACGGTGGGGCGCTGCCCGCCTGGTTCTCCCGGACGCTGGCCGGGCTACGCGACGAGTTGGTCGGCACGATCAGCGTCGGGCAGGCGTTCGGCGGCGACCTGGAGGCGTCGACCCTGCACAGCGGGCTGCTCGCGGCCCGGTACGTCCTGCACGCCGACGTCGCCGTGGTGGCGCAGGGCCCGGGCAACCTGGGCACCGGCACCCGCTGGGGTTTCTCCGGGGTCGCCGTGGGCGAGGCGGTCAACGCGATCGCCGCGCTGGGCGGGCGACCGATCGGCTCGCTCCGGATCTCCGACGCCGACCCCCGCCCCCGACACCGGGGCGTCTCACACCACAGCCTGACCTCGTACGGGCGGGTGGCGCTGGCCCGTGCGGATCTGGTGGTGCCCGACGGCCTGGACCCGACGCTGACGGCCGAGGTCGACGCCGCGCTGGCGCCGCTGGCCGACCGGCACACGCTGGTACGGGTCGACGACGCGGGCCTGGACGCGGCGCTGCGGCGCAGCCCGGTGCCGCTGTCGACGATGGGGCGCGGCCTGGACGCCGACCATGCCTACTTCCTGGCCGCCGCGGCAGCCGGCCGGTACGCGGCCCGCCTCACGTCGACGACGCCCCCGCCGCCCGCTGCCCCCTGAGGCACCCGATGCCGCCAGCGCATCGTGCTGGCGTCCGGGCCGGGAGGCGCGGCGAGACGGATCGCGCCAGCGGCTGCTGGCACCCTACGCGGACAACGGCGTGAGCGGGATTCGCAGAGCGTGTTAGCAGGGGTCCCCTGCTATACCGCAGGCGTTAACAGGGGGCCCTTCCTTACACCTCAGGCAAAGATGATCAAGGCTAGCCAGCCGCCGATCATCGCGGCCAGGGCCAGCGCGAGCACCCAGGTGGGGACGGTGTACTCGCCTCGACGGTTGCGCTCGACTTCGGCGCGCACCTTCTCGCGGCGGCGTTCGAGCCAGCTCTGCCGCTCGGTGCCGGGGGTGGGGGGTTCGGGAGGAAGCATGGCCCGACCAGCCTACCCGGGCCCGTCCGGCGCGCGGACAGGCCCGGGCGGGACCGGTCACATGCTGGCGATCAACCGCTCCACCCGCTCGTCGTACGCCCGGAACGGGTCCTTGCACAGCACGGTGCGCTGCGCCTGGTCGTTGAGCTTGAGGTGCACCCAGTCGACGGTGAAGTCCCGCCGCTTCTCCTGGGCGTGCCGGATGAACTCGCCCCGCAGCCGGGCCCGGGTGGTCTGCGGGGGCGTCTCCTTCGCCTCGAAGATCTCCGGGTCGGTGGCCACCCGGTCCACGTCGCCACGCCGCTCCAGCAGGGCGTAGAGCCCGCGCCCGCGCCGCAGGTCGTGGTAGGCGAGGTCCATCTGCGCCACCCGGGGGTGCGACAGCGGCAGGTCGTGCTTGCGCTGGTAGCGCTCGATCAGCCGGAGCTTGGTTACCCAGTCGATCTCGCGGGAGACCGGCTCCAGGTCACCGGTCTCCACCGCGCTGAGGACCCGGCCCCACAGCTCGACCACCCGCTTGGCGGTCTGGTCGCCGCCGCGCCGCTCGACGAACTCGATGGCCTTGGAGAGGTATTCCTGCTGGATCTCCAGGGCGCTGATCTCCTTGCCGGAGGCCAGCCGCACCTTGCGGCGACCGGTGATGTCGTGCGACACCTCGCGGATGGCCCGGATCGGGTTCTCCAGGGTGAGGTCGCGCATCACCACCCCGGCCTCGATCATCCGCAGCACGATGTCGGCGGTGCCGACCTTGAGCAGCGTGGTGACCTCGTTCATGTTGGAGTCGCCGACGATGACGTGCAGGCGGCGGTACCGCTCGGCGTCGGCGTGCGGCTCGTCCCGGGTGTTGATGATCGGGCGGCTGCGGGTGGTCGCCGAGGAGACGCCCTCCCAGATGTGCTCGGCCCGCTGGGACAGGCAGTAGACGGCACCGCGCGGCGTCTGCAGCACCTTGCCGGCGCCGCAGATCAACTGGCGAGTGACCAGGAACGGGATCAGGACGTCGGCGAGCCGGCCGAACTCCCCGTGCCGGGACACCAGGTAGTTCTCGTGGCAGCCGTAGGAGTTGCCGGCCGAGTCGGTGTTGTTCTTGAACAGGTAGATCTCACCGGCGATGCCCTCGTCGTGCAGCCGCTTCTCCGCGTCGATGAGCAGCCCCTCCAGGATCCGCTCACCGGCCCGGTCGTGGGCGACCAGGTCGACCACCGAGTCGCACTCCGGGGTGGCGTACTCGGGGTGCGAGCCGACGTCGAGATAGAGGCGTGCGCCGTTGCGGAGGAAGACGTTGCTCGACCGGCCCCAGGACACCACTCGGCGGAACAGGTATCTGGCTACCTCGTCAGGGGACAGCCGCCGCTGCCCACGGTAGGTGCAGGTGACGCCGTACTCGGTCTCCAGACCGAAGATTCGCCGCTCCATGATGAGACATTAGCCGTACCGGGGCCCAGTTCGTCACTGTCGCGGCCCGTACGCGTCGATGAGGCCCGGTCAGGACGCCCCGGGAAGCCCCGCGCCGGCCAGGCCCGCCGTGTACGCGCGGCACGTGTCGTAGTCCGGCAGCAGCCCCCGTCGCCGCACCTCGGCGAGGCTCGGCGCGGCGGCGTCACGGGCGGAGAGCTGCGGTGATCCGGTCGGCCACTCGATGCCCAGCTCCTCGTCGAGCGGGTGCACCGCATGCTCGCCGGTGGGGTTGTAGGGGGTCGAGCAGACGTAGCTGAGCGTCGCGTCGTCGGTCAACGCGCAGAAGCCGTGGCCGAGTCCTTCGGCCAGATAGACCGCACGTCGGTCCACGTCGTCCAGGCGTACGCCCTCCCAGCGGCCGAAGGTCGGCGAGCCGATCCGCAGGTCCACCACCACGTCGAGCACCGCACCCCGGACGCAGGTGACGTACTTGGCCTGCCCGGGCGGCACGTCGGCGAAGTGGATGCCGCGCACCACGTCGCGGGCCGACACGGAGAGGTTGCCCTGCGCCAGCCGCAGCGGATGCCCGACCGCCTCGGCGAGCCGGTCGAAGCGGTACCACTCCAGGAACAGCCCGCGCGCGTCGCCGTGCTGCTGCGGGACGATCTCCCAGGCTCCCTCGATGCCCAGTGGCCGGATCTTCACGGGGTCACCTGCACCGGCACGGTCCGGTCGATCAGGTCGCCGCGCTCGCGGGCGAGCAGGTCGAGCAGGTAGTCGCCGTAGCCGCTCCTGGTCAACGGCTCGGCCAGCGTCCGCAGCTGCGCGTCGTCGATCAGACCGGCCCGCCAGGCCACCTCCTCGACACAGCCGATCTTCATGCCCTGCCGTTCCTCGATGACCCGGACGAACTCGGCGGCCTGCATCAGCGAGGTGAAGGTGCCGGTGTCCAGCCAGGCGGTGCCCCGGTCCAGCACGGTCACCGACAGCTCCCCGGCCCGCCGGTACGCCTCGTTCACCGCGGTGATCTCCAGCTCGCCCCGGGCGCTCGGGGTCAGGCCACGGGCGATCTCCACCACCCGGTTGTCGTAGAAGTACAGGCCGGGTACCGCGTACCGGGACCGGGGCCGGGCCGGCTTCTCCTCGATCGACAGCACCCGACCGTCGTCGTCGAAGTGCACGACGCCGTACGCCTGCGGGTTGGCCACCGGGTAGGCGAAGATCCGGCCGCCGACGGGGTCGCCCGCGGCGGCGAGCTGACCGCCCAGGCCGACGCCGTGGAAGATGTTGTCGCCCAGGATCAGCGCGACCGCCTCGTCGGCGATGAAGTCCGCGCCGAGCACGAACGCCTGGGCGATGCCCTCCGGGCGGGGTTGGGCGACGTACTCCAGGCGCAGCCCGAACTGGCTGCCGTCACCGAGCAGACGCTGGAACTGGCCCTGCTCCTCGGGCGTGGTGATCACCAGGATCTCCCGCACCCCGGCCATCACCAGGGTGGAGAGCGGGTAATAGATCATCGGTTTGTCGAAGACCGGCATCAGTTGCTTCGACACCGCCCGAGTGATCGGCCACAGTCGGCTTCCGGTGCCGCCGGCGAGCAGGATTCCACGCACCTGCGGAGCGTACCGGGAGGAACCGGCACAGGGCACGCGGCGCAACCGCTGGTTTGCGGCTGTTTCGCGTAGACTTTCGGATCCGTGAGGATTCTGGTCACCGGCGGCGCCGGATTCATCGGTTCGGAGTACGTCCGGCTGCTGCTGGGCGTGCCGGGCGGCAGCACGCAGGGGGTTTTCCCGGTGCAGCCGGCCAGCGTGACCGTGCTGGACGCGCTGACCTACTCCGGCAACCCGGCCAATCTCGATCCGATCCGCGACGACCCACGGTTCCGGTTCGTACGGGGCGACATCCGCGACGCCGAGGTGGTGGACGAGGTCGTTCCGGGGCATGACGTGATCGTGCACTTCGCCGCCGAGTCGCACGTCGACCGCTCGATCGCCGGGGCCGCGCCGTTCGTCACCACCAACGTGCTGGGCACCCAGACGCTGCTCGACGCCGCGCTGCGGCACGGCACCGGACGGTTCGTGCACGTCTCCACCGACGAGGTGTACGGCTCGATCGCGGACGGTTCGTGGACCGAGGACTGGCCGCTGGCGCCCAACTCGCCGTACTCGGCGTCGAAGGCCGGCTCGGACCTGCTCGCGCTGGCGTACCACCGCACGCACGGCCTGGACGTGGTGGTGACCCGCTGCTCCAACAACTACGGTCCGTACCAGTTCCCGGAGAAGGTCATCCCGCTGTTCGTGACGAACCTGCTCGACGGGCGGACCGTGCCGCTCTACGGCGACGGCGGCAACGTGCGGGACTGGCTGCACGTGCACGACCACTGCCGGGGCATCGCGCTGGTGCAGCAGCAGGGCCGCGCCGGCGAGATCTACCACATCGGCGGCGGCACCGAGCTGACCAACAAGGAGCTGACCGCGCTGCTGCTCGACGCGTGCGGCGCCGACTGGGACCGGGTAGTCGCGGTGCCCGACCGCAAGGGCCACGACCGTCGCTACTCGCTGGACATCTCGAAGATCAACAACGAGCTGGGGTACGCCCCCAGCATCCCGCTGGAGGCCGGCCTCGCCGACACCGTCCGGTGGTACCGGGACAACCGCTCCTGGTGGGAACCGCTGACCCGGACGCAGTCCGCGTGAGGGCGCTGGTCACAGGTGCCGGCGGGATGCTCGGCCGGGACCTGGTGGAGGTCCTCGCCGCCGAACACACGGTGACCCCCGCCACCCGGGCCGACCTCGACGTCACCGACGCCGCCGCTGTGCACGCCGCGGTGGCCGGTCACGACGTGGTGATCAACACCGCCGCGTGGACCGACGTGGACGGCGCCGAGTCGAACGAGGCGGCGGCCACCGTCGTCAACGGTGAGGCGGTGGCGCACCTGGCCACGGCCTGCGCCGCGCACGGCACCCGCCTGATCCACCTCTCCACCGACTACGTCTTCCCGGGCCACGCGGACACCCCGTACCAGGAGGACATGCCCACCGCGCCGATCAACGCGTACGGCCGGAGCAAGCTCGCCGGGGAGCGGGCCGTGATCCGGCTCCTGCCCGACGCCGGTCACGTGGTCCGCACCGCCTGGCTGTACGGCACCCACGGCCGCAACTTCGTCAGCACCATGCTCGGCCTGGCGGCCCAGCGCGAGTTCCTCGACGTCGTGGACGACCAGCGGGGCCAGCCCACCTGGTCGTACGCGCTGGCGCGGCAGTTGGTGGCCCTGGCCGGGGCGGCGCTGGCCGGTCAGGCGGCCCCCGGCGTCTACCACGGCACCTGCGCCGGCGAGACCACCTGGTACGGCCTGGCCCGGGCCGCGTTCGCCCTGCACGGGCTCGATCCGGACCGGATCCGGCCGGTCACCAGCGACCGCTTCCCGCGTCCCGCCGCCCGACCGGCGTACAGTGTGCTCGGGCACGACCGATGGGCCGCCGCCGGGCTGGCACCGCTCCCGGACTGGCACACCACACTGGGCGACGCGCTCGCCCTCGCCGCTCCACCCTCCCCGTGGAAGGTCGCATGAGGCTCACCCTGGTCACCGGCTTGACCGGCCTGGTCCTGCTGGCCACGATCGTCGAGTTGCTGCGCCGCCGACAGCTTCGCGAGAAGTACGGCATGCTCTGGCTCGGACTGTTGTTCGTGGTCATCCCCCTGTCGCTGTTCCCCAGGCTGCTAGACGGCGTCGCCGACCTGCTCGGCGTGGCCTCCGGCGTCAGCCTCGTGCTCTTCCTCGGCATCGTCTTCCTCCTGCTCGTCTGCATCCACCTGAGCTGGGAGGTCAGTGCGCTGGAGGAGGAGACCCGCACGCTCGCCGAAGAGATCGCGCTGATCCGCGCCGAGATCGAGGCCGACCGGGCCGCACGGGACGAGATGGTGTCCCGCGATGGTTAACGGCAAGCGGCTCCTGGTCGTCATCCCGGCGCTCAACGAGGCCGGATCGATCGCCGACGTGGTCCGCGAGGTCCGTGGCGAGCTGCCCGGCGTCGACGTCCTCGTGGTGGACGACGGCTCCACCGACCGCACCTCGGCGGTCGCCGCCGCCGCCGGTGCCCGGGTCGCCCGGCTGCCGTACAACCTCGGCGTCGGCGGGGCCATGCGCCTCGGCTACCGGTACGCGTACGACCACGACTACGACGTGGCGGTGCAGATCGACGCCGACGGCCAGCACGACCCCCGGTACGTGCCGAAGCTGGTCGACCTGCTCGACGAGCACGACCTGGTGATCGGTGCCCGGTTCGCCGGTGAGGGCGAGTACGTCGTGCACGGACCCCGACGCTGGGCGATGGGGATGCTGTCGATGGTGCTCTCCAGGCTGTCCGGCACCACGCTGACCGACACCACGTCGGGGTTCCGCGCCGCCAACCGGCGGATGATCGCGATGTTCGCCCAGTGGTACCCCGCCGAGTACCTCGGCGACACCGTCGAGACGCTGGTGCACACCGCCCGCCGGGGCTACCGCATCCACCAGGTGCCCGTGGCGATGCGGCGGCGGATGGCCGGCACCCCGAGCCACTCCCCCGCCCGGGCGATGATCTATCTCGGCCGGGCGCTGGCCGTGCTCACGCTGGCCCTCATCCGCCGGTGATCGGTCGCCTGCTCCGTCTCGTCCCGCCCGGCACCGTCCCGGTCGGCGCGGGTCTGGCCATCGTGGGCCTGGCCGCGTACGTGCACCTGGCGGTGGCCGGGCACAACCTCACCGCCGGGGACTACTCGTCGCTGTCGGTGCTCTGGTCCTTCGTGTTCACCGTGGGCCTCGGTGTGTTCCTGCCGGTCGAGCAGGAGGTGGCCCGGCTGGTCGCCGCCCGCCGGACCCGTGGGTTGCCGCCCGGCCCGGTGCTGGCGCGGGGCGCCGCCGTCGCCGCCGTCACGCTGGGCCTGCTGGTGCTGGTCTGCGTCGCCGCCGCCGACGTGCTCGCCGACCGCCTCTTCGCCGGTGACACCGGGCTGGTGTGGGCGCTGTGCGGCGCACTCGCCGCGCTGGCCGTGGCACACACCACCCGGGGCGTGCTCTCCGGGCTGCGGCAATTCGGCTGGTACGGCAGCCAACTCGGGATCGACGGCGGGCTGCGCATCGGGCTGGTGGCCCTCCTCGGCCTGGCCGGGGTCGACTCGCCGATGGCGTACGCGCTGGTGCTGGTCGTGGCCCCGCTGGTGGGCGTCGCGTCGACCCTGCCACCGGTGATCCGGGCGGCCGGTGGCGGCGCGGCCCTGCCCTGGCCGGCCCTGCTGCGGGGGCTGGCCCTGCTCACCGTCTCCAGCCTGCTCGCCCAGGTCGTGGTGAACGTCGGCGTGATCAACGTACGGCTGCTCGCCCCGGCCGACGTGGCGACCGCCGGCGCGCTGCTCTCCGCGCTGGTGCTGGTCCGCATCCCGTTGTTCGTGTTCGGCTCGATGCAGGCCGCGCTGCTGCCCGGCCTGTCCACCGCCGCCGCCACCGGCGACCAGGCGGCCTTCGGCACCCTGCTGCGCCGGGCCCTGGCCGTCGTCACCGCGCTCGGCGTGCTCGGCGGCGTGCTGGCCGCGCTGCTCGGCCCGTGGCTGGTCCAGGTCCTCTTCGACGCCCCGGACGTCCTCGGTCACGGCGACTTCGCCTGGCTCGGCCTGGCCACCCTGGCCTACCTGTGGGCGATGGTCCTCGGGCAGGCGCTGCTCGCCCGCGACCAGCACCAGGCGCAGGCCGTCGCGTGGATCGTCGGGGTCGCCGCGCTGGTCGTCGCCACCCTCGCCCCGCTGAGTGTCGCGCTGCGCGTCGAACTCGGCTACACGGTGGGTTCCCTGGTGGTCGTCGCGGTGATGCTCACCCGGCTGCGTCGGGGCACCACCCCCACCCCGCCCGTCGCGGTCCCGGTGTCCGCGAGCACCCCCGGAGGCATCCGATGAGCCCACCCCGCGTGACCGCGGTGATGCTCGCCTACGGCCCCGAGCCCTGGCTGGTCGACGCCGCCGAGGCCGTCCTGGCCAGCACCGGCGTCGACCTCGACCTAATCGTGGTGGACAACGGCTGCACCGGTGACGGCATCGACGTGGTCAAGGGCCTGCCGGGGGTCCAGGTGATCCGACCGGACGAGAACACCGGTTACTCCGGCGGGTGCAACGTCGGCGCGGCCGAGGCCACCGGCGACTGGCTCGCCTTCGTCAACTCCGACGCGGTCGTCGCCCCCGACGCGCTCGCGAAGGTGGTCGCGGTGGCCGCCGAACCGGGCGTGGGCGCGGCGATGGCCTCCATCCGGCTCGCCCACGACCCCGACCTGATCAACACCTCCGGCAACCCGCTGCACTTCACCGGCCTGTCGTGGGCCGGTGGCAACGGCGAACCCGCGAGCGCACACGCCCGGCGGACCGTCGTGCCGTCGCTGAGCGGCTGCTGCTTCGTGATCGGCCGGTCCCGCTGGACCGATCTGGATGGCTTCCCCACCGAGTACTTCGCCTACCACGAGGACACCGAACTCAGCCTGCGGCTGTGGCAACGCGGCCAGCGGTTGGAGTACGTGCCGGACGCCGTGGTGCGGCACCACTACGAGTTCTCCCGCAACGATCTCAAGCTCTACCTGGTCGAACGCAACCGGCTGCTGACCCTGCTCACCGCCTACCAGGGCCGTACCCTGGCGCTGCTGGCACCGATGCTGCTGCTCACCGAGGTCGCCATGCTGGCCGCCGCGCTCGCCGGCGGCTGGTCCCGGCAGAAGACGCGCGGCTGGGGCTGGCTCTGGCGGCACCGCGACTGGGTACGCGCCCGCCGCCGCCGGTTGCAGTCGGAACGCACCGTCGGCGACGGGGTCATTGCCGACCTGATGACCGCCCGGGTGGCCCCCTCGAACGTGGCCGCTCCTCCGGGAACGGGTGTCTTCAACGCCCTCGCCGCCGCCTGGTGGGCGCTGGTACGGCCACTGCTCGCGCGTCGCTGAGCTACCGCCCGGCGAAGGTCGCGACCGCGGGCTCCGGGAACGGCACGGCGCCCGACAGTCGGAACTGTCGGGCGCCGCGGAACTCCAGAATCGGGTACGGCGTCAGGCGTCGGGCTTGTCGCCCGGCTTGTCCTCCAGGTCCGCCGAGCCGGCCGACGTGGTCGGCTTGTGCGCCTCCTCGGTCGGGGTGGTCGGGGTCTCCGCCCGGTCGCCCTCCGCCGCCGCCTCGCCCTCCGCGCCGCCGTCGAGCAGGCCGGTCAGCGCTGCACCGGTGATCCGTCGGAAGGTACGCCCCACCCGGTTGCGGTCCAGGACCGCCACCTCCAGTTGGTCGGCGGCGATCGTCCGGGCGGCACCGCCCTCGCCACCGACGCTGCCCAGCGCCTGCACCGCCACCTTCACCGCCTCGCCGAGCGACATGTCCGGCCGGTGGTGGGACTTGAGCACCCCGGAGATGGCGTCGGACTGGCCGCCCATCGCCATCCGGCCCGGCTCGTCGGTCACCGAACCGTCATAGGTCAGGCGGTAGAGCGAGTCGTCCTCCGGCGTGGCACCCACCTCGGCGACGCAGATCTCCACCTCGAACGGCTTGGACTGCTCGGTGAAGATCGTGCCGAGGATCTGCGCGAACGTGTTGGCCAGCGCCAGGCCGGTGACGTCACGCCGGTCGTAGCTCAACCCGTTGAGGTCGGCCATCCGCACCCCGGCCCGGCGCAGGTTCTCGAACTCGTTGTAGCGACCGACGGCCGCGAAGCCGATCCGGTCGTAGATCTCGCCGACCTTGTGCAGGGTGCTGGAGAGGTTCTCCGCGACGAAGAGAACCCCACCGGCGTAGCTCAGGACCACCGCGCTGCGTCCCCGGGCGATGCCCTTGCGGGCCAGCTCGGAACGGTCGCGCATGATCTGTTCGGGCGAGGCGTAGAACTGCATGGCCACGGCGGCGGCTCTCCTTCGGGCGCTGTGCTGGGGGAACTGCGTTCAGGTGGGGGCGGGGACGGGCTCAGCCGCCCGGATTCTCCATCCGACCGGCGACCACGCTCTCACCGAGCGCCGCCGTCTCCGCGTCGGTCAGCCGGTACGTCCCCTCCGCCGTCGCGGTCATCACCACCGGGAAGATCCGCCGGGTCAGGTCGGGGCCACCGGTCGCGGTGTCGTCGTCGGCCGCGTCGTAGAGCGCCTCCACCGCCAGCCGGACCGCGTCGTCGACAGAGAGCCCGGGCCGGAACCGCTTCTTCAACGCCGACCGGGCGAACAGCGAACCCGAGCCGATCGCGTCGTAGCCGGTCTCCTCGTAGGGGCCACCGGTCACGTCGAAGCTGAAGATCCGCCCGGCCCGCGCCGGGTCCTTCGCCGCCAGGTCGAACCCGGCGAACAGCGGGATCACCGCCAGCCCCTGCATCGCCGCCCCGAGGTTGCCCCGGATCATCGCGGCGAGCCGGTTGGCCTTGCCGTCGAGCGAGAGCATGGCGCCCTCGATCTTCTCGTAATGCTCCAGCTCCACCTGGAACAGCCGCATCAGCTCGATGCCGATCCCGGCGGTCCCGGCGATCCCCACCAGCGAGTACGCGTCGGCGGGGTGGACCTTCTCGATGTCGCGCTGCGCGATCAGGTTGCCCATGGTGGCCCGCCGGTCGCCGGCCATCACCACACCGCCGTCGGCGACGATGGCGACGATCGTGGTGGCGTGCGGGGCCAGGTCGGCGGCCATGCCCGGCGGCAGCGGCCGACGGCCGGGCAGCAACTCGGGGGCCACCTTGCTCAGGAACGTGGTGAAGGAGGACGTCCCCGCGTTGGTGAACACATCTGGTAGACGCCCGGATGGATCAAAACCCGCTGCCACGTGGTTCCTCTCAGGTACGTGATGGCCCTGGCCAGCCTCGTAGGACTGTCCCGGAACTGGCCAAGACCACCGGTGCAGTTGAAGCAGATTATCCCGCGCACCCACCCGGTGCGATGATCGTGGTCCACAAGTTCCGGATCGGGTTCACCACAGACCGCGCAGCGGTTGCCGCAGGGCCGGAGAACCGGACACTAGTCCTATTCTCCGCCCTTCTGGACGTACCCCCTCACGAACTCCTCGGCGTTCTCCTCCAGGACGGAGTCGATCTCGTCGAGTAGATCGTCCACGTCCTCGGTGATCTCGGCGTGCCGCTCGGCGACCTCCGGGTTCGCCTCGACGGTGACGTCCTCGATCTCCTCACCCTGACGGGACTTGCCCGTCTGCGACTGACCGCCGCTGTCACGAGTGGCCACTGTTGCCTCCTCCACGATCGCCTGCGATGAACTTACCTCGCGGGAACGACGAAACGCCCGTCGCGCGCCGGTACCGGACCGGCGCGCGAGCACCGAACGAGAGCACGGCCGGTACGGCTCAGCCGCCGGTCAGCGTCTCCAGCAGGTCCTTGGCACTGGCACACTTGTCGAACAGCGCACCCACGTGCCGCCGGGTGCCCCGCTCCGGCTCCATCATCGGCACCCGGACCAGCGACTCCCGCCCGACGTCGAAGATCACCGAGTCCCAGCTGGCGGCGACCACCTCGGAGGCGTACTGCGCCAGGCAGCGGCCCCGGAAGTAGGCGCGGGTGTCCTCCGGCGGCTCGGTCATCGCGGCCTGCGTCTCGGCCTCGGGCAGCAGCGTCTTCATCGCCCCCCGGGAGACCAGGCGGTGGTAGAGCCCCTTCTCCGGACGGACGTCGGAGTACTGCAGGTCGACCAGTTGGAGCTTGTGCGAGCCCCACCCGAGCTTCTCCCGCTCCCGGTAGCCCTCCAACAGCCGCAGCTTGGCCACCCAGTCCAGCTCGTCGGCGCAGAGCATGACGTCGCGGCCGAGCCGGTCCAGCACGTTCTCCCACCGGTCCAGCACGTCGGTGGTCTGCTCGTCGACGTCGCTGCCGTACCGGTCCTCCACGAAGGCCCGCACCCGCTCCAGGTACGCCCACTGGACGTCCAACGCGGTCAACCGGCGGCCGTCGCGCAGCCGCATCCGGTGGGTCAGCGACGGATCGTGACTGACCGCGCGGAGTTCACCGACCGGGTCGGCGATGCCGAGGTCGGGGCCGAGCGCCTTCTCCTCGATCATCGTGAGGATCAGTGCGCTGGTGCCCACCTTGAGATAGGTGGAGATCTCCGACAGGTTGGCGTCGCCGATGATGACGTGCAGGCGGCGGTACTTGTCGGCGTCGGCGTGCGGCTCGTCCCGGGTGTTGATGATCGGCCGCTTGAGCGTCGTCTCCAGCCCTACCTCGACCTCGAAGAAGTCGGCCCGCTGCGAGATCTGGAAGCCGCTCTGGCCGCCGTCCTGCCCGATGCCGACGCGACCGGCGCCGCAGACGATCTGCCGGGTCACGAAGAACGGGGTCAGGTACGCCACGATGTCGGCGAAAGCGGTCTGCCGGCGCATGAGGTAGTTCTCGTGCGCACCATAGCTGGCGCCCTTGTTGTCGGTGTTGTTCTTGTAGAGGTGGATCGGCGCGCTGCCCGGGATGGTGGCCGCCCGGCGCGCCGCCTCGGCCATCACCCGCTCCCCCGCCTTGTCCCAGCGCACCAGGTCCCGAGGGTTGGTCACCTCCGGAGTGGAGTACTCCGGGTGCGCGTGGTCGACGTAGAGCCGGGCCCCGTTGGTGAGGATCACGTTGGCCAGCCCGAGGTCGTCGTCGGCGAGCGCCTCGGCTGGGTCGTACGCGGCCCCGGAGTAGGTGAAGCCACGGGCGTCCCGCAGCGGTGACTCCTCCTCGTAGTCCCACCGGGCCCGACCGCCCCGGTTCAGTTCCGGGCGGGCGCCGTAGGCGTTCACCACCTGGGAGGAGGTGACCATCGGGTTGGCACCGGCCTGACCGGGCACGGAAATGCCGTACTCGACCTCGGTGCCCATGATCCGTCTTACGCTCATCGACCTACCCGCTTCGCTTGCCCGACCGGTCCCCCGTCACGTCGAGCGTAGTCGCCGCTCGCGCACGCGGGGGCGTGCCGGTGGGGTCGGAACGCCGCGGGTCGCGCCGCTGCGCCCTCGGAGCGCTCGACGATCATGCGCTCGATGGTGGCCCGCTCGCGTGTCTCGGGCAGCGAACGCAGCGGTCTCCCGGCCCGCGAGCGCGCGCCGGAGTCGGTGGCCACCAGACGGATCCGGCCGGGGCGTCGCGTGCAGCATCTGCCAGGTCCGACCCGGTTCGACGACGATGAGGTGAGCGACAGGGCCTGAGCGACAGGGCCCGTGACAAAAGCGTCACGGGCCCCGGTGGCGCGACCGGTCAGAGGTACTGGCCGGTGTTGCTCGCGGTCTCGATGGAGCGACCGGCTTCGGCGCCCTTGCCGCCGGAGACGAGCGTGCGGATGTAGACGATCCGCTCGCCCTTCTTACCGGAGATGCGGGCCCAGTCGTCGGGGTTGGTGGTGTTGGGCAGGTCCTCGTTCTCGCGGAACTCGTCGACGCACGCGTCGAGCAGGTGCTGCAGGCGGAGTCCCTTGCGACCGGAGGTGAGGAACTCCTTGATGGCCATCTTCTTGCCACGGTCCACGATGTTCTGGATCATCGCGCCCGAGTTGAAGTCCTTGAAGTACAGGACCTCCTTGTCGCCGTTGGCGTAGGTGACCTCAAGGAAGCGGTTCTCCTCGGTCTCCGAGTACATCCGCAGCACCACCGCGTCGATCATCGCCGCGACGGTGGCCTGGGCGTCCTGACCGTGTTCGGCCAGGTCGTCCGCGGAGAGCGGCAGGCCGGAGAGGATGTACTTGGAGAAGATGTCCTTGGCCGCCTCGGCGTCCGGACGCTCGATCTTGATCTTCACGTCGAGCCGACCCGGCCGCAGGATCGCCGGGTCGATCATGTCCTCCCGGTTGGAGGCACCGATGACGATGACGTTCTCCAGGCCCTCGACACCGTCGATCTCGCTGAGGAGCTGCGGGACGATGGTGTTCTCCACGTCGGAGGAGACACCGGAGCCCCGGGTCCGGAAGATCGAGTCCATCTCGTCGAAGAAGACGATCACCGGAGTGCCCTCGCCGGCCTTCTCCCGCGCCCGCTGGAAGATCAGTCGGATGTGCCGCTCGGTCTCGCCGACGTACTTGTTGAGCAGCTCGGGACCCTTGATGTTGAGGAAGAAGCTGGTGTGCTTCTCCTCACCCCGCCGCTCGGCGATCTTCTTCGCCAACGAGTTGGCGACCGCCTTGGCGATGAGCGTCTTACCGCAGCCGGGCGGACCGTAGAGCAGGATGCCCTTCGGCGGCCGGAGCTGGTGCTCCCGGAACAGGTCGGCGTGCAGGAACGGGAGTTCCACCGCGTCCCTGATCTGCTCGATCTGGGACTGCAGGCCGCCGATGTCGGCGTAGTCGACGTCCGGCACCTCCTCCAGGACCAGTTCCTCGACCTCGCTCTTGGGAATCCGCTCGTACGCGTACGCCGAGCGGGGTTCGATCATGAGCGAGTCGCCGGCCCGGATCGCACTGCCGATCAGAGTCTCGGCCAGGTGCACGATCCGCTCCTCGTCGGAGTGCGAGACCACCAACGCCCGGTCACCCGGGACACCGTCGGGGCCCGCCAGCACCTCCTTGAGCATGACCACCTCGCCGACCCGCTCGAACCCGAACGCGTCGACGATGTTGAGTGCGTCGTTGAGCAGAACCTCCTGGCCGCGTCGCAGCTCACCCACGTCCAGCGAGGGTGAGACGGCCACGCGCAGTTTGCGCCCGCCGGTGAAGACGTCGACCGTGCCGTCCTCGTGCCGGGCCAGGAAGACGCCGTAGCCACTGGGGGGCTGGGCGAGACGGTCGATCTCCTCTTTGAGCGTCACGATCTGCGCGCGGGCCTCTTTCAAGGTGCCCACGAGCCGTTCGTTGTTCTCGGTCAGCCGCGCCAACTGCGCCTGGGTGGCCGCCAGCCGCTCTTCGAGCTGCCGGACGTGTCGGGGGCTTTCGGTCAACTTGCGCCGCACGAGAGCGAGTTCCTCTTGCAGGAACGCGACCTGCGTGGAGAGATCGTGGGCCTCCTTCTCCCACCGTGCGGCGCGCGAGTCCGCGTCGTCGCTGCGTGCCACGTCCCACCTCCCCGGGGGGCTCGAACGTTCTGCCCTAACACTAGCCGCTATGAGCCCGATTCGGTCCTCCGCAACGCGCCCGTCACCGAAGCTTGATCGCCAAGGGTGGGTAGCTGGGCGGGTACGGGCATTCGGGTACCGTCGTGGGGTGGGACGGGAGAACATGGGGGGTGCACCGGTGGTCGAGGTCGCGACCGACCAACTGCAGGTCTGGGTGGATCAGGACCTGTGCACGGGCGACGGGTTGTGCGTGCAGTACGCGCCGGACGTCTTCGAGTTCGACGTCGACGGCCTGGCCTACGTCAAGGGCCCCGACGGCGAACTCCAGCAGGCCCCGGGCGCCCGGGTGGACGTGCCGGAGCACCTGCGCCTCGAGGTGATCGACTCGGCGAAGGAGTGCCCGGGCGAGTGCATCCACGTCGTCCGCGGCAGCGACGGCGTCGAGGTGGCCGGCCCGGACGCCGAGGACTGACCGGCCCGGCCACGCCACGGTGACGGCCGGGCGACCGGCCGCTACAGCAGTGGCCGGCCGACCACCGAGGCGACCAGCCGGGCGAACTCCTCCAGCCGGGCGATCTGCCCGGCACCGCCGTCGTCGAGCGTCTTGCCGAACCGCAGCGCGTCGTGCCGGGGCCCACCGGCGGCCTCCTCGCTGGGCGGTGACTCGTCCAACGAGGTCAGCAGCAGGTAGACGTCGATGCTGTCGACCCGGATCTCACCGTTGTCGTGGCGGAACAGCCGACGTCGGCACCCCACCTCGGTGACCGAGGAGACCGGCACCACCCGCAGGGACGAGGTCATCGAACCGGGCGGGCCCTCCCCCGGTGGCACGTCCTCGCCGTGCCAGAGCACCAGCCGGCTGCCGTCGCAGACGACGACCTCCTGCCACACCCCGTTGACCTCGTTGACGAAGCGTTCCAGCGTGAAGCCGAGCACCGAGGCGCCGCGCAGCACGCCGCCGAGCGCCTCCAGGGCCACGTCGGGGTCCCGCAGGTAGGCGCGGGCCGCCGATTCGAGGTCGGTGTAGGGGGACCAGTCCGGAAAGACCGCCGGCAGGTCGCCACCGCCGAAACCGGGACGGCTCATGCCGTCACCCCACCCCGCCGGCCCGGACCGGAAACACCGGCCCGCGTCGACCCGCGTCGAGGATCAGCCCGTTCACTCCGCGCCGCCCCAATCCGCCGTCACGGCCTGTCCGTCTCCTGCGTCGTGTCGGGTTCGGCACCGTCGGTCGGTGCCTGTCGGGCCGCCTCCTCCGCCGCGCGCAGCGCCTGGCGCCGTTGTGCGTACGCCTCGCTGCCCTTGCTGGGCTTGCGTCGGCGGGGCGGGGCGGTGACTCCGGGGGCGAGCTTACGCGCGGAGACGAGGAAGGCGGTGTGGGCGATCATCCGGTGGTCGGGCCGGACCGCCAGCCCCTCGGCGTGCCAGTCCCGCACCAACGACTCCCAGGCCCGCGGCTCGGTCCAGCCACCCCGCTCGCGCAGCGCCTCGACCAGCTCGGACAACTGCGGGGTGGTGGCCACGTAGCCGATGAACACACCGCCGGGCAGCAGCGCCCGCTCGACCATGTCGAGGTTCTCCCACGGGGTCAGCATGTCCAGGATGATCCGGTCGAAGCCGGTCTCCGGGCATCCGGCCACCTCGCCCACGTGCAGGTGCCAGGCGGGGTGCGGCCCGTTGAAGAACGCCTCGACGTTACGCCGGGCAATCTGGGCGAAGTCGTCCCGCACCTCGTACGAGTGCAACTCGCCGGAGGCGCCCACGGCCCGCAGCAGCGAGCAGCTCAGCGCGCCGGAGCCGGCGCCCGCCTCCAGGACCTTCGCGCCCGGGAAGATGTCGCCCATGGCGACGATCTGCGCCGAGTCCTTGGGATAGATCACCTGCGCGCCGCGCGGCATCGACAGCACGTAGTCCGACAGCAGCGGCCGCAGCGCCAGGAAGGCGGTGCCCCCGCCGGAGGTGCTGACCACGCTGCCGTCGGGCAGGCCGATCAGCGCGTCGTGCGCGAGGATGCCCCGGTGGGTGTGGAACTCCTTGCCCGGCTCCAGGGTGATGGTGTGCATCCGGCCCTTCGGGTCGGTCAACTGCACCCGGTCACCGGGGCGGAACGGCCCGCGGTGCACGGCGGGCGGCTCCGCCCTCTCGGCGGGCAGTTCGGTGCCCGGGGTGGCCGGGCCGGCGGAGTGGGTCACGGTCACGTGTTCATCTTCCGGTGAGGTTCGAGCAGTCGCGCCAGATCCGCGATGTGCAGAATGCCGACGACATCTTCGCCTGCCGTCACGAGGTACTGCGCGGCCGGGTGGGCCTGCACCCCCTCCAGCACCCGTTCCCCGTCGGTCTCGACCGGCAGGGTGGGCAGGTCGGCGATGGAACGCGCCACCGCGTCGACGGCGATCCAGGGGCGGCGGGCCTCCGGCACGGCCGCTGCGGCGGCCGGGTCCACCACCGCCACCGGCCGGCCCGCCGAGTCGGTGACCAGCAGCGCCGCGCTCGACGCTCGCGCCCGGTCGTCGGGACCGACGGCGGTCGACGCTCCGACGTCCGCCGAGGTCACCCCGGTCGCGTGCGGCTCCACCGTCGCGGACCGCGGCGCCGCCGCCTCGGCGGCGCGACGCTGTGCCTCGGCGAGCGGGGTTCCGGTGGGTACGCCGAAGGTCGGTCGGGCCAGCCGGGCCAGGTCGACGAGGGGCAGCCGGCGGCCGATCCGGGACATCCGGATCGACTGCCCGGCACCGTGCCAGAGGGTGAGCGCGACCAGTGCCGTCAGCGGCAGGGCGAGCAGGCTCAGCACGTCCATCGCGTAGAGCACCGCCACCAGCAGCGCGGTGCCCACGGCGAGGATCCGGCCGGCCCAGCCGGCGATCTCGGTGGCGGCGTGCCGGTTGCGGGTGACCGCCCAGATCACCGCCCGCAGCGCCCGCCCGCCGTCCAGCGGCAGGCCGGGCAGGATGTTGAAGACCGCGACGATGATGTTGCTCGCCGCCAGTTGGAACGCCAGTTGGTCGGCCACGGTGCGGTCGGGCAGGACCAGCATGGCGGCGACGGCGATCACGCCGAGCACCGCGGAGACCGCCGGGCCGGCCAGCGAGACGTAGAGGTCCACCCGGGGGGACGGGGCCTCCCGGTCCATCTCGGTGTACCCGCCGAGCAGTTCCAGGGTGATCCCGCGCACGCCGATGCCGAACCGCCGGGCGGTCAGGGCGTGCCCGAGTTCGTGCAGGAGCACCGAGCCGAGCAGCGACACGACGAACCCGGCGCCGACCAGGTAACCGCCAATCGGGGAGAGTTGCAGGCGCTGGCCGGCCAGTTCGCCGTAGAGCACGATGATCAGCACGGCGAGCAGCAGGATCGAGGCGTTCAGATAGAGCGGCACCCCGAAGACCCGGCCCACCCGCATGCCGGTACGCCGGCCGGCGCGCGGTCGACTCCCTTGTTCCACCGGCCCGATGCTACGCGGCGGGAGATCACCTCCCGGTGCGGTGCCGGTGGTCCTGTCACACTCGTGCCCTAACCTTCCGGGCATGACGGCGGATCCGGTGATCACTCGACAGGCCCCGACTCCGACGCAACTGCCGGCGGCGGTGCGCGCCTCACTCTCGCCGTCGCGGGCGGCCGACTTCAAGACCTGCCCGCTGCTCTACCGCTTCCGCAGCATCGACCGCCTGCCCGAGCGGACCACCGTGGAGCAGGCCCGGGGCACGCTGGTGCACGCGGTGCTGGAGCGTCTGTTCGACCTGCCGTCGGCCGGGCGTACCCCGGAGGCGGCCGGTGACCTGGTGGCGCCGCAGTGGGACCGGTTGGTCACCGAGCAGCCGGAGTTGTCCGGGATCTTCGAGGGTGACGACCCGGCCGCCGTGACGCAGTTCCTGACCTCGGCGGCAGCGCTGCTGGAGGGCTACTTCACGGTGGAGGACCCGCGCCGCCTGGAGCCGGCCGAGCGGGAGAGCCTGATCTCGGCGGTGGTCGACGACGAGCTGTTGATCCGGGGCTACCTGGACCGGCTCGACGTCGCGCCGGACGGCGCGCTGCGGGTGGTCGACTACAAGACCGGCGGCGCACCGCGGGAGGCGTTCGAGGCCCGCGCCCTGTTCCAGCTCAAGTTCTATGCGCTGGTGCTCTGGCGGACCCGGGGCGTGGTGCCCAAGGTGCTGCGGCTGCTCTATCTCAAGGACGCCGAGGTGTGCGACTACGCGCCCGACGCCGAGGAGCTGGTGCGCTTCGAGCGCACCGTGGTGGCGTTGTGGCGGGCGATCGAGCAGGCCACCGCCAACCAGGACTTCCGTCCCCGGCCGAGCCGGCTCTGCGACTGGTGCAGCCACCAGGCCCTGTGCCCCACCTTCGGCGGCACCCCGCCGCCCTTTCCCGAGCAGGTGGCGGCGGCGGACCCGCTGCGCGACGCCCGGTCCCGTCCGGCAACTCCGGGCGCCGACGAGTAGGGACCTCTCCTCCCCAGGGAGGAGAGCAGGTCACCGCAGGAGACGATCTTTCGCCCGAACGGGCGGATAGCGTCGGAGCGTGGGTACGGATCCGAGGGACTGGCTGCGGCGGCACCCGCTGGCCGCCGACGGGCTGCTGGTGGTCGGGCTGGCGGTGGCGGAGGTCGTGCTCACCCTGCTGACGCCCCGGGACTTCTGGCCCCGGCCGCTCTTCGCCGCGCTGGGCTGGAGCCTGGTGTGCGCCGCGCCGGTGCTGGTGCGCCGGACGGCACCGTGGCCGGCGGTGCTGGCCGCACTGGCGACCCTGGCCCTGCCGCTCACGCTGGAGATCTCCCCGGCGACGCAGAGCTTCACCTTCGTGGTGCTCACCTACACGATGGCCGCGTACCGGCCGGTGCGCCCGGCGGTGGTCGCGGCGGTGGTGCTCTGGCTGCCGGTGGCGCTGGTGGCCACGCTGACGCCCTTCGAGGCCATGCCGCAGGTCAACTCCGCCTACCTGGTGGCGAACAACCTCCTGATCGGCATCGTGTCGTTCTCGGTGGGCCGCACGGTGCACGCCCGGCGGGCCAGCACCCAGGCGCTGCGGGAACGGGCCCGGATCGCCGAGGCCACCCAGCGCGCCCTGGCCGAGCAGGCGGTCGCCGACGAGCGGCGGCGCATCGCCCGGGAACTGCACGACGTGGTGGCCCACCACGTGAGCGTGATGGGCGTGCTGGCCACCGGGGTACGGCGGGTGCTGCGGCGTGACCCGGACGCCGCCGAGGAGGCGATCGGCACCATCGAGGAGACCAGCCGGGCCACCCTGCGGGAGCTGCGCCGGCTCCTCGACGTGCTGCGTACCGAGGCGGAGCCGGCGGCCGAGTTGTTCCCGCAGCCGGGGATCGCCGGCATCGAGGCGCTGGCCGAGCAGGTCCGCGAGGCGGGTCTGCCGGTGACGCTGACGGTGCGGGGCGCGCCCGCCGCGTTGGCGGAGGGCGAGGCGCTGACCGTGTACCGGATCGTGCAGGAGGCGCTGACGAACGCGCTCAAGCACGCCGGAACGGCCACCGCGCAGGTCCGGGTGAGCTTCGCCGACGACGCGGTGGAGGTCGAGGTCACCGACACCGGTCGGGGCCCGACGCCGGACACCGACCGGGTCGGGCACGGATTGGTCGGGATGCGGGAGCGGGTCGCCCTCTACGGTGGTGTCCTGCGCACCGGCGCTCGGCCGGGCGGTGGTTACCGGGTGCACGCGAGGATCCCGGTGGAGACCCTGTTGGACGCCGGGACGTCCAGGTGACGGCGAACGTGGAGGACGAGATGACCGAAGCGACGCCGTCGCGCCGACCGATCCGCATCCTGCTCGCCGACGACCAGCCGCTGCTGCGTACCGGCTTCCGGATGGTGCTCGGCGCGGAAACCGACCTGGACATCGTGGCCGAGGCCGGCGACGGCGCGGAGGCGGTGGACCTGTCCCGGCGGCTGCTTCCCGACGTGGTGCTGATGGACATCCGGATGCCCCGGATGGACGGGGTCACCGCGACCCGGGCCATCGTCGACGCGCGGCTGCCGGTCCGGGTGCTGATCCTGACCACCTTCGACCTCGACGAGTACGTGGTGGGCTCGCTGCGGGCCGGCGCGAGCGGCTTCCTGGCCAAGGACGTGCCGGCCGAGGACCTGGTCACCGCGATTCGTACGGTGGCCGCCGGCGACGCGGTGGTCGCCCCGCGCATCCTGCGGCGGCTGCTGGACCGCTTCGCCGAGGCCCTGCCCGACCCGGCGGCGACGCCCCCGAAGGGCCTCAACACGCTGACCGAGCGGGAGCGGGAGGTGCTGGTGCAGGTCGCCCGGGGGCTGTCCAACGCCGAGATCGCCCGGGCGCTGTCGGTGAGCGAGACCACCGTCAAGACCCACGTCGGGCACGTGCTGACCAAGCTCGGGCTGCGCGACCGGGTGCAGGCGGTGGTGTTGGCGTACGAGTCGGGTCTGGTCCGGCCCGGCGCGTAACGTTCGCGTTGCATTGGTCACCTACAGTGACCGCCGGTGGCGGAAACGGGTTGACCCTCACCCGGCGGCACCGTTCACGATGATCTCGCCCGGCCGCGAGGGGTGGCCGGGCGGCGCGGCGTCGGGGGCAACCCTGACGGCGCTTAGGGGGTACCCGCACCTGGAAATCCGCCTCGTCTCCGCCCGGAGTCGGACGGTTCCGCGTCGGGCAGCACAGAAGATGGACTCGTGCCGGACCAGCGGGGGCGGCGCGATTCGAGACCGACGGAGAGGTACGAGACGTGACCGCTACGACAGGCCAGTCGGCCCCGGCCGCAGCCCGGGCGAGCGATGTGTGGAAGGTGTACGGCAGCGGCGAGGCCCAGGTCGTCGCGCTACGGGGGGTCAGCGCCGAGTTCGAGCGTGGCCGGTTCACGGCCATCATGGGCCCGTCCGGGTCCGGCAAGTCGACGCTGATGCACTGCCTGGCGGGGCTGGACACGGTCACCCGGGGGACGGTGCACGTCGGCGACACGACGGTCACCGGTCTCGGTGACTCGGGCCTGACGAAGCTGCGCCGGGACAAGATCGGCTTCATCTTCCAGCAGTTCAACCTGCTGCCGACGCTGACCGCCAAGGAGAACATCCTGCTGCCGCTGTCGATCGCCGGCCGCAAGCCCGATCCGGCCTGGTACGACGTGGTGATCGACACGGTCGGCCTGCGGGACCGGCTGGACCACCGGCCGGCGCAGCTCTCCGGCGGTCAGCAGCAGCGGGTGGCGTGCGCCCGGGCGCTGGTGGCCCGTCCCGAGGTGATCTTCGCGGACGAGCCGACCGGCAACCTCGACTCGCGGGCCGGCGCGGAGGTGCTCAACTTCCTGCGCAACTCGGTGCGTGAGCACGGCCAGACCATCGTCATGGTGACCCACGACCCGACCGCCGCCGCGTACGCCGACCGGGTGGTGTTCCTCGCCGACGGTCAGATCGTCTCCGAGCTGATCGAGCCGACGGCCGACACGGTGCTGGACACGATGAAGAAGCTGGACACGCCCGCCGAGGTGGCCGGCTGATGTTCCGGGCGACTCTGAAGAGCCTGCTGGCGCGGAAGGTCCGGCTGGTCCTGTCCGGCCTGGCCGTGGTGCTCGGCGTCATGTTCGTCTCCGGTGCGTTCGTGCTCACCGACACGCTCGGGCGCACCTTCGACCAACTCTTCGCCGAGGCGTACGAGGAGGTCGACGTCAGTGTGTCGGCCAAGCCGAAGCTCGCGGTCAACGAGATGGAGGGCGAGCAGGTCCAGGCGCCCTTCCCGGCCGACACGGTGGAGACCGTCCGGGCGGTGCCGGGCGTGGCCGACGCCACCGGTGTGGTGGTCTCCGACGGCGCGCGGATGATCGGCAGCAACGGCAAGGTCGTCGCCTCGTTCGGTCCACCGCAGCTCGGTGGCAACTGGCTCGGCGAGAGCGACCTGGTGCGGTTGCGCGAGGGACGCGGGCCACAGGCCGACGACGAGATCGTGATCAACCAGTCGTTGGCGAACGCGGGCAAGGTCGCCGTCGGTGACCGGGTGGGCGTGCTCACCCTGAGCCCACGGCAGGACTTCACCATCGTCGGCGTCTTCGGCTACAGCGGTGACCGGGACTCCCTCGGTGGCGTCAACGAGGTCATGTTCACCACCCCGACGGCCCAACGGCTGATGCTCGGCGAGCCGGACGTGTTCAACAGCATCACGGTCACCTCCGCGTCGGGCGTCACCGACGACGCGTTGCGCGACAGCGTGGCCACGGCGCTCGGCGACGACTACGTGGTCAAGACCGGCGAGCAACTCTCCGCCGACGCCGCCGCCGGCCTGAAGGAGGGACTCACCTTCTTCAACCGGATCCTGCTCGGCTTCGCCGCGGTGGCGCTGCTGGTCGGCACGTTCCTCATCCTGAACACGTTCTCGATCATCGTGGCCCAGCGGACCCGCGAGTTGGCGTTGCTGCGGGCGGTGGGCGCCAGCGGCAAGCAGATCATCGGTTCGGTGGTGCTGGAGGCGATCGCCGTCGGCCTGATCGCCTCGGTACTCGGCCTGGCGGCCGGCTTCGGCGTCGGCGCGCTGCTGGCGTACCTGTTCAGCTCCGTCGCCGGTGGCCTGGAGTTGACCGGGCTGAGCATGCCCGCCTCGGCGGTGATCGGCGCGTTCTCGGTCGGCCTGGTGATCACGGTGCTGGCGGCGCTGTTGCCGGCGCTGCGGGCCGCCCGGATCCCGCCGATCGCGGCGATGCAGGACGTGGCCACCCCGGACCGCCCGCTCACCAAGATCACCATCGCCGGGGCGCTGGTGACCGGGATCGGTGCCGTCCTGCTCTTCCTCGGGCTGAACGGTCACGCGGGCGGCAACACCCTGGCCACCATCCTCGGCGGCGTGCTGTTCGCGTTCATCGGGGTGGCCCTGCTCACGCCGCTGATCAGCAAGCCGGTGGTGGCGGCGCTCGGCTCGGTCTTCGCCGGCTGGGTGCCGGGCAAGCTGGGCCGGCTCAACTCCGGCCGCAACCCGCGCCGCACCGCGATCACGGCCGCCGCGCTGATGGTCGGTATCGCGCTGGTCACCGGCATCACGGTGATCCTGGACTCGGCCAAGAGCAGCATCAGCGGCCTGGCCCGGGACAGCATCAAGGCCGAACTGGTGATCGCCGGGGCGCAGAGCGGGCCCCGTCCGCCCACCTTCGACCCGGCCGTACTGGAGGAGGCGAAGGCGATCCCCGGCGTACGCGTCGCCGACGGTCTCTACGGCGACCTGGCCATGGTCGACGACGAGCGCACCTTCGTCGGCGCGGTGACCGAGCCGGCCGCCCTGCGCCAGGTCTACAGCCTCAACGCCGCCGCCGGTGACATCGACCGGATCGGCGCGGGGCAGATGCTGGTCAGCGAGGAGACCGCGAAGGCACGGGGGCTGTCGGTCGGTTCGACGACGTCGGTGCAGTTGGCCCGGGGCGAGCCGAGCACGTACACGGTGACCGGCATCTTCGAGGACACTCCCCTGTTCACCGGCGTGCAGATGGTGCTGCCGACGGAGATCGCCCGCAACTTCACCGTGCCGCAGCCGAGCCAGGGATTCATCCAGCTCGAACCGGGCACGTCGGTCGCGGACGTCCAGCCGCGCATCGAGACGCTGCTGGCGGACAGCCCCGAGGTGTCGGTAGTCGACCTGAACGCCTTCGTGGAGCAGCAGGCCGGTCAGCTCGACACGTTGCTCACGATGATCCAGATCCTGCTGGCGCTGGCCATCGTGATCGCCGTACTCGGCATCATCAACACCCTGGCCCTGTCGGTGCTGGAGCGGACCCGCGAGCTGGGCCTGCTGCGCGCCATCGGCCTGCGGCGGTCGCAGACCATGGGCATGATCACCGTAGAGGCGGTGGTGATCTCGGTCTTCGGCGCGCTGCTCGGCGTGGTGGTCGGTACCGGCCTCGGTGCCGCGGTGGTCGAGGCGCTACGCAGCGAGGGCATCAACGAGCTGGTGCTGCCCTGGGGCCAGATGGGACTCTTCCTCGGTCTGGCCGCGATCATCGGTGTGGTCGCCGCCGTCCTGCCGGCGATCCGGGCCGCCCGGATCAACGTCCTGGGCGCGATCGCCCACGACTGAGCACGACATGCGGGCCCCGGCACCACAGAACTGTGGTGCCGGGGCCCGGTCGTTTCCGTGACGCGGGCGTCCGGCCCGGTCGTTTCCGTGACGCGGGCGTCCGGCCCGGTCGTTTCCGTGACGCGGGTGTCAGGCCCGCGATCGCACCAGCAGCGCGGCGAGCAGGTCCAGGTCCGCGGTGAGCAGGCTCTCCAGTTGGTGTACGCCGTCGCGAGGGCTCAGCGGCACCTCGGCCGGCACGGCCAGGACCGCCGCCCCGGCGGCGACCGCGCTGGCCACCCCGGTCGCCGAGTCCTCGATCGCCACACATTCGTCGATCGGTACGCCGAGCAGCCGCGCCGCCGTCAGGTACGGCTCCGGGTGCGGCTTGGTGGAGTCGACCTCGTCACCGCAGACCACCACGTCGAAGCTGTCCCGGCCGAGAGTGTCCAGGGCGATCTCGACCAGGGCACGGCCACTGGAGGTGACCAGCGCGGTCGGGATCCGGGCCTCCCGGACGGCGCCGAGCAGCGCCAGCGCGCCGGGACGCCACTGCAGGCCGGTGCGGAACAGCTCCAGGATTCGGGCGTTGATCCACTCGGCGCTCACCTGCGGATCCCGGTGCGGCTGCCTCAGGTCGTCGTGCAGGATACGCATCGAGTCGGCCATCCCGGTGCCGACGATCGCGCGACGGGCCTCGGCGGAGAGGGTGCCGCCGTAGCTCTCCGCGAGCTCCTGCAGGGCGACGTCCCACAACCGCTCGCTGTCGACCAGCGTGCCGTCCATGTCGAAGAGCACTGCGGCCGGTCGGGCGCTGCTCACCGGATCCTCCTCGGGTCGGGTACCCGGTCGATCCTTCCAGCCCGCCGGAACCGCCTGTCGCGCGACGCCCGACACGGTGACGTTCGTCAACCGAGATCGCAGGCGGCCAGGGAGCGCTCGTAACCCCGGAAGAACATCTCGGAGCGCTGTTCCGGGGTGCCGTGCGAGCCCTCGGCGAACCACGGCTGGCCGGGGTCGTCGCCGACGGCGAGCAGGCCCTCGTTGAACTCGTCCAGGTCACCCTCGTCGAGGGTCAGCGTGCCGGCGCGGACCGAGTCCCCGAGGTAGGCCCCGGCCATGCAGTCGGCCTGCAACTCCTGCTGGATGGTGAACTCGTAGCGGATGCCGAGCCGGGTCTGGACGCCGTGCGCGTACTCGTGCCCGAGCAGATAGAACACGAACGCGTCGCCGATCTGCCGGAACGCCCGGAACGACCAGTTGACGTCGTAGGCGATGTAGTCGCTGACGGTGCAGTAGACCGCGTTGTTACGGGGCACCTCCTGCCCGCCGCAGGAGATCTCACCGTCCCGCTCGTACGGGATGATGCGGCGGATCGGCTGGAACGACCGGCCGGAGGCCCGGAAGTACTCGGCCCAGTACCGTTCGGCGAGGCGCGTGGCGTCGGCCATGTCCTGCTCGAACTCCTCGACCGTGTCGGTGCCGTCGGCCCGGGTCACCTCGGTGCTCGGCGACGCCGGTGCCGGTGGCTCGGCGGGCCCGGTCGGTGCGCCCACCGGCTCCACCATGCACGCGGTGGCCGCCACCAGCGCCACCGCCAGACCGGCGAGCCTCCCCCGGCTTCGCTGCCCCGCACCTACCCGCACCCTGTGCCTCCCGCCTCGACGCCGGACCAGTACCCCGACGGTAGGACCGTCACGCCCGTCACCGTCTGGTACGCCGTACCGGCCGGTCCGGTTCACCGGCGCACCGTCCACCTGATCCTTTCCGCCGTGCGCGACGTGCCCCTCAGGGCTGGCGGCGTGGCTGCCGCAGGGCTGGGCCGCAGGGCTGGGCCGCAGGGACTTTCGGTCTGGCCTCAGGGACTCGCGTCTCGTCCGCAGGGCCGGCGACCTGGCCTCAGGGGCTGGCGGCGAGGAAGACGAAGGCGGCCAGGAGTACCAGGTGCACCCCGCCCTGTAGGAGGGTGGCCCGACCCGGCACCACGGTCAGCACGCCGGTGACCACGGTCAGCGCGAGCAGCGTCACCTGGGTACCACCCAGGCCGAGCAACAGCGGCCCCTCCAGCCAGATCGAGGCGATGGCGATCGCCGGGATGGTCAGCCCGATGCTGGCCATCGCCGAGCCGAGCGCGAGGTTCAGGCTGATCTGCACCCGGTCCCGGCGGGCCGCGCGGGCGGCGGCGAGCGTCTCCGGCAGCAGCACCAGCAACGCGATGATGACGCCGACGAACGCCGGCGGCAGGTTCACCGCGGCCACACCCGCCTCGATCGCCGGAGAGACCGACTTGGCGTCGCCGACCACGGCCACCAGGGCGACCAGCAGCAGCCCGAGGCTCGCCATGGCCTCTCGGGTCGACGGCGGGTCGGCGTGCGCCTCCTCCGGCAGCACCTCCCCCTCGCTGCCGACGGGCAGGAAGTAGTCCCGGTGGCGACCGGTCTGCACCATCACGAACAGCGCGTAGAGCGCGAGCGACACCACCGCCGCGAAGGTGAGCTGGGCCGGGCTGAACTGCGGGCCGGCGCGGCCGATGGTGAACGTCGGCACCACCAGGCACAGCGTGGCGAGGGTGGCCACGGTGGCCAGCGCGCCGCCGGTTCCCTCCGGATTGAACACGGCCAGCCGGCGGCGCAGCGCGCCGATGAGCAGCGACAGGCCGAGGATGCCGTTGCACGTGATCATCACGGCGGCGAAGACGGTGTCCCGGGCCAGCGACTCGGTCTTCTCCCCGCCGCTGATCATCAGCGTGACGATCAGCGCCACCTCGATGACGGTGACGGCCACCGCCAGCACCAACGACCCGTACGGCTCGCCGACCTTGTGCGCGACCACCTCGGCGTGGTGCACGGCCGCCAGCACCGCGCCGGCCAGGAAGAGCGCCACCACGATGACCATCACGCCGGTGAGCTTGCGGTCCCAGGTCAGCCCCAGCACCAGCAGCGCGGCGATGGGCACCGAGACGGTCCAGGTGGTCATGGCGCGGCGCAACGCGGGCATGATCTGGATCCTGCCAGCATTAATGATCATGAGCGGCGAACCGGCGAAGACTCCCCCGACCGCGCTCGGCCCTGACGTTAGGAAGGGACCCTTCCTATACCGGAGGCGTTAGTAGGGGGCCCTTCCTTGCATTGACCGCGCCCGCCGCTCGTACTTTGGGCCGATCCGGCGGAGCCGTCCCGTTCCTACGATGGACTCGTGTCGGCTCTGTTGCGCTCGGTGTGGGAGGAACCCGCCCCGCCCGGCGCGCCGCGTCGCGTGTGGCGGGACTGGCTGCTGCTCGCGATCCTCGCGCCGGTCGCGCTCGTCGAGGGGCTCGTCCGGCCCGAGCTGGCCTGGCGACCGCTGTCGGTGGCCGTGGCGGTGGCGCTGACGGCCACGGTGCTCTGGCGCCGGACCCGGCCGCTGCCGATGGTCGCGCTCGCCTTCGGCGTCTGCGGGCTGGTTCCGCTGCTGACCGACCGGGACGCTCTCCAACAGGACGTCCTGGCCTTCGTCCTGCTGCTGGTGTATGCCCTGTTCCGCTGGGGCTCCGGGCAGGAGGTCGTGCTCGGCGGTCTGGTCGTGGTGGGCAAGCTGGGACTGTGGGTCGCCGCCGGTCAGGCCGGTCTCGCGGACACCGTCGCCGCCTTCGTCGTCCTGTTCGCCGCCGCCACGCTGGGTACCAGCGTGCGGTACCGGGTGCGGGCCCGGCAGCGCGAGCTGGACCAGGTCACGCTGCTCGAACGGGAACGTCTCGCCCGCGACCTGCACGACACCGTCGCGCACCACGTGTCGGCGATGGCGATCCGGGCCCAGGCCGGGCTCGCCGTGGCGGCCACTCACCCGCAGGCAGCGATCGAGGCGTTGCAGCTCATCGAGGCCGAGGCGTCGCGGGCGCTGGCCGAGATGCGTGGCCTCGTCCGGGTACTGCGGACCGACGAACCGGCCGCGCTGTCGCCCGCGCCACGCATCGCCGACCTGACCCGGTTCGCGGCGGAGACACCAGACGGCCCGGCCGTGGAGGTGCAGATCGTCGGTGACGCCGGCGGCCTCGCCCCGTCCGTGGACCGCGCGGTCTACCGGCTGGTGCAGGAGTCGGTCACCAACGCCCGCCGGCACGCGCGGCACGCGACCCGCATCCGGGTACGCGTCGAGGTGGACGACGCCTCGGTCCGGCTACGTGTCAGCGACGACGGCGAGAGCCCGGCCGGACCGCTTCCCGGTTCCGGGTACGGACTCGCCGGGATGACCGAACGCGCGGCGCTGCTCGGCGGCAGTTGTGCCGCCGGACCCGGTCCCGAACAGGGGTGGATCGTCGACGCGGTGCTGCCCCGGGCCGGAGCACCCGCGTGACCCGACCGACCACCGGACGACCGAACCCGTCCGGCGACGACGGTGACCGGCGGATTCGGGTGGTCGTCGCGGACGACCAGGAGATCATCCGGAGCGGACTCACGATGATCCTCGACGCCCAGCCGGGCATCGAGGTCGTCGGTACGGCCGCCGACGGTCACCACGCTGTGGAACTGGCCCGGCGACTGCGTCCTGACGTGTGCCTGTTCGACATCCGGATGCCCGGTGTGGACGGTATCGAGGCGACCCGGCGGCTCGCCGGCCCCCGGGTGATCGAACCGCTCGCCGTCGTCGTCATCACCACCTTCGACCTCGACGAGTACGTCTATGCCGCGCTGCGCGCCGGTGCCCGGGGCTTCCTGCTCAAGGACGCCGGCACGGCGCTGCTGGCCCAGGCGGTCCGCGCCGCGGCCGACGGCGACGCGCTCATCGCGCCCAGCGTCACCACCCGCCTGTTGCGCGCCTTCGCCGACGCCGGACCGGCCGCGCCGCCCCGGCAACCCGTCGACCCGCTCACCGACCGGGAGGAGCAGATCCTCACGGCGGTGGCCCGGGGGCGGACCAACAGCGAGATCGCGGGCGAGTTCCACGTCAGTCTCAGCACGGTGAAAACGCACGTGGCGAGTCTGATGGCCAAGCTCGGCGCACGGAACCGGGTGGAGATCGCCATCTGGGCGTACGAGACGCACCGGGTACGCGGCCGGTAGCGCTCCCCCGGCGGCGCGGACGCCGTAAGTACGAGCGTCGGCTCACTCCGAGGACCGACGGGGCGTGAGCCCATGCACCGACGAGTTCGCGCCGTCGCGAACCCAGCATCGATGCATGTCCACGAACCGCTTCCTCCGCAGACACGAGTGGGCGATACCCACCGGCCTGATCCTGCTCGCGCTCGTCCCGGTGGTCGCCGGGGCCGTCCGGACCGTCGAGCTGTCCGGTGATCCGGCGGTCACGCCCGCCAACGCCCGCTTCGTCGCCGATCCGGTGCCGGTGCTGGTGCACATCGTCACGGCGAGCGTGTACTGCCTGCTGGGCGCCTTCCAGTTCATGCCCAACTTCCGGCGTCGGCGACCGGGATGGCACCGCGTCGCGGGTCGGCTGCTGGTGCCGGCCGGGATCCTCGCCGCGCTCTCCGGCATGTGGATGGCCGCGT
Source organism: Micromonospora sp. NPDC049903 (assembly GCF_044460945.1). NCBI lineage: Bacteria > Bacillati > Actinomycetota > Actinomycetes > Micromonosporales > Micromonosporaceae > Micromonospora > Micromonospora sp. NPDC049903. The sequence continues at coordinate 36,973 of NZ_JBITKL010000029.1, forward strand.
GCTATGCCCTCATGCCCATCGACGGTGCGTTCCTCATCGGTCTGCGGCTGTTCTTCGGCGGCACGATGGCCGGCTGCATCGTCCTCGGTCTCCGCGCGATCCTGCGGCGGGACGTCAGCCGGCACCGCGCGTGGATGATCCGTGGGTACGCCATCGGTCAGGGCGCCGGCACCCAGTTCCTGACCCATCTGCCGTGGCTCGTGGTCGCCGAACCGCCGGGCGAGCTGACCCGGGCGTGGCTGCACGCCGCCGGCTGGCTGATCAACCTGGCGGTGGCCGAGTGGATCATCCGCCACGGGTCGGCGGAACCGACGCGGCCGCCTCCCGTGCGGGCAGGTCGGGGATGATGGCGAGTCGAGGCCGTCGCTGAGGTCGTGCCTCTGGGTCAACCCATGGACTTCGCGCCGTCGATCGCCTCCCGGATGATGTCGGCGTGCCCGGCGTGCTGCGACGTCTCGGCGATGACGTGCACCAGCACACGTCGGGCCGACCAGCGGGCGCCCGGCTCGAACCAGGGTGCGGCGGGCAACGGCTGGCTGGCGTCCAGGTCGGGCAGGCTCCGGATCAGCTCGTCGGTGCGGGCCGCGACCTCGTCGTACGCGGCGAGCACGCCGGCCAGGGTCTCGCCCGGCAGCAGCCGGAACGACTGTGCGTGGCGCTCGTGGACGGCGGGGTCGTGGTGGTCCGGCGCCTCGGCCGGGCCGTCGACGATGAAGTCGGCCCAGCCTCGTTCGACGTCCGCGACGTGCTTGATCAGACCACCGATACACAATGCGCTGACCGTGCTGCACGTCGCCGCCTGCGCGTCGGTCAGCTCCCGCGCAGTGTTGCGCAGGAAGAAGCGTTGCTGACGCAAGGCCTGCAGCAGGTCCGTGCGCTCGGGCGACAGGCTGCTCTCGGAGTGTGGGCTGCTCCCCGTCATGGCTGGTCCCTTCGTCGGCGTCCGCCCGACGCTATCGGTGACCACCGACAACTTCCGGGATGTCGGACGGGCGGGACCGCGCCAGGGCTATCGGCGGCCGGTCAGCACCTCGCGCATCCGGTTGATCTCGACGCCCTGCTCGACGACGACGCTGCTGGCGAACTCGTTGATGATGATGTCGGTGCCCAGCGTCAGGACCTCGTTCGCCATCGCGATGGCGCCCTGGTGGTGCTCGGTCATCATCGTGACGAACATCCGGTCGAACTCGGCGCCCCGGGCGGCGGTCAGCCGGTTCAGCGCCTGCGCCGTCTGCATGCCGGCCATCTCGTGCCGGTGCCCGTCGCCGGAGTTGCGGTCCAGCCCCCGGTCGGTCAACCAGGTCTCCAGGGTCTTGATCTCTGGGTCCTGGGCAGCCAGGATCCGGTCCGCGATGATCTTCAGGTTCGAGTTCTCGGCCCGGTCACTGACCAGTTTGGCCATCACCAGGGCCTGCTCGTGGTGCGGGATCATCATGGTGACGAAGCGGGTGTCGGCGTTGTTGTGCGGAGGCCGGGCCATCGGCGACATCTCGTTGGCCGACAGGGTCTTCGCCGGCTCGCCGGGGCCGCCCGGCATCAGCACCGGTGCGGTGGCGTCCGGGATGCCGGGCAGGTCGAGCGGCGGTGGCTCGTTCGTCTGCGCCGTCGGCGCGGGGGGCCCGCTATCCGGCCACGACACGGCCACCGCGATCCCGACGGCCAGCATCGCGAGCACGGCCAACTCGATCAGCACAAGCTTCCGGGACTGCCGCAGCAGCCCACGGATCCGCACACCTAGCACAACTCGACTCCCGCCGTTCACAGTTGGCCGGGATGGTAGCGCGGGCCTGAGCTGCGACGGGAGGGTTGCGAACGGCAGAACGATCGTTTAGCCCCACCTGCGGCAGTTTGCGCCGGGACATCGGCGGTCGTGTTGCTAAACCGTGACCACATGGCCGACGATCGAGCACCCACCGCAGGGTTAACCTCCGCTAACCCTGCTCATCCCTGACGAAGGGTGTTCCTACATGTTCAGACCGACCCCACGAGGGAGCCGAAGGCTGGGAATCAGCCTGGCCGCCACAGGTGCCCTTCTCGTCGCGGGTGTCGCGGTGGCGCCATCGAGCAGCGCCGCCGAGACCGCGAACACCATCCCGGCCGTCGACGAGATCGTCAGCAGCCCCAACCTCACCCAGATCGCCAACGTCCCGAAGTTCGGCGGGTTCGCCAGCGAGGCCGCGTACAACTCGGACCTGGCGTTCCAGGACAACCACGTCATCGCCGGCAACTACAACGGGTTCAGCATCTTCGACGTCAGCAACCCGGCCTCACCCCAGGTGGTCAGCCAGGTCGTCTGCGTCGGAGCGCAGGGCGACCCGTCGGTCTACGGGGACCTGCTGTTCCTCGCGGTCGACTCGCCCCGCAGCGACGACTCGTGCAGCAGCAGCGCCGGCTCGGTGGCCCAGCAGAGCTCCTGGGAGGGCGTCCGGATCTTCGACATCAGCGACAAGGCGAACCCGCGCTACATCAAGTCGGTCCGTACCGACTGCGGTTCGCACACCCTGACGCTGGTGCCGAGCAAGGACGACAAGAGCGTCTACGTGTACGTCCAGTCGTACAGCCCGTCGAACAACGCGTTCTACTGCAAGCCGCCGCACGACAAGATCTCCATCATCGACGTTCCGCTGGACAACCCGACCAGCGCCTCCGTGGTCGCCACCCCGGTCCTCTTCCCGGACGGCGGCAACACCAACACCAGCGGCTGCCACGACATCACCGCCTACCCGGACCTGGACCTGGCCGCCGGCGCCTGCATGGGTGACGGCGTCCTGATGGACATCTCCGACCCGGTGAACCCGGTGGTCCTGAGCCAGGTGCGCGACACCAACTTCGCGTTCTGGCACTCGGCCACGTTCAACAACGCCGGCACCAAGGTCGTCTTCACCGACGAGCTCGGCGGCGGCAGCGGCGCCATCTGCACCCCGGCCTACCGGGCCAACCAGGGCGCGAACGCGCTGTACGACATCGTCGGCTCCGGTGCCGACCGTCGACTGGTCTTCAAGAGCTACTTCAAGATCCCGCGGGAGAACTCCGCCCTCGAGAACTGCGTGGCGCACAACGGCTCGCTGATCCCGGCGATGGGCCGCGACATCATGGTCCAGGCGTGGTACCAGGGTGGCATCTCGGTCATCGACTTCACCGACTCGGCCAACCCGGTCGAGATCGCCTTCTGGGAGCGGGGCCCGCTGTCGGACACCCGTCGGATCCTCGGCGGCGCCTGGTCGACGTACTACCACAACGGCTACATCTACTCCAACGACATCCAGAAGGGACTTGACGTCCTCAAGTTGGACGACCCGCTGACGAACAACGCCCGCGCGGTCGTCGCCTTCGACGAGCTGAACGTGCAGACCCAGCCCAGCTACCCGGAGTGCACCACCGTCCTGCGCGGCCGGCACAACGGCAGCATGACGATCTCCTCCGGCATCACCTGCATGGACGGGGTCACCCAGAACGGCGCCATCAAGGTCAACCCGGGTGCCGGTCTGATCGTGTTCAACTCGAACCTGAACGGCGCGATCCACGCGCACAACGCCTCGGTGGTCTCGATCGTGGAGAGCCGGGTCAACGGTTCGGTGAACGCCGTCGGCGCGACCATCCGTGACACCAAGGTCAACGGGTCGGTGCGGACGAGCTGATCCGCACACCCCGTGCACCGCACCACCTCCGGCCCGGCGGTCTCCGCCGGGCCGGAGCCCGTCCCACCCCGGTGACCACGGGTGGCCTCCTGGAACGTGCCTGTCGGAGCGGCCTGTTACGGTCTCGCCGCTATCGCGGTCAGGTCGGAGGTTGAGAGTGTTCAGAACGCACGTGTCGTCGTTAGCCGGTCTACCGGTGCTCCCCTTCACCTCAGGGATGGAGGTGCCGGCGGATCCCTCGGCGGTGGCCTGGCGGCTCGAGGTGGGCGACATCGACGACGAGCCCGAGCCCGAGGAGTTCGTCGCCCTGGTCGAAGCGATGCTCGACGAGGTCCCGGCCGAGTCGGTCCGCGCCGTCGTGGTCGGCGAGTGGGGGATGGCGTACGAACGGCCGCTGCCGGTCGACCTCCTGGTGAAAGCGGCGTCGCAGTGGACCGGGCTCCGGGCGCTCTTCCTCGCCGACCTGGTCTCCGAGCAGTGCGAGCTCTCCTGGCTGACCCACGACGACATCACCGGGCTGCTGGCGGCCTACCCGCAGTTGGAGACGCTGTGGGTGCGCGGCGGCGAGGGCCTGCGGTTGGACGCCGTCACGCACACCGGCCTGCGGGAGCTGCGGTTCGAGTCCGGTGGCCTGCCCGGCGCGGTGGTGCGGGCGGTCGGCGAGTGCGACCTGCCGGCCCTGCAGCAGCTGGACATGTGGCTGGGCCGATCGGACTACGGCGGCGACGCCACCCTCGACGACCTCGCCCCGCTGCTCGCCGGTGCCGGGATGCCGGAGCTGCGACGGCTGGGACTGCGCAACGCCGAGATCGCCGACGTGGTCGCCGGAGCGGTCGCCACCGCACCGGTGGTGCCCCGCCTCTCGGTGCTCGACCTGTCGATGGGCAACCTCACCGACGAGGGTCTGGAGGCGCTCCTGGCCGGGCAACCGCTGACCCACCTGACCGAGCTCGACCTGCACCACCACTACCTGTCCGAGCCGGCGCAACAGCGGGTCGTCGCGGCCCTGCCCGGCGTACGCGTGGACGTGTCCGAGGGACGTACCCCGGACGTCTACAGCGGCCGCACCTACCGCTTCACCGCAGTCGGGGAGTGAGCAGACATGACGTTCTCTTCGCACCTGGCCGAGTTCGCCGACCGTCCGGTGGTCGACTTTCCGCTGGAGGGGCCGCTGCCGACCGTGACCGGCCCGGTCTCGTGGCGCGTCACCCATCCGGAGTTCGACGACAACGAGGAAGGCGCACTCTCCAAGGAGTTCGCCGCCACCTTCGAGCGGTTCGTCGCGCAGGTCGGCGACAGCGTGGAGTCGCTGGTCATCGGCGCCTGGGGGTACGCGGCCTTCAACCCCGCGCCGATCGCACAGATCTGCGCGGCGGCCGATCGACTGCCCGCACTGCGGGCCCTGTTCCTCGGTGACATGATCTTCGAGGAGTGCGAGGTCTCCTGGATGAAGGTCGGCGACGTCACTCCGCTGCTGACGGCGTACCCGGACCTGGAGGTGCTGTGGGTGCGCGGGGGTGAGGAGTTCGACTTCTCCCCCGTCCAGCACGACAACCTCCGCGAACTGGTGGTGCAGAGCGGCGGGCTGTCCCGCGAGTTCGTCGGCGCGGTGCTCGACTCCGACCTGCCCGAGCTGGCCGACCTCGAACTCTGGCTCGGCACCGACGACTACGGCGGCACCACCGAGCTGGCGGACCTCGCCCCGCTGCTGGCCGACGAGCGTTTCCCGGCGCTGCGCCGCCTGGGCCTGTGCAACTCGATGATCACCGACGACATCGCGGCGGCCCTGGCGACCGCGCCCGTGGTGCGCCGCCTGGAGGTGCTGGACCTGTCCAACGGCACTCTCGGCGACGAGGGGGCGGAGGCGCTGCTCGCCGGTCAGCCGCTGACCCACCTGACGGTGCTGGACCTGCACCACCACTATCTGTCAAAGGAGGTCGCCGCGTCGGTGGTCGCCGCCCTGCCGGACGTCCGGGTGAACCTCTCCGACCCGCAGGAGGCGGACGACGAGGACGACGGCGAGAGCTACCGCTACACCGCGGTCTCGGAGTGACATGCGGTTGACCGTGGTCGGCAATCCCGGCAACCGTCGGGTGTCGATGTTCACCGACGCGGTGCTGGCCGCCGGTCTGCCCCGGCCCGTGATGCTGCCCTGGGTCGAGGTGCTGACCGGGGCCGCACCGCCCTCGGCCGGCACGCTGGTGCGGGTGGACTCGCCCGGGGAGGACGCCCGGGTCGACCAGTTGCTGCGCCGGTCGCCCACCGTCGCGCGGCACGGCGAACTGGTCGGCCTCGCCGACGCGTACGCCGGTCTGGTGGACGGCATGGCCCGGGTGTCCGCCGGCGGCGCGACCCTGCTCAACCCGCCGGAGGACGTCGCGGTGCTCTGCGACAAGCGGCGCTGCCACGCGCGGCTGGCGGCGGCGGGGGTGCCGGTGCCGGACGCGCTGCCGCAGGTCGGTGGCTACGCCGAGCTGCGGTCGGCGATGGCGCAGGCCGGTTGGTGCCGGGTGTTCGTCAAGCCGGCGCACGGCTCCTCGGCCGCCGGGATCATCGCGTTGGCGGTCGGCGCCGGCCGGGTGCAGGCGCTCACCACCATCGAGCAGACCCCCGAGGCGCTGTTCAACTCGCTGCGGTTACGCCGCTACACCGACGAGACGCAGATCGCGGCCATCGTGGACCGGCTCGGCCCGGAAGGTCTGCACGTGGAGCAGTGGCTGCCCAAGGCCGGGATCGGTGACCGGGTGGTCGACCTGCGGGTGCTGGTGATCGCCGGCCGGCCCGACCACGTGGTGGTTCGGGCGGCGCGGGGGCCGCTGACCAACCTGCACCTGGGCAACGCGCGTGGCGATCTCGACGAGGTGCGACGGGCCGCCGGGGCCCGGCAGTGGTCGGCGGCGATGGAGACGTGCGAGCGGGCCGCCGCCTGTTTCCCCGACTCGCTGCACGTCGGGGTGGACCTGATGTTCCTGCTGGGCTGGCGGCGGCACGCGGTGGCCGAGGTCAACGCGTTCGGTGACCTGCTGCCCGGGGTGCTGGCCGACGGCCGGGACAGCTACGCCGCCCAGGTGCACGCCCTGACCGACGGCGGGTGGCGTCCCGGTCGGGCGGGCCCGGCCGCGTCGCCGGAGGTGGTCGGATGCGGAGCCTGATCGGTGACCACGACCTGCTGCTGGTCACCCTCGACACGCTGCGCTACGACGTGGCGTCCGAGCTGGCGGCGGCAGGCCGGACGCCGCACCTGACGCGGGCGTTGCCGGGCGGCCGGTGGGAACGCCGGCACTCCCCGGCCAGTTTCACCTACGCCGCGCACCACGCCTTCTTCGCCGGGTTCCTGCCCACGCCGGTGCCCCCGGGTCGACACGAACGGCTGTACGCGGCGGCCTTCCCGGGCAGCGAGACCTCCGGCGCCGACACATGGGTGTTCGACGCGCCGGACCTGCCGACCGCGCTCGCCGACGTCGGCTACCACACGCTGTGCCTGGGCGGCGTCGGCTTCTTCAACCGACGCAGCCCGCTCGGGGCGGTCCTGCCGGGGCTGTTCCGCGAGGCGCACTGGGAGCCGGAGTTCGGCGTCACGTCGCCCACCTGCGTGGACGCCCAGCTCGACCGGTTGGCGGAGGTGGTGGCCGATCTGCCGCCGACCCGGCCGTTGTTCACCTTCCTCAACGTGGCCGCCCTGCACCAGCCGAACCGGCACCACCTGCCCGGCGCCGAGGAGGACGACCTGGCCAGTCACGCCGCCGCCCTGGAGTACGTGGACGGCCGGATGGAGCGGCTGTTCGCGCTGGTCACCGGCCGAGGGCGGCCGGTGTTCACGATCATCTGCTCCGACCACGGCACCGCGTACGGCGAGGACGGGCACACCGGGCACCGGATCGGCCACGACGTGGTGTGGACCGTCCCGTACGCGCACTTCACCCTGCACCCTGGAGAATGGTGACCAGCACCGACGCGAGTCTTGACGGCTCGCCGTACCAGCAGTATCTCTACGCCTACCCGCACAAGACCTCGTACCGGGCGTTGCGCCCCCGCCCGTCGTTGACCGACGTGTGGCGGGACCAGGCACGGGACGCCCTCTTCCTCTATCTGCACGTGCCGTTCTGCGAGATGCGCTGCGGCTTCTGCAACCTGTTCACCCGGGCCAACGCGCCCGCCGAGCAGGTCACCGCCTACCTGCGGCAGCTTCGTCGGCAGGCGGAGCAGGTCGCCGAGGCGCTCGGCGGCTCGACCGGGTACGCCCGCGCGGCCTTCGGCGGCGGCACCCCCACCCATCTGACCGCCGACGAGCTGACCGAGCTGTTCGACATCGCCACCACGACACTCGGGGCGCGGCTGCCCGGCGTACCGCTGTCGGTGGAGACCTCGCCGGCCACCGCGACGCCGGACCGGCTCGCGGTGCTGGCCGCGTACGGCACCACCCGGGTCAGCATCGGGGTACAGAGCTTCCTCGACGTCGAGGCCCGCGCCGCCGGTCGACCGCAACGGCGCACGGAGGTGGAGACGGCGTTGGCGGCGATCCGCGACGCCCGTGTCCCGGTGCTCAACATCGACCTGATCTACGGCATCGACGGGCAGACGGCCGACACCTGGCGGGAGAGCCTCGACGCGGCGCTGGCGTGGCGTCCCGAGGAGTTGTACCTCTACCCGCTCTACGTCCGGCCGCTCACCGGTCTGGGCCGGCGCACGCACGCCCGCGCGGACTGGGACGCGCAGCGCCTCGCGCTCTACCGGCAGGCCGTGGAGACGCTCGGCGCGGCCGGCTACCGGCAGGAGTCGATGCGCCAGTTCCGCCGGGCCGACGTGCCGGCCCCGGACGGCCCCGACTACTGCTGCCAGGACGACGGCATGGTCGGTCTGGGTTGCGGTGCCCGCTCGTACACCACCGCGCTGCACTACTCCTTCGACTACGCGGTCAGCGTCTCGCAGGTGCGCGCGGTGCTCGACGACTACCTGGCCCGACCGGCCGAGGACTTCCGGTACGCCGAGTTCGGATACCACCTCGACGGCACCGAGCAGCGCCGTCGGTGGCTGCTGAAGTCGCTGCTGCGCGTCGACGGGGTCGACCCGGACGCCTACCGGGCCCGGTTCGGTCGCCCGCCGGGCGAGGACTTCCCGCAGCTCGACCGGCTGGTCGAGCGGGGCTGGGCCACCGACGGCGGGCTCCGTCTCACCCCCTCCGGGCTGGCCCGGTCGGACGCCGTCGGCCCCTGGTTGACCTCCGCCGAGGTGCAGCACGCGATGGCCGGGTACGTGCCGCGATGAACCTGGCGATCCTCTACCGTGGCCCGCTGGCGAGCTGCAACTACGACTGTCCGTACTGCCCGTTCGCCAAGCGCCGGGACCCGCCGGAGCTGCTCCGCGCCGACCGGGAGGCGTTGGCGCGGTTCACCGACTGGGTGGGCGCGACCACCGACGTACGCCTGTCGGTGCTGTTCACGCCCTGGGGCGAGGGCTTGACCCGGCGCTGGTACCGGGACGCGATGGTGTCGCTGTCCCACCTGCCGCACGTGGAGCGGGTGGTGATCCAGACCAACCTGGCGGCCCGGGTGGACTGGCTCGCCGAGGCCGACCCGAGCGCCGCCGCGCTCTGGACCACCTACCACCCGGGGCAGGTCACCCGGGAACGCTTCCTGCGGCGCTGCGCCCGCCTGTCCGAGTTGGGTGTCCGGTACTCGGTCGGGGTGGTCGGGCTGCCCGAGCACCTGGCCGAGGCGCGGGCGCTGCGGTCCCTGCTGCCCGACGAGGTCTACCTCTGGGTCAACGCCGCCGACGGTCGGCGCTACGACGCCGCCGAGGAGGCGACCTGGACGGAGCTGGACCCGCACTTCGGCTACAGCGTGCGTCCGCACCTGTCTCTGGACCGGCCCTGCCATGCCGGGGAGACCGCGATCTCCGTGCGCGGCGACGGCACGGTCCGCCGCTGCCACTTCATCGACACCCCGATCGGCAACCTGTACGACGGGTCGTGGCGGGCCGCGCTGGAGCCCCGGCCGTGCAGCAACGCGATCTGCGACTGTCACATCGGCTACGTCCATCTCAAGCCGCTGGGGTTGCGGGACGTCTTCGCGGGCGGGGTGCTGGAACGCATCCCGGCCGGCTGGCCAGGAAGGTCGGCCGGGTCGGTCTGACCAGCAGCGACCCGGACCGGCGGTGGACCGGCGGTCAGGGCCGGGACGCCATCCGGCGGGTCAGTTCGGTCGCCCGGTACGCCGCGACCTGACGGGCCTGTGCCGCCACGAAGCGCCGCAGCAGCAGCGGGGCACCGGCGGTGACCGACTCCCGGATCCGCGTACCGCCGGTCTCGGGCGTCAGGTCGACCACCGCGCGAAGCCACACCCACCCCGGGCTCCGCACGTCGCTGACGATCTGGCTGCCGGGGCGGGTCGCCACCATCCGCACCCGAATGTGGTTGTCCCACCGCAGCGGGCCGACCATCCGGAACCGTTCGACGGCGACGTAGTCGGTGACCGCGCGGCCGTCGGCGTCCCGGTCGGTCCGCACGTCGGAGACCGCCACGATCAGCGGCGACAAGCCGATGTAGCTGTGCGGGTCGGTCAGGTGGCGGTAGACCGCGTCCGGCGACGCGGCGACGACACAGCTCGTCTCGAACGTGATCGACGGTCTCCGATCATCGGGCACGCCTCATCCTGCCACGCCCTCATCGGGTGCGGTGGCGCAGGAGGATGTCGCGCATCGAGCCCATCCCGTACCGGTCCTCGTCGCTGGACATCGCGGCCACCTCCGCCAGGACGGGATCCACGTCGATCCCGGCTCGCCGGGCCCGGTCGCACACGGCCCGCAACGACATGATCTCGTCGCGGGTGTCGGCGCCCTGGTCCCGGGCGGAGAGATGAACGAGGTCGTCCCGGAACCCCTCGGCAGTCCGGCAGTCGGTGGGCAGATGGGCCGCCCACCGGAACGACGGGTACCGGTCGAACATCCGCCGGATCTCGGCCCGGGCGGTCTCGTCGGCGGCGTACCTGTCGACGATGGCGCGCAGCACCCGCTCGGCGCGCTCCTGCACGCCCAGCGCCGTCAGCTCCGCGTCGACGGCGGCGCCGAGCTCCGCCATCCGGTCCAGTGCGGTGACGTCGACCGGCTTGTTCGCCACCGAGCGGTAGCGGGCGTCCAGGTCCGCCATCTCGGTCTCGATCTCCGCCATATCCACGGCCACCGTTATATAGCACCGACACCGGCCTCCGGCCGGCAGCGCACAGCGGTCGAGGTGCAGACGGCTGGCATACTCGACCCGACCAGGTGGGGACCGGACAGTGTGGTGGTCAGGTGCAGTTCCGCGTGTTGGGACCGCTGGAGGCCGTCCGCGACGGGCACGCCGTGCCGCTCGGTGGGCCGAAGCAGCGGGCGTTGCTCGCGCTCTTCCTGCTGCGCCCGAACCGGTTCGTCGCCACCGACTGGCTGGTCGACGCGCTCTGGGACGGACGGCCGCCGGTCAGCGCCGAGATGACGCTCCGCACCTATGTGGCCGGACTCCGCCGCGCGGTCGAACCGCAGCGCAGCCACCGCGAGCCGGCCCGCGTGCTGCGCAGCCACCCCAGAGGGTACGAGCTGCGCGTCGAGCCGGAGGACATCGACGCGGTCCGCTTCCAGCGGCTGGCGGCGTACGCGGCACACGCGCTCGCGGCGGGCGACGCCGACTCGGCCGAACGGGGCTACGTCGAGGCGCTGGCGCTCTGGCGGGGCGAGCCGCTGACCGGCGCGGCCGAGCTGAGTGCGGTGCGTCCCGAGGCCGCCCGGCTGACCGAGTCGCGCCTCGGTGCCGAGGAGGGACGGTTCACGGCTGCCGTGGCGGCCGGACGGCACACCGCCGTACTCGCCGAGCTGCGCCAGTTCGTGGCCGCGAACCCGGTCCGCGAGACCGCCCGTGCCCAGTTGATGCTCGCGCTCTACCGGTCCGGGCGACAGACCGAGGCGCTGGCCGCCTTCGACGAGGGCCGTCGGGTCCTGGCCGGCGAGTACGGCATCGACCCGGGCGAAGAGCTGCGCGAGCTGCACGGCCGGATCCTGGCCCAGTCCGTGCCGCCGCCGACGGCCACGGCTGTCACCGCTGTCGCGCCGGACGCCACGCCGACCGGGGTGGTCGGCCCGTCCGCGTCCACTCCGGACTACCGGCCCGGACCGGTCCACGGGACGACCAGCGTGGTCGGGGCTCCGGCGGCGCGTTCGGATTCCCTGGTCGGCCGGGACGCCGAACTGACCGAGCTGATGACAGCGCTGACCGAGGCCGTCACCGGCGGTGGTGGCCGGGTCGCCGTCGTGGTGGGCGAGCCGGGGATCGGCAAGACCACGCTCGCCGCCGCGCTCGCCGGGACGCGGGGCGTACCGGCGGTGTGGGGTCGTTGCCCCGACGTCGGGCAGACGCCGCCGTTCTGGCTGTGGAACCAGGTGGTGCGGACGCTGGCGGCGATGCCGCAGGCGGGCACGACCGGATCGACGCGCCGGTTGGACGGCTTCGCGGCCGGACCGGCGGACGGGTCGACCGGCGACGCGGCACCCGACCCGACGGCGCGGTTCCGCGCGTACGAGGCGGTGGCGGACCTGGTGCGCACGGTCGCCGGTGCGGACGGCCTGCTGGTGGTGCTGGACGACCTGCACGCCGCCGACCCGGACTCGCTGCTGCTGCTGCGGTTCCTCGCCACCACCCTGGCCGACGCCCGGGTTCTCGTGCTGGCCACGATGCGCCCCTACGAGCACCACCCGGCGCTGGTGGCGACGGTGGCCGACCTGGCCCGTGGTGCGGGCTTCCGTCACCTGCGGCTGACCGGGCTGACCGACACCGACGTGGCCGACCTGGTCCGCCGACGCACCGGCACGCCCCCGCAGCGGCAGGTGGCGGCGCGCCTGGCCACCCGGACCGGGGGCAACCCGTTCTTCATCACCGAACTGCTGCGCGCCGGCACCGACCCGGCCGACGCGGACCTGCCGCCGAGCGTCCGGGACACCGTCCGGCTGCGCCTCGGTGCCCTGCCCGAGGCGGCCCGCGACTGCCTGGAGCTGCTCGGCGTGGCCGGGCGCGACCTGGACACGCAGACGATGGCGACGGTGCTGGAGGTCTCGGCGGCGCACATCGCCGAGGGGTTGACGGCGGCGTACGCGGCGGAGCTGGTCGCCGAGGCCGGGCCGGGTGCGGTGCGGTTCCGTCATCCGCTGTTCGCCGAGGTGGCGTACGCGCAGTTGCCGCCGCCCCGACGAGCCGCGCTGCACGCCCGGCTGGCCCTGGCGTACCAGCGGGTCGGCGGTGTGGCCCCGGCCGAGCTGGCCCACCACTTCGGGCAGGCGATCGGACTCGGGCACGGCGAGGACCATCTGCGCTGGTCACTGGCGGCGGCCGACGACGCGACGCGGCGGTTCGCGTACGAGGACGCGCTCGGCCACCTGGACCGGGCGGCCCGGCGACTGTCGCCGCTCGCCGGCACCTCGCCGTCGGCGGCGGCCACCGAACTCGCCGTCCAGTTGCACCGGGCCGCCCTGTTGCAGATGACGGTCGGCGTCGGAGCCGACGCCGTCGACGAGGTCTGCGCCCGGGCCCGGGAGCTGCTGGCGCTCGTCGGCGCGGAGACCGACGTACGGCCCGCGCTGTGGGCGCTCGGCGAGCTGGCCGCCAACCAGGCCGACTACGCCGGTTGCGGGGAGTTGGCCGAGCGGCTGGTCCGGGCCGACGACGGCACCGGGCTGATCGCGGCGGCCGGCGAATACTTGCGAGGTGTGGTCGGCTACTTCACCGGCGCGCTGGTCGAGGCCGACCAGCGGCTCACCGCCGCCGTCGATCGGCTGCGCACGGTCGACCCGGATCTGCTGGGCCGCCAGGTCGGTCGGCTGCCGGTGTTGGCCGCGTACAACTTCCGGGCCCTGGTCCGGTCGCTGCGCGGTGCGACCGAGGACGCCCGGCGGGACATCGCCGAGGCGGAGCGGCTGGCCGAGCGGCTCGCCGACCCGTACGGCCGGGCGAACGCGGCACTCTTCGCGGCCTGGATGGGGATGCAGGAACGCGACGTGGCGGCGGTACGCGCGGCGGCGCACCGGTGCCGCGAGATCGGTGCCGCCAACGGCATGCCGCACTTCGTGACCACGGGTGGCTTCTTCCTGGAGTGGGCGGCCGCGCGGGGCGGCGAGCACGACCGGCTCCCGGCGATGCGGGCCGCAATGGAGGGCATCTACCGCCCCGGGCTGCGGGCCACCCGCACCGTCACATACAGCGCGATGGCCGAGGCGTACCTGGCGGCGGGTGATCCGTCGACGGCGGCGGAGCTGGCCGACGAGGGACTGTCGGTCGCGGACCGCCTCGGCGAGTCGGTCCTCGCGCCCGAACTGCACCGCATCCGCGGCATCGCCCGCCGCGACCCCACCGCCCTCGCCACCGGCGCCCGCCTGGCCGCCGCCCAAGGCAACATCCTCCTCCGCTCTCGCTTCCCCACCCACCCCCACCCCTGACCACCCACCCCACCAAGACCAACCACACCAGATTCTCGGGATGCCCAGCCCCCAACCCAGACCAACCACACCAGATTTCCGGCAGGCCGAGCCCTTACGCCAGCACCCACCAGGGCCGAGCCGTCAGCACCAGACCGGCCACGTCAGGTTTCCGGCAGGCCCGACCCGCGCAGGGATCAAGCCTGACCGCCCGGAGCGGGTCGGGCCTGCCGGAAACCCCACCGCAAGCGGCTCGGACCCGCCGAAACCCACCACACGCGGGTCGGGCCTGCCGGGAGCCCCACCCACGAGAAACCAGAACCCCAACCGGAAATCTACGAAACCTCCACACCCGCCCGCTGTGCTGAACCAGTCAACAGTCCCCGCCCGGCCACCCCGGGCGGCCAGATGGTGGAGGAACGAGATGAACCCGGCCCAGTCGTCGTCGCCCGGCGAGGTCCAGGAGGTCGACGTCGTCATCGTCGGGTGTGGTCCGGTCGGTGCGCTGGCCGCGAACCTGCTCGGCATGCGGGGCGTCCGCACGCTCGTCGTGGAGCGGAGCACGGAACCGCACGGGCAGCCGCGCGCGTTCTCCTGTGACGACGAGGCGCTGCGCATCTATCAGCAGGCCGGGCTGCTGGACCGGATCGTCGGCGACCTGCACCAACCGGTACGCGCCGACTACGTCAACGCCGCCGGCCGGCGTTTCGCCACCATCGCCTTCGACGAGGTCGACTTCGGGTTCGGGCACGCCCCGCTGAACTTCTTCGACCAGCCGTTGCTGGAGCAGGCTCTGCGTACCGGGCTGGAACGGTTCGCGCACGTGACGCTGCGGCTGGGCACGGAACTGGTCGACCTGCGGCAGGACGAGGACGGCGCGGATCTGGTGGTGCGGGACGTGGTGGCCGACCGGTCGTACCCGGTCCGGGCCCGGTTCGTGCTGGGCTGCGACGGTGCGCGGAGCACCACCCGCGCAGCGGTGCGGATCCCGCTGGCGGGGGCGAGTTACGCCGAGCCGTGGCTGGCGGTCTCCGGTGACGTGATTCCGGACGGGATCCGCACGCCGCACACCACCTTCGTCTGTGACTGGCGGCGGCCCGCGTTCGTCTCCCCCGGGTCGCGGGGCAGCTATCGGGCGGAGTTCATGCTCCAACCGGGCGAGACCGAGGCCGACATGCGGGAACCGGCGAAGATCGCCGAGCTGGTGTCGCCGTATGTCGACCCGGACCGTTTCACCGTCACCCGCGCCGTGGTCTACACGTTCCACCACCTCATCGCCGTCAGGTGGCGGGAGGGACGGGTGTTCCTGCTGGGCGACGCCGCCCACCAGATGCCGCCGTTCCTCGGGCAGGGGCTGTGCAGCGGACTGCGGGACGCGGCGAACCTGACCTGGAAACTGGCGCTGGTGCTGTCCGGCGGGGCCGCCCCGGCGCTGCTCGACACGTACGAGACGGAACGTCGGCCGCACACGGCGGCGATGGCGGAGACGAGCGTCCGTCTGGGTCGGGTGTTCCTGGCCCGTAGTCGGCGGGCCGCGTGGGTCCGCGACAGCGTGCTGCGGGCGGTGCAGACCGTGCCCCGGGTACGCCGATTCGTGCGGCACTTCGAGTTCAAGCCGCTGCCCGCCTACGAGCGGGGGCTTTTCGCCGGTGGCCAGCGCGACGGTGCCGTCGGGGCGATGTTCCCGCAGCCCCGGGTGGCTGTCGGCGGCGATCCGACGCCCCGCCTGCTCGACGATCTGCTCGGCGACGGCTTCGCACTGGTCGGGCGTGGCCTCCCGGCGGAACTGCCCGGGCTGCCGGGGCCGGTACGGTCCGTCGTGACGCATCCGGCCGGCACCGACCCGGCGCGCCTGCCGGCTAGCGATGCCGCCCAGGTCCACGTCGTCGACCTGGACGGGACCGTCGACGCCTGGCTACGGCGGCACCGGGCGGACGCTGTTCTGCTGCGGCCGGACCGGTTCGTCTTCGCCACCGCGCAGGCCGGCGGCATCGGCCAGGTGGCCCGCACGCTCGCGGCCGACCTCGGCGCGACCGCCTCCCGCCAACCCACCGGCTAGCCGTGTCACGTCACCGGCTCGCCCGGTCCGGGCCCGGTCCTGCCGGCCGGGGTTCCGTGGCGGACCGGTGACGTGCCAGGATGCGGCCATGCGTGCCGTGATCTTCGACGAGTTCGGTGTCCCGCCGCAGGTCCGCGACGTGCCGGACCCGACGCCGCCGCCCGGTGGCGCGATCGTCCGGGTCGAGGCGACCGGGTTGTGCCGCAGCGACTGGCACGGCTGGCAGGGACACGATCCGGACATCGTCGTGCCGCACGTACCCGGGCACGAGTTCGCCGGTGTCGTCACCGCCGTCGGTACCGGCGTGCGGGGCTGGCGAGCGGGTGACCGGGTCACCGCGCCCTTCGTCTGCGCCTGCGGTCGGTGCCCGTCGTGCCAGGCGGGCGACCAGCAGGTCTGCGAACGGCAGAGCCAGCCCGGTTTCACGCACTGGGGCTCGTTCGCCGAACAGGTGGCCGTCCGCGACGCCGACGTCAACCTGGTCCGGCTCCCCGACGAGCTGGACCATCCGGCCGCCGCCGCGCTCGGTTGCCGGTTCGCCACCGCGTTCCGGGCCGTGGTCACGCAGGGACGGGTCGCGGCCGGCGAGTGGGTGGCCGTACACGGCTGCGGCGGGGTGGGGTTGTCGGCGGTGATGATCGCGCTGGCGTGCGGGGCCCGGGTGGTGGCCGTCGACGTCGCGCCCGGTGCGCTCGACCTCGCCCGGAGCCTCGGCGCGGCGGTCTGTCTGGACGGGCGCACCCTGGACGGGCCGGACGCGGTGGCCGAGGCGGTCCGGGAGGCGACCGGCGGCGGGGCCCACCTGTCTCTCGACGCGCTGGGCAGTCACGCCACCTGCACCGCCTCCGTCCGAAGCCTGCGCCGCCGGGGACGACACGTGCAGGTCGGGCTTCTGCCCGCCGCCCAGGGACACCCGGTCGTGCCGATGGATCTCGTGATCGCCTACGAGTTGGAGCTGCGCGGCAGCCACGGCATGCCGGCGCACGCCTATCCGGAGTTGCTCCGGCTCGTCACCGCCGGGGTGCTGCGGCCGGCCGCGCTGGTCACCCGCACCATCGGGCTCGCCGACGTGCCGCACGCGCTGGCCACCATGGACGGTCCGACCGGTGGCGGGATGTGTCTCATCCGCCCGTGACGAGCTGGCCGGGCCGGGAACTCGGGCAGCGGACCCGATGGCCGCCCCCGTCGGAACGAGGGCGGCCCCGAGTTCACCTCGCGGGTGTGGGTGCGGCCCGCCGTTCCGCGAGCGCCAGTACGACCACGGCGCCGAGCAGCACCGACGACCCCAGGACGGCGACCGGGGTGAGCCGTTCGTCCAGGAGCAGCACCGCGATGACGGCTGCGGTGACCGGCTCGACCAGCGCCAGGACCGACGCCGTGGTCGCCCGGACCGACGCCAGGCCGGCGAAGAACAGCCCGTACGCCAAAGCGGTGGGCACCGCGCCGAGGTAGGCCAGCAGGCCCAGTGTCCGGCCGACGTCGCCCGAGGTGGGCAGGATCCCTTCGAGCAGGGCCAGCGGCAGCAGGACGAGCATCCCCACGACGAAGCCGCCCAGCGCCGTGGTGCCGGGGTCACCGCCGGTGCCGTCTCGGCCCCGCTTCCGGTTGAGCAGGGTGACGCAGGCGTACCCGGTTGCGGAGAGCAGCGCGCATGCCAGGCCGAGTGCCGGCGCCCTGCCCGCGCTTTCGCCGCCCACCAGCAGGATCAGCCCGACCAGCGCCATCGCCACGGTGGCCGCGCCGGCACGGCCCAGCCGCTCTCCCGTCCACAGGCGGGCACCGATGGCGATCAACACCGGTCCGGACCCGAGGGTGACGACGGTGGCGATGGCCAGCCCGGCGTACGCCACGGCGGCGAAGTAGGCCGTCTGGTAGACCGCCAACCCCACACCGGTGGTCACGATCGCAGGCCACCGGGGGCCGTGCTGCGGCGCGCCGACCGACTGTCCGTCGACCGGAGTGGACCGGGCCGGGCGCCGGTGGCGGAGCACCAGGTGTCCGACAGCCAGCAGCAGGACACCGCCGACGAACCGCCAGAAGGACACCGCGACGGGTCCGAGCCCACTCATTGCATAGAGGATCGCGGCGACCGCGCCACCGGTGCCCCAGGCGACCGCCGCGATGATGATGTAAAGGATTCCCCGCCCCACTGACGGGGGCACGTTGGTGTGCACACAATTCTCCGTTGTCGTCGCCGCCCGGGCAGCACGAGACGCACCCGGGCTCGAAATAGGTCAGAGCCGGGTCGGCGGAAGCGCCGTTACCGGGTGGGTGGCGGCGAGACGACGGAGAACATCACCGGGGCAGCGTACCGGCCGGGCCGGACACCGGCGCGATCATGCGGTGGGCCGCTACCAGGGGTGAGGAACCGACTCCGAACCTCACGACATCGCCACACATCTATTGACAAACATCCTTAACAGTCACAGTCTGAGAGAGCGCTCTCTCACCCCGTGTCACCACCGAACGGAGGAGTACCCGTGATTGTCCGAAGAAGACTGCTGGCGGTCGCCGCCGCCCTGATCACCGCCGTCCCGACCGCGCTCGTCGCCGCCGCGCCCGCCCAGGCCGTCGGCCCCGCGTTGCTGCCCGTCACCGTCACCAATAACACCGGCCGCTCCGGAGCCGTCCACGTGTACGTCATCGGCGTACAGCTCTCCTCCGGCCGCCTCGGCTACGTCAACCAGGCCGGCACGTTCATCCCCTGGTCCGGCGGACAGATCCCGCCGTCACCCGCGCCCGACGCCTCGATCCCCGGACCGACCAACGGTGCCAGCGCCACCGTCCGCTTCCCGCGCGGCTTCTCCGGTCGCGTCTACTTCTCCTTCGGCGAGAAGCTCAAGTTCTTCCTCACCCCGACCGGCCTGGTGCAGCCCGCCCCGTGGGCGGCCGGCGACGCCAACCGCGACATCCTGTTCGACTGGAGCGAGTTCACCTACAACGACGCCGGGCTCTGGCTCAACAGCTCCCAGGTGGACATGTTCGCGGTGCCGCACGCGGTCACCGTGACCGGCGCCAACGGCGTCACCAAGCGGACCGGCGACGTCGTCGCCAACGGCCGCACCGCGATCATCAACGGCGTACGGTCCCAGTCCGGCTGGGCGAACACCGTGTACACCCGCGCCGACGGCACCGTGCTGCGAGTGCTGGCACCGGGCAAGGCCGCCGGAGCGGGCCTGTTCAGCAGCACCTACCTGGACTCCTACATCGCCTCGGCGTGGAACGCGTACACCAGCCGCACGCTGACCGTGGTGCCCTTCGGCGACCGGCCCGACGTCCGCTACTTCGGGCGCACCTCGGGCCGGGTGATGACCTTCACCAACAGCGCCGGACAGGTCGTCGCCTCGTTCAACCGCCCCTCGTCGGCGAGCGTCTGGGGCTGCGACGGCGACCTGCCCGCCCCCAACGACCAGGTGGTCGGGCCGATCTCCCGCACCCTCTGCGCCGCGCTGAACCGGGGCACCCTCGGCACCATCCACACCCAGCCCAGCACCAACGCCGCCGAGTTCTACCGCAGCAACCCGACCAACCAGTACGCCCGGATCATCCACGCCAACATGCGCGACGGTAAGGCGTACGCCTTCGCCTTCGACGACGTCGGCGCCTTCGAGTCGCTCGTGCACGACGGCGACCCGCGCGCCGCCGGCCTGGTGCTCAGTCCGTTCTGATCCCGACCGACCCTCAGGTGGGTGGATTTGTTGTCGCCGGGGTGGCTAGCCGTACATGGTCACGATCAACGGCGTCCAACCCATCCGTTTGCGGATGGTTTAGATCCTTTACATCGCCTATATAGGATTGTGGATGGGTTGCGGCTTGGGTCGCATCAACGGTGGCTTGAGGCGCGTCTCCCGTGATGGTGATCTTGATGTGGGCTCGCTGTGCGTTGTGAATGCGTACATCGAGTTTGAGGATGTCGAAGAGTTGGCGCAGTAGGCGCTCGGGCAGGCTGGTAAGGGAGGTTTCGAAGTAGGGCATGGCGTCGAGCAGGGTGGCGTCCCCAGCGGTGGGCACGGTTTGAGTAGCCGATAGGTCGGCGAGTCGGGCTTCGGCGTCGGTGCGGCGGTTTTCGAGTGTGTTGAACCGTTCGCGTAGTTTCGCCCGCCACGCCTTGTTGTCGACGGCCGCTTCTTCCAGTTCGATGCTGAGGCTGTCTTGTCGGCTGACGATGTCGTTGAGGGTGCGGGTGGCGGCGGCGACGGATTCGGCGTGTGCTTCGGCGAGGTGGCGGGGTGCGGCTTTCTCTTGGGCGGCGAGGTGTTCGCGGCGGTGGGGTCCGAAGACGCGTTCGGCGATGATGTGGGTGATGGCGGGCAGGATGATGTCCTCGCGGATGTGGAGGGCTCCGGGGTGCTGTGCCATGAGTTTCTGCCCTCGGGTGTTTCGGGGGCCGGCGCAGCGGTAGTAGATGTTCTCGCCGCGTAGAGTGCCGTGCATGCGTCGGTGGCATTGTTCGTGGCGGAGGTAGCCGCGCAGCACGTAGGTGTTCTTGGTCGCGGGGTGGGTGTTGGCGTCGTGGCCGGGGCGATGTCCGCGCTGCCGGTCGCTCATTGCTGCGGCGGCTTGGAAGTCTGCCAGGGAGACCAGGGGTGTGTGGGTCTCGGTCGGTGACCAGACCCACTGGTCGATTGGGTTGCGGCGGTGGCTTCTCTTTCGCCGCACGGTGACGCCGGTGCGGGTGGTGGTGCGGTTCCACACCATGTGGCCGGTGTACTTCGGGTTGTTGATCACGTTGCGGACCGACTCCCATACCCAGAGCCCCACGGCGGTGTCCTTTCGCAGAGGCTCGGGCGGCGGGTACCGGTCCAGGTTGGCGTTGAGCCGGGCGGCGATCTCCCCGTAGGTCAACTCGCCCTCGACCCTCCACCGAAAGATTTGGGTGACGACCGGCCCACGGGTGGGGTCCACGATGAGGGTGGACTTCGTTCGTTCGCCGATCTTGTGGGGCTGATTGCGGTAGCCGTAGGGAGCGCGGCCGATGTTGTAGCCGGAGGCGGTGTGGGTCTTGAGTCCGTCCCAGGCTTGTTCGAAGGTGTTGATCGCGGTCCACTCGCCTACGGCTTGCTTGATCCGGCGTAGCAGGACTTTGGCGGCTTTCTTGCCGTCGAGGTCGATGGGTTCGTCGGAGGCGAATAGTTCGATGCCGTGGCGGGCGAGTTCGTACTCGATGCGGGTGTTGAAGTAGACGTAGCGGGCCATCCGTTCAGCGTTTTCGCAGATGACGGCGGCGAAGCTGCAGTCGGTCCGCTTCGCCTCCGCCAGCAGGTCCGCGAGCCCGCCTGCGCGTTCGACGGGCAGGTCGAAGCTCAGGTGCGCGGTCCCTGCGCCGCGTTCGTCGAACTCCATCCGCCCGGACTCGATGTCGACGAACCAAAGCACGATCTCCCACCCGGCGGGCAGGGCGGCGAGGCTGTTGTTCATCTGCCGGATCGCCGAGCCGACCGGGTCTTGAAGGTCAGCCGTGGACACCCGGATCAGTCCCGCCACGGGGACTCGGTCTCCCATGGTGGAGATCCGGGAGATCACACTCCACGGAGAGGCTGGGCCGGGACCACCCGGCCCGAGGGCCGACCGCGTCATCCGGCCCGCCCCGTGGGCGGGTGTCCCTAACTCGGTGCGGGGTGGTCGGCTATCCATTGCAATACCTCCCTGATGACGATCCACTGCTGTCGCGCCAACTCCTCAGCCTGAGACCCGGTCACATACTCGATTTCCACGGTGACCACCATGGCGGGTGGGCCTTTGGGATGAATCGCAATTTTGCCGCGCGAGTTTTCGGCGTCGATTTCTGTTTTGGCCGGCGGCGTGGGTGCCCGATTTGCATAATAGCCTGCGCGGGGTTTTCGGTCGTGTGGATTGTGGGCTGCGTCGCCCCGTTTTGGGATCCGCTCAGTTGATCCGTGGCCAGCGGATTCTTGCGGCCCGCCGCCCGGGTCGGGTCGCCCGATAGCCGCATCACAGACGCTGTGGTCCCTGGAAGTAGGGGTCACGGGTCGGGTCGACGGGCGGGTCTGCTCAGCCTCGAACCTTTTTGAATCTCGGTGGCTGGAGTCGGCGTTCGAATTCCGGTCAGCCATAGGCGAATCGGTTCTCGCGAGGCATGTCGACCCATAGCGCAATAGCATCCATCTTCACGATCGCGACCTGAAACATGATGCACCTCCCAAATTTTCAATTCCCGTCGAGCGAACTCGACGGGAATTAAATGTAGAACTTTGACCCTGGGCCGCTTGCTCGGCTTGCACCTGCCGCTTCGAAGCAATGCCCACATCCGGGCAGGCGAGGAGTTCCCCTGGCCGCATAGCCGGATTGGTTCGCTTTCTGGCCGCTTTTTATCTTCCGGAACTCAGCCTTAATTCAGGATGACGCCGGGCTGCTACCGAACCCGCGTAGCCGTCGATGGGCAAGTGTCAGACGATCCAGCGGTCTTGCTCTCTGCTGTCAGATTTTGGTCGGTTCGGTCTGAGGGACCAAGGTCGGCCGTATCGTGCTGGCGGTCATGGAGGATTCTTTGGTTCGTGGTTGGCCGGCTAGCACGGTCGTTCGGTGGACGGAACTGCATCGGCTGGCGGTAGCGGGCCGGGAGGCGGTGATCGCCCGGCACGTCGGTAGACGGGTGGCTCAGGCATGGCTGCGCAGGTCCCGGTTCGCGGATGTCGCAGCTCTCGCGAACGCGACCCTGACCCTCGGCCCGGACGCCGGCGCTCTCTATGACTTGGGATGGGCACAATTTTCCACGGGGCAACCCCGGCAAGCCCTGGCCAGCTACGAACAAGCCCTGCGCCTATACCGCGAGGTCGGCAACCGCGGCGGCGAAGCAGCCACGCTCAACAACATTGGCGGCGTGTACGACGGGCTCGGGGACCGACAGCAGGCCCTCACCTACTTCGAGCAGGCCCTACTCATCCAGCGGGAAGTCGGCGACCGCGTCGGCGAAGCCGCCACCCTCAGCAACATCGGCCTCGTGCACGACGGGCTCGGGAACCTCCAGCAGGCCCTCACCTACTTCCAGCAGGCCCTACTCATCCAGCGGGAAGTCGGCGAGCGCGTCGGCGAAGCCACCACCCTCAACAACATCGGCCTCGTGCACGACGGGCTCGGGGACCGGCAACAGGCCCTCACCTACTTCCAGCAGGCCCTACCCATCCAGCGGGTGATCGGCGACCGCGTCGGCGAAGCCACCACCCTGACCAACATCGGTGGCGTGTACAACGGGCTCGGGGACCGACGACAGGCCCTCACCTACTTCGAGCAGGCCCTACCCATTCAGCGGGAAGTCGGCAACCGTGCCGGCGAAGCCGCCACCCTCAACAACATCGGCCTCACGTACAACGGGCTCGGGGACCGACGACAGGCCCTCACCTACTTCCAGCAGGCCCTACCCATCCAGCGGGAAGTCGGCAACCGCGTCGGCGAAGCCACCACCCTCAACAACATCGGCCACGTGCACGACGGGCTCGGAGAACGGCAGCAGGCCCTCACCTACTTCGAGCAGGCCCTACCCATCCAGCGGGAAGTCGGCGACCGCGTCGGCGAAGCCACCACCCTGACCAACATCGGCCACGTGCACGACGGGCTCGGAGAACGGCAGCAGGCGCTCACCTACTTCGAGCAGGCCCTACCCATTCGGCGGGAGGTCGGCGACCGCGTCGGCGAAGCCACCACTCTCAACAACATCGGCGCTATCCGATTCCAGCAAGACGATCTGGCTGGGGCGAAGGAAGCCCTGGGTGAGGTTCTTGAGGTCTTCCGCGTCACTGGCGACCGCGGCTCGGAGGCCACGGCTGAGTTCAACATGGCAGCTGTGCTTTGGCGGATGGCACAGGTGGAGGATGCCATCGGGTGCCAGCGGCGAGCAGTGGTTCTGGCCGAGGAGACGAGCCATCCGGCGCTGGACCAGATGCGGGCGTTCCTCATTGATCTCAAGCGTGCGAGGGAAGGATAGATGGTGAGAACTGCCGTACTTGAGGTCTCGGGACCGGATGCCGGGCGGTGGGCGACGGAGCTGCGTGCGGCGCTTGCCGCAAGCGGCGGGACTGGTGATGCGGTGTCACCCGTGGAGGTGCAGCGTTCCGCTGAGGTGGTGATAGCTGCCATCGGGCTAGCGTTCGCGGGGGTCGGCGTGGCGAAGACGATCTGGGATTGGTGGTATTCCCGCCGTGCGGAAGGCGTTGCTGTCACAGTCCTGCTCGGCGACGGCACGCGGGTCGAGGTGTCCACCGTCAGCAGAGGGCAACTGGAGATTGTTCTCCAGCAAGTCGAGTCGCGGCACGGCTGAGAGCGGGACACCAGCATGGGCGAGACGAACAGCTACGAGTTGGAGATCTTCGAGCAGACTTCGGACTACTCGGAGTTGCGTCTGTCGGCAGGTGGGGGTGCGCCGAAGATCCGTGGTGTGGACAGGGTGGCGATCGATCATCTGATTGGCTTGGTGGAGCGCGATTACAGTCAGCATGCGGTGGCGCAGAGGGTGTTCGGTGCGGCAGCGCTTCATGATCTCGGCACGAGGTTGGCTGTCTTCTTCGACGGTGATGAGCGGTGGCTGACTCCGGTTCTGGACCGTCCTCCCGGCGTCACGTTGCGGATCACGGCGGAGGGGCGGTTGCGGCATCTGCCGTGGGAGTTGCTTGCTGTGGACGGGGCGTATCTGGCGGTTTCCAGTCCGGCGCCGCTGTTGCCGGTGCGGGCTGTCGGCACCAACGCGGCTCTCGGGGCGTCGGTTGAGGCTGCGAACCGGCCTTTGCGGGTGTTGTTCATGGCCACGTCTCCTGAGGGCGTGGAGCCCGTGCTCGGTTACGAGGCGGAGGAGGCGGCGATTCTGGCTGCCACCTCGCGTACCGGTGCCGAGTTGGTCGTGGAGGAGAGCGGAAGCCTGGACGGGCTTCGTTTCCTCTGCCGCGATCACGGCGCGGGGTACTTCGACGTGCTGCATCTGAGTGGCCACGCCGCCATCACTGCGGATGGTCATCCCGTCTTCCTGGTGGAGAACGAGTTCGGTGGGCTCGCCTACGCCACCGCTGACCAGATCGCCCAGGCCATGGCCGGGCACTGGCCTCGTCTGGTCTTCGTCTCCGGCTGCCTGACCGGGAACTCCCCCGACGCCGGCGTGTTCCCCTCGATGAGCGAGAGTCTGGTCCGGGCCGGCGCGCCTGCGGTGTTGGGGTGGGCGCTGCCGGTCGGTGACGTGTCCGCGACGGAGTTCGCCGCCGCGCTGTACCGGTCACTGGCGGACGGGCAGGCCCTGGACCGGGCCGTCGTCGAGGCCCGCCAGCACTTATACACGCAGAAGAGCGGCAACTGGCACCTGGCACGCGTCTACGCCGACAGATCCCCGCTCGCCCCGATGGTCACGGCCCTGCGCACCAAAGGGCGGGCCCGGATCCAGATCCGGGCCGCCGACCAGGAGTTCCTGGACCCGCAGAGCCGACTGTCCCGGGTCGCCTCCCGCGCCGCCTTCGTCGGACGGCGGCGCGTCATCCAGCGCTGCCTGCGTACCCTTAAACAACCCCACGGCGAAGGTGCGGCCGAGGCTCTGGTCCTGCACGGCATGGGCGGCCTCGGCAAGAGCAGCCTCGCCTCCCGGCTCCTCGAACGCATGCCCACCCACCAGCGTGCCGTCTGGTACGGCCGCGTCGACCTGACCAAGTTCCGGGAATTCACCACCAAGGTCGACTTCCCCAGCCTGGAGCAGCAGATCGAAGCGACCAAGCTGCTCGACACCGACCAGGCGCCCCTCGCTGTCCGGCTACGGCGCCTGCTGCACGTCGACGGACCACTCGGGCAGACGCCGTGCCTGTTCGTGTTCGACGACTTCGAGGACGGCAACCTCCACGAGCGCGACGGCGGGCACGTGCTCTCCCCGGAGATGGCCGACATCCTCCCGGCCTTGCTGAAAGCGATCCGCGACACCGGCAGTCCAAGCCGCGTCATCATCACCAGCCGCTACCGCTTCCCCGCACCCGCCACCACCACGATGGTCGTCGAATCCCTCGAATCCCTCACCGACATCGAGCAGGCGAAGAAACTCGCGAACCTGCCCCGCCTACGCCCTGGCTCCCTGATCGACCCTGACATCCGCGAACGCGCCGTCACCGCCGCAGCCGGTAACCCCCGCCTGCTCGACTGGCTTGACCTGATCGTCGCCGCCCCCCACCTCGACATCGACGGCCTCATCACCGCCATCGAGGAAGAAGCCGACCGATTCCGCCGGGAGACCATCCTCGCGAAGAATCTTCTCGACTCTCAGACTCCTGAGCTGCAGAAAATGCTCGCCAAAGTCAACGTCATCGAACTACCCGTACCCGCCGACACCGTCCACGCCGTCCACGACC
Organism: Micromonospora sp. NPDC049903; assembly: GCF_044460945.1. Taxonomy (NCBI): domain Bacteria; kingdom Bacillati; phylum Actinomycetota; class Actinomycetes; order Micromonosporales; family Micromonosporaceae; genus Micromonospora; species Micromonospora sp. NPDC049903. The sequence goes on from NZ_JBITKL010000029.1 coordinate 63,429, forward strand.
ACCCCGACGCCACCGACCACATCACCCGCGCTGTGCAACTCGGCCTCATGGAAGAAGGCACCGACCCCGACACCCGCCAACCCCGCTACTACGTCTCCAACATCCTGCGCCCCCTCATCCGCCCCCGACTCACCGACGACGAATACACCCAAGCCTGCGCCGCCGCCGCACGCTCCCTCTACAAACTCTGGATCACCGACCCCACCACACCCGAACCCACACCATGACCACACCCACCCAGATGATCGAGGTACACCGGCTGGCAGTGGCCGGGAGAGAGGCGACGATCGCCCGACACATCGGGCATCGGGCGGCTCAGGTGTGGCTACGCACGTCCCGGTTCGCAGACGTCGCGGCGCTCGCGAACGCGACCCTGACCCTCGGCCCGGACGCCGGCGCTTTCTATGACCTGGGGTGGGCACAGTTTTCCACGGGGCAACCCCGGCAAGCCTTGGCCAGCTACGAACAGGCCCTGCACCTGTACCGCGAGGCCGGAGACCGCAGCAACGAAGCCGCCACCCTCAGCAACATCGGTCTCGCGTACGACGGGCTTGGGGACCGGCAACAGGCCCTGACTTACTACCGCCAGGCCCTGCCGATCCGGAAGGATGGTGGTGACCGCGCCGGCGAAGCCACCATCCTCAGCAACATCGGCAGCGTGTACAACGGGTTCGGTGACTGGCAGCAGGCCCTCACCTACTTCGAGCAGGCCCTGCCCGTTAGCCAGGAGGTCGGCGACCGCACCGGCGAAGCGGCCATCCTCAGCCACATCGGTCTTGTGTACGACGGGCTTGGGGACCGGCAGCAGGCCCTGACTTACTACCGCCAGGCCCTGCCGATCCGGAAGGATGGTGGTGACCGCGCCGGCGAAGCCACCACCCTCAGCAACATCGGTCTCGTGTACAACGGGCTCGGTGACTGGCAGCAGGCCCTCACCTACTTCGAGCAGGCCCTGCCCGTTAGCCAGGAGGTCGGCGACCGCGTCGGCGAAGCGGCCATCCTTAACAACATCGGTCTCGTGTACAACGGGCTCGGTGACTGGCAGCAGGCCCTCACCTACTTCGAGCAGGCCCTGCCGGGTCTGCTGCACCGATAGGTGACAGTTTCAGTCACGCGGCCTGACTGGCCGGTGGGATCATGATTGTCTCGTACTCGATGGGGGTCAACCGGGA
>NZ_JBITKL010000030.1:0-64409 GCF_044460945.1 Micromonospora sp. NPDC049903
CCGCCATCGTCATCGCCTCCCGCATCGTCGTCCCCGCACGCGCGGGGGTCACCCCACCGCCAGCGGGGCGAACAGAACCACCCCCAGGTCGTGCCCCCCCCCCCGCGCCGCCCCCCCCCCCCCCCCCCCCCCCCCCCGCCCCCCCCGCCCCGGCCCCCCCCCCCCCCCCAAACCACATCCTGGGCGGGGCGGGGGCGGCTTAGCCGGGGGGCGCCCCCCCCCCGGGGGGGGGCCCCCCCGGGGGGGGGGGCGGGGGGGCGCGCCCCCCCCCACCACTGGACTCAGTTCGGCCAGCTGCTCTCGATGCCCTGGAGGACCGTGGCGGTGTCCCGCCCGTTGATCCACTCGACCATGCCCTTCCAGAAGGTGCCGTTGCCGACAGCCGCCGGCATCAGGTCGGACCCGTCGAAGCGGAAGACCGAGCTGTCGTCCTGGAGGAGTTCCGCGGACAGCTTGTCGATCGGGTTCGCGACGTTGGCCAGGTCGAGCTTGTTGTTCGCCGACACCCAGTCGCCGATCTTCGCGCGGCTGTTGGCGTGCTCACCGGAGGCGAGGTACGTCTGCACCGCCTGCACCTCGGGACGGTCGCTGAACGCCGTCACGAACTCGCCGCCGCCCAGGACCGGCTTGCCCTTGGCCGGGTCGATGGCCGGGAAGTAGAACGCGAACACGTCGCCGTCCTCGGCCACCCGGGTGCCCTGCGGCCACTGGTTGGCGTAGAACGAGGCCTGCCGGTGCAGTGCGCACTTGCCGGCCGTGATCGGCACGCCAGCCTCCTGGAACGAGGTGGTGGCGATACTGCGCACCCCGCCGAAGCCGCCGTTGACATACTTCTCGTTCTTCAGGATGGTGCCGGCGCGGTCGAGCGCCTCGGCGACCCGGGGGTCGTTGAACGGGATCTCGTGCTTGGTCCACTGGTCGTAGACCTCGGGCGTCTGCGTACGCAGCATCAGGTCTTCGATCCAGTCGGTGGCCGGCCAGCCGGTGGCCTCGCCGGACTCGATCCCGGCGCACCACGGCTTGGTGCCGCTGTCCGCGATCGTGTCACTGAGCTTGATCATCTCGTCCCAGGTGTTCGGGACGGCCCAGCCCTTCTCCTGGAACATCTTCGGCGAGTACCAGACGAAGGACTTCACGTTCGAGCCGAGCGGCGCGCCGTAGAAGGTGCCGTTGACCGTGCTGTAGGTCAGCCAGTCGGCCGGGTAGTTCTCCTCGGCCATGGCCTTGGTCTCGGCGCTGGCGGCCTTGATCTGGTCGCGCTCGGCGAACCGCTGGATCAGACCGGGCTGGGGGATGAACGCCAGGTCGGGGGCGTTGCCGCCGTCGACGCGTACGGGCAGCTGCGCCTCGAACTCACCACTGCCCTCGTGGTTGATGTCGATGCCGGTGCACTCTTCGAACTGCTTCCACGACTCGTCCAGCCGGTCGGCCTCGATGTCCCGGATCGACGAGTAGATCGTCACCTTCTTGCCGTCGTGGCCCTGGTACTTCTCGTACGGGGCACACTCGGCGGAATCGGCGTTGGTGTTGTTGCCGCTACTGCTGCTGCTACCGGTACCGCAGGCGGTGGCGCTGAGCGCCAGCCCGAGCGCGCCGGCGATCACGAGGGCCTGGCGTGGCCTGGCAAAGACTGCCATGCCGTCCTCCTTCCTAGCCGGCGCTGGCCGGGAATGGTCTCCGGTGACCTGGCGCCGGTCCGATGGGCGTTTTCACATGTAAGCGCTTGCATCCCGCGCGGTCCACCCCTGGGCGGGACACGACCGAGTAACAATCCGGAAACCTGTCGCCCCTGCCTGGGCGCGCTCCCACCGCGTCTGATGACCCCTGTCGATCGGTGCCCCCGACCGTCAAGGTCGACGGACCGCCCCGGCGCGAGGTGCCGCACTTCCACCGGGCCGACAACCGCCGCACCCCGCACGGGCTGCGCACTCCCGACGGGCTGCGCGCTCCCGACAGGCTGGGCACTCCGGCCGGGCTGCGCACACTCGACGTGCCGGTCTGGCCGGAGTTGACCAAGGAGTTTGCGCCCTCAGACCTGCCCTTCCGTGACCAAAACTTCTTGATCAACGCGGGCGTCGGCGTGTGGGCGGTGGGGTTGTGCGTGAAGTTGTGCGGATCATGATGAGTCGCGAGGGGTGCGGCACCGGCTCGATCTGAGATCGGAGCCGGGACGGGTCAGCCGTTCAATTGCCAGATCGAGTAGTTCAGCGCTGCGGCGAAGGTCACCCAGGCCCAGTAGGGCAGCAGCAGGACGGCTGCGGCGGTGCTGACCCGTCGGAACAGCAGGACGGTCACGCCGATCGCCAACCACAACAGCACGATCTCGGCGAAGGCCAGACCGTACTGCCCGGCGCCGAAGAACAGCGGAGTCCAGGCGGCGTTGAGCACGAGCTGCACCGCCCAGGCGAGCACGGCCGGGCCGAAGCCCACCCGACGCCAGACCAGCCAGCCGGCCAGCGCGATGGTCACATAGAGCACCGTCCAGACCGGGCCGAACAGCCAGGAAGGGGGCGCCCAGGAGGGCTGCTCGATACTGCGGTACTCGTCCGCCGCGCCGACGGCGGCGAGGTTGCCGATGACGGCCGCCGCTATCACCGCCGCCGCGAAGCCGGCCAACGCCCACCACTGCCGGGCACTGCCACGCCGGGTGTCGTTCGCACTCGTCCGCATGCTCACAGCTTCTCCGTGGGGCGGGCCGGCAAACCTGCCGGGGCGGGCCTATCCATGGGCCGGCGAGACCTGCCGTCGGTGCGGGGCTCCTGCGCGGCCCGGACCGGACGAACCTGCCGGTGGGGCGGCGCGTGAAGCGGCCCGGACCGGAAGGACCTGCTTGCGGCCTGGCGTGGGACGCGGGCCGGACCGGAAGGACCTGCCGGTGGGGCGGCGCGTGAAGCGGCCCGGACCGGAAAGAGCTGCCGGTGGGGCGGCGCGTGATACGGCCCAGACCGAGAAGATCTGCCGGCGACCTGGCGCGTAATAAGGCCCAGACTGGAAAGACCTGCCGGCCGAGTGGCGCGCGATGTGGCCCGGACCGGAAGGACCTGCGGGCCGAGTGAAGCGTGGCTACGGCCGGGACACCATAAACGCCGGGGACACAAGTACGCCGGGGTCGCCGTGGCCGGTGGCTCCTGTCGGGAGGACGGAGTTCCGGTCACGACGACCCCGGCGGGTCCGGGACAGGCGACGCGTTGCGCCGCCACGTCAACTGAAGATGCTCACACCACCCGGGCCTACCAGCAGGCCAACGACGATGAGGACGATGCCCCACAGGATCTGCCGGCGGAACAGCGCGAGGATGCCGGAGACCACCAGTACGACTGCGAGAATCCAGAGAATCAGCTCCATGTTTGCTGAATACCCCCCACTCCGACGCCGGAAACCTGCGGCTGATCAAGGTCCTCACCCAAGTGGAAGACGCTGTACGCCTGCTTGATCACCGGGTGCGCGACGTTGCGTACGCGTACCCCGCCGGGCGTGGTGCCGCGCTCGGAGCCGTGGTGCGCGTGCCCGTGCAGGGCCAGCGCGGTGGGCGCCGAGTCGACGGCCTGTCCGAGCTGGTAGCAGCCCAGGAACGGATAGATCTCCAGCGGCTCCCCGGCCAGGGTGTCCGGCACCGGCGAGTAGTGGGTCAGCGCCACCAGCGTGTCGCAGTCCAGCGATCGCAGCGCGGCAGCCAGCCGGTCCGCGCTCTCGGTCGTGGTGCGAACGAACGCCTTCATCTCCGGCTCACCGAAGTCACTGGCGCACCGGCCGGCGAACCCGCCGCCGAAGCCCTTGACCCCGGCGACGCCGAGCCGGCCGCCGGCGCAGTCGAGCACCACGCCGTCGCCCTCCAACACGATGATCCCCGCCTCCTGCAACGCGCCGACCACCTGCGGCACCTGGTCGCACTGGTGGTCGTGGTTGCCGAGCACGGCGATCACCGGTACGCCCAGTCCGCCGAACTCCCGTGCCACGCACCGGGCCTCCGCCTCGGTGCCGTGCCGGGTCAGGTCACCGGCGAGCAGCAGCACGTCGGCCTTGTCCGGCAGTTCCTCCAGGGCCGGCCGGAAACGGCCGACCACGTCCTCGTCCACGTGTACGTCGCCCACCGCGGCGATCCGGATAGCCATCGCGCCTCCTCAGGGCAGCTGCTCGATCTCTGTGGGCGCCTGCGCGCGGATCACCCCGATGTCGCTGGTGACCGGCTCCTCGGGAAAGCGCTCGGCCACCCGGCGCAGGATCTCGTCCCGCCGGTGGGCGCTCTCCACCTCGCCCATGAGCACCAGACCGCGTTCCGTACGGACCACGGAGATGCCCTGCTCGGCGACGGCCGGATCCTCGGCGAGCAGCCGGTGGATCTCCGCCTCGACGTACTCGTCCGGCGGCCCGGCACCGGGGTCGCGGTACGTGGTCACGGTGTTCCCCTCCCGTCGGCCGTGCCGCCGTCGGGCACGACGTCCAGCCTGTCCAGCAGCACCAGGAACGCCTCCGCGTACGGCGAGTGCTGCGTCTCCTTGCGTACCCGTTCCCAGTCGATCTGCTCCCGCAACGACCGGGCCAGCGGCAGCCCTCGCGCGAAGTCGCAGTAGTGCTGGGAGAAACTGAGCAGTTTGTGCACCATCAACTGGGTGGCGGAGAGCACCGGCATGTGGATCGCGTCGACCGGTCGCACGACCGTGTCGGCGAAGGTCTCCTCGGTCACCGGCGTCTCGATCGGGCGGTGGATCAGGTCCACCATCCGTCCGCCGTCGTAGACCTTGACCAGCCAGTCCTCCGGCGGACGCTCGGCGGTGAAGCCGGCCGCCACCAGCGCCTCCAGGGCGGCTTCGACGTCCGGCTCACGGATCAGGAAGTCGACGTCGTGCTCGCTGGAGTGGCCGCCGTGCGCGTACACGGCGAAGCTGCCGCCGAGCGCGAACGGGATGTCCGACTGCTTGAGCACGGCGGCGACCTTCTTGAGTGTGTGCAGGAGAGTCTCGTCGTCGCGCTCGGCCATGTCGCCTCTCCCGTCGAGATCGTTCGGTGCTACCGGTGGGATGCCGGATCGGTACCCGGCAATCCGGTCGCCCACACCTGCCTGGCGCGCGGAAGGGGTCGATCAGGCGGATAGCGGGATGAACCACCCGGTGGCCGTGCGGGGGTCGGATATCCTGTCGAGAGTGGCCAGATCGACGGGTACCCGGTGCGGCACGGCCCGACTGCGCACCGTAGCCCTGATCGGCGTGGACGGCTCGGGCAAGACCACTCAGGCGCACCGGCTCGCCGAGGCGCTCACCGCCGCCGGCCACCCGGCCACCTACCACCGCAACGCCGGTGGGCGTCGCTGGCTGGGGCGGGCCGCGCACCGGCTCGGTCGGCCGGATGCGCAGGGGCTGCTCGGGCGCGACGGGATGCTGCTGCTGGAGTCCGTGCTGCGCTGGCTGGCCATCGCCATGGCTCTGCTCGGCAGCCTGGTCACCGGCCGGGTGGCGGTGATGGACCGCTACGCCGCCTGCCAGTACGCCAGCCTCCGGGCACACGGTGGTCGGCGCTGGGAGCGGCTGGTCCGAGTCGCGTACCGGGTCTTCCCGCAGCCGCAGGTGACGTTCCTGCTGACGGTGCCGCCGGACGAGGCGTACCGGCGGATCGAGCGGCGCGGCACCGACGAGGAGAGCCTGCCCTACCTGACCGCGGCAGACCTGGCGTACCGCACGCTACCGGAGTCACCGACCTTCGTGCCGGTCGACGGGGACCGGCCGGCGGACCAGGTGGCCCGGGACATCCGCGACCATCTCGCCGCGTGGCTCCCCGCCGACGACGAGCCGGACGAGCCGGGTCCGCAGCGGTACCGGCCGTGGCTGCCCGGGCCGGTGACCGCGCTGGTGCCGATCCAGGCCCTGCCGTGGGCGGCCGGGTCGGTCCCCGTTCAGGTACGCCCGTGGTCGATCCGACCGCCGGCGATTCAGGCCCGGCCGTAGACCGGTACGGCGGCGCCGCTGGTCGGCGCGGACTCGTCGGAGGCCAGGAAGCGGATCACGGAGGCGATCTCAGCCGGGTCCACCCAGCGGGCGTGGTCGGCGTCGGGCATCGCCCTCCGGTTGGTGGGTGTGTCGATGACGCTGGGCAGCACGGTGTTGCAGCGCACGCCCAAGGCCCGGTACTCCACCGCGACGGCCGAGGCGAAGCCGAGCACGGCGGCCTTCGCGGTGACGTAGCCGGACACGCCCGGGAACGGCGCGAGGGCCGCCCGGGCCGCCACGCAGACCACCGCGCCACCGCCGGCCGCGACCAGGTGCGGCAGGGCCGCCCGGGTGACCAGGTGGGTCGGGCGGAGGTTGAGGGTGAGCATCCGCTCGAACTCCTCGACCGGGGTCTCGTGTACCAGGCCCCCACTGGCGTACCCGCCGACCAGGTTGACCAGGGCGCGTAGTGGCGCCTCGGGGTCACCGGCGGCCACCTCGACCGCGCGGGCGACGTCCTGCGGGTCGGTGAGGTCCGCGACCGGCCGTACCGGTGCGTCGCCGTCGGGTTGGGTCTCCGGCGACGGCTGCGCGCGTTGCGGCGCCACCACCCGCCAGCCCGCCTCGACGAACACGGCGGTCACCGCCCTACCCAGCCCGCCCATGCCCCCGGTGACCAGCACACTGCGTCGCGTCATGGCCCCACGCTAGTGCTGCCGTCCGGTCGGCCCCCGAGCGGCCCCGGCCGACCGGTGGGACCCGGCCCGCCGGGGGAGGCGGGCCCGGTCGGACGGGTGGCAGGCTGTGGGCGTGCGCCCGGGCGGTGTCGTCCGTCGGGTGGGCGCGGCGTGGTTGACGCTCACGACTTGTGAAAGTAAGTTTCATCCGTGGGGAAGAGTCCGAAGATTTCCGCGAGCCCCGAGCCGGGTGGACTGATCGTCCACATCAGCGGTCTGCTCCCGTCGCTGTCACCGGCCGAGCAACGGGTCGCCCGACTGGTGGTCGCCGACCCCGCCGACGCGGCCCGGCGGACCATCACCGACCTCGCCACCGCCGCCGAGACATCGGAGGCCACCGTCATCCGGTTCTGCCGGTCGGTCGGCATGGAGGGCTACCCGCAACTACGGATCCGGCTCGCCGCCGAGGCGGCCCGGCGGATCGAGCCCCCGGACGCGCGGGTGGTGGGCGGCGACATCCCGCCCGGGGCCGACTTCGCCCAGATCATCGCGACCATCGCGTTCAACGACGCCCGCGCCGTGGAGGAGACCGCCGAGCAGCTCGACCCGGCGGTCTGCGAGCGGGTGGTGGACGCCATCGTCGGCGCCGGCCGGATCGACATCTACGGTGCCGGGGCGAGCGGGTTCGTGGCCTCGGACTTCCAACAGAAGCTGCACCGCATCGGCCGCACCGCGTTCTACTTCCCGGACGTGCACACCGCGCTGACCTCGGCGGCCCTGCTCGGCCGGGGTGACGTGGCGGTCGGCATCTCGCACACCGGCACCACCTCGGACGTGGTCGAGGTGCTGGAGCAGGCGCGGGCCCGGGGCGCCACCACGGTGGTGCTGACCAACTTCCCCCGCTCGCCGGTCACCGAGGTCGCCGATCACGTCCTGACCACCGCGGCCCGGGAGACGACCTACCGTTCCGGCGCCACCGCGAGCCGGCTCGCCCAGCTCACCGTGGTCGACTGCCTCTTCGTCGGGGTGGCCGCGCGCAACCGCCCCCGGGCCCGCAAGGCGCTGGAGGCGACGGCCGAGGCGGTCCGGTCCCACCGGGTCGGGTCCGCCCGGAGACGGGCATGACCGCCGGTGCGGTGGAGCCCGACGCGGCCCCGGCCGCCGTCCGCCCGACGGTCCGCGTCGGTGCGCCGACCGAGCGGCGCAACCCGATCAGCGTCGACCTGGATCTGATGTCCACCCGGGACGTGCTCGCCGTGATCAACGAGGCCGACCGGCGGGTACCGGCCGCGGTGGCCGCCGTCGGCGACCGGATCGCCGAGAGTGTCGACCTCGCCGTCACGGCGCTGCGGAGCGGCGGCCGGGTGCACTACTTCGGGGCCGGCACCTCGGGTCGGCTGGGCGTCCTGGACGCCGCCGAGCTGGCCCCCACCTTCAACTCGCCCCGCCACTGGTTCTGCGCCCACCTGGCCGGTGGTCCGGACGCCGTGTGGCGGGCGGTGGAGGACGCCGAGGACGACGACACCCGAGGGGCGACCGAGGCGACCGACTGCGTACGTCACGGTGACGTGGTGGTCGGCCTCACCGCCAGCGGTCGCACCCCGTACGTCCTCGGGGCGCTCGCCGCGTCCCGGGCCGAGGGCGCCTCGACAGTGCTGCTCTGCGCGAACCCGGACGCTCCGGCCGCCCGGTCCGTGGATGTCTTCATCGGCCTGGACACCGGGCCGGAGGTGGTCGCCGGGTCGACCCGGATGAAGGCGGGCACGGCCCAGAAGATCGTGCTGAACAGCTTCTCCACCGCGGTCATGGTGCGCCTGGGTCGGGTCTACTCGAACCTGATGATCGACATGGTGGCGACCAACGCGAAGCTCCGAGGACGGATGCTCTCGATCCTGGTCGAGGCGACCGGTTGTGCCGAGGACCGGGCCCGTCAGTCCCTCGACGAGGCGGACGGCGATCTGAAGACAGCCCTGGTCAGCCTCGTCTCCGGGGTGGAGGTGACCGCCGCGCGGGCGGCCCTGGCTCGCTCCGCCGACCAGGTACGCGGCGCGCTCGCGCTCCTCGCGTCCTGAATCCGACAGGCGTCACGGGCGCCGTACGGGCCGGGCATAGAACCGGGGCACGGATTGTTCAACTGGCCGTGGGGTAATACCACCGGCGTGGATGAACCGACTGGTCCGCGTACGCGTATCAGGCAGTGACCAGGATCGCAGCACGGTGGTGACCCGGGTCGCTGTGTCGGTCGGCCGGGCAGTGTTGCCATGGACCGGGACGGACGGCGATCCGTCGATCCGTCGACCTCACGAGGTGCCTGCCGACCCCAGTCAGGCAGGGTGCTGACAGCAAACGTAGACCGTGCTCTCAGCGGATTATCAGGCATTCGTGACACTTTCGACCCACGACATGGAATCCCTGACACGTCTCATCTGTTGTGTAGATGCCGGCTCCGGTGGGCACAGCGGAAGTTGCGGGGAGGGCTGATGGGCGTGGGGATGGCAAGGAACCGGGCAACCGGCGCGAGCGAGGGGACCGTGGGCAACGTGGACAAGAACATCGGAATGCGCACCGACGAGGTCGCCGAGGAGCGCGACCTGGTCGGAGTCTACCTGCACGAGATCTCCCGGACGCCACTGCTGGACGCCGCCAAGGAGGTCGATCTCTCCAAGGCGATCGAGGCCGGCCTCTATGCCGAGCACCTGCTCGGTGAGGACCGGATTCCCGACGGTGCCACCCGGGACGAACTGGGCCGGTTGGTCGCCGAGGGCGAGCGGGCCAAGGACCTGTTCATCCGGGCCAACCTCCGGCTCGTCGTGTCGATCGCCCGCCGTTACGTCCGCTCCGGGATGCCCATGCTGGACCTGATCCAGGAGGGCAACACCGGTCTGGTCCGGGCGGTCGAGAAGTTCGACTACGAGCGCGGCTACAAGTTCTCCACCTACGCGACCTGGTGGATCCGCCAGGCGATCAGCCGGGCCATCGCCCAGCAGGAGCGCACCGTGCGGCTGCCGGTGCACCTGGTGGAGGACGTCAACCGGATGCGCAACGTGGCTCGCCAGCTCACCCGCGAGCTGGGCGGCGACCCGGAGCCGGAGCAGATCGCCGCGGCGCTCGGCGTGACCGTCGAGCGGGTCAACGAGCTGGTCCGTTGGTCGCAGGACACCGTGTCGCTGGACACGCCGGTCGGCGACGACGGCGACACCAACCTGGGTGACCTGGTCGCCGACAGCGACGCACCGTCGCCGGAGGAGATCGTGCTCACCGGGCTGGAGCGGCAGCGGATCGAGGGGTTGCTCAACCACCTCGACGACCGCTCGGCCGGGATCATGCGGGCCCGCTACGGGCTGGAGGACGGTCGGGAGCACTCGCTCACCGAGGTGGCCTCGCGGTTCTCGCTCTCCCGGGAGCGGATCCGGCAGTTGGAGATCCAGGCGCTCGGGCGACTGCGCGAGCTGGCTCGCGCGGAGGGCCTACAGGCCGCCTGAGCTGGTAAGAATGACGGCGAACGGCCGGCGTCCGATAGGGGGACGCCGGCCGTTCACCGTCTGCGGGTACGACTCAGCGCACCCGTCCGTAGCCGTACGGGGGCATCAGGTCGACGGCGCGTTTCTCCACGTTGCGACCGAACGTGGGGGCGTGGATCACCTGACCGTCGCCCACGTAGATGGCCACGTGCCCGAGGCTGCGATAGAAGACCAGGTCACCGGGGCGTAGCTCGCCACGGCTGATCTGCGCCACCTTGCCCCACTGCATCCGGGTGTTGTGCGGCAGCGACTTGCCCGCCGCCCGCCAGGCGGCCGAGGTCAGCCCGGAGCAGTCGTAGCCGTTCGGCCCGTCCTGCCCCCAGGCGTACGGCTTGCCGAGCGCGCCGTAAGCGAACCGGACGGCCACACCGGCCTGCCCGGAGACCGAGGGCGCGTTGTTGGCGTTGCCGGAGTTGTTGGTCGGGCGTTCGGTCGCCCGGCCGTACGCCTGCCGGCGCATCTCGTACAGCTTGGCCAGGTCCCGCTCGATCCGCCGTTTCGCGGCGGCCAACTCCCGGGACTGGGCGGCCTGCCGGCTGAGCGTGACGTCCAGCCGGGTCTTCTCGTCGAGCAGCCGCTGCTGGTCGGCGGTGTAGCTGGCCACCGTCGCCTGGCGTTGTCGGGTCAGGTGGTCCAGCGTGCCGAGCCGGTCGAGCATGGACGTCGAGTCGTCGGTGCGCAGCAGGGCCTCGGCGGCGCCGAGGTTGCCGGTCTTGTACGCGGTGACGGCCAGTTGGCCGACGTCCGACCGGCTCTGTTCGGCCTGCTGCTCCAGCGGGCCGATCCGCTCCTGCAGCCGGTCGACGGCGGTCCGGTTGTCCTTGATCTTCTCGCGCAGCTCGTTGTGTGACTCCACCACGTCCTGCAGCTCGGCGGAGGACTTGTCGATCCGCCGGGTCAACTCGGCGGTCGACGGTTCGGCCCGGGCCACCGTGGCGGGCGCGACCAGCGCCAGCGAACAGGCGGCCACGGCCAAGGCGCGCAGCGTGTTCGTCAGGGACGACAAGAGCTCGATGCTCCTCTCCCAGAGCCGGCGCGGGCCTGCTGACGCTCCGCGACGGCACCGGACCGGTGCCGTCCGGCTGGACGGCGGTCGACCGGGCCGACCTGCCCAAGGTAGTACGGGAACAGAGTTACCGGCAGGGATTGTCGGGACATGTGAGGAGCATGTGGCGAATCTGATTCACCCTAAGGGGGTATGTAGGCTTATCTGGGCAGATGCCGCACTGGTCGCTCTCGGCATATGACGTCGGATGCCTCAGCGCTATAACCGATAAGACGGACTTGGACGGCTCTTTCCGGCGACGGTCGGCCGTGGAAGCGGCGTGACCACCGGAAACAGGCCGGTGCGGCTGGCGCGCCCGGCAGACAATGGGCGCACAGCCGGGATTCCCGTCAGCCGGCGTCGTGGGGCGGTGGACCGGCCCGGCGACGCCCGGTGGTGGGGGAGGAGGGGCCGTGAATCCTGACGGTGCGACGACACGACCACCACGCTCCGCGCCCGGTGGCCGGAGCCAGCGGCTGCTCTACGCCCGACCCGGGATCATCGTCACCGCCGACCGGTTCACCGTCGGGCGCAGCACCTGGCGGGTCGCCGAGCTGACCCACCTGCACACCACGCGGGGGGACCAGGACCCGGTGGCGGCCCGGGCCGTGCTGGTCTCCACCGTCGTCATCGGCGGCATCGGTCTGATGCTCGGCTTCACCGGCGGGCTGCACCGGCTCACCGCCGAGGCGTACCTGCTGCTCGGGGCGGTGTTCCTGGTGCCGGTGCTGCTCGCGGCGGCCGGGGACCGCTGGCGCCCGCCGCCGTACGAGCTGTGGGGGCGGCGCGGCGACGTCGAGGAACTGCTGTTCAGCAGCGACGACGAGCAGCAGTTCGGCCAGGTGAGCCGGGCGTTGCGACGAGCCCGGGAAATGCACAGCTACGGCGGGTGGGAGGACCCGTTGGCGGCTGCCGACCCATGGCGGCCGCGCCGCTGAGGGCCCTGCCGCGCGGCTAGCCGGCCACCGGCTCCGGCGTCTGCTGCTCCCGCACCCGCTGCTCGGCCAGGTACAGGGCGCTCACCCGGCGCTCGGCCCAGAAGGAGACGAAGGGCACGGTGCCCGCCAGCATCACCAGGACCATCCGCTTGAGCGGCCAGTCGACCCGCCGGGACAGGTCGAACGCGGCGACCAGATAGAGCATGTAGAGGAAGCCGTGCGCCTGACCGACGGTCTCCACCAGGATCGGGTTGTCGAAGCCGTACTTGAGCGGCATGCCGATCACGACAAGCAGGATCAGCACCACGCCGACGACCCAGGCGATCACGCGGTAGCGGGTGAGGGCAGCGCGCACGTCTCGTCAGTCCTTCCGGCCCGGGCTCAGCCGGGGTAGTCACCGGGCTTGGCGCCCGGATTGGCGTTCAACCATGACAGGTAGCGGTTGTAGGCGGCCAGGTCCGCGTCGTCGGAGACCTCGTCGACGGCGGTGGCGCGGGCCACCCGTACCGGCCGGCGGATCCCGGGTCGCGGCCGGTTCGTCTCCGGCGTACCGGCGGACGCTCCGGCCTCGTCGGCGCCGCGCGTCTCCCCGGTCGAGGCGTCCGGCGTGGTGTCGCCGGCCTCGGCGGTCGGCTCCTCCCGCAGCGTGTGGCGCACCTCGCGCCACCACACGAAGACCACGAAGCCCGCGAAGATCGGCCACTCCACGGCGTAGCCCCAACTGATGGCGTTGCCGGCGGCGGCCCGGCTGACCTGCCACCAGCCGAGGCCGAGGAAGGTGGTGACCAGCACGACCAGGGCCACGTGGCGGGCGATCCACGCCGGGGTCCAGAGCCGCTTCATGGCAACGAGGGTACCGGGAGCGGCTGCGCTCTCCGACGCGGTGTCGTAGTGGCGGCCCTGGTTTGGCCGCACCCCGCGTGGGCAACCGTACAGACGCCAGCCCAGCACGGACGAGGGGGCGCGAGATGACCGCATCAGGACGATCGGACGGGTTTCCCAGCGGAGGCACCGAGGTGAGCCCCGAGCAGCGGATCCCCGAGTGGGGCGAGGACCGGACGGCGACCGGTCCGCTCGACGGGGACCTGCCCGGCGTCGACCCGGCCGAGCTGAGCGAGGACGACCTGATCCGCGAGGTGCAGAGCCTGCACCGCACTCGCCTGGACACGTTGCGCCACGCCACCGACTCGGCGTTGGCCAACCACCTGCGGCGTACCGCCGAACTCGAGACCGAGTACCTCGCCCGGCACCCCGGGCGGGAGGTCGACCCGAGCCGGCTGCGGGACGCGTGATGGCGTACGCGGAACGCGGCGTGTCCGCACCCCCCGAGGTCGTCTTCAACACCGCGACCGACCCGGACCGGGTCGCCGCCTGGCTGCCCGAACCCCTGCGCACCGGCGACTCGTCCGACCAGGGCGACGGTGACCGGATGCGGGCCCGCTGGGCCGGCCACGACACAGATTGGTGGGCCGAGCTGCGGGTGGAGCCGGTCGACGCCGGTGGTGCCCGGGTCCGTCTGGACATCTCCGGCGGCGGTGCCGAGACCGACCGGCTCGCCGACGAGGCCCTCACCAAGCTGGCCCGCGAGGTGGACGACAACCTCCAGGCCGGCTGACCCGGCCGGACAGCGCACGACCGAGCCGCCCGGAGTCCGGGCGGCGATCTGGGCCGTCCCGGCCGGGACGGCGCACCCCCGCGTGAGACGAAGGAGGCCGGGTGAGCGAGCTGAAGCAGAAGGTGGCGCGGTTGCGTCAGGCGTACGCCCCGCACGAGCACCGCCCGCTGGGCGGGTACCTGGCGGCGATGGGCACCTACGCCGCGGTGACCGGTGCCATCGCCGGGCTGGTCAAGGCGACCGGCCGCCCGGTGCCCGAACGGCCCGCCACCTCCGACGTGGTGCTCCTGGCCATCGCCACCCACAAGCTCAGCCGGCTGTTGTCCAAGGACGCGGTCACCAGTCCGCTGCGGGCGCCGTTCACGCAGTACGACCGGCCGATCGGCAGCGGCGAGGTGATGGAGCAGGTACGCGACTCGGGCAGTTCCACCCGGCACGCCATCGGTGAGCTGCTGAGCTGCCCGTTCTGCCTGGCGGTCTGGGTGGCCACCGGATTCACCGGTGCGCTGGTGCTCACGCCGAGGCTGACCCGACTGGTGGCCACCGCCCTGACCGCGGTGACCGCGTCCGACTTCCTCCAGATGGCGTACGCGATGGCGCAGCGGGGGGCCGAGGGCGATCACCGGGAGTGACGTCCGTCGGTCAGGCCCGGTGTCCTCCAGCGGTCGGGACACCGGGCCTCTTTGGTGCGCGGGCGTCAGCGCCGCAGAACAGTCGTGTCAGCGCTGCATGCCGGACCAGCCGCGCGGCGACTCGGGTTCCCGTTCGTCCTCGTCGGCGCCGGTGATGATGTCCCGGTCCACGGCCGTGCGGTCGTGTTCGTTGGCGAAGTCCGGCTCGGGAAGGGTGTCGGTGCCCTCCGGGGGTTGGCCGAGCGCGGGCATCC
Source organism: Micromonospora sp. NPDC049903 (assembly GCF_044460945.1). NCBI lineage: Bacteria > Bacillati > Actinomycetota > Actinomycetes > Micromonosporales > Micromonosporaceae > Micromonospora > Micromonospora sp. NPDC049903. Next base: position 14,604 of record NZ_JBITKL010000030.1, read on the forward strand.
GGTCGTCCTGGTCTTCCTCGGGCTGCGACATCACGTTCCTCTTCTCGTCTCCGGCGCCGGCCGGGTCGGCGCCGAACGTCACCCCGCCGTACCACCCAGCAGGTCGGACACCTCGTCGACCGCGTACTCGCCCTGGGGCAGCGCGTTGAGCCGGGAGAGCAACTGCGCCGGCAGTTCCGCGGCGACGGCCCGCCGGTAGATGTCCACCTGACTGATCCGCTCCTGACCGTGGTAGAGGTCGTCGAGCAGGTCGTCGAGCGGCCGGGTGTCCACCTCCTCCGTCTCCACCTCGTCGGGTACGGCGGCAGCCGTATCGGGCAGGTCGGTGACGGCCGGGTCGATGCCCGCGGTGTCGACCACGGGCACGTCGGCCAGGATGGCGTCGGGTAGCCGCGCCTCGGTCGTCGGTGCCGTGGGCGCCACGGGCGCCCCGGTCACGGGTACGTCATCGGTCACGCCCGCCACCTACCCCCACCCCACCCGGCCAAACTCCCACCGCACCTGCGGCGATCATGAGGTCGGCGGCGTTCTCGCTGGTCGCGCCGCCCGCCGACCTCTGATCGACGGAAGCAGGTCAGGCGGGGGTGGGCAGGGTCCGCGAGTGGTGGGCGCGGCGGGTACGCACGGCGGTGGCCAGCGCGTCGAGCACCTCGTCGGTGGTGTCCCAGCCGATGCAGGCGTCGGTCACCGACTGCCCGTAGGTCAGCTCGCGGGTCGGGTCCAGGTCCTGGCGACCGGGCTCCAGGAAGCTCTCCAGCATGATCCCGACGATGCCCTGCTGACCGGCGGCGATCTGCGCGGCCACGTCGGCGGCCACGATGGGCTGGTTGCGGTGGTCCTTGCCGCTGTTGGCGTGGCTGGCGTCGACCACCAGCCGCTCCGGCAGGCCGGCGGACCGCAGCAGCTCCAGCGCACCGGCCACCGACTCGGCGTCGTAGTTGGGCCGACCGCCACCGCCGCGCAGCACCAGGTGGCCGTCTGCGTTGCCCCGGGTGTGCATGATCGCCGGGGTGCCGGAGACGTCGATGCCGGGGAAGACGTGCGGTACGCCGGCCGCCCGGATCGCGTCCACCGCGGTGGAGATGCTGCCGTCGGGGCGGTTCTTCATGCCGATCGGCATGGACAGGCCGGAGGCGAGCTGGCGGTGCACCTGGCTCTCCACCGTGCGCGCCCCGATCGCGCCCCACGCCACCGTGTCGGCGATGTACTGCGGGGTGATCGGGTCGAGGAACTCGCAGCCCACCGGCAGCCCGAGGCGCAGCACGTCGAGCAGCAGCGCCCGGGCCAGCCGCAGGCCGGTGTTGACGTCACCGGAACCGTCCAGCCCCGGGTCGTTGATCAGGCCCTTCCAGCCCACCGTGGAGCGCGGCTTCTCGAAGTAGACCCGCATCACCACCAGCAGGTCGTCGGAGACCCGATCGGCCGCTTCGCGCAGCCGGTGTGCGTAGTCGAGGGCGGCGGCGGGGTCGTGCACCGAGCACGGCCCGACCACCACCAGCAGGCGGTCGTCGGCACGGTCGAGGACCTGCCCGACCGCGCGTCGCCCGGTCAGCACGGCCGAGGTGAGGCCGGCGTCCAGGGGCAACTCGTGCAGCAGCAGGGCCGGGGTGGTCAGCGGCACGACGCGGTCGATCCGCTGGTCGATGACCCGGTGGTTCTCCGGGGTCGTCACGGTGGGCATCCTTTCGCCGACCGCACCCGGGGCCGGTGCCCGGGTCGAGCCGGCTGCTCGTACGCGAAAGGGCAGGAACGAAAGCTCCTGCCCGGCCGGCTCGAATTCGGTGACGTCAGATCATGGTGAGGTCACCGGCCGAGCCGGCTGCCTAAACCATCGATACGACCGCGTCACGGCGGTAAGAGTACCTGACGGTGCGCGGATGCTCACCTTCTCGTCGCCGAAGCCTCGCCTCAGGTTCACCCCCGTCGATGGAGCGCTCGGTAGTTTCGGCGCGACCGACAGACGTCTCCCGGGGAGTTCCGATGGATCGTCGTACCGTTCTGCGTACCGCTGTCGCCGGTGGCGCCGCCGCCTTCTCCGGCGGCCTCTGGGCCGGCGCCGCCGTCGCCGCCCCTGCTCAACCCGGTGTCGGCCCCTACGGTCCGCTGCGCACCGCCGACGCCAACGGCATCATGCTGCCGACCGGATTCACCAGCCGGGTGATCGCCCGGTCCCGCCAGGCGGTGCCCGGCACGTCATACGTCTGGCACGACGCCCCCGACGGCGGCGCCTGTTTCACCGCCGGCACCGGCTGGATCTACGTCTCGAACTCTGAGATCACGCCCGGCGGCGGTGCCTCGGCGGTGCGGTTCCACGCCGACGGGAGCGTCGCGTCGGCGTACCGACTGCTCTCCGACACCAACCAGAACTGCGCCGGGGGCGCCACCGGGTGGGGCACCTGGCTCTCCTGCGAGGAGGTCAGCCGGGGGTACGTCTACGAGACGTACCCGCAGGGCGGCACCACGGCGGTGCGTCGGGCGGCGATGGGCCGCTTCACGCACGAGGCCGCCGCCTGCGACCCGGACCGGCGGGTGATCTATCTGACCGAGGACGAGACCGACGGCTGCTTCTACCGCTTCCGGCCGACGAACTGGGGCGACCTCTCCGCCGGCACACTTGAGGTGCTGGTCGCCGGCAGCGGCACCAGCGGCCCGGTCACCTGGGCCCGGGTGCCCGACCCGGCGGCGTCGAGCACGCTCACCCGTCGCCAGGTCTCCGGGGCCAAGAGCTTCAACGGCGGCGAGGGCTGCTGGTACGCCGACGGCACCTGCTGGTTCACCACCAAGGGCGACAACCGGGTCTGGGCGTACGACGCGGTGCGGCAGCGGATCGACCTGGCGTACGACGACTCGCTGGTCTCCGGCACCGCGCCGCTGACCGGGGTGGACAACATCACCGGCGCCCGGTCGGGCGATCTCTACGTCGCCGAGGACGGCGGCACCATGGAGATCTGCGTGATCACTCCGGACGAGGTGGTCGCGCCGTTCCTGCGGATCACCGGGCAGTCCTCCTCGGAGATCTGCGGGCCGGCCTTCTCGCCCGACGGCACCCGGTTCTATTTCTCCTCGCAGCGCGGCACCTCCGGTTCCTCCTCCGGCGGCATCACCTACGAGGTCCGTGGCCCGTTCCGCACCTGACGTGTAAGGAGGGGTCCCCTGCTATCGCCTCGTGCATAGCAGGGGACCCCTCCTTACATGCACGCGTGCGCGGGACGGGGTGGGGGTAAGGAAGCGGCATGACTGACGCGCAGAGCGACCAGGAGCGAATCGAGTCGCGGGCCCACCTGCTGCCGGAGGAGGCGGTGGTCGGCAGCGACGACCCCCAGGCCCAGGCCGACGCGATCCTGACCGAGTCGGACCTCCGCGAGGCCGACCGCAACGCCGCCCCGGACACCTTCCTGGAACGGCGCACCTCGGAGCAGACGGTGACCCCGATCGAGCCGCCGGACTGACCCTGCCGGGGCGCGGCCGCCCGCGACACGGGCGTGCCGCGTCCCATCCCCGCCGGAGCGCGGAGATCGGATAGCGTCGGGGCCATGCCCGACAGCGGTTATCCCTGGCCCATCTCGACGACCCGACTGGACAACGGCCTGCGCGTGGTGGTCAGCGAGGACCGCACCGCACCGGCGGTCGCGGTCAACCTCTGGTACGACGTCGGTTCGCGACACGAGCCGGCCGGTCAGACCGGTTTCGCACACCTCTTCGAGCACCTGATGTTCGAGGGCTCGGTGAACGTCGCGAAGACCGAGCACATGAAGTTGGTGCAGGGCGCGGGCGGCTCGCTCAACGCCACCACCAACCCGGACCGCACGAACTACTTCGAGACGGTCCCGGCCGAGCACCTCGAACTGGCGCTGTGGCTGGAAGCCGACCGGATGGGCGGCCTGGTGCCGGCGCTGACCCAGGAGACGCTGGACAACCAGCGGGACGTGGTCAAGAACGAGCGCCGCCAGCGCTACGAGAACGTGCCGTACGGCGACGCCTGGCTGCGGCTGCTGCCGCTGCTCTATCCGCCGGGCCATCCCTACCACCACGCCACGATCGGCTCGATGGCCGACCTGAACGCCGCCGACCTGGCCACCTTCCAGGCGTTCCACCGGACCTACTACGCACCGAACAACGCGGTGCTGACCGTGGTCGGTGACACGACCGTCGACGAGGTCACCGCACTGGCCGAGAAGTACTTCGGCGTCATCCCGCCCCGGCCGGAGATCCCGTCCGCACCGGACGGGCTGGTCGTGGCACGCAGCGGCGAGCCGGTGGCGGAGACGGTGGTCGCGGACGTTCCGGCGCCCCGGGTGTACGTGGCCCACCGCACGCACCCCTTCGGCACGCCCGGCTACGACGTGGTGACGGTGCTCGCCACCGTGCTCGGCAGCGGCCGGGGCAGCCGCCTCTATCAACGGCTCGCCGACGGTGAGCGGATCGCCCAGCCGGATCTGGTCGGGGCGTACGGGGTGGACCTGGCGCACGCGCCGGCACCCTTGATCGCCACCGCCACCGCCCGCCCCGGAGTGGACGCCGAACGGCTGGCCGTCGGGCTGGCCGAGGTGATCGACGAACTGGCCACCGTGCCGGTCACCGCCGCCGAGCTGGACCGCGCCAAGGCGCTGCTGACCACCGCGTGGTGGCGGCAGATGTCCACGGTGGACGGACGGGCCGACGCGTTGGGCCGGTACGCCACCCAGTTCGGTGACCCCCGCGTGCTCGCCGATCGGCTCCCGGGCTGGCTCGCGGTGACCGCCGAGCAGATCGCCGAGGTCGCCGCAGACGTACTCGCCCCTGCCGACCGGGCGACCCTGACCTACGTTCCGGAGGACAAGCCATGACGTTGATCGCCGATCGTCCGGGACCGGGTGCGGCCCGTCCGTACCGGTTCCCGCAGGTGGTGCGTCGGAGCGTGGCGGGCGGTCAGGTCGTCGCCGCGCACCTGCCCGGGCAGAACCTGGCCGTCGCGCTGCTGCTGCTCGACGCGGGCGCGGGCCGGGAGCCGGTGGGCAAGGAGGGGCTGGGCGGGGTACTCGCCAAGGCGCTGGAGGAGGGCACCAGCCAGCGGGACGCCACCGCGTACGCGTTGGCCATCGAGGCGCTCGGCACCGAGTTGGTGACCGGGCTGGACTGGGACACCTTCCAGGCCAGTGTGCAGGTGCCGGTGGACCGGCTGGGCGCGGCCGTGGAACTGCTCGCCGAGGCGGTGCGTACGCCGAGGCTGGACCCGGACGACGTACGGCGCGTCCGCGACGACGAGGCGACCGCGTTGCGGATGGACTGGGCGAACCCGGGTCCACGGGCCGACGCGGTACTGCGTGCCGACCTGTTCGGTGCGGACAGCCGGTGGGGCCGCCCGATGTACGGCGACCCGGATTCGGTGGCCGGGCTGGACGTGGAGGACGTCACGGTCTTCCACTCGGAGTGGTTCATCCGCCCGGGGACCCTGGTCGTCGCCGGGGACCTGGACCGGCTCGACCTGGATGCGCTGGCCGCGACGGCGTTCGCCGGCACCGGTGGCGGACCGGTGGACCGGGGCGCGCCGATCGAGGTGCCGCTGCGCGAAGGCCGCCGGGTGATCCTGGTCGACCGGCCCGGTTCGGTGCAGTCCACGCTGCGGCTCGGGCATCCGGCGCCGCATCGGGCCCACCCGGACCACGTGCCGATCGCGCTGGCCGGCACGGTGCTCGGTGGCGCCTTCACGTCCCGGCTGAACCACCTGATCCGCGAGGTACGCGGTTACACGTACGGCATCCGGGGCGATTTCGCCTCGTCGCGCCGGTTCGGCCGGTTCGGGGTCAGCTCCGGCGTGCAGACCGCCGTCACCGCGCCGGCTCTGGTGGACGCGGTCGGGGAGGTCGCGCGTACCCAGGCCGGCGGGGTGACCGAGGAGGAGCTGGCGGTGGCCCGCTCCTGGCGGGCCGGGCAGCTCTCGGTCGAGTTGCAGAGCCCCCGGGCGATCGCCGGTGCGCTCACCACGCTGGTGGTGCACGACCTGCCGGACGACTACCACGCCCGGCTGCGCGAGTCGCTGCTCGCCGCCGACGTGGCGGAGGTCTCGGCGGCGGCCGCCGCCCACCTGTTCCCGGAGTCGCTGACCCTGGTCGTGGAGGGCGACGCGGCGGTGATCCGGGACGAGATCGTGGCGGCCGGGCTGGGTGAGGTGATCGACGCCACGCGGTGATCGGGCGGTCGGAGGGTCCGGGCGGTGGGAAAGCGTTCCCGCCGCCACCGGCCCGCTGGGTAGCCTCGCGGGCATGAGGATCGGCATTGTGGGCGCGACCGGCCAGGTCGGCGGCGTCATGCGGCAGGTGTTGGCGGATCGGGAGTTCCCGGCGGAGCAGGTGCGGTTGTTCGCCTCCGCGCGGTCGGCGGGGCGGACGCTGCCGTGGCGCGGCGAGGAGGTCACGGTCGAGGACGCGACCACCGCCGACTACTCGGGGCTGGACATCGTGCTCTTCTCGGCGGGCAAGGGCACCGCCAAGGAGCTGGCGCCCCGGGTCGCCGCCGCCGGGGCCGTGGTCATCGACAACTCGTCGGCGTTCCGGATGGACCCGGAGGTGCCGCTGGTGGTGGCCGAGGTCAACCCGCACGCCGCCGCGAACCGCCCCAAGGGCATCATCGCCAACCCGAACTGCACCACGATGGCCGCGATGCCGGTGCTGCGTCCGCTGCACGCCGAGGCGGAGCTGGTCAGCCTGGTCGTGTCGACGTACCAGGCGGTGTCCGGTGCCGGGCTGTCCGGCGTGGCCGAGCTTGACGAGCAGGTCCGCAAGGTGGTCGAGACCGCCTCCGGTCTGACCTTCGACGGCGCGGCGGTGGAGTTCCCGGCCCCGCGCTCGTTCGCCCGGCCGATCGCGTTCAACGTGCTGCCGCTGGCCGGCTCGATCGTCGACGACGGCTCCGCCGAGACCGACGAGGAGCAGAAGCTGCGCAACGAGAGCCGCAAGATCCTGGAGATCCCCGAGCTGAAGGTCTCCGGCACCTGCGTCCGGGTGCCGGTGTTCACCGGGCACTCGCTCCAGATCAACGCGCGGTTCGCCCGGCCGATCAGCCCGCAGCGGGCCCACGAACTGCTCGCCGACGCCCCGGGCGTGGCGCTCTCCGACGTGCCGACCCCGTTGCAGGCGGCCGGGCAGGACCCGACGTACGTGGGCCGGATCCGCGCCGACGAGACGGTCCCGCACGGGCTGGCCCTGTTCTGCGCGAACGACAACCTGCGCAAGGGTGCCGCGCTCAACGCCGTGCAGCTCGCCGAACTGGTCGCCGCCCAGCGCTGAGCGTTACTGCCTGCGGTCGTGGGGTAGACACCGGGTTGCCCCACGACCGAGAGGGAGGCGCCATGACAACGGTCGGAGACTTCATGACGACCCGGTTGGTGACCATGGACGGCGACGCCACGCTCGCCGCGGCGGCGCAGGAGATGCGTGACTCCGCCATCGGGGACGTGGTGGTGTGCGACGGCGACAACGTGGTCGGCATCGTGACGGACCGGGACATCACGGTTCGGGGTGTCGCGCAGGACATGGACCCGAACACCACCCGACTCGACCAGATCACCTCGAAGGACGTGATCACGGTCAGTCAGTACGACGACGCCGTGGCCGCCGCCGACCTGATGCGGACGTACGCCGTACGGCGGCTGCCGGTGATCGAGGACGGCCGGCTGATCGGTCTGGTCTCCATGGGTGACCTGGCCGTGGAGCGGGAGCCGCAGTCGGTGCTGGCCGACATCAGCGCCGACGACCCGAACAACTGACCTCCGCCGCGCGACGCCGGCTCCCGTCTCGGGGGCCGGCGTCGAGGCTGTTCACCCGCCTTGCCCGCAAGCTGCGCCGGCCCACCTCGCCCGCCCCGGCTCACCCGATCCGGGCGAGGTTGACGCCGCCGAGCGTGGGGACCCGCCTTTCGGAGCACAGCGACCGGGAGGAGTGCGGCGATGTCGGACGCGACCACACGGTTCTTCGAAGACCTCGACCACCGGGGGTACGAGCCCCTGCTGGCGAAGTCGTCGGGCGCCCTGCGCTTCGATCTGCACGAGGGACCCCGGACCAGCCACTGGCTGCTGCGCATCGACCGGGGGAACATGACGGTCTCCCGGGAGGACCTGGCGGCCGACACCGTGGTCGGGACCAGCCCAGAGCTGTTCGAGGACCTGGTGACCGGCCGGGAGAACGGGCTGGCGGCGCTGCTGCGCGGGGACATCACGGTGTCCGGTGACGCGCGTCTGGTGATCCAGGTGGATCGGCTCTTTCCCGGGCCGCCGCAGGCGCAGGGGCCGCGTCGGTACCGGAAGGGGGTCCGCTGATGGCTCCCGGCCACACCGTACGGATCCTCGACGGCAGCACCTTCGTGGTCTGCGAGGCGACCGGCGACATCGAGGCGACACCGACCGAGCCGACCGGGTTGTTCTCCTTCGACACCCGCTACCTGTCCAAGTGGGTGCTCACCGTCAACGGTGAGCGGTTGAACTCGCTCTCCTACGACGACCTCCAGTACTTCGAGTCGCGCTTCTTCCTGGTGCCCGGCCTGGCCACGCACTACGTGGACGCGAAGCTGTCGATCATCCGCGAGCGTGCCGTCGGGGGCAGCTTCCGGGAGAACATCACCATCCTCAACCACGACGAGAAGGCCGTGGACCTCCAGGTGCGGATGGACGCGGCGTGCGACTTCGCCGACCTGTTCGAGGTCAAGGACGAGATCCTGAACAAGAAGGGCGAGACGTACGCCGAGGTGGAGTCGGACCGGCTGCGCATCGGCTACCGGCGCGGCAACTTCCGGCGGGAGACCGTCATCTCCTCCTCCGAGCCGACCCGGTACGACCGCAACGGCTTCTCGTACACGGTCCACCTGGAGCCGAACGAGCAGTGGCAGACCACCATCGACGTGCAGACGCTGGCGCTCGGCCCGGACCACCGGGATCTGCGGATCGGATTGCAGGTGCACGGCACGGAGCGGCTCGCCCTCCAGCACGACCTGGAGGAGTGGATCGCCAAGGCGCCGAAGGTGAACAGCGAGCACGGCCGGGTCGCGGCGACGTACCGGCGGTGCATCGTGGACCTGGCGGCACTGCGATTCGCGCCGCTCTCGCTCGGCGGACAGACGCTGCCGGCCGCCGGTCTGCCCTGGTTCATGACCATGTTCGGCCGGGACAGCATCCTGACCTGTCTGCAGACGCTGCCGTTCACGCCCGAGTTGAGCGCGACCACGCTGCGGATCCTCGGCGCTCTCCAGGGCACCCGGTGTGACGACTTCCGGGAGGAGGACCCGGGCCGGATCCTGCACGAGATGCGGTACGGCGAGAGCGCTGCGTTCGAGGAGCAGCCGCACTCGCCGTACTACGGCTCGGTGGACGCCACGCCGCTGTTCGTGGTGCTGCTCGACGAGTACGAGCGGTGGAGCGGGGACGCGGCGCTGGTCAAGGAGTTGGAGCAGGAGTGCCGCCGGGCGTTCCGATGGATGGACGAGTACGCCGACCTGGTCGGTAACGGCTACATCTGGTACGAGCGCCGCAACACCGACACCGGCCTGGAGAACCAGTGCTGGAAGGACTCCTGGGACTCCATCTCGTACGCCGACGGCAGTCTGCCGCCGTTCCCCCGGGCCACCTGCGAGGTGCAGGGGTACGCGTACGACGCGAAGATGCGTGGTGCCCGGCTGGCCCGCGAGTTCTGGGACGATCCGGGGTTCGCCGACCAGTTGGAGCGCGAGGCAGCGGCGCTCAAGGAGCGGTTCAACCGGGACTGGTGGGTCGACGACGGCGGCTACTACGCGTTGGCGTTGGACCCGGACGGGCGGCAGTGCGACGTGCTCACCTCGAACATCGGTCACCTGCTGTGGAGCGGGATCGTCGACGAGGACCGGGCCGAGCAGGTCGCCCACCACCTGGTCGGGCCGCGACTCTTCTCCGGCTGGGGAGTACGCACGCTGGCCGAGGGCGAGGTGCGGTACAACCCCATCGGCTACCACAACGGCACGGTCTGGCCGTTCGACACCTCGTTCTGCGCGTGGGGCCTGCGCCGGTACGGCTTCGCCGAGGAGGCGGCCGTCATCGCCAACGGCATCCTGGACGCCGCCCGCTACTTCGACGGGCGGCTGCCCGAGGCGTTCGGCGGCTACCAGCGGGAGCAGACGAAGTTCCCGGTGGAGTACCCGACGGCGTGCAGCCCGCAGGCGTGGTCGACGGGCGCCCCGCTGTTGCTGCTGCGCACCATGTTGGGGCTGGAGCCGCACGAGGGTCACCTGGCGGTCGAGCCACGGCTGCCGGTGGGCATGGGCCGGATCGAGGTGCTGGACATTCCGGGCCGCTGGGGTCGGGTGGACGCCTTCGCCCGAGGCCGGCTGGACCTGCACAAACTCGCCGACTGACGGGGCCGCGCCATGTCCTACCGGTGCGTAACCTACCAACGGTAAAGTTGCCGAATGCCGGAACTCGTGTACCCACCCGTGATCGCCGCCTGCAAGACGATGTTCCGTGTACTCGACCTGAAGCTGGCCGTGGAGGGGGCACACCACGTGCCCCGCACCGGTGGCGTGGTGCTGGCCAGCAACCACGTCAGCTACCTGGACTTCATCTTCTGCGGGTTGGGGGCGCTGGAGTCCCGGCGACTGGTCCGGTTCATGGCCAAGGACGCGGTGTTCCGGCACCGGGTGTCCGGCCCGCTGATGCGCGGGATGCGGCACATCCCGGTGGACCGGCAGGCGGGTGCCGAGTCGTACGCCGCCGCCGTGCGCGCCTTGCGGGCCGGCGAGGCGGTCGGTGTCTTCCCGGAGGCCACCGTGAGCCGGTCCCTGACCGTCAAGGCGCTCAAGAGTGGGACCGCCCGGATGGCCCGCGACGCCGACGTGCCGGTGCTGCCGGTGGCGCTCTGGGGCAGCCAGCGCCTCTGGACCAAGGGCCGGCCACGCACGCTGACCCGCCGGCACACCCCGATCACCATCGAAGTCGGCGAGCCGATGCTGCCCGGCGCGTACCCGGACACCGCCGCGATGACCGCCGACCTGGCGGCCCGGCTCCGCGCGATGGTGGACCGGGCCCAGCGCGAGTATCCGGACCGGCCGGCCGGACCGGAGGACCGCTGGTGGCTGCCGGCCCACCTGGACGGCACCGCGCCGACCCCGGAGGAGGCCGCCGCGCTGGACGCCGCCGACCGGGAGGCCCGCAAACCCTGACCCGCCGAGGATCAGGCCGAAAGGCTCACCGCTGCCCGGAGGCCGCGTCGTACGGCATCGGGTCGGCGTGCCGGGGCCGGTAGTAGTCGTCCCGGGAGTGGAACTCGACGGGCAGGGAACCGGGCAGCACCACCCGCGCCGGGCCGGCCAGCAGCGTACTGCGGGCGACCCGGGCCAGCGCGTCTCGCTCCGGCGGTGACAGGTCCACCAGTTCCGGTCGGGTGAGCCGGAACACCGCCACCGCGCGGCGGATCTGCCGAGCCAGCTCGCCCACCTCGGCGCGCTGCCCGATCAGGCCGAGCGCCGGCTGCCGGATGGTCCGCAACGCGTCGCAGACCACCAGCAGCCGCATCGCGTCGTCGTCGGTGCCCGGCAACCACTCCAACCGGGACGGCCACTGCCAGCGGATCTGCCCGCTGACCAGACCCGGGGTCTGGCCGCCTGGGCCGGAACGGGAGCCGACCAGGGACAGGTGCGAACGCGTACCGACGTAGACCATCCGGAAGTCGGTGACGGTGAGCGTGACCGGGGCGGGCAGCGTCCACGTCCGGGAGGCGTCCGACGGGCCCAGCAGGTAACCCGCCACGTTCAGCCGGTGGCGGCCGAGCACCTGCTCGCCGGGCTCCGGCACCAGCTCGTGCCGCCGGTCCAGGACCGGGCCGGCGTCGTCGTGCACCGCGTCGAAGCGATGCGGGGCGATGAAGAACGGGGACGCATCATCGTGCATCGGGACGGAACCTCCGGTGCGGGCGGTGGCATCTGATCACGAGCCTCGCCCAATCCGACACACCCTGTCATGACGCCCGTTAGGGGGTCGGCCAATCGGTCGACGCATGCGACCGATAGATGCCTATTTCCTCTGGTCGGACTAGTCCGTCCTCGATCGCCCGGGCGAGCAGTGCCGCCTTGGTGGCCGCCGGCCGTCCGGCCCGGGTGTACTTGATCCGCGCCCGGTCGACGTACTGCTTGACGGTGTGTTCGCTGATCCGCATCCGGCGGGCCACCGACGCCTTGGACATCGACTGGAACCACAGCAGCAGCGCCTCGCGCTCCTTGTCGGAGAGGACCGGCCGGTCCGGTCGGGGGTCACCGACCATCGCACCGGCCAACGACGGGGCAACGTACGGGCGGTCGCTCGCCGCGTCCAGCACCGTCGCCACGCAGTGCTCCCGCCCCTCGTGCTTGGCGAGGAACGCCACCGCCCCGGCGTCCAGCGCGGCGAGCATGGTGCGCGGGTCGGAGTGTTCGGAATAGACCACCACCCGCCGGCCGGCGGCACAGAGCTCGGCGAGCTTGTCCAGCACCAGCCGACCGTGCAGGCGCAGGTCCAGCAGGACCACGTCGGCGTCGGGCGCGGCGCGCAACACCTGGTCGGGGTCGTCGCCGGTGGCGAGTACGGTCAGTCGCGGCTCGGTGGACAGCCAGGCGCGGACCCCGTCGATGACCACCGGATGATCGTCCACGATGGCCACTCCTACGGGGCGTTGTGGCGTCAACGGCGCCACCGCGTCTGCGTCCATCTGATCTCCCCGTCCCGTTCGTGTACCTGCTCGACCTGCGCGTCGCTCTCCTCCGGCGGCGGCCCGGTGGCCTCCGGGCCGCCCCGGTCCGGTGTGACCAGGCTGACCACCACCTCGTCGGGACCGGCGACGACTGTCATCCGGGCCCACTGGTGTGCCTCGGCGAGGACGGCGATGAGCGGATCGGCCAGGCTCCGGCGGACCTGCACCGGCAACGGTGGCGGTGCACCAATTGTGACCAGGTCGATGGGCAGCCCGTTACGCTCCGCCAGGTCGGCGGCGGCACGGAGTTCGTGGAACAGCGGGTGCGGCACGTCGTCGGACTCGGCGATCAACCGGCGCAACTGTCCGGCGGCCCGTACGCAGCGGCGCTGCACCTCCGGGTCGGCCGGGTCGGCCCGGCCCTGCGCCAGCTCGGTCAGCACCTCGCTGGCCGCCGCACCGGCCAGCGCCAGCCGCTCCCGTCGCTCGCGCCGGGCGTGCTCGGCGGCCTCCCGCTCGGCCATCATCGCGTTCGTGGTCGCGACCGTGGCGGCCCGCTCGCGGGAGAGCAGAGACAGGGCCACCGCGCCGACGAAGACCGCTGCCGGCAGCGAGGAGGTGCCGTACAGGGCCATCGTGGAGCGGGCCAGGTCCGCCGCGCCGGTTGCGCCGTACAGCGCGACGGCGGACATCGCGATCGCCGCGTGCGCCACCAGCAGGACGAGCAGCCAGCGCACCCGCTGCCCCCAGAGCACCACCAGGAAGAACCAGGCGAGCGTGCCCCAGACCCAGTTGGCGGGACTGAACAACTGCGCCCGACCGGCCGCGGCGAAGACCACCACGTCCACCGCCAGCAGCAGCCCGGCCGTCGGCGCCGCCGGCAGCGGGCGGTCGTGCAGCAGGCGCACGCCGGCGACCACCCCGACCGCCGTCACCAGCAGCCAGCCGCCGAGCACCACCTGCGGCACCGCCAGCTCGGACCAGGCGGAGAGCACCGCCGGCAGCCCGATCACCAGGTGCCAGACCAGCGCGATGGTCACCGCGACGACCCGGGCTCCCCGGTCGGAGATGCGCGCCACCGCAGCCGCCGCCCGGCCGGCGTCGACACCGTCGACCACCCCGGTGGTACGCGCCACCGGCCGCACCACCGCCCCGGGTGCCGTCCCCGCCTCAGCCGACATCCGACCACTCCAACCGGATCCGGGTGCCGCGACCGGGGGCGGAGTCCACCTCGGACCGCCCGCCGATCGCGGCCATCCGGCCGTGGATCGACTCGCGCAGGCCGTACCGGTGCGCCGGGACGGTGGCCGGGTCGAAGCCGGGACCGTCGTCGACCACCTCGACCGCGACGGTGCCGGTGATGCGCCGCAGCCGCACGGTGGTGGCGGCGCCGGGCGCGTGCCGGAGCACGTTGGTCAGCGCGGCGTGGGTGCTCTCCGCGAGCGCCTCGGCGACCGGTGCCGGTGCCGGGCACGGCGGCAGGTCGGCGTTGACCGGCAGGCCGGGCAGCCGGGCGAAGACCGCCCGCAGCCGTTCGTCCACCCGGGCCGTGCCGCCCACCGGCACCGACCGGGCTTCCGCAAGGGCGGCGAGGGTACGCAGGTCGCTGTCGCACCGCTCGCGCAGCGCCGGCGACGGACCGGGCACCGCGCCCTGTCCCACCATGGTCAACGTCGCCAGGACGGTGTCGTGCAGGTCGCGGTTCTGCTGCCGTTCCGACTCCCGGGCGGTACGCGCGAGGAACGCCTCCCGGGTGGCCTTCTGACTCGTCACGAACTCGGCGTCGGCGCGGGCCATCCGGCGACGCATCACCGCGGTCATCATCGCCGTGCAGGCGACCTGTGCCAGCAGTGTCGCGGCGTGGGCGCTGGCCTCGACGGGGTCCCCGGTCGCGTATGCGCCGGTCGCGTAGCTCGCGGTGACCAGCAGGCCGGCGGCGATCGACCAGCGTGCCGGGGCGGTCGCCTGGGCGTTGATGACCGTGGTGCTGGCCAGGACCGCGATCCAGCTCGCCTCGCCGGGCAGCACCTCCGGCGCGACCAGGACCGGCATCGCCAGGCACGCGGCGGTGGTCAGGGCCACGTCCCCGGTGACCACGGCGGGGCCGATGCCGTGCCGGAAGGCGCGCAGCGAATACCAGCCGGCCCAGGCGGTCAGCACCGCCACGGCCGGGATCAACAACTCCACCCGGACCGGAGGGGTACGGACGGAGAGCGCCACCACCGCGACGAAAAGGCCGCAGGAGAGTCGTAGCAACGCCGGTAACCGGGTGAAGATCAGCGTGAACGCACCGGTGGCCGGGCGCTCCACCGAAGCGGTTGGCGTGATCGAAGCGGTGTGGGCCGACATCGGGGGAGGGCGTCCTTTGCGACAATCGACCCGATCCGGGTCCGCGCTGCGGAGATCGACGCCGGAGAATAGCATGTGACGGCGACCTAGGTGACCGAGCGTGTCGAGACTGTCGCCGCCGCGTGGGCGGCCCGTTACCTCGACCGGCGAGCCGTGGTCCGGATCGCCTGACTCCCTACCGTAGTCGGGCGATGGCCCGTGGCAGAAATGCGAATGATTCCCGCGTTTTCTTCCTCCGCCGCATTGTGCGTGGCGCGATTCGCGCGTGTCGAGAATTCGCTCATGTTACATTGATAAACATCTCTATTTCGGGAGGTGGCATGAAAATCCGACTCACGGTCGGGGCCGTACTCACCGCCGGGCTGGTCGCCGGTGCCGTCGGTGTCGGTGGTCTCGCCGGCGCGGTACCCGCCGTCGAACGCCCGTCCGCCGTCGCCGCCGGAGCCCCCGGGCTGCTCGCCGTCGGCGACTTCGACTTCACCCGCCCGGAAACGGTCGCCACCGGGCTCCAGGTGCCGTGGGGCATGGACTTCCTGCCCGACGGCAGCGCCCTGGTCGCCCAACGTCCCACCGGCCAGGTGGTCCGGGTCCGTCCCGGCCAGCAGCCCGTACCCGTCGTCACGATCTCCGGGGTGACCGCGACCAGCGAGGGTGGTCTGCTCGGCCTCGCCGTCTCGCCGACCTACGCACAGGACGGCTGGATCTACGTCTACTTCACCACCGCGACCGACAACCGCATCTCCCGGTTCCGACTCACCGCCGTGCAGGACCAGCAACCGATCCTCACCGGGCTGACCCGGGCGTCGATCCACAACGGAGGCCGGATCGCCTTCGGGCCGGACGGCATGCTCTATGTCGGAGTGGGAGACGCCGGACAGACCGCCACGGCCCAGAACCCGCAGAGCCGCAACGGCAAGATCCTGCGTATCCGGCCGGACGGCACCGTCCCGTCGGACAACCCGACGGCCGGGTCACCCGTCTACAGCCTCGGCCACCGCCACGTGCAGGGTCTTGCCTGGGACGCCCAAGGCCGACTATATGCCAGCGAGTTCGGTCAGAACACCTGGGACGAGGTCAACCTGATCGTCGCGGGCGGCAACTACGGCTGGCCCACGGTCGAGGGCCGGGCCAACGACCCCCGGTTCCGTGACCCCCTGCTCGTCTGGACCCCGGCCGAGGCGTCACCGAGCGGCGTCACCATCGCCGGGAACCGGCTCTTCGTGGCGGGCCTGCGCGGCACCCGGCTGTGGAACGTGCCGCTGAACGGCTCCGGCGGCGTCGGCACCCCCACCGCCGAACTGCTCGGCGCCTACGGACGCCTGCGCACCGTCGAGTACGGCCCCGACGGCTGGCTCTGGGTCACCACCAGCAACCGCGACGGCCGGGGCACCCCGGCGTCCACCGACGACCGGGTGCTGCGCTTCCCGCCCCGCGACGGCACCACGCCGCCCCCCACCACGCCCCCTCCGACGACGCCGCCGCCCACCACGCCGCCCCCCACGACCGGCCCGGCCGCCTGCACGGTGAGCTGGACGGCCAACCAGTGGAGCAACGGCTTCACCGCCGACGTACGCGTCACCAACCGTGGGTCGGCCCTGAGCAGTTGGACGCTGACCTGGTCGTTCCCCGGTAACCAGCAGGTCACCAACGCCTGGAACGCCCAGGTGACCCAGTCCGGCCGGACCGTGACCGCGCGCAACGTGTCCTGGAACGGCAGCCTGCCGACCAACGGCACGGCCACCTTCGGCCTCCAGGCGACCTACTCCGGCACCAACGACCGCCCCGGCGACTTCCGCCTCAACAACACGTCCTGCCAGATCGGCTGAGTCCCGCCGGCAGCACGTCCTGCCGGCTCGGCTGAGTCCCGCCGGCAGCACGTCCTGCCAGATCGGCTGAGTCCCGCCGGCAGCACGTCCTGCCGGCTCGGCTGAGTCCCGCCGGCAGCACGTCCTGCCGGCTCGGCTGAGTCCCGCCGGCAGCACGTCCTGCCGGCTCGGCTGATCCCCGCCGGCAGCACGTCCTGCCGGCTCGGCTGATCCCCGCCCGCGTCCCCGGGCGAACGGCGCCCCGACGCCACCCCGGGCAGCCCACCCGTCCACGGTGGGCTGCCCGGGCCCGTTCGTGTTGCCCGGGGGCCGTTCGATGGTGTGCACATGTCCGCACACCCCACGCGGCTCATCATGATCCGCACAACTTCATGGATACTGCTGCCTCAGGCGCCCTCGGAGACAGCAATATCGCTGAAGTTGCGCGGATCTTGCCCCGCCTACGCGCAAGCACACCGCCCACACGCTGACGCTCGCGTTGATCAAGAAGTTTTGGTCTCGGAGAGGCAGGTCTGAGGGCGCAAACTCCTTGGTCAACTCCATAGCCCAGCCCGCAGGGGGTGCGTCGCCCGCACGGGGACGGTCTGTTGGGGAGTGCCGCCCTGACTGGGGAGGGGCCGGGGCGTCGGATCGTCTGCCCGGCCCTGCGTCTGCCCGGCCCTGCGCCTGCCCGGCCCTGCGCCTGCCCGGCCCTGCGTCCGCCCCTGTCAGCTCGGCACCTGCCGGCAACTCTGTGCCTGTCCAGCTCTGTGCCTGCACTCGTTCAGTTCATGGCTAGCGGATCGGGGACGGTCGGCCCCGGTGTAGGGCGGTGGGTAGTTCTGTTGTCGTCGGAGCGACAACAGAACTACCCACCCTCACCGGGATCACAAGCACACCACCGCCCCGGCACTCGCCCGACAGGTTCGGAATATTGATCAAGAAGTTTGGGTCGCAAAGGAAGAGGACGGACGGCGCGAACTCCTTGGTCAACTCTGGTGGGTTCGGTCCGTCGGGTGGGCGTCGGCCGTCCGGGGGTGGTGTCGGTTTCGTACAAGACCGGTGGGGGTGGGGGCGATAGCGTCCCTGGTGTGGCGCGGGGTGATGGACCTTCGGGCCGAGGTGCAGGGTACGAGGACCGAAGCGGAGACTGTGGTGACGCGCGAACTTGTGTGGACCGGATTCATCTCGATCGACGGGATCGTCGACTCGCCTGGCGGGACTGTCGAAGGGCACCCCGCTGGGGGATGGGTGTTCCGGACGGCGTTCGACCCCGAGGCGTACTCGCTCAAGGGTGAGGAACTCGCGGAGACCGGCGCGCTGATGTTCGGACGCCGCAGCTACGAGGCGTTCGCACCGATCTGGCCGCAGTCCGAGGACCACGCGGCCTACCGCGAGTTGCCGAAGTACGTGGTGTCGTCGACGCTCGGTGCGGACGCGCTGGTCGGCGACTGGGGTGACCAGCACATCCTGCGGTCCACGGACGACGTCGCCGCGCTCAAGGAGACCGAGGGCGGGGCGATCTTCGTTCACGGCAGCGCGGAACTCGCGCGCAGGCTGGCCGAGGCGGGCCTGGTCGACCGGTACAACCTCCTGGTCTTTCCGGTCTTGCTCGGCGACGGCAAGAGCGTGTTCCCCCGGCGCGAGCAGCGGGAGCAGCGGCTGGCGCTGCGCGAGTCCGCCGCCTACGGCAACGGTGTGCTCAAGGCCGTCTACGACGTCGTCCGCTAGGGTCCGGCGGTCCGTGGACGCCGTCCGAGTGGCGCGCACGGTGCGGGGGCCGGGGTCAGTACCTGCCGGCCATCGTCACCCGGGAGATCCTGAAGAAAGGGTTGCACCCTTCGATCACCGACGCGCGCCACCGGGCGCCGAGACGCGACCTGGCTCGGGCAATGCGATCGCGCCGCCGGCACCGCTGCGGAGCTGACCGGCGGTACGCCCCACGTACCGTCGCAACGCCCGCGCGAGGTGCGGCTCGTCGTAGTAGCCGAGCCGGTCCACGACGGTGCTGACCTGCGCGCCCGCCGACAGCAGCTCCGCGGCGGCCCGGACGCGTCCGATCTGCGCGACGGTGCCCCGGGTGAGGCCGGTGGCGGCCCGGAACCGTCGCTCCACGGTCCGACTCGCGGTGGCCGGCAGCCGCCCGGCCACCGCCTCCTGCACCAGCGGGTCCCGGACGATGACGCCGCTGCGGACGAGCCGCGCCACCAGGGCCTCGGCGTCGTCGTCGACACGCGGCGTGTGCCAGCGTTCGCCGTCGAGCCAGAACCGCCCGGAGGTGGTGTCGGGCAGTGCGATCCCCGAGTTCA
This sequence comes from Micromonospora sp. NPDC049903, assembly GCF_044460945.1. Lineage (NCBI taxonomy): Bacteria > Bacillati > Actinomycetota > Actinomycetes > Micromonosporales > Micromonosporaceae > Micromonospora > Micromonospora sp. NPDC049903. The sequence goes on from NZ_JBITKL010000030.1 coordinate 33,726, forward strand.
GCAGCGTCGACGTGGGTGCCGCCCGCAGCACGGTGCCGACCGCGAACTGGACACCGACGAATCGGGCGTCCTGCGGTACGGGTGCCGAGTCGGTGCGGTCCTCCGGGCCGACGACCGCCGCGAACGGCGTACCCCCGGACTGCCAGAACACCAGCCCCCAGGTCTCGCTGGCGACGGAGGTCATCTGCGAGACCTGGGTGCTGTGACCGGTCCACACCGAGGAGATCCACGGTGAGTCCGAGGAACGCGACGTGTTCACCAGTCCCACGGCGGCAACCCTACGACGTGGCTGTCAGTCCACCGCGCCGCCGGTGTTCCGGATCAACTGCCGGAGCACCTTGAGGGCCGTCACGTAGTCCGCGTCGTCGATGCCCTGGTGGATGCGGGCCCGGATCGACGGTGCGTGCTGCTTGAGGCTGACGCGCGCCGCCTCGCCCGCCTCGGTGATCCACAGCCGTCCGTCACCGTCCCGGGTCAGCCACCCGCGCTCCTGCAACACTCTCGCCTCGGCGTCCAGATCGTCCTCGGGAGGCAGGTACGAACTCATCGCCTGTTCGAGTTCGGGCACCGTCATCCCGCTGCCGTCCGGCCGCAGGTCGTGCACGGAGAGGTTGCGCAGCAGCCAGAACTGTGGCGGCGTGAAGCCGAGCTCGACGTGCCGGGCACGGGTGAACGAGATCAGGGACTTGTACGCGACGCCCGTCCAGTAGGCGGCGGGCTGCGCGGCGAGCTCGGCGTCGGAGAGCTGTTCCGTCGTCATGGGTCCTCCTCCGAGTGCAGAACGGATGGATGAGGAACGTAGAACCTCACGTCCGATTCAGGTCAAGACGCCGGTCACTGCTCCACGGCCGGGCACCGGGTGCCCTGCGGCGGCGTCTTGACGTGGATCAGGTACCGCGTGGTGGCGTCACCGACGCAGTCGCTGCCGAACGAGTAGACCCCGTGCCCCGCACCCTCGTAGGTCAGCAGGGTCGCACCCGACTGACGCGCCACGTTCCGAGCCCACTCGTGCGGAGTGACCGGGTCGTACCGACTGTTGAGCACCAGCACCGGCGGCACTCCCTTCCACCGCAGCGGCGCCTGCGGGTTGCGGACCTCGGTCGGCCAGCCCAGGCAGGCCATCGTCGAGCCCCACGCCTGGAGGTTGAGCTTCATCTCCGGTGCCACCCGGGCCAGCCGGTCCTGGTACGCCCGCAGTTGGTCGACGTCCCGCACCGGCAACCTCCAGTCCTGGCAGAAGATGGCGAGGCTCGGATCCTCGACCGGCTCCTGCTCCGTCGTCGCCGTCCGGGCCGTGGTGGGGCGGGCGGCGTCCGTCGTGGCGCCGGGCTCGCCCGCCGACAGGCCGGCCAGTCGCTCCGACAGTTGCGTCCAGTACGGGCCGAGGAACGTCCACTGGATGTCATCCAGCAGATCGGTCGGGCTCATCGTCCGCGAGCTGCCCGGGTCGACCAGCTCACCGCGTTCGGCCTTGGCGTACAGGTCCCGGAAGACCGTGCGGGCGTCCTGGCCGTGCAGCGCACACTCGGTCGAGGTGCGGCACCACTCGACGTACCTGTCGAAGCTGTCCTGCGTCGCCTTCGTCTCGCTGCGCAGGAACTCCCAGGTGGTGGCCGCGCTGTGGTCCATCGTGCTGTCGAGCACCATCGCCCGCACCCGCTGCGGGAACAGCGTGGCGTACTGCTGTCCCATCATCGTGGCGTACGAGTTGCCGTAGAAGGTCAGCTTCTTCTCGCCGAGCGCGGCCCGGATGGCGTCCATGTCACGCGCCACGGTGCGGCTGTCGAGGAAGTCCACGTGCGGGCCGCTGTGCTCCCGGCAGCTCTCGCCGTACGCCCGGGTCCAGGCGCGCAGGCCGTCGAACTCCTCGGCGGTGGTGGGGAACAGCTTCGGCTCCGGGCCCTCCGGCACCTGACACCGGATCGGGTCGCTGCCGCCCACGCCTCGGGGATCGAAGCCGACCACGTCGAAGCGGCGGCGTACCTCGTCACTGAAGCTGCCGCCGATGCCGCCCAGGATGGCGTCCTGCACCCCCGAGGCACCCGGTCCGCCGGGGTTGGTGAGGATCGTGCCGATCCGCGCGGCCGGATCCGTGGCGGTACGACGGGCCAGCGCGATGTCGATCGTCGGCCCGTCCGGTTCGGACCACTCGACGGGTACGGTCACGCTGCCGCACTCCGCCGCCGGCTCGTCGGCGCACGGCTCCCACGCGATGCCCGTTCCGGCGGCCGGTGCCTCGGTCCGTGGGTTCGCCTGGGCGGGTGTGATGCCGAGCGCCACCACGGTCGCCAGCGCGGCGGCCGCCGTACCGGTCAGCGTCTGTCGTCTCACGTCACAGCCTCCGTCTCTCGCGGTCCTCCCGTGGCCGCCGGAGTTCGACGATGGTCGGGCCGCTATACACACAGGCTATACACACAGTGTCTAATCTCGCGATTCGAGATCAAAATGCCTGGTCAGCGACTCGGCCTGCGCGACGCTCGGTGTCCAGTTGCTACGGTCACCACCCATGGTCGGAGAGTCGACCGGGGCGCACTTCGGCGCCGTCTATCGGGCGCTGCCCGGTTGCGTGCGGGGCCTCTGCGTCGTCAGGTCCGCCGCGCTCGGCGTCCCGGCCGAGCCGGCGCATGCCACACGCCGCTTCGGTGAACCCGACACATCAGTACGGCCGAGCAGCGCATCGACCTGTGACTGTCGACTCGCCAAGTCGCACCGCCAGTCCCTCAGGCTGTGCTGACCCGCCGGCACCTGCGTCGTCGGCATCCAGCGCTGAGTGAGAGTCGCAGCGGCTTCTCAGGCACGATCGGGGAGATGAGCTTGCAGCGCCGATTCAACGCCAGCCAGAGGGCGCAGCACGTGCCGGTCCACTGCCCCGAGTGCGGAGAGCGAATGGTGGCGAAGTGGACACAGGACACCAGAGGTGCCGACGAGCAGGACATGTGGAGGGTGCGCGAGGTCTGCACCTATCTGGGCTGCTCCCGTGGAAAGCACTCGCGATGATCTGCCTGGCTGATCATCCTCGTCGGGACGCTGCGTCGCTCGATCCGGGATCGAGTGGCTATCGCGGCGCTTGGATACCACTCGATCCCGGATCGGGCATGATCTTGCGGCCGAGGTGCGAACTCGTGTTCGGTGTCGGGTGGTTGGTGGGCGCCGGCGTGACCAGGGCTTACGTTTTGCAGAGGCCCTGCTGGTGCTGTTCGGTCGCTCGTGATACTCTGACGATCAATTCAAGGCATTGACGTATGTCGCCTGAATTCTCGGCAACGATAGCGCGCTTGACGATCACGGGGGTTTTCGCATGCGCATCGAGTTGGTGTATTTTCGTGACGCTCGGATCAGGCAAATATGCCGAAAAGTGCGGCTAGCCGACCTGCGTTCCAGCTAAACGCACCGCATCGCACCGCACCTGCCGGCGGGAACCATGGTCCCGTGTACCGGTTGATGGTGCGCACTAACTGCCAGGCGTCGTCCATTTAGCGCCAGCTCGGCTTCTTTCAGCCTTCTTTACTGGCAATAATCGCATGCCTCCGAACTCTTCGGACTGCTGCGTGGCTTCACCTTGCTCAATTCCACCCTTTGGGGCGAACTCCAGCAGAGGAGTACAGACAGTGACAGTACCGCATGCGCCAAAACGGCTAGGAAAGGCGCTGGTCGTGCTGGGCCTGATAGCCGCTGGCGTCGCCGTTCCGGCTGCCCCGGCCCAGGCCGCGGACGGCTGCTCCAACGAAGGCTTGACCAGCGGGTCGGTCGATGGTCGCGAGATCCGATACACCCGATCGAGCAGGTACACCGGGGAGTTCACGGAGGCCCGCGACCTGTGGAACAGGCTCGGGCGGGTCAACATCGCGCCGGATACCGCCACCACCGTCAACGACCTGCACATCAGCGATGTCACCCGGAGCACGGTCACCTGGTCCGGCTACTGGCAGTCGTCGGCCGGCCAGGACGACATTTATTTGAACCTCCACTTCCTGACGAACTACAGCTGGGCAAACCGGCGCGGTGTGATCGGCCATGAAATCGGACACGCGTTACGCCTCGGCCACTTCGACAACCGGACAGCGCTGATGCACTGCTCCGACAATCGGACCACCACCGCCCCGGCGTCGCTGGACATCAACAAGTACAGAGAGATCTGGGGGTAAGTTCCGTGGCTAAGGCGAAGAAGTACTCCGCAGTCGCACTAGCGGTCGCCGCAGTTGCCGCTGGGGCATGGTTCACCGTTCCCTACGAGACGACTGCCATCCATGCCACGTACGCCGTCAGTCTCGACACTCCGCGATTAGCCGCAGGGTGGGCCGACGACATCTTCGTCGCTTCCATCGACTCCCAGGATTCGGCGGAGCGCGACTCCGATGATTTTCTCTGTACGCCTTTCGAGGTAACGGTCAAGGCGACGCTTCAGGGCAGCGTCAGTGGCCATGTCCGGGTCGTTCAAGAAGGTGGCGACGACCCGATCAGCCGGGAACGCGTCGTCTTCGACGGTGCCACCCCGCTGGAGCCGGGCAAGACCTACATTCTCGCGTCGCGCCTGTCGGGCAAGGACGGCTGGCATGTCGTACCGTCCAACTTCACCCCGGTCGAGGTTCCGTCCGGCGCCGCTGCGGAAGCGGTAGTGGCCGAGTGGAAGAGGGCCGTCGCCGCGCCTGAGTCGCAGGATTCCGTGTTCCCGTCCGACGTCGACAGGGCCGCCAACCCGGTCTCGCTCTACCAGTCAGCTCAGATCGACTGAGCGACGGCGGCGGCGCAGTGCAGGACACTGCGCCGCCACTCACTCGTCGGCGCAGTCCGTCGAATCGATCGAACGTGAGTCGGGCAGCGCTTGCGCCATCCAGGCCCACTCCGAGTCGATGTCCGCGCCGGTGACGAGGTCGACATCGCCCTTGGCCGCGTCGTGAACCACTACCAGGGCTGGCTGACCCGTGACCGGTTCAGTGCTCGATCCACCGACGGCCAACTCTGCATCACCGACCGTGAGGACTTCCGGCCCGTTCTCCGGCTTCAGGTAGCGCACCGAGTCAAGCGTCACCGTGAACCGGTCGCCCGTACGGCTCACCGACGCCACACTTCCCACCGCGATGGTTTCGGCGCACGCCACGACACCCGGAAGGCTCCGGCTCGCCGACGTGTCAGCCGGGTCGGACGCCCTCAGCGCGTAGCCGCCGACCAGAGCCACACCCAGGACCCCCGCCGCGGTGGCGAGCACCCATGACCGTGTCGACATCCGCCTGGCCGGAGGCCGGTCGGGCCCGTGGTTCGTCGGGGCCGCAATGAGCGGGGTACGCGAGTCCGCCACCCCGGCGGGCGTCGCCGCAGCGAGTTCGGTGCCGAGTGCTGCCATGCCACGCCGTAACGCGTTCACGGCTGCCGTCGCCTCGGCCAGTTCGTCGGTGCCCGCAATCGCATCAGCCGGCTGCTCGCCGGTGACGGCGGACATCAGCGCATCGTCGCGATGGGAGTTGCCACCGCTCTCCACCCGAGACATCTCACACCACTCCCTTCGCGCTCAACCTGGCCCGCATCCGACCGACCGCCGCATGCAGCCGACTCTTCACCGTTCCCGACGCGATGCCGAGCACGTCGGCGATCTGCGGCACGGTCAAATCGACATAGAACCGCAGCACCAGAAGTTGGCGCTGGTCCGCTGGAAGCTCATCGAGTTCCCCGGCCACCACCATCGCGAGATCGCGGTCCGGGTCGGGCAGCGTGTCGGCGACGGCAGGCGCCCGAAGCGCCACGAGCCGCTGGCGTAGCTGTTCATGGCGCCGCCGACGACGGTGCCAGTCGACGGCGACCCGCGACGCGACGACAGCCGTCCAGGCGGCTGAGTTGTTTATCGTCTCCGCCGACGATTGCTCCAGGAGCTTGAGCCGGACCTGCTGCATCGCATCATCCAGGTCCTGCCATGGCACACCGCCCATGCTCAGCACGGCTCGGACCCGCCTGACGTCGATGCCCGATGACGGGTCGTCCTCCAGCGATCTGCGCACCGGCGGCCTCATCGGCACTCCCTCCCGTTGCCCTCCCGGACCTGGACGCAGAACTCCCCGGCATCGTTCACCCACCGGTAGCGTCTCAGGGCGCCGGTGGTGGTCGCCAGCGTCCGGCCGGCTGCGTTCACGGGGTGGGTCAGGTCTGCCTCGGCCTTGGCGCCAGCGGCGTAGGTCGGACAGCGGGTTGCCGGGTGAGCGGGGGACCGAGGGGCGGCGGCAAGCCGCTGAGCAGTGCGAACAGAGGTGCGCCCGGCAGGATTCGAACCTGCGGCCTTGGGATTAGAAGTTGAATGCGGTTTGTGATTCCGGGTGTTTGTCGATCCGCAGGGGCATCTATCTATCCAGCTAGATGCCTCTGCGGATCCCGGTCTATGATGATCAGTAGTGCCGGATGCTTGAACGTCCGGGCTCACACCGGGCTCACTGGCCGTCCGGATATAAGGCTGGTCCAGATCCTTGTGGCCTTACTACTCCAACGGCATTTGATCTTCCGGTTGGCGTTGTGGCCCCGATGGGTGACCCCACGCGTGCGGAGACGACGGGTCCAGGGTGAACGCGTCGGCCGTGGACGGGGTGACCGCCCGGCGCATACGGGGACGACCCACACGCCGGGCAGGGCGCGTACTTAGGCGTCGGGTGATCCCCGCGCGTGCGGGTACGACGAGCTGGTGTCCGCGCCGGGTGCCTGCGGGTGCCAGAGTGACCCCCGCGCGTGCGGGGACGACGACGGCGCTCTGAACCGTACGGCCGCTCACCCCGGGTGTCCGTATGAACCTGTTCTGGCCCCACCGTTCCAACTCTTTCTGGGACCAGTGGCATCGGCGGACGCCTCTTGGCATGTTGATCTGGCCCCACCTCGCAGAGCGCCCCGGCCGCAGCCAGCCGGCCAGCTCGACCCGCGCCTGCCCCGCCGCCTGGTGCGGCGGCAAGCCGACCCGCACCGCAGGCGCGTCTACGGCCGAGGAGCGGCAGCCACGCGGCAGCAAATCCGAGCTGCCATCGGCCGGTGTCGGGCACCAACGTCGACGTTCGTGTGGGGCCAGGAAAAGTTGGATTCCCGCAGGTGGGGCCAAGAAAAGTTGGTGCGCTAGTACCGAAACAACCTGGTCGAATCACCCCGGGTGCCCCCCGCGCGTGCGGGGACGACTTGCCACGGGGCTAGCCGCCGCCACGTTCGTGCGGGTGACCCCGCGCGTGCGGGGACGACGCCACCGTCACCGAACAGGCCGAGGCGAAGTTGGGGTGACCCCCGCGCGTGCGGGGACGACCTCATGCGCAGCTCACTGTCCGGCGTGCGCGAGGGGTGACCCCCGCGCGTGCGGGGACGACAGAAGCCTGACCGAACCGTCCTTAGGGTCGGTCGGGTGACCCCCGCGCGTGCGGGGACGACGATTGGATACGCCCGTGGCGAAGGAACGAGCGCGGGTGACCCCCGCGCGTGCGGGGACGACCGGCTGGCCGGTTTCGAACCGGCGGCCTCCACCGGGTGACCCCCGCGCGTGCGGGGACGACTCGACTCCGGCGGTCACTCTCAACCCGCAGGTAGGGTGACCCCCGCGCGTGCGGGGACGACGACAGCGCACCGGCCCCGAGGGTGTAGGTCTGCGGGTGACCCCCGCGCGTGCGAGGACGACGGCCCGATGGAGCCGTTGCTGACGCCTACGGCGGGGTGACCCCCGCGCGTGCGGGGACGACTTCTCGGGTCAGAGGACCTCGGCGACCATGAGCGGGTGACCCCCGCGCGTGCGGGGACGACGCCGGACAACGCACCCGCACCGGGTGGCGGCACGGGTGACCCCCGCGCGTGCGGGGACGACGCGTTCGACCCGCGCACCCTGCTGGGGGCGATCGGGTGACCCCCGCGCGTGCGGGGACGACCTGTACTCGTACGAGCGGGCCGGCGCGGTGACCGGGTGACCCCCGCGCGTGCGGGGACGACACCGCCCAGCCCGGTCCTCATCGTCGTACCAGCGGGTGACCCCCGCGCGTGCGGGGACGACAGCAGGGCGGCGATGGCGGGGCCGGTGGTGATCGGGTGACCCCCGCGCGTGCGGGGACGACTTGTACAGCGCCGGGCAGGACGGCGGGAGAAGCGGGTGACTCCCGCGCGTGCGGGGACGACCGCAGACGGTTCGCCTACGTCCGCCCTGGCGGAGGGTGACCCCCGCGCGTGCGGGGACGACCACCAGTGAGCGGACGAGTCATCTCCACCGTGCGGGTGACCCCCGCGCGTGCGGGGACGACTGGGGGCCGGGATGAGGGGGCTGGTGGCGGTCAGGGTGACCCCCGCGCGTGCGGGGACGACAATGGCAAGGGTGGCAGTCATAGACGGCTCCGCGGGTGACCCCCGCGCGTGCGGGGACGACGCGACGGCGCGCCGGCCGCGCATGTAGGCGGCCGGGTGACCCCCGCGCGTGCGGGGACGACCGTTCGCCATCCGTCGGCGACGGCGACGAGCGCGGGTGACCCCCGCGCGTGCGGGGACGACCCCAGGTATCGGCGCGGCTCCCGCGCCTCCGGGGGGTGACCCCCGCGCGTGCGGGGACGACACGGTTCGCTGCGGCCCGCGAGGACAGTCAGGAGGGTGACCCCCGCGCGTGCGGGGACGACGGGAGCACTCGCCACACTCATCATCAGGGGGACGGGTGACCCCCGCGCGTGCGGGGACGACCGACGAGTGCCACCAGCTCGCCCATCTGACCGTGGGTGACCCCCGCGCGTGCGGGGACGACCCGGACGAGGTGCTGCCGATCGGTGGGCTCGGCGGGTGACCCCCGCGCGTGCGGGGACGACCCGGCGAGCGTGCTGTTGGCGACGGCGAACCACGGGTGACCCCCGCGCGTGCGGGGACGACGTCGAAGCGCCCTACACCGCGATCGTGACCGAGGGTGACCCCCGCGCGTGCGGGGACGACTCGGGGTGCTGGGCGTCGCCGGCCCGGCCGACCGGGTGACCCCCGCGCGTGCGGGGACGACACTCCGGGCCAGGCGATGCTGCTGATGCTCCGCGGGTGACCCCCGCGCGTGCGGGGACGACGGTCTCAGAAACCGGTGCCGAAAGGCGTGGGAGGGGTGACCCCCGCGCGTGCGGGGACGACGACGCGCTCGCTGACGCGTTCGGCGCCGACAAGGGGTGACCCCCGCGCGTGCGGGGACGACCACCAAGCAGCGCAGCACCAGCTAGGAACACGCGGGTGACCCCCGCGCGTGCGGGGACGACGACTGCCCGGACGTGTTCGAGCACCGCCGTAGCGGGTGACCCCCGCGCGTGCGGGGACGACGGCACCGGACGCAGCCGCCGCGGTGGTGGCCTGGGGTGACCCCCGCGCGTGCGGGGACGACACAGTCCGGCGATAGCACGGCTCCGGCCGTCCAGGGTGACCCCCGCGCGTGCGGGGACGACCAGCACAGTGCGGCTCATACCGGACGCCCGACCGGGTGACCCCCGCGCGTGCGGGGACGACGTCCCGGACGGCCACAAGCGGGTGCGGTGGCTGGGGTGACCCCCGCGCGTGCGGGGACGACCCTTGCTGACCTGGGCGTTTAGGTCAGCCGAGTGGCCGTTTCAATCACTTGGTTCGGCCTGGTCTGTCGCGATGTGGGTGTGGCGGGTGTCAACGAATCCTCTCTTGTGGCTGTCGGGGATCCGACTGGAGGCTGCTTTGTGTGCTGGGTTTGTCGGTGGCCGCTTCTACAGTCTCCCGCATGTCCTTGGACCGGTCACCCGCCTTGGGAGTGTGGTGGGGTAAGTCGGATGCTGGTGGGCGGCCGAATCTGCTGTTGCAGCATCTGCTGGATACGGCGGCTGTGGCCGAGTTGCTGTGGGATCGGTATCTGGCTCCTGGTACGAGGAGTTGGTTGAATGCGGTGTCAGGTGGTGCGGGGAGGACGTTCTTTGCGCTTGTAGCAGGACTTCATGATGTTGGTAAGGCGACGCCTGCGTTTCAGGCGAAGGTTGATGGGTTGGCGCGGAAAGTTCGTGCCGTCGGGCTTGATTGGCGCAGGCTTGATGCGGAGTCGGCGCGGTGGCACCACTCGGTTGCGGGTGCGTTTCTTCTCCGGTCGGTTCTGCCTGCGTTCGGCTGGAGTGCTTCGACGGTGGCGTGGGTGTGGCCTTTGGTCGCGGGACATCATGGTTTGGTGCCGGACGCCGAGAAATTGTTGGCTGGTCGGCGGCTCGGTAATGCCCAGGGCCGAGGGGAGAGCTGGCGGGTGGCTCAGGCCGCGTTGGTGCAGGCGGTGGCCGATGAGCTGAAAGTCGATCTGACGGAGTTGGGTGCTGTCGTCGCGCCACGTCGGGGTCAGCAGCTCAGTTTGTCTGGGTTGGTCATCATGGCTGACTGGATTGCCAGCGGGATGCCGTTCGCTGGTGTGGACGTTCTCGGTGAGGTGTCCATGGAGGCAGCACGGCGGCGTGCCCTGGCGGCGTGGGATGTGCTGGAGCTGCGGGGCGGATGGGGCGCGGCGCCGTATCAGCATGTGGAGGATTTGGTGGCGGCGCGGTTCGGGAAGCCGTCGCGGCCTCTTCAGGTGGCAGGTGTCGAACTGGCGGAGGGGATGCCGGGGCCGGGTTTGCTGATCGTCGAGGCGCCGATGGGGGAAGGCAAGACGGAAGTCGCGTTGGCGGCGGCGGAGGTGCTTGGTCGCCGTTTCGGCTGCGACGGTGTCTTCGTCGGGATGCCTACGCAGGCGACCAGCGATCCGATGTTCGAGCGGGTTGTGGAGTGGGCGGGTGCCGTTGACACCGGTCTGCCGGTGGGTCTTCTGCACGGCAAGCGCATGTTCAACCGGCGCTGGAACGAGATGCAGCAGTGTGTCCATTTTGCCGGGGTGGACGAGTTTGGTTGCGACGACGAGTATGCCGTCTCGGACGGTGGCCGGTGGGAACGCCCGGAGCATGCACCGGCGGAGTGGTTCCTCGGACCTAAGCGCGGCATGCTCATGCCGGTGGTGGTCGGCACGATCGATCAGCTGCTGCACGCCGCGACCCGTACCAAGCATGTGATGCTGCGGCATGCCGGTCTGAACGGTCGTGTGGTGATCCTCGATGAGGTGCACGCGTACGACGTGTACATGTCGCAGTTCCTGTTCGAGGCGTTGCGGTGGCTGGCTGACGCCGGTGTTCCGGTGATCCTCCTGTCGGCCACCCTGCCTCCCGGTCAGCGGCACGACCTTATGCGGGCGTATCTGCAAGGGGCGACCGGCCAGCGTGTGGTGGACCTGTCCGTGGTAAGCGAGGCAGAGGGGTATCCGGTCTTCCACGCGCTCAGCGTGGTCGGTGGCACTGCCCGGCGGGACGTGCGGACGAGTGTTCCGTGGCGCCGCGCCGAGCAGGTGCGGCTACGGATCTTGGAGGAGGCGCCTGAGGACGGGGCGGAGCAGGTGGTGGGTCTGCTCGATGAGCAGCTACGCGACGGCGGGTGCGCGCTGGTCATCCGGAACACGGTGAGCCGTGCGCAGCAGACCTACGAGGCTTTGGTGGGCAGGTGGGGATCCGGGCAGGTGCTGCTGTTGCACGCCCGGTTGACCGTCGCGGAGCGCGCCGAGCGGACCCGCCGGGCCCTTGAGCTGCTCGGGCCGCCCGGCGGGCCGGTGCAGCGGCCGAAGCGGTTGATCGTGGTGGCGACTCAGCTTGCTGAGCAGTCATTCGATGTCGACGCGGATCTCCTCGTGACCGACCTCGCCCCGATTGACCTTCTGCTGCAACGGATCGGGCGCGTGCACCGCCACACCCGACCTGTCCGGCCGGCTGGACTGCATCCCCCGCAGGTGTTCGTGGCCGGGGTTCACACCGTCGCCGACGGTCCGCCGGCGTTTCCGTCGGGCAGCATGTACATCTACGGCCGGCATCTGCTGCTGCGAAGTGCCGCGCTGGTGTTGGAAGGGGTGGATGGTCGGGGCTGGAGCATCCCGACAGATGTTCCCGATCTGGTCAGTCGCGGCTACGGTGACAGCGAACCCGTACCAGCGAGTTGGGGGGATTCGGCGGAGTCGGCGCGGCGCGTGTGGGAGACCAGCGAGCGTGCCCGTCAAGACATTGCACGATCGTTCCTCCTCGCGGGGGAAGACACGCTGGGTACCCCGACGTTGGCGGGGCTACACGGCCGCGCGACCGGTGACCTACCCGACGATGACGCCGTCGCCGCCGTGGTACGCGACGGGACGGAATCCGTCGAGGTGGTCCTGGTGCGACAGGACGAGGGACGCTACCTGACCCTTGGCGGGCACAGCCTCGGCCCGAACGGCGACGCCAGCGACGCGGACATCGTCGAGGAAGTCGCGGGGTCGATGGTGCGCCTGCCGCCCCGACCGAATCTCACCGCCGCAGCCAAGGCCGAGCTTGGTCCGCTGCCGGGCTGGTACGGGAACCCGTGGTTGCAGCGATGCCGTGCTCTCGTCCTCGACGCCAACAACTCGACTGTGCTCGCTGGCCGGCGGCTGACCTATAAACACGATCTTGGGTTGGTTGATGCTTCGGCGTAGCGCCACGGCAAGGACTACTTGGGAGTGCTGATGGACAACCCGTCCTTCAATTTGACGGACGACGCGTGGATTCCTGTCGTCGCGCAGCGGGACGGTCCACCGACCGGGCAGCCCGATCACGGCAGCTTTCCGCCCGCTCCGCAGGTATGGTCCCTGGCTGACGTGTTGACCAGAGCGCACGAGATCGATGCGCTTGGACTGGCGAACCCGCTTGAGGTCGCCGCGGTACTACGTCAGGTGCTGGTGCCCGCTTACATCGATGCGTGTGGCGTGCCGCGTAGTGAGGAGGAGTGGCGTCAGCGGTGGATGGAGGGCGCGTTGCCGTCGGCGCAGATCAAGGGTTATCTGACGTCCCGCCGGTCCTTGTTTGACTTGTTCGGTCCTCGACCTTTTGGACAGGTTGCGGGGTTACGTACGCGTAAGGACGAGACCAAGCCGGTGTCGCTGCTGGTGGCGGCGATAGCGACCGGGAACAACGTGCCGATGTTCACCTCGCGCACAGAGGCGAACCCGCCACCTTTGAGTCCTGCAGAGGCGGTGAGGGCGATGCTGGCCGCGCAGTGCTGGGACACTGCGGCGATCAAGTCGGGTGCGGCCGATGACCCCCAGGCCGGCGCGGCGGGCAAGACCACGGGCAACCCGACCGGGCCGTGCGGTGCGTTGGGCATCGTGGTGCCGTTGGGACGCAACCTTGCGGAGACCATTCTGCTGAACACTCCGATCGTGCGGCACCCGCCGACGGACGATGTGCCGCAGTGGCGGCGCGAGCCTCGTCCTACGGGAGTGTGGGAGACACGCGGTGCACGTGGCCTGCTGGATCTGCTGACGTGGCAGTCACGTCGGGTGCGGCTGATTCCTGAACGTACGGCTGGCGGGGACGTGGTGGTGCGCCGGGCGGTGCTGACGGCGGGTGATCGGCTTCTGCGGGTGCCGCAGGATGTCGAGCCCCATACCGCGTGGCGGCAGGTGGACAAGCCGAAAGCGAATCAGCCGTCGGTAATGCCGGTCCGGCATGTGCTGGGTCGGGAGGCGTGGCGCGGCCTGGAGTCGCTACTGGCGACGATACCGAGCAGCGGCACGAAGGTCTTCAGCAGCAACCTGTTGGTACAGCTTCACCAGCTGAGGATGAACGGGCACATCCCGGCGGATGCGCCGGTGCAGGTGCTGACCGTCGGGGTGGCGTATGGCAATCAATCCGCTGTTGTTGAGGACGTGATCGCCGACGTGGTGCCGCTGCCGTTGACGGCCTTAGACCCGGACAGCGACGTGCGGCAGGTCGTGGAGACCGTAGTCGTGCAGGCGGAGGAACTACGCCGTGCGGCGAACCGTCTCGGCGATGACCTCCGTCAGGCTGCCGGCGGTGAGGCGTTGCCGTGGGACAAGGGACAACGGCTCGGCGACGGACTGATGTTCGAGTTCTCCCAGTTGGTGCGACGGCTGTTGGCGGGATTGCAGCGGCAGCCGCAGCGGTGGGAAGAAGCCGAGGACGCGTGGCGGCAGGCTGCACAGGAACTGGCGTTCGCGGCCGGTGAACGCGTACTGGCCGCCACGCCTCCGACAGCCTTCTTCGGTCACAAGAGCAGGGACAAGAAGTTCGACGGCAAGGACACGAAGCCGATGCTGCGGGCGAGCACGGCGGAATCGTCGTATCGCAGGACTGTCCGCAGGATCTTGGGTAGCCAGCCCTGAATCTGACCTTCTTGGTCGAGAAAGGCATGTATGAGCACGACCAGCGATCCGTCGGCGCCTGCACGGCGTCAATTCTTTTGGGAGAAGAAATTCCGGGGCGCGACGCCGGACGGCCGAGACTTGGCTGCGTTACGCAGCGGACTCGGTCGCGGCGCCGGTGACGTACCTGCTCTTTGGCCGTACTACACCCGGCTGCGGGCGGACGGGTATGTCAGTCCGGAGTTGCACGCCGAGCACGCTGCGCTCGGATTGTTTGCGGTGCATCAGCAGTCCCAGCCGACATTGATGCACCATCTCGGGGTAGGGCTCGGGACCGCCATGAGCACCTTGCGGATCAGCGGGAAGTTCAGCGCCGACGCGGTCGATCGGCGGTTCGCCGCTGCTGCAACCGCGACGAGCTTCATCGAGGTGACGCTGCATCTGCGTGGGCTGGTGGCCCAACTGCGAGGAATCCGTCAACCGATGGACTACACGTCACTGCTGTTTGACCTGCGTGACTGGCAGGACGACGACAAAGCCCACGCGGTACGCCGACGGTGGGGATCCCAGTACTTTACCCACCGCGACCAAGCCGAGCCTCCCCCGGACAGTCCGTCTGCCTGACCGGTGCGGCCTTCCGTCCCTTCCTGAAACTGTTCGTTGGATTCTTTGAGGAGAACTTGTGAGTGACCGCCGTACCTATATTGATGTGCACGTCTTGCAGACGGTGCCGCCGTCGAACCTCAACCGTGACGACGCGGGTAGCCCGAAGCAGGCCATTTACGGTGGCGCGCGGCGGGCGAGGGTGTCGTCGCAGGCGTGGAAACGAGCCACCCGGAAGGAGTTCAAGAAGCAGCCCGACATCGACCCGAGCCGGCTCGGCACCCGCACGAAGCGGGTGTCCACGCTGCTGGCCGCGCGGTTGGCCGCGCGTACCGGGCTTGATCACGAGGCCGCGACGCGGCTGGCCAACGCGTTGCTCGCACATGACCTGAAGGTCACGCCGGGCAAGAAGGAATCCGAGAGCGCCTACCTGCTGTTCTTCGGTGTCAGCCAGCTCGACGCGATCATCGGTCTGGTCGCCGACCGGGCTGCGGAGTTGGCCGCGTTGGCCGACGATGCGCTCAGTAAGACAGTCGCGGACCTGCCCGTCCGGGAGCAGTTGAGGGTCGGTCACCCGATCGATGTGGCATTGTTCGGCCGGATGGTCGCTGACATCAACGCCCTTAACGTTGATGCCGCCGCGCAGGTCGCTCACGCCCTGTCGGTTCACCCGGTCGAGATCGAGTTCGACTACTTCACCGCCGTCGACGACGAGAAGCCCGCAGACGAAGACGCTGGCGCCGCGATGATCGGCACGGTGGAGTTCACGTCCGCCACTCTCTACCGGTATGCCACGCTCAACGTCGTCCAACTGGCCGCTAACCTCGGCAACGACATCGCCGCCACCGAGGACGCCACCCGCGCGTTCCTGCAGGCGTTTGTGAGATCGATGCCGACCGGCCACCAGAACACGTTCGCCCATCGCACCCTGCCCACTGTGGTCACCTTCGCCGTCCGCGATGACCAGCCGGTCAACTGTGTGTCCGCGTTCGAGAAACCCATCCGCAGCAAGGACGGCATCGCCGCCCACGCCGCCGTCCGCCTCGCCGAGCAACTGAGGTTCTCCAGCGAGAAGTGGGACATCACACCGCTGTCGGTGGCCAGTGTCTACGACATCGCCCTCGCGGAGGCCGCTGCAAAGCGAAGCGAGGAGCAGGAGAAGAACAGTGACCTCCTGACGCGGTGGCTCGGGCAGCCCAGCGGGCTGCCGGAGGCCATCGACGCGACCGTGTCCGCGGTGCGTGCCCGCTTCACGGAGGTCCGATGACCGCGCCCGCGGTCAGCCTGGTGTTGCGGCTCGCTGGGCCGCTGCAGTCGTGGGGCGGACGCGGCGAGTTCAACCGCCGCGACACCCTCGACGAGCCCACCAAGAGCGGAATCCTGGGACTGCTCGCGGCAGCGCAGGGCCTCCGCCGACAGGATCCGATTGAGAATCTACTCACGCTCGCCCTGGGTGTGCGTACCGACCAGCCCGGCAGTCTGTTGCGTGACTACCACACGGTCAGCGATCCGCTCGGACGTCCGTTGTTGTCTGCGTCCGTGAACGCCAAGGGCCGCCAGAAGCTCACCTCACCGCCGAAGTACACCCACGTCACCCAGCGGTTCTATCTTCAGGACGCGGTGTTCGTCGCCGCTATCGGTGGCCCGCCGGACCTGCTGCGCACCCTCGCCGACGCACTGCGCCGCCCCGCGTTCCCCCTTGCACTCGGACGCAGATCCTGCCCACCAGCCCTCCCGCTGCTCCTGCAACAGGAGGAGGACACGGCAAATGCCGACATCTGGGACGGCAGCCCCGGCGACGTCCTCGCCCAGATTCCGTGGCAGGCCAGCGACCACCACCGCAACGACATCGCCCGACGCTTCGACCGTCCGGCGACCGTGGCGCTGCCTGCCACCGTCGATGACACCGCCGGCACAGACGTCCGTGTCGACCTGCCCCGCTCGTTCGACCCCCTGCGCCGCGGCTTCGACACTCGCCGCGTCCGGCAGGACTGGGTCCGGCTGCCTACCGGCTGGTCAGGCAGCAACTCACCAAACGACGAACCCCACGACCCCTTCGCGCTCCTCGGGTGGTAGCCGCATGCCGTACCTGTCCCGCATCCTGCTCAACCCGCTGCGTACCCGCACCCAGCAGATGCTGCACAACCCACAGACCCTGCACGCCGCCGTCCTTGGCGGCCTCAGCCGCCAACCCGTCGACGAACGGGTGCTGTGGCGGCTGGAAACACCCCACCGTCACCAACATGCCCTACTGGTACTGACCCAGTCCATCCCGTCCTGGGAACATCTCATCGAACAAGCCGGCTGGCCATCCGCCGACGAACCGCAGGCCCTCACCAGGTCGTATGAACCGTTGCTCGCTCAACTCCAGCGAGGCCGCCGTTTCGCGTTCCGCCTGAAAGCCAACCCCACCATCAGCACGAAAAAGCCCACCGCCCCGTCCAAGGCTCAAACGCTTCACCTCGCCGGTGAACGCCCCCGAGGCGTACGCGTCGCCCACCGCAAGCTAGCCGACCAGATGACCTGGCTCGTCGACAAGCTGGCCCGATCCGGCTGCACCATCCCCACCGATCTGGTCAACGACAACGAGGTTCCCGCCGTGCGCGCCAGCGACCGGCAACCACTCCGCTTCCGCAAGCACGGTGCCAAAGAGGGAACGCAGGTCATCCTGGAAAGCGTCACCTTCGACGGCATCCTGCACATCGACGACACCGAACAGGCGCGTCAGGCGTTGCTCGGCGGGATCGGCACCGGCAAGGCATACGGGTTCGGGCTGCTCACCCTCGCCCCACCAACTCCAAGAGAGTCCTGACATGTGGTGGCTGGCCGACCCCAAGGACCTGCACCGCATCAGCGACCGCCTGTCCAGCGTCTACGTCGAACGCTGCCACGTCGATCGCGCCGACAACGCGGTCGTCCTGGTCAACAGGGAACGCACTATCCGCGTGCCGGCCGCGATGGTCGCCACCCTGCTCCTTGGCCCCGGCACCCGCATCACCACCGCCGCCGTGCGCCTTCTCGCCGACTCCGGCACCGCCATCTGCTGGGTCGGCGAACGCGGAGTACGGCTCTACGCCAGCGGTATCGGCCCCAGCCGGGGATCCCAACTCCTGCTCCGCCAGGCATACCTGGTCACCCGCACCAAAGAACGCCTCGCTGTCGCCCGGCGCATGTATGGCATGCGATTCCCTGACGAAGACGTCAGCACCCTGAACATGCAACAACTACGCGGACGCGAAGGTGCTCGCGTCAAGAAGATCTACCGTCTCCACGCCACGCGCACCGGCGTGCCGTGGGACGGCCGCCTCTACAAGACCGGCCAACCCTTCGAAGCAGGCGACGACGTCAACCGGCTCCTGTCCGCCGGACACAGCTGCCTGTACGGCATCTGCCATGCCGCGGTCGTCGGCCTCGGTGCCAGCCCCGCCCTCGGGTTCGTTCACACCGGCGGCGCCACCTCGTTCGTTCTCGACATCGCCGATCTCTACAAGGCCGAGTACACGATCCCGATCGCATTCGACCTCGCCGCCCGTGGACTCACCACCGAACGCGATGCCCGCACCACCTTCCGCGACCGCGTCGCGGAAGGCAAACTGATGAGCAGGATCGTCCGCGACATCAAGACCCTGCTCCTCGACGCAGACACCGAGGAACCCATCGAAGACGCCCACGAACTGTGGGACGACGAGCACGGCACCGTGCCGGGCGGCATCAACTGGGCTGACGAATTCGCCGGCAGGTTCGACGAAACATCGTTCGTCGGGGTGACCGGCCCGGATGTGGCAGAACCCAAGGTGGACTTTTGACTGTCGTCGTCCTCATCGCCGTACCCGAAGGACTCCGCGGACACCTCACCCGCTGGATGATCGAAATCGCCGCAGGCGTCTTCGTCGGCAACCCCAGCGCCCGCGTACGAGACCGCCTCTGGACCCTGCTCGCCACCCGAGTAGAGGACGGACAAGCCGTCATGGTCGAGCCCGCCCAGAACGAACAAGGATGGGCAATCCGCACCGCGGGCCGAGACCGCTGGATGCCAGTCGACCTCGACGGACTAATGCTGGCTGCCCGACCTCGGCGATAAAATCCCAGGTCAGCAAGTGTCGTCCCCGCACGCGCGGGGGTCACCCACTCCACACCCACCCGGCCATCCGCGCTGGAATGTCGTCCCCGCACGCGCGGGGGTCACCCCAGATGTGATCATGATGTGCCTTCCTGGTCGCGGTCGTCCCCGCACGCGCGGGGGTCACCCTGCCACTGCCGGCCGTACCCCTGCCCGCGTTCGGTCGTCCCCGCACGCGCGGGGGTCACCCGACCTGTCACCAGTGATGGCGAGCCTCTTCCACGTCGTCCCCGCACGCGCGGGGGTCACCCGCCCGCGAATACTCGGAGAAGACCGGCGGAATGGTCGTCCCCGCACGCGCGGGGGTCACCCGAGTTGCCCGCCATCGTCATCGCCTCCCGCATCGTCGTCCCCGCACGCGCGGGGGTCACCCGACCGCCAGTGGGGCGAACAGAACCACCCCCAGGTCGTCCCCGCACGCGCGGGGGTCACCCGCTCGCCGAAGCCACCGCCGCTTCCACGGCCTTGTCGTCCCCGCACGCGCGGGGGTCACCCCTGGGCCGCGGTCGGGCTCGGCGTCATTGTCCGGTCGTCCCCGCACGCGCGGGGGTCACCCTCGACTGGTTGATCGTCGGCGGAGAGTCCGGGCGTCGTCCCCGCACGCGCGGGGGTCACCCGGCGATGGCCATCTTGAAGGACGCATGGGAAGAGTCGTCCCCGCACGCGCGGGGGTCACCCCCAGCGGCTGTACGGGCAGCGGACCACCGACGCGTCGTCCCCGCACGCGCGGGGGTCACCCCGGGCATCGACGGGTGGTGGGTGGCCCAGCACAGTCGTCCCCGCACGCGCGGGGGTCACCCGTCGACCAGGACCACCGCGGCAGCCTCCGCCGCGTCGTCCCCGCACGCGCGGGGGTCACCCGAGTGGCAAGTAGAAGGACGAGAGTTCGTCGGGGTCGTCCCCGCACGCGCGGGGGTCACCCGGGACCGGAGGACGCGCCGCTGATCGGCGGCGAGTCGTCCCCGCACGCGCGGGGGTCACCCCATCGGGCGCGCCCACACGGCGTGGCAGAACGCGTCGTCCCCGCACGCGCGGGGGTCACCCGACGGCGTGGGACGCCCTACGCCGCGCCGAGTTGTCGTCCCCGCACGCGCGGGGGTCACCCGCATGCCCATCCGCTGACGCCGGTGACGGTGCTGTCGTCCCCGCACGCGCGGGGGTCACCCCACCCACGTGGTTCCGACCCGGGCGCCGAGGATGTCGTCCCCGCACGCGCGGGGGTCACCCGTGCGCCGCGTCGCGGTCGGCGAGGTCTTTCCAGTCGTCCCCGCACGCGCGGGGGTCACCCCGTTACCTTTTTGATCGTCCCCAGCCGGGGACTGCTCGGTCGCCCGGCTCGGTATGACTTACTGCCCCTGTCGTAGGCATGATCCGGGGGGTGTTGTCGCCGGGCCGGGTGGCGTCGACGGACCGCTGATAGGGACACGGCCGCCCGCTCGGTTGGGGTAGGTCTCTTCGTAACGTGGCTGCCGGCAGTCGACGCCAGACTGGCGACCGAGACGGGAACGCGACGTCGCGGGGAGGCGATGCGATGCACGGCGACTACCAGGTGTTTCTCGGTCTTGATGTCGGCAAGGACGGCCACCACGCCGTCGCCCTCAGCCGGGACGGCAAGCGGCTGCACGACGCGGCGCTGGTCAACACCGAGGGCAAGCTGCGGCAGGTCTTCGACAAGCTGGCCAAGCACGGCCCGGTCCTGGTCGTGGTTGACCAGCCGGCCTCGATCGGAGCGCTGCCTGTCGCGGTCGCTCGTGCCTGCGGCCAGCAGGTCGCCTACCTGCCCGGACTCGCGATGCGCCGGATCGCCGACCCGCACCCCGGCAGCGCGAAGACCGACGCCCGCGACGCCTACGTGATCGCTGATGCGGCCCGCACCATGCCGCACACGCTGCGCCGCGTCGACATCGGCGACGAAGCCCTCGCCGAGCTGGAGATACTGGTTGGCTTCGACGACGACCTGGCCGGTGAGGCCACCCGGCTGACCAACCGCATCCGCGGGCTGCTCACCCAGATTCATCCAGCTCTGGAGCGAGCTTCGGGCCAGAACATTCAGCACAAGGGCTTGGAGCTGCTGTCGCGCTGCGGCGGCCCGGCCGGGCTGCGCAAGGCCGGACGCCGCAAACTGATGTCGATCGCGACCAAGAACGCGCCGCGCATGGGCGAACGCCTGGTCGAACGGATCACGACCGCGTTGGATGAGCAGACCGTCATCGTCCCGGGCACCGCCGCGGCCGAGACGATCCTGCCGAGGCTGGCCGACAGCCTGCGCGACGTGTTGCAACAGCGTGACCAGGTCGCCGCCGAAGTCGACAGGATGCTTGATGCGCACCCTCTTGCCGCGGTCCTGACCTCGATGCCCGGCATAGGCGTCAGGACCGCCGCAAGAATCCTGCTCGAAGTAGGCGACGGCACCTCGTTCGCCACCCCCGGACATTTGGCCGCCTACGCCGGCCTGGCACCGGTCACCCGACGCTCCGGCAGCAGCATCCGCGGCGAACACCCCGCCCGCGGCGGCAACAAACAGCTCAAACGCGCATTCTTCCTCGCCGCGTTCGCTGCCCTGGCCGACCCAGCCAGCCGTGCCTACTACGACCGCAAGAGAGCCCAAGGCAAACGCCACAACGCCGCCCTGATCTGCCTGGCCCGCCGCCGCATCGACGTCCTGTTCGCCATGCTCCGCGACAAGGTCCCTTACCAGCCGAGGCCAATCGTCGCGGTCACAACCGGCTGACTACACCAGGCACAATCCTCCGAATGAGCCGACCCCTGCTGCTGCTCGACGTCGACGGTGTCCTTAACCCCTACGGAACCACTCAGCCGCCGGCCGGCTACACCGAGCACCACCTGTTCCCTGAAGACGAGGAACCCGTTCGTGTCAACCCCACACACGGCGCCTGGATCACCGAAGCGAGCACCGTCCTGGACATCGCATGGGCCACAAGCTGGAACGACGAAGCCAACCAGCTTCTCGCTCCGCTTCTGCACATCACGGCCCTACCCGTGATCACCATGCCAGCCCCACCCTTCCACCCCAGCGACAAGATCCCACTCATTGCCGCCTACGCCCTGCAACGGCCCGCGGCATGGATCGATGACCTCCACACACCCGAAGCTCACAGCTGGGCCGCCACACGCACCAGCCCCACCCTGTTGATCACCACCGACCCGACGATCGGCCTCACCCGCGACGCCATCGACCACGTCATCGCCTGGGCCAAGACCCTCGACGCCCCATTGACAAACCCATAGGGACACCCCCCCAGCTGGGCGAGGGTGGTGGTCGTGTTCGGGTCGTCCCCGCACGCGCGCGGGTCACCCGCTGCTGTCCCACGGCACCCAGCCATCCCATGCGTCGTCCCCGCACGCGCGGGGGTCACCCGGACTCACACCCTCCACCCCGGCCCTGGACGGCGTCGTCCCCGCACGCGCGGGGGTCACCCGGTGCTCGCCGAGCTGCACGCCGGCCCGGACGGGTCGTCCCCGCACGCGCGGGGGTCACCCGTTGGCGGCCAGGTCCTCCTGGGTGATGCCGTAGTCGTCCCCGCACGCGCGGGGGGCACCCCCATTGCAGGGCACCGAGATCGGGGGTGCCGCCGTCGTCCCCGCACGCGCGGGGGTCACCCTCCGGCGGTCCTCTACAACGGTGCCGCCACCCAGTCGTCCCCGCACGCGCGGGGGTCACCCCTCGTCGTGCCTCGCCACGGAGCGACAGCAATCGTCGTCCCCGCACGCGCGGGGGTCACCCGGCATCCAGTACCCGACCGCCGCCGCCGCGATCGTCGTCCCCGCACGCGCGGGGGTCACCCCCTGGTCACGGCGGCCGACGCGGTGATCGAGCGGCAGTCCCGCCTGATCTACGACGGGCGCGGCCGACAGACCGCCACTGAAACCTGGTCCCTGAACGCTCTCAAATGGAAGAGCACCACCAGCTACACCTGGAATTCGACCACTGTGACGCCGCCAGCAGGGAGCCCTCCCACGCGCGACATGGTCGACGACCATGGTCGCCTCGTGGAGACACGGCAGTACCACACATCGAACACCAGCGGCGCCTACGACAAGTCCGTCTACGGCTACAACCTGCGCGGCGACCTGACCTCAATCACCGACCCCGCCGGCAACGTCTGGACCTACATCTATGACCTGCTCGGCCGGCAGACTCAGGCCGTTGACCCCGACGCTGGCATTACCACCAGCGAGTACCACAGCAATGGGCCATTGAGGGCCACCACCGACGGGCGCGGCAAGCGGCTGTACTACAACTACGACAGCCTCAACCGCCGCACTGAGGCCCGCGAGGACTCCTCCACCGGCCGCATCATGGCCACCTGGACCTACGACACCATCGCCAAGGGGCAACTGACCGGATCCACCCGCTACGACACCGACGGGCTCGCCTACACCACCAGCGTCGGCTCCTACGACGACGCCTACCGGCCCCTGTCCACCACGATCACCATCCCCCCATCCACCGCCAACGGCGCCCTCGCCGGCACCTACACCACCTCGATGACCTACAAGGCCAACGGCGCACCCGCGACCGTCAGCCACCCGGGCGTTGGCGGGCTGCCCGCCGAGACACTGACCTACACCTACCTCGATCAGGGCCTGCTCACATCAATGGTCTCTGGCTCGCAGACCTTCCTGGCCAACGTCGACTACGCCTACGACGGGCTGCGCTACCGCACCTACCTCGGGGACACCGGCAAGCGGGTTCGGCTGACCACTCAACACGGCACCTCCGACCGCCGCCTACTCGTTGCGCAGACCGATACCGAGAACCAGACCACCGGCAACACGTGGGACGACAAGTTCACCAACCAGTACGCCTACCTGGACAACGGGCTGATCAGCGTCGTCGCTGGCAGGACCAACGGTGTGCGTGACCAGGTCGAGTGCTTTACCTACGACTACCTGCAACGCCTCACCGAGGCGTGGACCGAAGCCACCTGGAACTGCGTCACACCCCAACGAACCGGCACCGACGCTTACTGGCGGCAGTGGACCTTCGACACCATCGGCAACCGACTCACCCAAACCGACAAGCAGCCCGGCGGCACCGACACCACCTGGACCTACACCACACCCGCAGCAGGACAACCCCAACCCCACGCGCTCACCAGCGTGACCGCCGTTGGCCCACAGGCCGGTACTCCGACCAGGTCGTTCACCTACGACAACGCCGGCAACACCCTTACCCGCACCACCACGACCGGCGCCACCCAGACCCTGACCTGGGACCCTGAAGGCCGCCTGGCCACCCTCACCGAAAGCGGCCAGAGCACCAGCTACCTGTATGACGCAGACGGCAACCGTCTCATCGCCCGCGCCCCCGACAAGACCACCCTCTACCTGGGCGGCACCGAACTCGAACTGACCACCGGTGGCACCCAGGCCGATGGAACCCGCTACTACGGCGGCTACGCGGTCCGCAACACCACCGGCCTCAGATGGATTGTCAACAACCATCAGGGCACCGCCCAAATCCAGGTCGACCCCAGCACGCTAAGCAGCGAACGCCAGCGGAAGATGCCCTACGGAGAGGACCGCAGTACCTCACTAGCGCCATGGCTTGGTAACAAGGGGTTCGTGGGTGGCACCCAGGATGACACCGGGCTTACCCACCTGGGCGCCCGTCAGTACGACCCCAGCATCGGACAGTTTGTCTCCGTCGACCCCATCCTCGATCCGGCTAACCCGCAGCAAATGCACGGGTACGCCTATGCCAACAACAGCCCGATAGCACTGAGCGACCCTTCCGGCCTCTACGCCATCGGTGACAACGAGGGTCAGCTAAGGGACTACAGCCCAGGCCCCAAAAAGCACAAAATCGTCGACCATCGGCCCAAGAAGACGGTGAGCCAACCGCCGCCGCCGACGAAGACGTCGGCGAACGTGCCGAGAATCCCGCCGAAGAGGGCGGAGCAACTACACAAGTACGTCACAATGGTCATTGAGCAAAACCCGGAGACTTGGAACGTTGCTGGCTCACATGCGAATAACGCCATCATGGTCCGCCTCCGCCACGCCATGTACGGCTCACCGGGCTGGGAGGACTACTGGGAAGCGCTGGACGGGGTGGTGGTCTCCACTGTCGTGGCGACGGTCGGTGCCATCCTTTGCCCGGCATCTGCCGGAGTTGGCTGTCTAGTCGCCGTTGGTGCCCTGGCTGGCGTCGCAGGCCAGTGCATGGACGATTGCGCAAATGCTCAAGCCGTCGGGCTGGCCGCGGTATTCGGAGCCGTCGGCGGGGGCGGACCCAGAACACCCGGGGCCTCGCTGGGAAATACCTCCCGGCTGAACGGGTGGATTCCTGGTTCGATCCCTGCAGAAAGCCTCGAGGTCGTGGCTAGCATTCGTAAAAATGGAGTAATCGTTCAGTCTCTCGGCCCTAACGGTGGGCCCGCCGTTCCAGTAAAATTCGAAAACTCGGGCAAGAGGGGTGGTTACGTGTTACCGATGTTCGACCGTTCGGGGAAGCCGATCACCTATGCAGAGTGGGGAACTGTGCAGTCACGGAGCAACCCGAGGCCGGGCAATGAGCGGATCGTAACGGGCTCGGACGGGTCCGTCTACTACTCGCCAACCCACTACCAGACCTTCATCGTCGCTGTGCCAGGATCTTAGGCATGTGGAATAGTCATCAGGCGCCGTTGGTGGTGGCGCGCAACACTGAGGTCAAGCTGAGTGAGGTGCTGCCCAGTACTGGTGCCATAGCCGTCACGAACGTGGACGGCAGGTCTATGGCAGATCTCGACGCGGTGTTCACCCAGTTCTACGACGGCCTCCGGTTCCCGACATACTTTGGCTGGAACTGGCCGGCATTCTCTGAGTTGCTGAGAGATCTGAGCTGGTTATCGGCAAACCGATTCCTGATTGTCGTAGACAATGCCGATCTGTTGCTGAGGGATGAACCGATTGAACGTCCCGCATTTTTTCGAATATTGAAAGAGGCGACACGACACTGGGCTGGCCCCGGGCTTGCGGCGCCAGGTGAACCGAGTCGCATGTTGGTCCTTTTGGTCTGCGAAGATTCCCAGGTCGCTGAATTAGAAGACGAATTGAGGGCGGCTCGCTAGAGGGTGCCTTGAATCGCCCAGGATATTGTAGAGATTCTGATGTTCTCGGGTTTACGCAAGCTCGCACGAAACTGGCATCAAGTCGTGCGGGCTTGCGCAGATTGCACTGGCGACGGCGCGACCGGCACGTTGCTGCGGTGGGAGCACCGGGCGTTCGTGGCGGAGCCGAGGGCGATGTGAACGGGGTGGTCTGGCTGGCAGTACTCGACCGCGTGCCCGCGGCAAGCAAGTACGCCCGGCGCGGCGGCGACGTGTAGTCCGTGTTTGTCGTCCCTGAACTGCGCGACTGCCGGGTCGATGCGCTCTGATGTCGGCCGTGCTGACCGAGGTCCGTTCGAGCACGTCACGGTGTACCCCAATAGCCGGGCGGTGTCTTTCCATCAGACCAACGGCCGAGGTCATGATCGCGAGTGGCTCAGATGGACCTTTGAGTCGTAGGACGCCGCCCGTGCCGGGGCCCCCTCGGCTTGGCAACGGTTGCGTCCCAGGCGGGAACCTCCGGTCGCGCGGCACGGTATGACTTCCTGCTTATGCCGATTCGACGATCCGGGGTGTTGTTGCCGGGCCTGGTGGAGTCGGTGGACTGCCGATGGGGACCTGTCCACCCGCAGTAGGGGTGATTGTCTGCGCAAGGTGGCTGCCGGCAGTGGGGTGATGGCGATTCAGGTGTGGGACTGTCGTACCGGTAGGGGATGATAGGCGCCTCCTCGGATCGAGTTCGACAGTGTGAGAGGGCGGCTTCAGCGGGTGAGGTTGGGTGAGGTCGGGCTGGCCAGCCCGTATGCAACTGGTGGTGGCGGTACCGTGCTGGAGCACGCGTATGGCGCCACGTTGCTTGCTGCGTTGCTGCAAGGCAACCCGATTGCCGGCCTCGGCAACGACGTCACGCCGCGTGAGGTGCGCTTTCAGCAAGGCGCGGTTGCTCCTGTCGATGACCTCGTCGCTGTCGGGACCTGTCCAGCGGGATCACGCTCGATCTATGTCGGGGTGCGTCGTACGCCGACGATCGCTGGGGGTAGTCCGCCGTTCGTTGCCCTGCTGGTCGACTACCTGCGGATGATCGTCGACCGCGAGACCGCGCTCGACGCTGACTATGAACGGCTGGGTCTTGCCGTCGCGGCGCCTCATCCGGGTGCGGACCAGGTCGCGCAGTTGGCGTTTCTGGCGCGTAAGCGTCCTGACGACGCCAGCTTCCGGCAGCTTGTCTTCGCTGCACGGCACACCAACCGTAAGGTCCGGGCGAGGCTAGACCATCTAGACGGTGCGGTGCGGTCGGCGGCCGAGCGAGGCGGCCTACCCATAGACGGCGCCACCGGAGCTAGCGCGTTGACCTGGCGGCTGTTGAAGGCGCTGCGCATCATCGAGCTCAGGCTGGAGGGCGATGACCCTGCCGACGTGACCAACGTGGTGAGTCGACTGGTGCCGCTTGTCGGCGACGCTGCTCAGGCGGTGGCACTCTGGGATCGGCTACTGCACCTGTCCGCTGTCTACGCTCAAGCCGCCGCGGTCGTCACATTCGACATGCTCGCCCGCGATGTCTCCGGCATCGTTCGCGTGCCCGGGCCAGTATCGGCATCGGTCGGGGTACGCGAGGAACAGGTCCACGAGCGGCTGCGGCAGCTACCGGCGGCGTGTGGTCCCCGACTGCTCGCGGCGTGGAGTGATGATCAGAACCTTGCCTGGCGGCTGATCTCGGCAACGACCAGTGCGGAGGATCTTCCGTCGAAGGTACTGCGGCAGTGGCAAGCCCACCGCCCCGAGTGGCTGGACACCGCCGGGTGGCCAGTGCAACTCGCCGCGGCGGAGTTGGCCGCCAGCTACGGTGCTTACACGCTTGCGGCGGATCTCTTTACCTCGGCTGCTCGCCATGGCGCCCCCCGACGAGGTATGTGGCTCGCCCGGGCGGGAATGATCTACGAGGAGAACGACAACGCCATTGGTGTCCAGCGCGTGATCGCGGATTTGGACACTGGCCCCATCAACGAACCGATCGCTGATGCGGTGATCGCGCTGTTGAATGGCGCCCCTGAAACTGCCGGCCAAATTCTGCAAGCCTGGAGACCGGAGCAGGCGTCCGAAAAGACGTTCCGGGCTGTGCTTCTCCTCCGGCTGTCCGGTCCTCACGACCCGCGCGAGGACTTCACCCGCGACATGTTGGACCGGGGCCTGCATGTCCTCGCCGACGCGCTGCGTGAGCACTGGGTGCCTGGGCTGGCGGTGGCTCGCTCACGGCTGCTGATCATCCGAGCGCGGCGAGGGGAGTCCCCGAACTGGGACGCCGACCTGCGGGAGGCGCGCGCGTTGGCGATACGTGCGCGTGACGAGCGCCGCACGTTTCGCGGCGACAGCGCGGAAGCTGTGGCCTTGGCTTGTCAGGCCAGCATGCTGCTCATGGACGCGCGTGACGTTCTGGCGCTTGGGGCACCTGGGCGAGGCGCCTTGCCGGTGGAGTCGGGATCACCGCAGGTGTGCGAGCAGGTGGCGCTCGCCGCGATCCATCTCGACGACCTCGAACTCGCCCATGGCTGTGCGAACCGGATTGTCGACGCGAGCATCCGAGCACGAATAGACGGCTATCTCGTATCTGTCGGCGGTGGCGATCCCCAACCGTTCTGGTGGCGTGCGGCCGAACTCGCCGATGACGATGACGAACAACGTGCCCTAGCGCTGCTGGCACTGGCCAACGTCGGAGTAGACGGTCTCACCCGATTCCCGGACTTCGCGATGGCACACCCAGGTGAGGCCGCTGAACTTCAGGCAATCGCCGAGGTCGCGAGCGGAAGGCCGTCAGCAGCGATCGGCCGCCTACGAGAGCGCCGACGTTCTTCGATCTCTGCCGCCATGAACCTTGCCGTGGCGTACCAGAAGCTCGGTCAGATCGACGACCAGGTGCAGACCTTGCGTGATGCCGCCGACTGCTTCAACGACCCGTCGTTGCGCCACTCCGCAGCGGAGGTTCTAGCCCGCACTGACCGCCTCGCAGAGGCTGAGAACGAACTCGACGCTCTGCTCGCGAGTACCGCTCCGCAGTGGGGAGGTAGGGCCGACGCGCTGCGACTTGCCGTTCACCTCGCCAGCCGTGCCGGCCGACTCGACCGAATGTGCCAGCTTCTGGACGCTGTGCTACAGATCGAACCCGACGACGGCGTCAGTCGGTGGACCCTGATCCGCGCCCACCTGCAACGCGGTGAGCTCAGCGCGGCCTGGCGCGTCCTGCATCAAGCTCCTGAACCGCTCGAACCTTCGAGCCCCGCCGATGCGCAAGCGTGGGTCAAGATGTACCGCCGTCGGGGACACCCAGCCGACACCATCGCTGGCTGCCTGCGACTACTGCGCCGATTCAATGACAACGAATCGCTCGCATCCACCGTCCTGATTAACCTCATGCTGCCCTGGTCCACACCAGTAGAGCTGACAAATGAGGTGCGAGCCCAGATCGCGGCCGAGATAGATCGTTTCTTCCGACGGTGGCCCAACAGCAGTGGCCTTCGACGAATCCAGACCGCCGACCATGAGCAACTCCGCGCCGAGATGATCAACATGGCGCGCAACGACGAGCTGCAGCAAGAGTGGCGTCGTCTCGTCCATGGCCTTGGCCGAGGCGACGCACCGCTGGGCCTGCTCGCCGTACTGGCACGACGCAGCTACGCTGAGATCTGCCTGTGCCGAGCTGACGGCGTCCTGCCGGCGCACTTGCCTAAGCGTGACGAGTTCACCGCCAGCGCCAATGCGGCACGCGATGCCATAGACCATGACGTCGCGATCGACACCGCAGCGATCAGTGTGCTTCTAGCGCTTCCCGACGACATTCGTGCGGCCGCGATGGCTCGGTTCTCCCGCGTGATAACCGCTGATGACGTCATGCTCGACGCACTTACCGCCAAGGACACCTTGAGCTTGCGTGGCACCGCGTCCTGGCGGTACGACGAGCAACTGGACCACCTGCTGTTGGAGGAGACCGCTGAGGTCGAGGCCGACCGTCTCGCCAGCGAAGCTTGCCGATTGCACGATGCCGTCGAAGCCCTCACTCGACTTACCCCGCCCACTGATCGCATGTTCGGCAACCATCGATCGTCCGCGCTGATGGCATGGTCCGCGCCGTTAGATCTCGCGAAAGCACGCGGAACGGTCCTCTGGAGCGACGATCCGTGGCTACGGGCGGTCGCCCGTGATGCCGGTGTGCCTGCAACATCAACACTGGCGGTGCTGCAACACATGGAAGCGGCTGGCGTGATCACCGCCGAGACGTTCGAGCACTGCGTCCGAACGCTGATCAAAGCTGGCATCGGCGACCTGCCACTCGACGAGCAGCGGCTCTTTGAACTGGCCGAGGACGACAACTGGAAGCCCGCCGCAGTCGCCGGCGCTCTCGCCAGACCCGCCACATGGGCCGCCCCCGACCGCACCTTCGCCTTCTACGCGCGCCTTATCGACCAAGTCCAACACCACGCCGCAGCCACTCTCCCCAGCTGGATCTACGCAGCAGCCAAGGGTGCCACCCTTCTTGCTCGACCTGCCCAAGCAACGGAAATCGCCGCGGTCCTACTCGCCACCACAATCGCCGTCACCACCGAGCAGGGACACGATGTCGCGCACCTGGTCGCGGCCACGCGCCAGGCACTCGTGGATACCAATCATCCCGATCGGGTCTGCTGCACCGATAGGTGACAGTTTCAGTCACGCGGCCTGACTGGCCGGTGGGATCATGATTGTCTCGTACTCGATGGGGGTCAACCGGG
>NZ_JBITKL010000031.1:0-61177 GCF_044460945.1 Micromonospora sp. NPDC049903
TGGCTTATCAAGCACCCTGTTGAGTTCTCAAAGAACAACCACACACCATCAGAACACCCACATCAGCAGGCACCCCTCCGGGGACCAACCCGCACCCACCTCGCGGCGAGCACTTTTACTACGTTACCCGGTGGTTTCAACCGTGTCAAACCGGCTTCCGCTGGTTTGTCGCGCTTCAACCCTTTTAACGGGCACCATGAATTCGTTCGGCTTTCGCCGCCCGTCTCGTGGCTTTGGCAGGCCGGCCGCTTGCGGTCTCCCGCTCGCTCGCCCGTTTCCCTGCCGGTCGTCAACCCTACCCGGTCGGTTCCGCCTCGCCAAATCCGCCTCGCGGCGGATCCGGGGGCACCACCCGGCCTCGGCATCGGTGAGTGTGTCCACCGCGTTCGAGGGGTTGACCAGCGCTCCGGCCTCAGGTCTTTCGACCGTTTCGTCCGTTCCGCGCTGACAGAGAGAAAGTTACGCGCCCGACGGATTGATCGTCAAATCCGCCGGACGCGTCCCGCGTCACACCGGGCTCAGCTCTCCAGTTCGACGCCGGCGAAGGAGCGCTTGCCTCGGCGTAGCACCAGGTACCGCCCGTGCAGCAGGTCCTGCGCCGTGGGAACGGCGTCGACCTCGGTCACCCGCTCGTTGTTGAGGTAGGCACCACCCTCGGTGATTACCCGCCGGGCCTCCTTCATGCTCGGCACCAGGCCGGACTCCTTGAGCAGGGTGGCCACGTCCGGCAACCGGTCGAGGCGTACCAGGCCGGCCTCGGCGAGCGCGGCGCGCAGCGTCACCGGCGTCAGGTCGGCCAGTGAGCCCCGACCGAAGAGCGCCTGGCTGGCGGCGACCACCTGCGCCATCTCGCGTTCGCCGTGGACCAGGGTGGTCAGCTCCTCGGCCAGGGCGCGTTGCGCCGCCCGAGCCGCCGGGCGCTCCGCGCTCTCCTTCTCCAACGCCTCCAGCTCCTCCCGCGATCGGAAGCTGAAGTAGCGCAGGTAACGGCCGATGTCCCGGTCGTCGACGTTGATCCAGAACTGGTAGAAGGCGTACGGGCTGGTCATCTCCGGGTCGAGCCAGACGGCGCCGCCCTCGGTCTTGCCGAACTTCGTGCCGTCCGACTTGGTGACCAGTGGAGTGGTGAAGGCCTGGACCGGGCCGAGCCCGCGGCGGCGTACGTAGTCCACGCCGGCGGTGATGTTGCCCCACTGGTCCGAGCCGCCGAACTGGAGCTGGCAGCCGTGCCGACGGTGCAGCTCGAAGAAGTCGTTGGCCTGGAGGAGCTGGTAGCTGAACTCGGTGAAGCTGATCCCGCTCTCCAGCCGGGCGCGGACCACCTCGCGGGCCAGCATCTTGTTGACCGGGAAGTGCTTGCCGACGTCGCGGAGGAATTCGACCACCGACATCTCGCCGGTCCAGTCCAGGTTGTTGACCAGTTCGGCGGCGTTGTCCCCGGCGTACGAGACGAACGGGGCGAGCTGGTCGCGGATGCGACTGACCCATCCGGCCACCACCTCGGGGGCGTTCAGGGTGCGTTCCGCGCTCTCCTTCGGGTCACCGATCTGCCCGGTCGCGCCGCCGACCAGCAGCAGCGGCCGGTGCCCGGCGAGCTGGAGACGGCGGGCGGTGGTGACCTGCATGAGGTGGCCGGCGTGCAAGCTCGGCGCGGTCGGGTCGAAGCCGACATAGAACGCGGCCCCGCTGCCGTCGAGCAACGCGCGCAGCTCGTCGGGGTCGGTGGAGTCCTGGATCAGGCCGCGCCACCGCAGGTCATCGGTCAGGGAGTCCCGCCGGGGCGACGGGAGGCTGCTGTCGGTCACGGTCACCGATTCTCCCCCATCGGCCGGGTCCGGCCCTACCGGGTCAGCGCGTTCCGGGACTACGGCTACGCTGACGACGCCAAGATCGAGGAGGCTGCCGTGGAGTTCCCGGACGTGTCGAGCGGCTTCGCCGGGCTGCTCGGGCTGGAGTTCGACGAGATGACCGGCGACCGGGTGACGATCCGCTGGCGGGTACGCCCGGAGTTGCACCAGCCGTACGGGCTCCAGCACGGCGGGGTCTACTGCGCGGTGGTGGAGACGGCGGCCAGCGTGGGCGGCGGTGTGTGGCTCGGTGACCGGGGCCAGGTCGTCGGCGTGTCCAACCAGACGGACTTCCTGCGGGCGGTACGCGACGGCGAGTTGACCGCGGTGGGCACTCCGGTGCACCGGGGACGCAGCCAGCAGCTCTGGCAGGTGGAGATCACCGACGCGGACGACCGGTTGGTGGCCCGTGGACAGGTACGCCTGCAGAACCTCTACCCGAACGCCTGAACCCCGGCTTCCGCCGTCGGTGCCGCCTCCCGCGGCAGACTGATCGGCCGTGGGTGCGGCTGAGTCCGGCAGCGGATGCCGGTTTTGCGGAAAATTGACGCTTTAACGGCGATATGGTCGCGTCGATGACCGAGCCCGCGCCGCCGCCGACGTGAGGAAGCTGCTCGCCGCCACGCTCGGCATCCTGTCCGCGGTCGGTGGCTTCGTGGACATCGGCGACCTGGTCGCCGCCGGGCAGGCCGGCGCGCGGTTCGGCATGGCGCACACCTGGGTGCTGCTGCTCGGGGTGGTCGCCATCTGCGCGTACGCCGAGATGGCCGGACGGATCGCGGCGGTGACCGGCCGGGCGGTCTTCGACCTCGTCCGGGAACGGCTCGGCGCGCGGGTGGCCCTGGTCAACCTGGTGGCGTCGTACCTGGTCACGGTGATCACCCTGGCCGCCGAACTGGGCGGGGTGGCGTTGGCGCTGCGACTGGCCACCGGCGTGCCGTACCTGGTGTGGGTGCCGATCGCCGGGGCCGCCGTCTGGCTGGTGCTGTGGCGGATGCGCTTCCCGCTGATGGAGCGGGTGTTCGGACTCGCCGGGCTGTCCCTGGTGGTCTTCGCGGTGGCGCTGTTCTGGCTGCCCACCGACTGGGCGGAACTCGGCCGTAGCGCGATCTCGCCGAGCGACTCCGGGCAGGGCTGGGGCGCGTACTGGTTCGTGGCGGTGGCGTTGTTCGCCTCCACGGTCAGCCCGTACGAGGTGTTCTTCTTCTCCTCCGGCGGGGTGGAGGAACGCTGGAGCGCGGCCGACCTGGCCGACGCCCGGTTCAGCGTGCTGGTCGGGTTCCCGATCGGCGGGTTCCTCGCGTTGTCGCTGATCGCCACCGCCGCCGTGGTGCTGCGTCCGGCCGGGGTGACGGTGAGCAGCCTGAACGAGGTCGCCCACCCGGTGGTGCTGGCCTTCGGCACGGTCGGACTGGCGGTGGCGGCGTTGGCGTTCTTCGCGGTCACCTTCGGCGCCGCGCTGGAGACCGGGCTCTCCGCCGCGTACGCCGCCGCGCAGTACTTCGGGTGGCAGTGGGGCAAGCGGGTCAGCCCGCGCGAGGCGGCGCGGTTCCACACGGTGCTGCTGGTCAGCGTGCTGCTCGGGGTGCTACTGCTGCTCACCGCGATCGACCCGGTGACGCTCACCGAGTACATGCTGATCATCAGCGCGGTGGCGTTGCCGCTGACGTATCTGCCGATCCTGGTCGTCGCCAACGACCGTACGTATCTCGGCGACCGGGTCAACGGGCCGGCGCTCAACCTGCTCGGCGCGGTGATCCTGCTGGTCATCGTCGCGGCGGCGATCGCCGCCGTACCGCTGGCCGTGGGCACGAGGATGGGACAGTGAGGATCGAGGTGAGTCGGCAGTTGCTGGACCGCCAGCTCGTCGACGTGGCGGGGCGTCTGATCGGTAAGGTGGACGACGTGGAGTTCGCGTTCGACGCGGACGGGGTGCCGTACCTGCGGACGCTGCTCAGCGGGCCCGGCGCGCTCGGCGCACGGGTCGGTGGGCGGCTCGGGCGGATGCTGGTGCTCACCGCCGAACGCTTCGTCACGGACCGGCCGGTGGCGCCGCTGCGTATCCCGTACGACCTGGTCGCCCGGGTCGACAGCGCGGTGTGGCTACGGGTGTCGGCCGAGGAGCTGGCTCCCTCGCCGGTGGAGGAGTGGCTACGGCGCAGGTTGATCAGCCGAATCCCGGGGTCCGGCCGTGCGAGCGGGTGAGCTGCTCGGCCGGACCGTCTACGACGAGCAGGGCCGGCGGCTGGGTCGGGTGGTCGACCTGGTGGTGCGGGGTGGTCCGGCGGGGCCGCTGCGGTTGACCGACCTGGTGGTGACCCGACACTGGTACGGCCGGGTGAGCGGGCGGCTGATCGGGCCGGAGCGGCATCCGTCCGGCCCGTGGGCGATCCGCGCGGTGGCCCGGCGACTCGGCCGCAGCAC
The DNA here is from genome assembly GCF_044460945.1 of Micromonospora sp. NPDC049903. Lineage (NCBI taxonomy): Bacteria > Bacillati > Actinomycetota > Actinomycetes > Micromonosporales > Micromonosporaceae > Micromonospora > Micromonospora sp. NPDC049903. Next base: position 4,272 of record NZ_JBITKL010000031.1, read on the forward strand.
CGTGCAGGTGCCGCTGCACCGGGTCCGGCTGGACCCGCCGCTGCCGGAACCGCCCGGCGACGAGGTGCCGCCGGGCGGGCCCTAGGGTCGGGTCCCGTCCAGCACGGTCCGCTCGTCCGGCGTCGGCTCCGGCGTCGGCTCCGGCGTCTCCGTCCGCGCCTGGCCCGCACGACCGGCCGCAGACGGACCCGTCGGGTCCGTCGACGCCCTCGGCGGGTCGGCCGGGGACGAGACCTCCCCGTCGGCCGGCGGGTGCTCCGCCGGGTCGGTCGAGGACCGCTCGGCGGAGTCGGTCGCGGCGTCCGGGGTCTCCGGGTCGCCGGGCCGGCACAGCCGTACCCCGTGGATGGCCCGGGTGTCGACCTCGGTGACCTCCAGCAGCCAGCCGTCGACGGTCACGTGCTCGCCCTGGGTGGGGATGCGGCCCAGGGCGGCCAGCACCAGGCCGGCGATGGTGGTGTAGTCACCCTCCGGACGGCTGGGCAGCTCCACGGAGATGTCCGGCAGGTCGTGCACCGGGAAGGTGCCGGGCAGCAGCAGCGCGCCGTCCGGCTCGGTACGCACCGAGTGCACGTCCCGGTCGGTCTCGTCGTAGATCTCGCCGACGATCTCCTCCAGGATGTCCTCCAGCGTGACGATGCCGTCCACGGCGCCCCGCTCGTCCACCACCAACGCCATGTGCTGACGTTCGGACTTGAACTGGCGCAGCGCGTCGACCACCGGCACCGAGTCGGGCAGCAGCATCGGCGGGCGGACGTACTCGTCGACGGGCCGGTCGTCGCGGACGCCGACCAGGTCGCGCAGGTGGATGACGCCGACCGCCTCGTCCAGCCCGCCGTGCCGGACCACCGGCGCCCGGGAGTGTCCGGACGCGGCGAGCACCAGCCGGGCGTCCTCGGCGGTGGTGCCGCTGTCCAGGCAGAAGACCCGCAGCCGGGGCACCAGCACGGCGCGCAGCCGGCGGTCGGCGATCTCCACCGCCCCGGCGATGATGGTCTGCTGCTCCTTGGTGAAGCCGTGGTGGCCGGAGACGATGTCCCGCAGCTCGTCGGGGCTGATCTCGTCCGGCTCCGGTTTCGGGTCGAGCCCGAACAGCCGTACCACCAGGTCGCTGGTGGCGCCGAGCACCCAGACCGCCGGCCGGGTGAGCGCGGCGAGCAGGTCGAGCGGGCGGGCGACCATCAGCGCCCAACGCTCCGGCACCTGCATCGCGATCCGCTTCGGGGCCAGTTCGCCGAAGACCAGCGTGACGAAGGTCAGCACCAGCGTGACCAGGACCACCGCGACCATCTCGGCGGCCCGGCCGAAGACGTCCTCCAGCAGTGGCACCAACGGTCGGGCCAGCGACACCGCGGCGGCGGCCGAGGCGAGGAAACCGGCCAGGGTGATGCCGATCTGGATGGTGGCCAGGAACCGGTTCGGGTCCCGGGCCAGCCGGGCCAGCACCTGTCCGGCACGGCCGGTGCGCTCCAGCCGCTGGACCTGGCTGTCCCGCAGCGACACCAGTGCCAGTTCACTACCGGCGAAGATCGCGTTGATCACGATCAGGACTCCGACCAGGGCCAGCTGGCTCCAGTAGCTCTGCACGCCCGGTTCTCTCCCTCACTGGACCACGCCGGGTGGCGTCGCCGGCGGAGGCCCCGCGGCGTAGCGGTGCCAATTCCCCGTCGCCCCGACGCCGAATCCTGGTATCGGCACGAGGCTTGTGACCGGGTACGGCCGCCGCGCGGACGGTCAGCCCAACGACACCGTCGGTGCCGGCAGGTCCAGGACGAACGAGTCGCCCTCGCGGCGGAAACCGAGCCGGTGGTAGTACGCGCCGACCATGCCCGGTGGGCTGACCACGCGGCGGAACCCCCGGTCGGTGAAGAGGCTGCTGCGCCGGTAGACGAACTCGCCGGGGGTGAAGTCCCGGAAGGCCGGGGTGACGTAGTCGAGGTCGATCTGGGCGACGCCGTCGCCGACGTCGCGGGCCAGCACCACGCCGACCACCTCGTCGGCGCGTACCACCAGGAAGGCCGCGCGGCCGGTCACCCGCCCGGAGTCGAAGCCGGGATTGAACCGTGCGATGTCGGCGGCGTGCACCCGCAGCGTGTGGGCCAGGAAGGCGTCGTCGGCACCCACCTCGACCACCTGGTAGGTCTGCTCGTCGTGCCGGGTGGTGAGCAGCCCCCGCAGATACCACACGTTGATCACGGCCAGGACGACGTTAAGCCCCACCATCGGCCAGACCTGCACGGCGGTGTTGTAGCCGATCAGCACGAAACAGCCGACCAGGTTGAGGGCGCGCAGCCGCAGGATGCGCGTCTGCAGCAGCGACCACACCAGCAACGCGGAGCCGGCCCAGCCGACGAGTTCCAGCCAGTTCACCCCGCGAGGGTAGTCGCCGCCCTGGTCAGCGGCCCGGCGGGGCGGGCCGTCCGGCGAGGTGGGCGGTCAGGCGGGCAGTTCCAGGACGTACTCGTCGACCTCGTGACCACGGGCCGGGGCGAAGGCCCGGTCAGTGCCGCGCACGACGAACCCGCAGCGCCGCAGCACGGTCAGCGAGCCGGCGTTGTCGACTGCCGCGCGCGCGTGCAGCGGCCGTCGGGTCACCTCCCCGAGCAGCGCGCCCAGCGCCCGCGTGGCGTGGCCCCGGCCCCATCGGGTCGGGTCGATCCAGTAGCTGACCTCGGTGCGGTCCCCGACGGGGAAGGCCAGCACGTAGCCGACCACGGCGTCGTCGACGGTCACGGTGCGGGCCAGGATGTCCGGGTCGGTCAGGATGCGGACCCAGCGCGCGGCGAACACGCGCGGGTCGGCCGGGTCCGCCGGACCGAAGGCGGCCATCCGGTTGGCCTCGGCGTCCAACTGGTGGGCGTAGAACTCCGGCAGGTCGTCCTCGCCGACGGGCCGCAGTCGCAGGTCGTCGGTCATTCCTCAGACGATACGCAGCGCCTGCCTCGGTCGGGCAGGGTCGTTGGTCCCGGGCCACGCGGGCGGATCGCCCCTGCCGCCCGGCGCCGGACCGGACCAGGCTGGTGCCGGGAGAGCCGTCAGCGGGACGGCCCGGGCACAGGGCGGAGCGGACGTTGGCCGGACAGGTCCAGGTCACCGGCGGAGAGCGACCGACGCGGACCGGGGTGGTCGCGCAAGCGGCACCGGACGGCGCGACCGGCGCCCGCACCGAGAGGCGGTGGGCGGTACGGCACGTGGTCACCTCGGGCGGCGTCCGCTTCGACGTGACCGGCACCGGGTACGCCCCGTTCGGCGGCGTGCACCGCGACGGCACACCGGTGGCCGTACCGGACGAGCTACGCCGCCTGGCGCGGGCCGGGCTGCTCTGCTCCGACGCCTCCGTCGCTCCGCCGGACGCCGACCGACCGGACTGGTACGCCGTCGGCGATCCGGTGGAGGCGGCGCTGGTGACCTTCGCGGCCCGCTGCGGGCTGGACCCGGTCCGCACCCGGACCGCCTGGCCACGTCTCGCCGCGTACCCCTTCGACCGGCGGTTGCGCCGGACGACAACGGTGCACCGCTGCTGCGACCGCCGGTACCTGGTGGTCTGCGCGGGCGCCCCGGAGGGGGTGCTGCGCATGCCGCTGCTCGACGCCGTCGACGGGGACGTGACCACCCTGACCGCCGCCGCGCAGCGGATGGCCGGCACCGGGCTGCGGGTGCTGGCGGTGGCGGCGGCCCTGGTGGGGACGGCACCCGTCGACGCCGCCCACCCGGTCGGGTTGCGCCCACTGGGGCTGGTCACGGTCGGCGACTGCGCGCGGGCCGCCACCTCCTGACGCGCGGGTTCGGTGCCGCGCAGACCCCGTACCGTCGAGGGATCATGAGCCGGTGACGGGTCGGGCCCGGTGGTGTGTCGAGGCCGGCTCGCCGGTGGACGGCCCCGACAATGGGCAGAGGCGAATCTGGAGGGCCGATGAACCGACCTGTCGTGGTGGGGGTGGACGGATCACCGCCGAGCCTGGTCGCCGCGGAACACGCGGCGCAGGCGGCGGTCTGGCGATCCCGCCCGCTGCATCTGGTGCACGGCTACCTGCACCCGCTCGGCTACGGGGTGCCGATCAACCCGTACGAGGTGGGGTTGCCGGCGCCGACCGAGGACGGCCGGAAGATGCTCGAACAGACCTCCGCCGAGCTGGTCGACCGGTGGCCGGGGCTCACCGTCGAGGTACGCCAGGTGGCCGGAGGCCCGGGCGCGACGCTGGTGGAGGAGTCCCGGCGGGCGGAGCTGGTCGTGGTCGGCAGCCGGGGTCTCGGCGGCTTCGCGGGGCTGCTGCTCGGTTCGGTCGGTACCCAGGTCGCCGCGCACGGCCACTGTCCGGTGCTGGTGGTCCGGCCCCCGGACCGTCCGTTGCCGACCGAGGGGCCGGTGCTGGTCGGGGTGGACGGCTCCGAGTCGGCCGAGCTGGCCGTCGGGTACGGCGCCGAGGAGGCGGTCCGGCGCGGTGGCACGCTGGTGCTGGCGCACGTCGCCGACGAGCGGCACGCCGACGACGGCGGGGAGGCGGCGGCGCTGCTGGCCACCGCGGCGGCCTCGGCCCGGGGCAGCCATCCGGCGCTGACCGTCGAGGAACGGTTGATCACCGCGGCGAAGCCGGACCAGGCACTGATCGAGGCGACCTCCGACGCGGCCCTGGTGGTGGCGGGCTCCCGTGGGCGGGGCGGCTTCGCCGGACTGCTGCTCGGCTCGGTCAGCCAGGCCCTGGTGCAGCACGCCCGCTGCCCGGTGCTGGTCGCCCACCCGCACGAACCGGAGCTCTGAGTCGCCAACGCCCTCGCCGTGGTCACGGCGAGGGCGAACGCGTCGTACGGTCAGGCGTCGCCGCCGCGCAGCAGCCGCTCGAAGTCGGTGCCGAGCGCGAACGGGTCGGCCGGTCCGCCCGACGGGGCGGCGCGGTGCACCTGCTCGGCGAGTTCCCGGGCGGCACGGGTGATCCGGGACCGCAGCGCGCCCTCGGCCGTACCGCCGGACCAGTCCTCGGAGGCGGCGAAGACCGCCGTCGGCATCACCACCGACCGCAGGTAGCCGAACATCGGGCGGAGCGCGTGCTCCAGGGCGAGGGAGTGCCGGGCGGTGCCCCCGGTGGCACCGATGAGCACCGGCCGTCCGCCCAGCGCGTCGGCGTCGAGCAGGTCGAAGAACGACTTGAACAGGCCGCTGTACGAGGCGTTGAAGATCGGCGTGACGGCGATCAGGCCGTCCGCGCCGGTGACCCGGTCGAGCACCTGCCGCAGCGGATCCGGGGCGAACCCGGTGAGCAGGTGGTTGACGATGTCGTGGGCGTACTCGCGCAGCTCGACGTGGTGCAGTTCGACCTGCTCGCCGCGTCCGACCAGCTCGTCGCGGGTGGCCACGGCGAGCTGGTCGGCGAGCAACCGGGTCGACGACGGCTGGCTGAGGCCGGCCGAGACGACGGCGATCGCGCGTGCGGTCACCGCTCCCCCTCCGCCGACGCGGCGCCGGCCAACGCGTCGTCGCCGGAGGCGGCCCGCTCGGCGGCGGCGCGCAGCGAGGCGTGCGTCGGTGCCGCCGGGACGTGGGCGGGACGCAGCGACTCGAACTCCTTGCGCAGCACGGGTACGACCTCCTCGCCGAGGATGTCGAGCTGCTCCAGCACCGTCTTCAGCGGCAGACCGGCGTGGTCGACCAGGAAGAGCTGACGCTGGTAGTCGCCCACGTAGTCACGGAAACCGAGGGTCCGGTCGATCACCTGCTGCGGGCTGCCCACGGTCAGCGGCGTCTGCGAGGTGAACTCCTCCAGCGACGGGCCGTGCCCGTAGACCGGCGCGTTGTCGAAGTAGGGCCGGAACTCGCGTACCGCGTCCTGGGAGTTGCGCCGCATGAAGACCTGCCCGCCGAGGCCGACGATGGCCTGGTCGGCGGAGCCGTGGCCGTAGTGCGCGAAGCGCTGCCGGTAGAGGCCCACCATCCGGCGGGTGTGCTCGGCCGGCCAGAAGATGTGGTTGGCGAAGAACCCGTCGCCGTAGTACGCGGCCTGCTCGGCGATCTCCGGGCTGCGGATCGAGCCGTGCCAGACGAACGGCGGCACGCCGTCGAGCGGTCGCGGCGTCGAGGTGAAGGACTGCAACGGGGTACGGAACTTGCCCGACCAGTCGACGACGTCCTCCCGCCAGAGCCGGCGCAGCAGGTCGTAGTTCTCGATCGCGAGCGGGATGCCGTTGCGGATGTCCTGGCCGAACCAGGGGTAGACCGGGCCGGTGTTGCCGCGCCCCATCATCAGGTCGACCCGGCCGTCGGCCAGGTGCTGGAGCATCGCGTAGTCCTCGGCGATCTTCACCGGGTCGTTGGTGGTGATCAGCGTGGTCGCGGTGGACAGCAGCAGCCGCTCGGTGCGGGCCGCGATGTAGCCCATCATGGTGGTGGGCGAGGAGGGCACGAACGGCGGGTTGTGGTGCTCGCCGGTGGCGAAGACGTCGAGACCGACCTCCTCGGCCTTGAGCGCGATGGCCACCATCGCCTTGATCCGCTCCGCCTCGGTCGGCTCACGACCGGTGGTCGGGTCGACCGTGACGTCGCCGACGGTGAAGACTCCGAACTGCATGACAGCTCCTCGTGTCGTCCGACCCGGGCGGTTCGTACCCGGCGTTGCGGACAACATATTTGACTCGTCAACTATTCCGTAGCCCCGGCCCCCTCCAGTGTCCCCCGTCACGCCGCGCTTATCCCCGGCCGGGGGTCGCCGCCGGGAAGCCGGATCGCCGCCGAAACGCTACGGGACCGTCGGGCTCGCCGTCTGGCGCTGGTAGTGCCGGGACACCCGGGCACGGTTGCCGCAGGACGGCTTGCACCACGCCTGGCGGGGATGGTCCTTGACGAAGTAGCGCACGCAGCGCGGCGCCGGGCAGGCGAGCAGTTGGACACGCGTCGGGCCGGTGAGGAACTCGATCGCCGCCCGCGCCAGCACCGCCGTGAGCCACCGCCGGGCGTCGGGGGACGTTCCCCGCCAGGCGACCGTCGGCGTCGAATCCTCCGGCCAGCTCAGCACCGGCCGGACCGGCAGCCGACCGGCGGCCTCGTTGAGTCGGTCGACGGCGTCCGGCACGGCCAGCAGCGTCGAGGAGTCGGCGCGACTCGGCGGCCCGGGACGGACCGCGTGCGCGAAGAGAGCGCGTACGGCGCGCCGCACCGCGACCACGTCGAGGCGGAGTCGCTCGTCCGGCCTGCCGGCGAACGGCCCGTCGGCGTACGCCCGCAGCGGTTCGGCCTGCTCCCGGAGCCAGGTGGCCAGTCCGGTCACGTCCGCGAGGTCGTCGGCCACGCCTCCGTTGCCGTCGTGCCGGATGGTGCTCGCCAGAGCGAGCACGAGCTGCTGTGACATCGGGCCTCCTCGGACCTGCTTGACGCACCCGATTCGATCACGTGTAGTTTCCCTAATGCCTAAGGACGCTACAACCATTAGGGGATGTCGTGCTCGTCATCGCACACCTCAGTGACACGCACCTCGACAGCCACCCTCGCTCGGCCGAGCGGACCGCCCGGGTGATGGACTACCTGCACGCCCTGCCCCGACCGGTCGACGCGATCCTGATCAGCGGGGACATCGCCGACCACGGCGAGGTGGCCGAATACCGCCTCGCCGCGGAACTCTTCGCGTCCCCACTGCCGGTCATGGTCTGCCCCGGCAACCACGACGTCCGCGACGCGTACCGCAAGGGCCTGCTCGGCGACGACGGGGGCGGCAGCGGCCCGATCAACACCCGGCACGACGTCGCCGGCGCGGTCTTCCTGCTCGCGGACTCGTCGATCCCGGGCGAGAACGACGGTCACCTCGACGAGGAGACCATGGAGTGGCTCGCCGGAGAACTCGGCTCGGTGCCGGCCGGGACACCGGTCTTCGTCTCCTTCCACCACCCGCCGGTCGCCCTGCACCACCCCGTCGTCGACTCGATGCGGCTCACCCCCACCGCGCCGCTGGCCGCACTGCTGGCCGCCCACCCACAGGTCGTCGCGGTGCTCACCGGCCACTTCCACACCGCCGCCGCGAGCACCTTCGCCGGTCGGCCACTGCGGATCGCGCCCGGCGTCGTCTCCACGCTCCGACTGCCCTGGGAAGGTGACGGACCGCTTGTCGACCTGCGCCAACCACCCGGCGTGGCGTTCCACGTGTACGACGACGCCGGACTGCTGAGCACCCACTACCGCGTGGTGGTCTGAGGTTGGACAGGGTCGCCGTACTCGGCTTCCTGGTCGCCGTCGCGCCGATCACCCTGACGCCGGGGACCAGCCTGACCCTGGTCGTGTCGCGGGTCGCCGTCGGAGGGTCCCGGCTGGGGTGGTGGGTGATCCTGGGTACGGTCACCGGGATCTACGTGCACGGCACGCTCGCCGCCGTCGGCCTCGCCGCGCTGGTGCTCCGCTCGTCGCAGGCGTTCTGGACGGTGAAGCTGCTCGGTGCCGCCTATCTGGTCGGATTCGGGCTGTGGATGCTGCTGTCCACCATCCGTCGCCGACACCCGACCGACCCCGCCCTGCCCGACCACCCCACCCTGCCCGACGGTCCGGCCGGGTCCGACGAACCGGCCACCGCCCGCCGGCCCCGGCGGCTGCCGTGGCGCGGGCACCACCCGTACGCGCAGGGGCTGCTCGGCACCGTGCTCAACCCCAAGGCCGCCGCCGTGTACCTGACCCTGGCCCCGCAGTTCCTCGGCTCACACCGCTCCGTGCTGGTGCCGATGCTGGTGCTGGCCTCGGCGCACGCGGTGCTGCACACCTGCTGGCTCGCCGGCTGGACCGTCGCCTCGGGTGCGGCGGCCCGGCTGCTGCGCACCCTCCGGGTACGCCGGATACTGGACCGGCTGACCGGCGCGCTCCTGGTCGGTCTCGGCGTCCGTACCGCAGTCGGATAGAGCGGCCTGACAAGCCCGGGTCAGCGCGGGCGCGGGTCAGCGCCGTCGCCGGGGCACGTGGCGACGGTAGGCGCTGACCGTCGGGTCACCGGTGATCCAGAAGCGCCAGGGAACGTCGTGGGCGGCAGCCACACCGACCCGAGGGCCGGCGGAGACCTCGGACGGCGCGACCGGACGCGTCGGCGGAGTCAGCAGCAGCGGCCCGCTGCCGTCGACGAGGTTGGTGCCGTTCGCCGTCGCGTCGAGCCCCAGCGCCACCACCAACCGGGCCGGGCCGCGCGCCAGGTCCCGGTCGGGCACCTCGCCGCGACGCTTGCGGGCGAGATCCACCCCGTCGACCACCGCACCGGCGCGCAGCAGCACCGCCGCCGCCTCCCCCTCGCGCCCGCAGACCACGTTCAGGCACCAGTGCATGCCGAAGACGAAGTACGTGTAGGCGTGGCCCGCCGGACCGAACATGACCTTCGTACGCGGAGTCGGCCCGCGATGGGCGTGCGAGGCCGGGTCCTCACCGGTGCCGGCGTACGCCTCGACCTCGGTCAGCCTGATCCGGACGCCGTCAGCCGCGAGTTCCCAGCCGAGCAGCGTGCGCGCGGTCTCGGCGATCTCGGCGGCGGGCGCGGTCAGCCAGGAGCGGTCCACCCGTCCAGATAACCCCGACCGGAGTTCGATCGGCAACCACGCGCCGACGTCCCGCCCCGAACAGCCGCCAGGCCAGAACAGCGACAGAGAGTTACGGAACGAACTCGGCAGGTCGTCGCGGCGGCCATCCGGATCACTTCGCTCAGCGTGCCAGCATCACAACTTTCTGCTGTACGGCCAGGTGAAAATCTTGATCCTTGATCTCCATGAACTTTGTGGACTATGCCCCATCAACATCTGGACCCCCGCCACGGATAGTAATTGACGGGATTGAGGGGACGAGGGGACACGATGAACGAGACGCTGCCGGAGTCGCTCTCCGCTTACGGAGCGATTGCCCTGGCCCTGACCGCCGCCGGAACGGCGGCGGGGATGGTACGCGCCTACGTGGCACACCGGACACGGCTACACGAGGAACGTGAGGCGTCGACACGCACCGCGACCCGCCTGGCCGGGCTGGTCGAGCTCGCGGCGGCCGACCGTGAGGTCGTACGAATCGTGGAGCGGGACCGCGACGGACATCGCGAGGTGCAACTGGGCAGCCGCGTGATGCTCGGCTGCGACGATGCCGAGAAGGCCGCGTGACCGGGGTCGAGGGCACCGCCGCCCTGACTCCGGAACCGGCGGACCGCGAGGCGATGCGCAAGACGGAGGCCACGCGCCTCAAGGCCGAGCACGACGAGCAGTTCGCTTCTTTCGTCGAAACTTCGTACCACCAAGTGGAGCGCGCCCTGAACGCCAGGTGCCGGAACCGCGACCTGGTCGAAGATGCGCTCAACGAGGCGTACGAGGACGCGCGGATCAAGTGGCCCGCGCTCCGCGACCACGTCAAACCTGCTGCCTGGGTGGTCCTTACGGCGCGGTACAAGATACGCAAGGCCGAGCAACGGCGGCGGCGGGAAGCAGCCACGGCGCCGGAAGAACTGCCGCTACCACTCACGGCGCCGGACATCGCCGACGTCTGGGAGGCCCAGGAGGTACTGCGTACCTGGTTGATCCAGCTTCCGCCGCGGCAAGCGGAGGTGTTCCAGATGGACCACGACGGCTTCTCCAACCAGGAGATGGCCCGGATTCTCGGGTTGACCGAGAACAGCGTCCGTTGGTACAAGACCGCGGCGAAGAAGCGGATGCGCGAACTCGCCGAGGAGGCCGGCTACACGGATTCGGAAGGTCGCCGACGTGAGGGGGGCAGCCGTGGATCTCGATGACATTCTGGCGCTGGCCAAGACCCGTCCACCGAGTCCGCTGGAACTCGCCCGGGCCCGCCGCTTCGCGCGAGCCGTGCAGAACCAGTACGACCTCTCCTGTGCCGATGGACACGAGGTCATCGTCGACACCGACCTCGTCGATCCGCTGTCCGTGGTGGTCGACGAGGCGACCCGCAGCGCCCGCGCCGCTGAGCTGGCCAAACTGGGAACAATCATCTGGACACCAGGCACCGACGCCATCGAGGGCGCCGAACACCTCACCTGGTCCGACGAGATGGCAATGATCTTCGGACACGCACCGGGCACGCTGCGCCTCACCTTCGACGCGCTGGTTGAGCTCGTGCACCCCGACGATGTGCACAGGGTGCGCCACGTGGTGCGGGCGGCCTGGATACAGAAGCGTCCCGACGAGTTCACCTTCCGGGTGATCCAACCGGGCGGCAGTGTCCGCCACGTGCAGATCCACCTTGAGATAGTCGAATCCGCAGGTAAGCCGACGGGGATGATCGCCACCGGCGAGGACGTCACCTCGTTCGAGCTCGCCCGGCAGGAGCGACGACGGCTGACCATCCGTAGCCGGATGCTCTCCGCTGACTTGGCCGAGCGGGACATCCTGACCGGACTGTCGACCCGCAGCTACCTCACCGACGAGGTGGATCGTGCCCGGCGCTCCACCGGTGGGGCCCTCATCATCGTGACGACAGAGCCCTCCACACGGCCGTCCGATGCGCTCAGCGACGCGGACCGCGACGAGTTGACGGCTTCGGTCGCCGGGCTCCTGCGGGCGATCGTGGGTGACAAGGTGACCTGCGGACTGGTTGGTGCGGGCCTGTGGGGCGTGCTCGTCACCTCCGTCGAGCACACGGACGCCGCAGCGTTGGCCGCCCGGATCGTCGACAGGTTCAAGCGTCACCTGTTCGGTATCCGGCAACCGACGTCGCGGCTCAACACGTGGGCGGGTGTGGTGCATTTCCACGGCGACGTCCATGCAAGCGGATCCGACCTGCTCGTCGACGCCGAGCACGCGGCCTACGACGCCCGCGCCAACGCCATACCGGTCACCGTTCTCGACGAACCCGTTCTCGACCAGGATCGGATCGTGAGATGCCGTGCGCGAGTACGCCGCGCGGTCGCTTCTAGCCGGTTCGCCCTCTACGCCCAGCCGATTGTCGACCTCCGCCTCAACCAGGTCACCCGGCACGAGATCCTGCTACGCGTACGCAATGAGACGGATGAGCTTGTCGCACCCTGGGCCTTCCTCGACATGGCCGAGCGGGTGGGCGAGATCCTCGCGGTCGACAAGTGGGTCGTCGACCATGCCCTAGAACTGATCGGCCGTGGCGCCCAGACCTCCCACTACCAGGTCAATATCTCCGGCAAGTCGCTGGCCGACCCCGGCCTGCTCAGTCATGTGACGGAGTCGATCCAACGGCACCACGTCAGGCCGGAATGCCTGACCTTCGAGATCACCGAGACCGCACTCATCGAGAACCGCAACGAGGCCCTGGGCTTCGCTAGTGGGATCAGGGAGATCGGCTGTGGCCTCGCCCTCGACGACTTCGGCACGGGGTACGCCACCCTGTCCCATCTGAAGTACCTCCCGGTTGATCTCATCAAGATCGATGGGACCTTCGTGTCGGACCTGCAACGGTCGCCGGCGAACCAAGCCATCGTGTCCAGCATGGTCCGTCTCGGACATGACCTGGGAATCCAGGTCGCGGCCGAACATGTCCAGGACGAGGAGACCATTGAGCTGCTGAAGAACTGCGGGGTCGACTTCGCGCAGGGCTACCAGACCGGCCGACCTCAACCGATAGCGGCGACTCCAGAGCCGCCGGTACGGAGCATCGAGTTCGAGTTCCGGCTACCACCGCAGTACACCGCGCTCGGTTGAGACGGTCGGCATGGCGGTTCCACCCATCGGCGGGAGCGCACCCGACCTCGACGGATCGGGCCTCCCGCACTCCTCCTTGCCGCCTTTCGAGCTGAACCGTCGGCGCTATCGCCCGCACCGGGTACGGACTCGGGGCGATGCCCGATCCGCTGCTGCGGTCAGCTCGACAGGCGCCTCGGTGGACTAGGTGTCGACGCCCGACCGGCACCCGGCAATCGACGCTCCTCTGGGCTCAAGGCTCCTGGCCGTCCGATCGGCATCTCCTTCACCGAAGCCGTCTTTCAACGATCCGTTGACAACGTTTCGTTGAAATGGTGGAGTGAGGGCATGACCGCCGCCTCCCGCACCTCAGCACAGGCCGTCCAGGACCGGGCCCACCACACCTACGCGGCCCTGCACCGACTCACCGAGCGGCACGCCGCCACCGAGGCGCAGCGCCGCCGGCACACCAACCCGTACGCGGCCGACCCGTACGCGGCGATCGCCGTGGTGTTGGCCCTGGCCGCCGGCGCGGCCGAGGCGGCGCCGGGCGAGGAACCGGTCGACGAGGCGGACCTGCTCGCCGCGCTTACCCTCTTCCCACATCTGCGGGCGGAGGTCGACACGATGGAGGCGGGACTGCTGGACCTCGCGCGCAGCCGTGGGCTGACCTGGCAGGCGATCGGGCACGGGCTCGGCCTGGGCAGCGCCCAGGCCGCCCGCCAGCGTTACGACCGGCTGGCCGCCCGCACCCGATCAGACCAGGCCGCAGGCGCAGGAGCCGACTAGGACTTGGGACTGGGGCCGAAACGGTTCAGACCGGGCTGGCCGTCCTGCACGAAGAACACGACCAGCACGATCCACCCGACGATCGGGATCAGCCCGATCAGGAGCCACCAGCCGGAACGACCCAGGTCGTGCAGGCGGCGTACGGAGACCGCCAGCGACGGCAGCAGGAAGGCCAGGTTGACGAGCAGGGAGACCGGCCCACCCGTCGTCGCGTCGAAGTCGAGACCCAGCGCGCTGTCGATGAGCGCAGCCACGATTCCGACACCGAAGAGGAACAGTGCGAACCACCAGTACTCGGAGCGACGAGCCCGCCCTCCGAAGCCCGCGTACTGGGAAAGCGCGGAGCGAATTGCATCGGTGAATGACACGACGACCCCATTCCACGATGAAGCGACGCTGATGCCAGCAGCGTACGAGGTCGTGTCACTCGATTCGGCCGACCGTCGTCACCCCGACGCAGACGGCCCGGCCGGTGCGACCGGGCCGGGCCGTCCGCCTCAGCGGGGTACGACCTGCTCCGCCGCCCACTCCCGCCAACCGGCCAGCCGGTCGGCGGCGGTGGCGAGCTGGTCGGCGACCGGGCCGGGGCCGGTCGAGCCGGGCGTGGTCCGGGCGGCCAGCGCCGAGCGGACCGACAGCACGTCGCGGACGCTCGGGTCCAGGTGCTCGCTGACCGTGGCCAGGTCCTCGTCGGAGACCTCGTCGAGGGCGCAGTCCCGGACCGCGCAGAGCGCCACCAGCTTGCCGGTGATCTCGTGCGCGTCGCGGAACGGCACACCCTTGCGGACCAGCCAGTCGGCCACCTCGGTGGCCAGCGAGAAGCCCACCGGCGCGGCGGCGACCAGGCGGTCGACGCGTACCGTCATGGTGGAGATCATCCCGGCCAGGGCCGGCAGCAGCAGTTCCAGGGTGTCGACCGCGTCGAAGGCCGGCTCCTTGTCCTCCTGCATGTCCCGGTCGTACGTCATGGGCAGGCCCTTGAGCATGGTCAGCACCGCGACCAGCCCACCGACCAGCCGTCCCGACTTACCCCGGGCCAGCTCGGCGATGTCCGCGTTCTTCTTCTGCGGCATGATCGAGGAGCCGGTGGCGAAGGCGTCGTCCAGCTCGACCCAGCCGAACTCGTGCGACGTCCAGAGCACCACCTCCTCGCCGAGGCGGGACAGGTGCACGCCGACCAGCGCGGTGATGAAGAGGAACTCGGCGACGAAGTCCCGGTCCGCGACCGCGTCCATCGAGTTGGCGAACGAGGTCCGGAAGCCCAGCTCCTTGGAGACCGCCACCGGGTCCAGCGGCAGCCCCGACCCGGCCAGCGCGCCCGCGCCGAGCGGGCTGACGGCGGTGCGGTGGTCCCAGTCGCGCAGCCGCTCCAGGTCCCGCAGCAGCGGCTGCACGTGGGCGAGCAGCCAGTGACCGAAGGTGACCGGCTGGGCGTGCTGCAGGTGCGTCATCCCGGGCGCGGCGGTGTCCACGTGCCGCTCGGCCTGCTCCACCAGCGCCTCGGCCAGCTCGACCAGCCGCGAGGCCACCCCCCGGGCGTGGTCGCGCAGATAGAGCCGCAGGTCGGTGGCGACCTGGTCGTTGCGGGACCGGCCGGCGCGCAGCTTGCCGCCGAGGCTGCCGAGCCGTTCCAGCAGCCCGCGTTCCAGGGCGGTGTGCACGTCCTCGTCGTCGACCGTGGGCCGGAACGCGCCGGAGGCGCAAGCGGCCTCCAAGTCGTCCAGGGCGGCGAGGATGCGGCCCAGTTCGTCCGGGTCGAGCAGGCCGGCGCCGGCCAGCACCCGGGCGTGGGCCCGGGAACCGGCGATGTCGTACGGGGCCAGCCGCCAGTCGAACTGGACGCTCACCGACAGCCGGGCGAGCGCCTCCGACGGGCCACCGGCGAACCGGCCACCCCACAGGCTCGTACGGTTGGCGGGCGCGCTGTTCTCGGTCAGGCTCTTGTCGTCCACCTGGCCCATTCTGGTGGTCACCACCGCGACGCTCCGCACCGGGCGTCCCGCCCGAGGTCCCGCTCGGTCATGGTGCTGTGTTCCCTTCGGTGTACTCGTCGCGACGGGCCCAGCCGGCGAGTCGTTCGCCGAGCGCGGCTCCGCCGTCGGATTCGCGGGCCACCACGAGGATGGTGTCGTCACCGGCGATGGTGCCGACCACCTCCGGCAGGCCCGCCCGGTCCAACGCGCTGGCCAGATACTGTGCCGCCCCCGGCGGGGTGCGCAGCACCGCGATGTTGCCGCTGGAGTCGACCTCGTTGAGCAGTTCCCGCAGCAGCCGTACCAGTCGGGCCGGCGCCGCCTCGGCGTCGCGCAGCGGCCGGTGACCGTCCTCCGGGATGACGTACACGGCCCGGCCGTCGCCGCCCCGGGCGGTGACCGCACCGAGTTCCTTCAGGTCCCGCGAGAGCGTGGCCTGGGTGACCTGGACGCCCTCGTCGCCGAGGAACTCGGCCAGCTCGGTCTGCGAGCGGACGGCCCGGTCGCGGATCAGCTCGACGATGCGGGCGTGCCGGGCGGCACGGGTCAACGGTGCGCTCATGTGGTCTCCGTCAGCAGGAACGTCAGCAACGCCTTCTGGGCGTGCAGCCGATTCTCCGCCTGGTCGAAGACGGCGCTGCGCGGGCCGTCCAGCACCTCGTCGGTGATCTCCTCGCCCCGGTGCGCCGGCAGGCAGTGCAGCACGATCACCGTCGGTGCGGCGTGCCCGAGCAGTTCCTCGTTGACCTGGTACGGCAGGAACGGGGTGGCGCGGTCCAGCCCGTCGCTCTCCTGCCCCATGGAGACCCAGGTGTCGGTGGCGACCACGTCGGCGTCCCGGACCGCGGCGACCGGGTCGACGAGCACCCGGACGCTGCCGCCGGTGTCGGCGGCGATCGCCTCGGCGCGGGCCACCACGTCGGCGTCGGGCGCGAAGCCCTCCGGACCGGCGACGCGGACGTGCATCCCGGCGGTCGCGCCGGCCAGCAGGTACGAGTGGGACATGTTGTTCGCCGCGTCACCGACGTACGCCAGGGTGCGCCCGGCGATGTCGCCGAAACGTTCCCGCACGGTCAGCAGGTCCGCCAGGAGCTGGCAGGGGTGGAAGCCGTCGGTCAGCGCGTTGACCACCGGCACGGTGGCCCCCTCGGCCACCTCGGCGATCCGGTCGTCGCCGTGCGTGCGCAGCACGATCGCGGCCACGTAGCGGGACAACACCCGACCCGCGTCGGCCAGCGTCTCCCCCCGCCCGAAGTGAGTGACCTGGGTGTCCACCACCAGCGGGTGCCCGCCGAGTTCGGCGATGCCGGCGTCGAACGAGATCCGGGTCCGCAGACTCTGCTTGTCGAAGAGCACCGCCACCGACCGGGGCCCGGCGAGCGGCGCGTAGGCGAACCGGTCGGCCTTCATCCGGGCCGCCAGGTCGAGCACGGCGGCCTGCTCGGCGGGCGACAGGTCGTCGTCACGCAGGAAGTGCCGGGTCATTCGCTGGCCTCCGTCGAGGTCGGATCAGGGGTGCCGGCCGGGACACGGGTACCGGCCACGGCGGTGAGGGCGAGGGGCAGCGCGGCCAGGAACGCGTCGGCCTGGTCGGCGCTGAGGATCAGCGGCGGGGCCAGCCGGAGCACGTCCGGCTGGATCGGGTTCACCAGGAAACCGGCCGCGCGCAGCGCCTCGGTGGCGGCGGCCGACACCGGCGCGGTCAGCGTCACGCCGAGCAGCAGCCCGGCACCCCGCACCCCGCCCACCAACGGGTGCCCGAGCCCCTCGATGCCCCGGCGCAGCCGCTCCCCAATCCGCTTGACGTGATCGAGCAGCCCCTCGTGGGCGATCGTGGAGATCACCGCGAGCGCGGCGGCGCAGCTCACCGGGTTGCCGCCGAACGTGCTGCCGTGCGACCCGGCGACCAGCAGCTCCGCGGCCGGACCGAAGGCCAGGGTGGCACCGATCGGCAGCCCACCGCCGAGCCCCTTGGCCAGGGTCACCACGTCCGGCTCGACGCCCTCGGCCTGGTGCGCGTACCAGTGCCCGGTGCGACCGATCCCGGTCTGCACCTCGTCGATCACCAGCAGCGCGCCGTGCCGGGCGGTGATCCGCCGGGCGGCGGCGAGGTAGCCGGCCGGCGGGACCACCACGCCGTTCTCGCCCTGGATCGGCTCCAGGATCACCATCGCCGTCGCGTCGGTCACCGCCGCCTCCAGCGCGGCGACGTCACCGTACGGGACGTGGTCGACCTCGCCGGGCAGCGGACGGAACGGGTCGGCTTTGGCCGGCTGACCGGTCAACGCCAGGGCGCCCATGGTCCGGCCGTGGAAACCACCGACGGTGGCGACCGCGTGGGTGCGGCCGGTCCGCCGGGACAGCTTGAACGCCGCCTCGTTGGCCTCCGCGCCGGAGTTGGCGAAGAACACCCGACCCGGACGTCCGGCCAGGGCCAGCAACAGCTCCGCCAGGGCCACCGGCGGTTCGGCGACGTACAGGTTGGAGACGTGTCCGAGCGTGGCGACCTGCTTCGACACGGCGGCCACCACGGCCGGGTGCGCGTGACCGAGGGAGTTGACGGCGATGCCGCCGAGCAGGTCCACGTACTCCCGACCGGTCTCGTCGGTCACCACCGCGCCGGAACCGGACACCAGGGCCAGCGGCGGCGTGCCGTAGTTGTCCATCATCGACTGCCGCCACCGCTCGACCAGCGTCATGCCGGCACTCCGCTCGCTCATGAGGGGATCACCATCGTTCCGAAGCCTTCCGAGGTGAAAACTTCCAACAGGGTGGAGTGCGCGACCCGGCCGTCGACCACGTGGGCCGCGGGTACGCCGCCGGTGACCGCACGCAGGCAGGCCTCCATCTTGGGCACCATGCCCGACTCCAGCGACGGCAGCAGCTCGGCCAGCTCGGTGGTGCCGATCTCGCTGACCAGGCTGGAGGTGTCCGGCCAGTTGGCGTACAGACCGGGCACGTCGGTGAGCACGACCAGCTTGCGGGCGCGCAGCGCCACCGCCAGCGCGGCGGCGGCGGTGTCCGCGTTGAGGTTGTGCAGCACCCCGTCCACGTCCGGGGCCACCGTGGAGATCACCGGAATCCGGCCCGCCCCGATCAGGTCGTCGACCGCCGAGACGTCCACCGACTCGACGTCGCCGACCTGGCCCACGTCGACGGCTTCCCCGTCCACGTACGCGTGTCGGCGTACCGCGGTGAACAGCCCGGCGTCCTCGCCGGAGAGCCCGACCGCGAACGGACCGTGCGCGTTGATCAGCCCGACCAGTTCCCGGCCGACCTGCCCGACCAGCACCATCCGGACCACGTCCATCGCCTCCGGGGTGGTCACCCGCAGGCCGCCCCGGAACTCGCTGTCGATGCCGAGCCGACCGAGCATCGCCGAGATCTGCGGCCCCCCGCCGTGCACCACGACCGGCTTGAGCCCGACGTAGCGCAGGAACACCATGTCGGCGGCGAAGGCCCGCTGCAACTCGGGGTCGACCATGGCGTTGCCGCCGTACTTGACCACGACCGTGGACCCGGAGAAGCGGGCCAGCCAGGGCAGGGCCTCGATCAGGGTGGCGGCCTTCTCCTGGGCGCGGGTCAGATCCGAGGTCAGGGTCACCGGACCGGCCTTCCGTGATAGATCATGTTGAATACGCGGAGTTCTCGTGCACGTACCCGTGCGACAGGTCGTTGGTCCACACCGTCGCCTCGGCGGCCCCGGCGTGCAGGTCGATCCGGATGGTGACGTCCCGTCCGGTCAGGTCGACGCGGGAGCGATCCTCGGCGGCGGCGCCGGAGCGGCAGATCCAGATCCCGTTGACCGCCACGTCGATCTCGTCCGGCTCGAACGTGGCGGCGGTCGTGCCGACGGCGGCGAGGATCCGCCCCCAGTTCGGGTCGTTGCCGAACAGCGCGGTCTTCACCAGGTTGTTGCGGGCCACCGACCGGCCCACCTCGACCGCCTCGTCCTCGTTCGCCGCGCCGACCACCTCGATGGCGATCTCCTTCGTGGCGCCCTCGGCGTCGGCCAGCAACTGCCTCGCCAGGTCGTGGCAGGCGGCGGTGACCGCGTCGGTCAGCTCCGCCTCGCTCGGCGCGACCCCGGAGGCGCCGCTGGCCAGCAGCAGCACGGTGTCGTTCGTCGACATGCAGCCGTCGGAGTCGACCCGGTCGAAGGTGACCCGGGTGGCGGCCCGCAGCGCGGTGCCGAGCGTCTCCGGCGTGGCCACCGCGTCGGTGGTCAGCACGCAGAGCATGGTGGCCATGCCGGGAGCCAGCATGCCGGCGCCCTTGGCCATGCCACCGACGGTCCAGCCGTCGCCGCGCGTCACGGCGGTCTTCGGTCGGCTGTCGGTGGTCATGATCGCCTCGGCGGCGGCGTCGCCACCGTCACCGGTCAGGGCCCGCACCGCCGCGCCCACTCCCGGCAGGAGCTTGTCCATGGGGAGCCGTTCACCGATCAGGCCGGTGGAGCAGACGGCCACCTCACCGGCGCCGTACTCCCGACCGGTGACCGCGCTCAGTTCGGCGGCGGTGTGTTCGGCGGTGGCGTGGGTGTCCTGGAAGCCGGCCGGACCGGTGCAGGCGTTCGCGCCGCCGGAGTTGAGCACCACCACCCGGACCAGGCCGCCGTGGACCACCTGCTGGGTCCAGATCACCGGCGCGGCCTTGACCCGGTTGCTGGTGAAGACCGCAGCGACCCCGGCGTCCGGGCCGTCGTTGACCACCAGGGCCACGTCGGAGGCGCCGCTGGTCTTGAGGCCGGCGGCGACCCCGGCCGCCCGGAATCCCGCCGGAGTGGTGACGGTCATGGCGCGACTCCGAAGCAGGACAGGCCCGTGGTCTCGGGCAGACCGAACATCAGGTTGGCGTTCTGCACCGCCTGGCCGGCGGCGCCCTTGCCGAGGTTGTCCAGGGCGGCGACCACGATCAGCCGACCGGAGTCGACGTCGACGGTGGCCTGGAGGTGGCAGGCGTTGCCGCCGAGGGTGGCGGCGGTGTGCGGCCACCGTCCCTCGGGCAGCAGGTGCACGAAGGGTGCGTCCGCGTACGCCTGTGCCAGCACCGCGCGGGGGTCCACCTCGCCGGTCGGCCGCGCCGTGACGGTGGCCAGGATGCCGCGCGGCATCGGCGCCAGCACCGGCGTGAAGGACAGCCCGGTCGCGCCGGTGGCCTGCTTGATCTCGGGTACGTGCTGGTGGGCACCGACCTTGTAGGGCGACAGGTCGCCCGCCACCTCGCTGGCCAGCAGATGGGTCTTGGCGGCCCGGCCCGCGCCCGAGGTGCCGCTGGCGGCGACGACCACCACGTCGGCCGGGTCGGCGGCTCCGGCGGCGATCAACGGTGCCAGCGCCAGCACGATGGTGGCCGCGTAACAGCCGGTGTTGGCCACCCGCGTGGAGGCGGCGATGCGCTCCCGCTGGCCGGGCAGCTCGGGCAGGCCGTAGGTCCACGCGCCGGCGTGGGTGCCGCCGTAGTAGCGGGTCCAGGCCTCGCCGTCGACCAGGCGGTGGTCCGCGCCGAGGTCCACCACCCGCACCTGCGCGGGCAGCCGGGCCGCGAGAGCGGCCGACTCACCGTGCGGCAGCGCGAGGAAGACCAGGTCGGCGTCGGCCAGTACGTCCGGGGTGGTCGCCGCGAAGGTCAGGTCCATGCCGGTGAGCTGCGGGTGCACGGTGTCCAGCGGTTGCCCCGCCTGACTGTGCGCGGTGGCGGCGACCAGCTCGAACTCGGGGTGCCCGGCCAGCAGGCGCAGCAGCTCACCTCCGGCGTATCCGCTCGCCCCGGCGACTGCGACCCGAATTCCCATACCTACCTCCGCATGACTATGCAGAAGAGGTTAGCAGCGCCTGATGACTGACCGCAAGGTCATGCATACCGCTGCATGGTGATGTCACCGGACGGCGTTCGGGACCTCAGAGACGCCCCTCGGCCACCGCCCGGGTCACCCACGGGATGACCTCGTCAAGCATCTCGTCCAGCGAGGTGGTGGCCGTGAAACCGAGCACCTCGGCGGCCTTGGTGGTGTCCGGGACGCGCTTGCGCACGTCGTACTCGAAAGGATCGTCACTGACGTGGCGGAACGGCACGTCCGGTCCCTTGATCTTGTGCCAGATCAGCTCGGCCAACTCCAGGACGGTGGTCGACCGCGTGGTGGAGAGGTTGAAGTCCTCGTTGCGCGCGGCCGGGTGCTCGACGGCGAGCGCGATGCCCCGCGCCAGGTCACCGCCGTAGGTGTAGTGCCGCACCTGGTCGCCCTCGCCGAGGATGTGCAGTGGGTCCTGCCCCTTGACGATCTTCTGCACCAGGTCGGGCACCACGTGCGACATGGCCAGCTTCACGTTGCCGGAGAGCACCTCGGCCTGGCCCAGGGCCCGCCCCTCCCCCACGCCCACGCAGTTGAACGGCCGCACGATCGTGTACGGCAACCGGTACTGCTCCCAGGCGGCCCGGGCGTAGTACTCCACGGCCAGCTTCTGGAAGCCGTACGAGGACAGCGGCGGCGGGATCCGACGCTCGTCGCCCTCCCGGCTCGGCCAGTGCGCGGTCGACTCGAACACCATCGAGGAGGAGAGGTAGGTGACCTTGGCCAGCCGTCCCTCCCGATGGGCCCGGATCGCCGCGTCGCAGGTGGCCGCCATGATCCGTTCGTTGGTGGCGAGCAGGTCGTAGGCGTACGCGTGGAAGTAGGAGATCCCGCCGATCATCGCCGCGCCGGCGACCAGGTGATCACAGCCGTCGAGCAGGTCGGTGAGCAGGTCGACGTCGCGCGCGTCGCCCTCGACGAACCGGAAGCGCGGGTGCGCGTCGTAGCTGTGGGTGACCGGCCCGTACTTCGAGAAGTCGTCGATACCGACCACCTCGTGCCCGCGATCGAGCAACTCGGAGACCAGGTAGCCGCCGATGAAGCCGGCCGAACCGGTTACCAGGACCTTCGCCACGTACGCTCCTAAGCCGTCTTCTCGTACTCGGTGCCGCGCTTGTCGTACTCGGTGCCGCGCGGAACCGCCACGACCGCCGGACCGCGCCGGGCGGCCATCTTCTCCCGGCTCAGCCGTCGACCGTAGGAGAAGAAGTACCAACGCAGGTAGCCCGGCAGGAAGCGCCCCAGGTCGAAGTGCGACTCGCCGAGCGGCCGGTCCAGCCAGATCGTCGGGATCTCCGCCACCGGCAGCCGCAGCCGGGTCGCCTTGGCGGTCAACTCCAGCCCGATCTCGAAGCCGGTCCGCGACTCGATACCGACCTCCCGCACGAACGCGGTGTCGTACGCCTTGAAGCTGTTGGTGGCGTCCCGGGTGCCGACCCGGGCGAAGGTGTAGAGGCTCCGGCCCGCCCAGCGGGACATGAGCCGCTTCAACCGTGGACCGCCGACCTGCTGGCCGCCCGGCATGTAGCGGGACGCCGCCGCGACCACCACCCCACGGTCCACCAGCCGGGCCAGCTCGTCGATCTGCCGGGGGTCGTCACAGCCGTCGGCCATCGTCACCACCACGACCGGCCCCCGGGCCGCGTCGATGCCGAACCGGATCGCGTTGGCCGGTCCCCGGCCGTAGGTGTTCAGCACCGCCCGCACCCGAGGATCGGTCCGCGCGATCTGCGCGACGTACGGCACCGTGCTGTCCTCGGGCTGGTCGTGCACGATGAGCACCTCGGCGGGGAGCATCAGCTCCCGCAGCATCCGTTCCAGGCAGCGGACGATCGCCTCGCCCTCGTCGTAGACCGGCACGATCACCGAGACGCGCGGGTTCACACCCGCACCCCCTGCCCGGTCAGGCCCCACATGTCGATCACCGGTCGATCGGTGTCGAGGCGGGCGTACTGTTCGTGCGGTGCCGCGATCACCAGGAGATCCGAGCGGCGCAGCACCTCGTCCAGGTCGAGGAACCGCTCGTCGACCACGTACGGGTCGGTGCACAGCGTCGCCCGGGTCTTCAAGGCCAGGATCTTGCGCAGCTTGTACGCCAGGCTCTCCCGAGGGTCGTCGCTGCCGCCCTTGAACGCCATCCCGAGGATGCCCACCGTCGAGGCGGCCAGGTCGAAGCGGTCCTCCAACCGGGACACCAGGTACAGCGGCAGCCCCTCGTTGATCAGCATCGCCGAGTGGCCGAGCACGAAATTGTTCCGGTTGAACGCGGCCAACTGCATGGTGTCCTTGAACAGGCACGGTCCGGCGGCGAACCCCGGCATCGGCAGGTCCGCCGCGCGCGGGTAGTCGTACGCCACCGCGTGCCGGATCCGGGAGAAGTCGAGCCCGAAGTCGTTGGCCATCATCCAGAACTGGTTGGCGGTGGCGAACTTGATGTAGCGCCACGTGTTGGTGAACAACTTCGCCAGCTCCGCCTCCTCCGGCTGCAACGGCACGATCTGCTCGGTGAGGTGCCGGAACAACCGCTCCGCCCGAGCCTGTGCCTCCGGCGTACGCGCGGCGACGATCTGCGGCAGCGCGAACAGCTCGGTCATCGCGTGGCCCTCGGCGATCCGCTCCGGACAGAAGGCGACGTCGGCGTGCACCCCCTTGGCGGCCAGCAGCTTCTCGGTCAGCGCGGTCACGCCCGGATAGACGGTGCTGCGCAGCACGACGAGCTGCCCGTCCCGCAGGTGCTCGGCGCACCGCTCGAGAGCCCGGGGCACGGCGCCGAGATCCGGGTTGAGGTGCTCGTCGACCGGGGTCCCCACGACGACCACCAGATGCTCGGAGACGCCCACCGCCGCCGGGTCGGTGGTGGCCCGGAGACGACCGGTGGCGACCGCCTCGGCCAGCGGTGCGGCGGCACCCGCCTCCGCGAACGGCAACGTGGCGGCGTTGACGGTGTCCACCGCGTCGGCGTTGAGGTCGTACAGCACGACGGAGAGCCCACGGGCGGCGAAGGCGATGCCCAGTGGGAGGCGACCCGGCCACAACCACCGACTATGCAGACGTCGACCGCGGAGGGTGGCTCGTCGGACATGAGGGGACTCCCGTGGGGGTGGCGGGGCGATCGGCCTCGGTGCGCGGAATCCAAGCAGGCTAACCGCTCGGACGTGACTCGCGGGTAACCAAACAGCTATCGATACGCGCCTTTCGGCCGATCTCTGCCCTGGATGCAAGGAAGGGGCCCCTCCTATGCACGAGGCGTTAGGAGGGGACCCTTCCTTTCATCGTCGTCAGGCGCCGCGCAGGGTCGCCTGGAAGCGCTCGGCGGCACGGGCCACCGCGGCGTCCCGGGCGGCGACCGCCTCCTCGACGGTCAGCGTCCGGTCGGGTGCGCGGAAGGTCAGCTTGTACGCCAACGACTTGCGGCCCGCGCCCAACTGGTCGGAGGCGTACACGTCGAACAGCCGCACCGATTCCAGCAGGTCACCGGCACCCTCGGTGAGGGCCTGCCGCACCGACTCCGCCGGGACCGACTCGTCCACCACCAGCGCCACGTCGATCAGCGCCGGCGGGAAGCCGGACACCGTCGGCGCGAGCGCCACCGGCGCCTCCGGCAACGCGTCCAGGTCCAGCTCCATGGCGCTGGTCCGGCGGGGCAGTTCCAGCGTGGCGAGCACCGTCGGGTGCAGTTCACCGGCGTGACCGACCACCGTGCCGTCCACCAGCAACGCGGCGCACCGGCCGGGATGCCACGGGGCGTACTCGGCGGCCCGCACCTCGATGCTGTCCTGCGGCACCCCGGCGGCGGCGAGCACCGCCCGACCCGCCTCGACAGCGTCCGCCCAGCCGGCGGCCCGACCCGCGCCCCACCAGCCGGCCGGCTCGACGTCGCCGGTCAGCACGACCGCGACGTGCCGGGGCTGGTCCGGGACGACCGCGTCGGCGGCGGCGAACTCCTCGTCGGTGGGACGCCGGTCGACGCCCATCACCGGCGGACGTCCGGCATCCGGACGCGCACGGAACACCGTGCCGGTCTCATACAGCGCCAGGTCCCGCAGGCCACGACCCAGATTGCGGCGGACGATGCCGAGCAGCGGACCGAGCAGCGCGGTCCGCAGCAGCGGCTCCTCCTCGGACAGCGGGTTGGCGAGCCGGACCGCCTGGCGACGCGGGTCGTCGGCGGGCAGCCCGAGCTGGTCGGCCAGTTCGGCCGCCACGAACGGATGCGCCAGCACCTCGACGAAGCCGCGTTCGGCGAGCGAGCGGCACACCGCGCGGTGACGACGCTGCCGCGCGGTCAACCCCCGCCCGGGCGGCGCGGTCGGCAGCACCGACGGCACCTTGTCGTACCCGTCGAGGCGGGCCACCTCCTCGACCAGGTCGGCCGGATCGGTCAGGTCGGGCCGCCAGGTCGGCGGGGTGACGCTGAGCGCCTCGACACCGGCCACGGCACCCACCTCGCCCGCGTCCTCGGTGAGCCGGTCGGCGCCCCGGGCGACGGTGCACCCGACCTGTTCCAGCAGCGCTACCACCCGAGCCGGCGGGTATTCCACGCCGACCCGCCGGGTGGGCAGGTCCACCGGCAGCACCACCGGCGTACGCGGTGCGACGTGGTCGATGTCCAGCACCTCGTCGGCGACGGTGCCGCCCGCGTACTCGGTGAGCAGCCGTACCGCCCGCTCGATCGCGACCAGCGGCAGGGCCGGGTCCACGCCCCGCTCCCAGCGCTTCGCGGCCTCGCTGAACAGCTTGTGCCGGCGAGCGGTGCGCCCGACCATCACCGGGTCCCAGTGCGCGGCCTCGAACAGCACGTTGACGGTGCCGGGCACCACCTCGCTGGTCTCGCCACCCATCACGGCGGCGAGCGAGATCGGCACGCCCTCACCGGCGACCGGGTTCGGTGCCCCGGTGTCGCAGATGACCATGTCCTCCGGCGCCAGCGCCCGGGTCACCCCGTCGAGCGTGGTCAGCTTCTCGCCCGCTTCGGCCCGTCGGACCACCAGCGCGCCGGTGATCCGGTCCGCGTCGAAGGCGTGCATCGGCTGGCCGAGTTCCAGCATCACGTAGTTGGTGATGTCCACCGGCAGCGAGATGGTGCGGATGCCGGCGACGGTGAGCCGCCGCTGCATCCAGTCGGGGCTCGGCGCGGTCGGGTCCACGCCACACACCAGCCGGGCCGCGAACCGGTCGCAGCCGACCGTGTCCCGGACCTCGACCGGGTACGCCGGCGCGTCCGTGCCGGCCGGCGCGGGGACCAGACCGGGGTCCCGGAAGCCGACCCCGAGGGCCAGCGCCAACTCGCGGGCCAGACCCCGCAGCGACATCTGGTAGCCCCGGTCCGGGGTGATCTCCACCTCCACCACGACGTCGTCGAGGCCGACCACCGGTCGGGCGTCGTCACCGGGCTTGGCGGCGGTGCCCTCGGGCAGCACCACGATGCCGTCGTGGTCGTCGCCGAGGCCCAGCTCGCGCTCGGAGCAGATCATGCCGTTGGAGTTGCGCCCGTACGTCTTGCGGGCGCCGATGGCGAAGCCACCCGGCAGGACACCACCGGGCAGGATCACCACCACCCGGTCGCCCGGGGCGAAGTTGCGCGCCCCACAGACGATCTCCTGCGGCTCGCCGGTGCCGTTGGCGGCGCCGACGTCGACCCGGCAGAACCGGATCGGCTTCTTGAACCCGGTCAGCTCCTCGATCTCGAGGACCTCACCGACCACCAGCGCCCCCTGGACCGTGTCGGCCAGGTCCACGATCGACTCGACCTCGATACCGAGGTCGACCAGGGCCCGCTCCAGGTCGGCGGCGGGCAGGTCGGCCGGGAGGTCGACGTACTCCCGCAGCCAACTGACAGAAACTCGCATGACTTGTGACCACCGTCTCCGTGACTCGAACCCGTCGCCCTACACCCCGGCCCCGAACGCGCGGGTGAACCGCACGTCGCCTTCGGCCATGTCCCGCATGTCGCTGACCCCGTGCCGGAACATCACCGTGCGGTCGATGCCCATGCCGAAGGCGAACCCCGAGTAGACCTCCGGGTCGATGCCGCAGGCGCGCAGCACCCGCGGGTTGACCATGCCGCAGCCGCCCCACTCCACCCAGCGGGGGCCGTCGCGGTGCTCCGGGAACCAGACGTCGAACTCGGCCGACGGCTCGGTGAACGGGAAGTAGTGCGGCCGGAAGCGGGTCCGCGCACCCTCGCCGAACATCGCCCGGGCGAAGTGGTCCAGGGTGCCGCGCAGGTGGGCCATGGTGATGCCCTTGTCCACCACCAGGCCCTCGACCTGGTGGAAGACGGGCGCGTGGGTGGCGTCCAACTCGTCGGTGCGGTAGACCCGGCCGGGCACGACCACATAGATCGGCGGCTTGCGGGTCAGCATGGTCCGCGCCTGCACCGGCGAGGTGTGGGTCCGCAGGACCAGCCCGGACTCCTCGGTGGGTGCGATGTGGAACGTGTCCATCAGGCCGCGCGCCGGGTGGTCCGGTCCGATGTTCAACGCGTCGAAGTTGGTCCACTCCAACTCGACCTCGGGTCCCTCGGCCACCTCGTAGCCCATCCCGACGAACAGATCGCTGATCTGCTCGGTCAGCTGGCTGATCGGGTGCCGGGAGCCACGCGGCCGCCGGTCGTAGGGCAACGTCACGTCGACGCGCTCCTCCACCAGCACCCGCTCGGCCTGTTCGCGCTCCAGCACCTCGGCGCGGGCGGCGTGGGCCTGCTCGATGGCACGGCGGGCCTCGTTGACCCGCTTGCCGGCGTCGGACTTGGCGGCCGGCGGCAGCGCGCCGATCTCCCGGCGGGCCAGCGAGACCGGGGCGCGGTCACCGAGGTGCGCCGGGCGCACCGCGGCCAGCGCGTCGGGGTCACCGGCGGCGGCGAACGCCTTCTCGGCCTCGGTCACGGCCTCGGCCAGGGCGGCCGGGTCGAGCAGGGCGACCTGCTTCGGGTCGTACGGATCGTTGCGGTAGCTCATGGCGTACGGGCACTCCCTCACGGCGGTGCCGGCCCTCACGGGCGGCGAAGCGAGTCTACGGACGCGCGGCTGCGCCGCAGCCCGCCGGTGGGAGTCGCGTGGGGAGCAGGTCAGGCCCGCCGCCCGCCGACACCGGCGGGCTGGCTAAAGGAACGCCGTATCGCGTTCACCATGGGGGCCGCTCTCCTTGTGGGGTGTGAGGTCAGCGCTGCGCTCTCGCCGAAGCGTACAGGCAGACCGCCGCAGCCGCAGCCAGGTTGAGGCTCTCGGCACGCCCGTGCAGCGGCACCCGGACCCGGGCGTCGGCGGTCTCGACCAGCTCGGCGGGCAGGCCGTGCGCCTCGGAGCCGAACAGCCAGGCGGTGGGCGTGGCGAGCCGACCGGCGTCGGCCAGGTCGTCGAGGTCGTCGGCGCCGTGCCCGGTGGCGGCGAACACGGTCAGCCCGGCGGACCGCGCCGCGACGACCACCTCGGCGGGGTCGCGTTCGCGGACCACGTCGACGTGGAACAGGCTGCCGGCCGAGGACCGGACACACTTGCCGTTGTACGGGTCGACCGCCTCCCCGGCGAAGACCACCACGGCGGCCCCGGCCGCGTCGGCGGTCCGCAGCACTGTGCCGGCGTTGCCCGGGTCACGGATGCCGGCGAGTACGGCGACCAGGCGCGGGCCTCGGGCCAGGGCGGTCTCCAGCGGTACGTCGACGTGCTCGCAGACGGCGACCAGTCCCTGCGGTGCGACGGTCTCGGCGAGCGCGGCGAGCGCCTCCTCGGTCACCTCGGAGACGGGTACGTCGTCCCGGGCGGCGGCTGCCGCGAGGTCGGCGTACCGGTCGAGGGCGGCCGGGGTGCCGAACAGCTCCCGCACCGTACGCGGACGGGCCAGGGCCTCGCGGACCGCCTGCGGCCCCTCGGCCAGGAACCGGCCGGTGGCCTCGCGGTCCCGGCGGCGGTGGAGCCGGCGGGCGGCGACCACCCGGGGGGTACGCGGTGTGAAGGTCATGTTGTCCTCACCACACACGCGCGAGGCGCCCCCGGTCGTGGGGACGCCTCACTGCGTTGTGCGGGGATCAGGCGGCCTGAGCCGGCGCGCCGCCGGTGCCCTCGGCCTTGACCGCGGCCCGGGCCAGCTCGACGATCGCCGCGAACGCCGGAGCGTCGTGGACCGCCATGTCGGCCAGGATCTTGCGGTCGACCTCGATGCCGGCCAGGCGCAGGCCCTGGATCAGGCGGTTGTAGGTCATCCCGTTGGCACGGGCACCCGCGTTGATCCGCTGGATCCACAGCTGCCGGAAGTCGCCCTTGCGGTCGCGACGGTCCCGGTAGGCGTACTGCATCGAGTGCAGCACCTGCTCCTTGGCCTTGCGGTACAGCCGGGAGCGCTGACCGCGGTAGCCACTCGCGGTCTCCAGCAGGGTACGGCGCTTCTTCTGGGCGTTCACAGCCCGCTTGACGCGTGCCATCTCAACTCCTTCTTGGACTCAGGTTGGCGCGCGTCAGCGGCCGAGCAGCTTCTTGAGGCGCTTGACGTCGGACTTGGCGACCTCGACCAGGCCCGTCAGCCGCCGGGTACGGGTGGAGGACTTCTTCTCCAGGTTGTGGCGCAGACCGGCCTGCTGCTTCATGATCTTGCCCTTGCCGGTCACGCGGACCCGCTTGCCCGTCCCCGTGTGGCTCTTCATCTTCGGCATGTGGAACGTCTTCTCCCCTGTTACTCGCCGCTGTTGTCGGCGACGGTGCCGGTGTCACCGGCTGCTGCGGTCTCGCCGGCCTCCGGCGCGGCGGAATCCTCCGCTGCCCGGTCCCGGGGCGCCCCGCCCCGGGAGGCGACCGCGGCGACCGCGGCGGCCTTGGTGGCGCGGTGCGGCGCGAGCACCATGATCATGTTTCGACCGTCCTGCTTCGGAGCGGCCTCGACGTACCCCAGCTCCGAGATCTCGCTCTCCAGCCGACGCAGGAGCCGGTAACCCAGCTCCGGGCGACTCTGCTCGCGACCGCGGAACATGATCGTCACCTTGACCTTGTCGCCGGCCTTGAGGAACCGCACCACGTGACCCTTCTTGGTCTCGTAGTCGTGCGGATCGATCTTCGGCCGGAGCTTCATCTCCTTGATGACGGTCTGCTGCTGATTACGCCGCGCTTCGCGCGCCTTGAGTGCGCTCTCGTACTTGAACTTGCCGAAGTCCATGAGCTTGCACACCGGCGGGCGCGCCATGGGCGCAACCTCGACCAGGTCCAGATCGACGTCCGCGGCCAGCTGAAGGGCGCGCTCCAGCGGGACGATGCCCACCTGCTCACCCTCGGGGCCGACCAGTCGGACCTCACGTGCCCGGATCTGCTCGTTCACGCGTGGTTCGACGCTGATGGGGCCTCCTCGAGTCGGTTCTTCATGCGTGGCCGACCCGGTGGCTCCCGGTTGGGAACCGACCCGGAAAGCAGAAGGCCCCGGCGCATGCCAGGGCCCGCTCGACCGGTCGGCACGATCACAGGATCGCGCATCCCGGCCCGGGACATGCCCGGAACCGGAGACCGGACCCGGCCGCCGCAGTCGGCGACTCGGGTGGGAGCAGGCGCCCCACTTTCATGGCCGCCCGCGCAACGCGGACAGCCTGGTCGACTCGACCACACTACACCGTCGGTAACCACGCCCCCAAACCGACCCGCCCCTGTCTCGCTCCGCCTGCGCTGATCCAGCCGCCTGCGCTGATGGTCTGTCGTCCGCGCGCCGGTTGGTGGTCTGGTCCGGGCCCTGTCGAGCTGAACCGTCGACGCCATCACCGAGGGCCGGACCCGGGGCGATCCGTTCGTGCGGTCAGCTCGACAGGCCGCCGACCACACGAGTGCAGCGGCGAAGGCGACGCAGCGTGACGGCCGGCCGCGTGGCAGCGGTTCGGCCGGTGCGACAGCGACCGACCAGGACAACCAGCACGCGGCAGAGGCGGGTCAGCGGGTGGCGCGCTCGGTGACGGCGGTCAGGTGCGCCTGGTGCAGGCGGCGCAGGGCACGGACGCCGTCGACGGCGAGCTGCTTGTCGGCGGCCTGGAGGGCGACCACCGGCAGCAGGTCGTCGTCGTACAGCTCCAGGGCCGCCCACGGTGCGCCCCGGTCGAAGCGGACGCCGCGGACGACCTCCCAGGGCAGCTCGTACGAGCCGATGATGTTGCGGACCCGGATGCGGTGGGCGTCGGCCTCGACCCGGGGGCGGGTGAACAGCAGCGTGCCGAGGGCGAAGAGGACGCCGAGCCCGATCATGGCGAACTGGTCGCCACGCTGGAAGGTGCCGTAGCCGTTGCCGGTGGGACCGGTCAGCGTGGTGGCGATCAGGGCGAACACGACGACCAGTACGGCCGCCGAGATCCAGCAGACCAGCCGGATGCGGCGCGGTTGCAGGCGGACCCGGTCGGTGCCGCCCGCCGGGTCGCGTTCGCTCGTGCCGGCACTGGCCTGCGTCGCGTCCCGCCGCTCACTCATGTGCCCAGTTTGCCATCCGGCCCCGGCGTGTCGTCCGGCGCCACACGGACCGCGCCGTCGTCCCCGTCGGTCCCGGCCCCGGCGACCGAGGGCGGACCGGCCGACAGCGGACCCGACGGCGACCGCTCCGGCACCGGCGGACCGGACTGTGGCGGGACCGGGGGTGGTGGTGTGCCGGTGGCCGGGGCGGTGGCGGCGCGGGGGCCGCGACTGGCGACCAGCACGGCGAGCAGGGTGAGCACGGCGCCGGCCAGGACCGGTAGCCGGGCGCCGGGGCCCTGCGGCAGCAGCACGTCCAGCAGCAGGGCGCCGACGAGTTGGCCGCCGACCAGGGCCAGGCCGGTGCGCAGGACGCCGGCCGCGCGGACGCCGATCACCAGGGCCGCGACGATGCCGACGCCGAGCAGCCCGCCGGTGTAGAGGTGCCAACCGCTCGGCCAACTGATGGACGGGCCGGTGAAGGCACCGGCCAGCGCGGCGACGAGCAGCACCACCGGCGTACTGACGACGAAGTTGACCGCGACTCCGGCGGCGGCCGAACCGGCGGCGGAGATCCGGCCGTTGAGCGCGGCCTGCAACGCCACGGCGACGCCGCCGAGCACGGCCAGCAGGAGCACGCCGACGGCCAGGTCACCGATCGGTCGTCCGGTCTGGGCCAGGGCCACCGCGGCCACCCCGAGCAGCGCCCCGGCGATGCGCGGCGCGGTGAGCGGCAGCCGACCCACCGGGGCCAGGCCGGAGCGGTCCGAGGCCAGCCCGCCGAGGCTGCTGCCGGCGACCTGGGCGATGGTGAAGACCGCGACGCCGAGCACCGGCACGGCGTAGGCGGCGAGCACCACGATGGCCGCGCCGCCCAGCCCGCCCAGGTACGACCACCAGGGCAGCCGGGCCCGCCGCAGCGCGACGAGCCCGGTCCGCATGGACGGCAACGCCAGCAGCCCGAGCAGCACCAGCAGGCAGCCGCCGAGGTTGTTGACGACCGCACCCAGGGTGGCGTTGCCGGTCTGCTGCCCCAGCTCGGCGTTGACCGCGCCCTGCGCCGCCGACGCGACGCCGCCGAGGGTGACCAGGGCGAGCGCGAGCGCCGTCGGGCGCGGCCTCACAGCCGGCAGGCGTGGATGTTGGTGACCAGGATCGCCCGGGCGCCGAGGTCGTACAGCTCGTCCATGATCTGGTGTACGTCGTCGCGCAGCACCATGGCCTGCACCGCGACCCAGCCCTCGCGGTGCAGCGGGGAGACGGTCGGCGACTCGATGCCGGGGGTCAGCGAGCTGGCCCGGTCCAGCAGCCCGGCCGGTACGTCGTAGGCGAGCATCACGTAGCGGCGGGCCACCAGCACCCCGTGCAGCCGCCGTAGCAACTGCTCGGCCTGCGGGTGGCCGTCGGCGCCGACCCGGCGGACCAGCACCGCCGACGAGCGCAGCAGCGGCTCGCCGAAGACCACCAACCCGGCCTGGCGCAGCGTGGCGCCGGTCTCGACCACGTCGGCGACCACGTCGGCGACGCCGAGCCGGATGGCGTTCTCCACCGCGCCGTCGAGCCGGATCACGTCGGCCTTGACGCCCAGCTCGGTCAGGTGCCGTTCGACCAGCCCCGGGTACGCGGTGGCGATCCGGTGCCCACCGAGTTCCCGGACGTCGTCGACGTCGTCGGGCCGGGCGGCGAAGCGGAAGGTGGCCCGGCCGAAGTTCAGGTCGACGATCTCCTCGGCCGGCGCGCCGGAGTCGATCAGCAGGTCCCGGCCGGTGATGCCGACATCCAGGTCACCGGAGCCGACGTAGGTGGCGATGTCCTTCGGGCGCAGGTAGAAGAACTCGATGTCGTTGGGCTCGTCCCGGCAGACCAGGTCCTTGGGATCGGTGCGCTGGCGGTAGCCCGCCTCGCGCAGCATCTTGGCGGCGGATTCGGCCAGGGCGCCCTTGTTGGGTACGGCGACACGCAGCATGACGGAGTGCTCCTTCGATCGGGTTGAGGTCGACGGCGGGGCACTCACAGATGTCGGTAGACGTCCTTCAGGTCGAGACCGCTGGCCAGCATCAGCACCTGGACCTGGTAGAGCAGCTGGGAGATCTCCTCGGCGGTGCGCTCGGGCCCCTCGTGCTCGGCGGCCATCCACGACTCGGCCGCCTCCTCGACGACCTTCTTGCCGATGAAGTGCACGCCCTTCTCCAGCGCGGCGACCGTGCCGGAGCCCGGGGTGCCGGCGGCGGCCTTGGCCTGCAGCTCGGCGAACAACTCCTCGAACGTCTTCACGGAATCGGATTCTTTCAGTCGCCCTCGGTCGCCGTGAGCACGGGGCCGGTGCCGACCGCTGGGCGGGACCGGAATTCCCTACCGACATGGTGGGACACCCCTTCGACGTCCGCCGATGCAGGTCGTACGCTGACCGCCATGGTCAGCACTCCTCGCATCCTCGCGCTCGCGGCCGCCGGCTCGGTCCTGCTCGCGGTCAGCGCCTGCGCGCCCGAATCCGCACCCGCCCCCCAGCCCACCGCGTCCGCCGCGTGCGACAAGGAGAGCCTGGTCACCCGTACGCCGGGCAAGCTCACCATCGCCACCGACGAGCCCGCGTACCAGCCGTGGTTCGTCGACGACAAGCCGGACAACGGGGAGGGCTTCGAGTCCGCCGTGGCGTACGCGGTCGCCGAGAAGCTCGGGTACGCCCGCGCGGACGTGGTCTGGACCCGGGTCAAGTTCGACACCGCCGTCGCCCCCGGGCCGAAGGAGTTCGACTTCGACATCAACCAGTTCTCCATCACCGACGAGCGCAAGCGGGCGGTGGACTTCTCCGCGCCGTACTACCTGGTGCGGCAGTCGGTCATCACGCTGAAGTCCTCCAAGATCGCGGGTAGCAGGGCGCTGGCAGACCTGCGCGACGCCAAACTCGGCGCCCAGGTCGGCACGACCAGCTACCAGGCGATCACCGACCTGGTGAAGCCGACGGTCGAGCCGCAGGTCTACAACAGCAACGACGACGCCAAGAAGGCGCTGCAGAACGGGCAGATCGACGGGCTGGTGGTGGACCTGCCCACCGCGTTCTACATCACCTCGGCCGAGATCGACGACGCGGTGATCGTCGGGCAGTTCCCGCAGGTGGGTTCGCCGGAGGCGTTCGGGCTGCTGCTGGACAAGGACTCCCCGCTGACCGGCTGTGTCAGCGGCGCGGTCGGTCAGCTCGCCGGTGACGGTGTGCTGAAGCAGTTGGAGCAGCAGTGGCTCGCCCAGGTGGCGGGTGCACCCGAACTCACGTGAGCACCCTCACCCACCACGATCCGTCGCCCGCGCAGCGGGCCCGGGACGCGTACCGCCGTCGGCAGACCGTGCTGAGCGTGCTGGTCGCCGCCGCCTCCACGGCGGTGATCGGCACGCTGCTCGCGGTCGCGGTGACCGGGGCGCCGGGCTGGGACCGGGTACGCGAATCGTTCCTCGACCCGGAGATCGCCCGGGACGCGCTGCCCCGGGTGCTCGCCGGGCTCTGGCTCAACGTCCGGTTGCTGGTCTGCTGCGCGATCGGCGCGCTGCTGCTCGGGCTGCTGATCGCCGTCCTGCGGACGCTGCGCGGCCCGGTGTTCTTCCCGATCCGGGCGCTCGCGGCCGGCTACACGTACACGTTCCGCGGCCTGCCGTTGATCATCGTGCTGTACGTGCTGACCCTCGGCGTGCCGGGGCTGCGGTTGCAGGGCATGCCGCCGGTGCTGGTGCTGGGCGGGTTGGCGCTGGTGCTCACCTACGGCGGATACCTGGCCGAGGTGTTCCGCGCCGGCATCGAGTCGGTGCATCCCAGCCAGCTCGCGGCGGCCCGCTCGCTGGGGCTGACCTATCGGCAGACGATGCGGCACGTGGTGCTGCCGCAGGCGGTCCGGCGGGTGGCACCGCCGCTGCTCAACGACGTGGTGGCGTTGCAGAAGGACGTCGGGCTGGTCTCCCTGGCCGGGCCGATCGACGCGGTACGGGCGGCACAGATCGCCACCGCCCAGACGTTCAACTACACGCCGTACATCGTGGCCGGGGTGCTCTTCGTCCTGCTCGCCATCCCGCTGATCGCGGTCACCGACCAGGTGACGTTGCGGGCGGCCCGACGCCAGTCCGGAGGCTGACCGTGGACGTGTTGCGGTGTCGGGGGCTGCGCAAGGAGTTCGGTGGCCGGGTGGTGCTGGACTCGCTCGACCTGACCGTGGCCGAGCACCGGGTGGTGGCGTTGATCGGGGCCTCCGGCTCCGGCAAGTCGACGCTGCTGCGCTGCGTCAACCTGCTGGAGGAGCTGCACGACGGGACGATCGAGCTGGACGGCGAGGAGATCACCGCCCCGGGCGTGGACCCGGACCGGGTACGCCGCCGCATCGGCATGGTCTTCCAGGCGTACAACCTCTTCCCGCATCTGAGCGTGCTGGACAACGTGACCCTGGCTCCGCGTCGGGTGCACGGGCGGTCCCGGGCCGACGCCGAGGCGCACGCCCGGGAGCTGCTGGACCGGGTGGGGCTCGCGGACCGGGCCGACGCGTACCCGGATCGGCTCTCCGGCGGCCAGCAACAGCGCGTGGCGATCGTGCGCGCGCTGGCCAACTCGCCCCGGCTGCTGCTGCTCGACGAGGTCACCTCGGCGCTCGACCCGGAGCTGGTCGGCGAGGTGCTGACGATGATCCGCGACCTCAAGGCCGACGGCATGACCATGGTGCTGGCCACGCACGAGATGAGCTTCGCCCGGGACGTGGCCGACCAGGTCTGCTTCCTCGACGGCGGCCGGGTGGTCGAGTCGGGCCCGCCGGCCCAGGTGCTCGGCGCGCCCACGCAGCCGCGTACCCGGCAGTTCCTGGCCCGGATCATCGAGGCCGGTCGCCTGCCGGGCTGAACGGCGTCCGCTCCGGGCATCGTGACGACGGTCACCTGCACTGACCGGCAGGTTTGTACCCTTGATTGGGTACAAACCGACCATGACGACGTCAGTTGAGGTAGCCGTGCCCCGTTCCGTGTCCGACCCCGTCGACGTCGCCCACCTGCGGAAGGTCCTTGACGGGCCGTGGGCCGAGGTCCGCGACGTACACCGGGACAAACTCGACGAACGTTTCCTCCCCGTGTACGGGGAGAGCGGCGACCAGGCCCGGGAGCGGATCAGTCGACTGCTCACCGAGCTGCCCGTCGAGTTGGGCATGGCGGCGTCCTTCCCCACCGAGTACGGCGGCCACGCCGACGTCGGCGCCTCGGTCGTGGCCAGTGAGATGCTGGCGCAGGTCGACCTCTCGCTGATGGTCAAGGCGGGCGTGCAGTGGGGTCTGTTCGGCGGGGCGGTGCTGGCGCTCGGCACCCGTCGACACCACGACGCCCACCTGCGGGACATCGTCGCCGGTGATCTGCTCGGCTGCTTCGCGATGACCGAGACCGGTCACGGCTCGGACGTCCAGCAACTGCGCACCACCTGCACGTACGACCCGGAGACGCAGACCTTCGAGCTGCACACCCCGCACCAGGCCGCCCGTAAGGACTACATCGGCAACGCCGCCCGGGACGGTCGGATGGCGGTGGTCTTCGCACAGCTCGTGACCGGCGGGCAGCGGCACGGCGTACACGCCTGGTTGGTGCCGATCCGCGACGCGGACGGCAACCCGATGCCCGGTGTGACGATCGGCGACGCCGGGCCCAAGGCCGGGCTGCTCGGCGTGGACAACGGGCGACTCAGCTTCGACCACGTCCGCGTGCCGCGCGACATGCTGCTGGACCGCTACGGCCAGGTCGCTGCGGACGGCACCTACGCCAGCCCGATCGCCGACGACTCCCGGCGCTTCTTCACCATGCTCGGCACCCTGGTCCGGGGCCGGGTGAGCGTGGGCGGCGCGGCAGCGGCGGCGACCAAGTCGGCGCTGACCATCGCGGTCCGCTACGGCGACGTGCGTCGCCAGTTCGGCACCCCCGACGCCGACCGTGAGGTGCTGCTCAACGACTACCTGGCCCACCAGCGCAAGCTGCTGCCCGCCCTGGCGACCACGTTCGCGCTGCACTTCGCCCAGGCCGAGCTGGTGGCCGCCGTCCACGAGGTGCAGGGCAGCGACGAGCCGGTCGACGAGCACCGGCAGCGGGAGTTGGAGTCGCGGGCCGCCGGCCTCAAGGCCGCGCAGACCTGGCACGCCACCCGGACCATCCAGATGTGCCGCGAGGCGTGCGGCGGCGCCGGTTACCTGGCCGAGAACCGGCTGCCCAGCCTCAAGGCCGACACCGACGTGTTCACCACGTTCGAGGGCGACAACACGGTCCTGCTGCAACTGGTGGCCAAGGGACTGCTCACCGGCTACAAGGACGAGTTCGGCTCGCTGGACGGCTGGGGGCGGGCGTCCTTCGTCGCCGAGCAGGTCCGCGAGATGGTGCTGGAGCGGACCGCCGCGCGGGCGCTCATCGAGCGGCTCGTCAGCGCCGTTCCCGGTCGGGGCGAGGAGGTCGCCGTCACCGACCGGGGGTGGCAGCTCAGCGTCTTCGAGGACCGCGAGAAGCACCTGCTCGACGGCGCCGTCCGGCGGCTGCGCAACGGCGCGAGCACCAAGCGGGACCGGCCCTTCGACATCTTCAACGACGTGCAGGACCACGTCCTCACCGTCGCTTCCGCGCACATCGACCGGGTCACGCTGGAGGCGTTCGTCGCCGGCATCGAAGCCACCAGCGACCCGGCCGTCGCGGCCCTGCTCTCCCGGGTCTGCGACCTGTACGCCCTCAGCGTCATCGAGGCCCACAAGGGATGGTTCCTGGAGCACGGCCGACTCACCCCGGCCCGCGCCAAGGCGATCACCGCCGTGGTGAACAGCCTGCTCAAGGAGCTGCGCCCGCAGATGCGCACGCTTGTGGACGGTTTCGCTATCCCCGAGGCGTGGCTGCACTGCGCCATCCTGCGGGAGGAGAGCGACCGGCAGGAGGCGATGGCCGCTCACGACCAGTTCCCGACTGATCGGTAACGGATCGCGGACAGGGTGATCACCAGCGGTACCCCATCCTGGGGCGACACCCCTCGTCGACGGGAGCCCCCTGGTGATCTGGATCATCGAGAGCAAGAGCAAGCTGAGTCGCGTGTTCGCGGCCGACCTCAAGCGCCTCCGGGCCAACGAGGCGGTCGCGGCGCACGCCGCCCGGTCCGTGCTGAACAGCAAGATCGCCGAGATGCAGACCCCGCTCGCACCCCCGCTCGACCCCGGCGAGCCGGTGCTCGTCCTCGCCCACTCCGGTTACGCGTTCGACGACCGGCACAACGAGGACCGGCCCTGGGTCGGCGGGCGCTGGCTGGACGAGTTCGTGCAGGACGTCACGGCGAAGTTCACCCCGGCCGGCATCAGCGGCCGTACGCTCTGGTTCCTCGTCTGCCACACCGGGCACGACGTCACCACGCTGGGCACGCTGCTGGCCGCCGCCGGGGTCAACGACGTGACGATCTATATGCCGACGGACTTCATGTACATCAGCAAGAACGGCATCCCGCACGTCCTCAAGAGCGAGGCCGACCTCGAATCCGTCAACAAGGACGTCGCGAAGTGGGACGGCGACTACCTGAGCATCTCGGGCTCACAGCCCACCGGCGGTTACTGGGCCGGCTGCACCGTCCGGCACCAGGTGGTCACCGCGCTGGGCGCGCGGACGGTCGAGCAGGCCGTCCGGGAGCAGTTCGACCCGGACGAGGACGAGGCCTGAGCCGCCGTCGCCGGGGACCCGGACGCGGTCCCCGGCGACCAGCGAACATGCGGTACGTCAGCGGGCGTCCACGCTGACCGGCCCGTCCCAGAACTCGTACCGGCCTACGCCTTGCCGAGGTCGAGGATGCTCCATCCGGTGGGCAGGACGGTGGCGGCCGGCTCGGGGGCGGTGGTGGCCAGGTGTGCCTGGTGAGCGAGGGCGGTCCGGGCGGCGTGGCCGAGGGCGATGTCGCCGCCTGCGGCGCGGGCCAGGACGCCGACCTGGCGGACGTCGTCGATTCCGGGCTCAGCCCCGAGGGGTAGCACGGTGACGGTCGGCGTGGTGGTCAGGAGGGTGAGCAGTGCCGCGCTGACCTCGCTGCTGGTGGCGGCGTACGCGGCGGCGAGGCAGGCCGCCGGCACGCCGACCGTGCGGCCTTCGTCGGCAACCTCAGCGATCAGCTCGCCGACGGCCACCTGCCCGTCGACGTACGCGGCGAGCGCGCTGGCGTCCAGGACGACAGCGACCTGGTCGCCGCTCACGCGGCCTCGTCGAGCAGGCGCCGCCCCTCGGCCAGTGCCTCGTCGGGGATCGGGGTGGCGAGGCGGTCACGCCAGCGGGCCTTGCCGGCTTCGGTGACCTCGATGCCCGCCCTGCCCAGCACCTCGTCCAGCTGGGCGCCGGCCATCTGCGCGCGGACGGCCGCGGTGATGGCGGCACTGGCGTTGGGCTGACCGTCGAGCCACTGCGCGACGTCGTCAGGAACGCTGATGGAACGCTTCGCGGTCATGTCCCGAGCCTAGCACCGCTGGTAGCACCGCCGGTGCCACCAGCGGGACCCACTAACCGGGAACACGGTGCTACTGTCTCGTTCTCGTCGGTGACCTTGGTATGCGGGGGAGGCATCAGGTGACGGGTGGCAACTGCGCGGCTGCGGATCTTCGCCGCCTGGCCCGAGGGGACTGACATGCCTCCCGGACCGGCATCACCGGACTCTGCCGAGCACCCGATACGGACCCGACTCGGTCTCATCGCCGCAGCCGCCCTCGTGGCGCTCATCATTCTGGCCGGGCTGGCGATCGCCGTCCTCGACGCGGGTGACGATGATCCTGGCTCTGTCGGCGGCGCACCGCCAGCAGCCGCCCCGAGCACACCCGATCAGGCGCTACCCACCGCCATCCCCACGACCGCGCCCGACGGCGTCCGATGGGAACTGGTCGGCCCACTCGCGGTGCCGGTCAGCGCCGCCGGCCCGATGCAGTTGACCCGTACGACAGCCTCTGACTTCACACACACCCCGGAAGGCGCACTGATCGCCGCCGCGCAGATTGGCTTGCGATCCAGCTACTCGCTCGGTGAGGAGCACTGGAGGCCGACCATCGAGCAGCAGTTCCTGCCCAGCGCTGACCGGGACAGGTTGCTCGCTGCACTGGAGGCCGAAGACAGCGCCCCGGCCGATCCAGGTACACAGAGCCAGATCGCTGGCTTCATCTACCAGTCATACACACCGGACACCGCCGTGATCGGACTTGTGCTCCGCGCACCGTCGGCCGGCACCCCGCGGTACCACGTTCTGTCGCTGACGCTGCTCTGGCGAGACGGCGACTGGCGAATGCAGGCGCCACCCGGCGGCGCGTGGCTATCCGTCAACCGGGCGACAGACGACCTCACCGGCGTCGTCGAATGGGGAGCCCGATAGTCGGGCCCGTGCCCGCCGATCGACCTCACCTGCCATCCGCGCCGGTGGGGAGCTTCTAACGTCCCGGTCATCGGCCCCACCCGCTCCAGGTCACCGGCCCGCAGCGTGCTCACTTCAACCACCCGAGGAACCTCCGGTGCAGCAACCCGGCCGGAGCCCACCCCATGGAAGGCGTTGACTCTGGGCAACCCCTAAGGGGTTGGCTGACCGACCACTTCCTTGTGCAACTCTTCCGGGTCATTGCGTCAGGGGCGTGGAGCTGCTTGGGTTGGATGAGATCCGCGATCTCCTCGGCGGGATCAGCAAGCAACGCGCCACGATCATCGTCGGCCGCAAGGGATTCCCTGATCCGCTGGTCACGTTGAAGATGGGCCGCGTCTGGGATGGCAAGGCCGTTTGGGCATGGATCGCCGAGAACCGCCCCGGCCCAGCAGACGAGGAGTGACCGGACGCTCTGCCGATCTGCCCGGCTCTCCCAAGGTTCAGGAACCCAAGAATCTCGACATGCGTTGCCCCGCTGTCGGATCAACTCAAGATCTTGGACAGTTTGCGTTACGTGCTAACGGAAACTGTCCAACATTCACATCCGCGCCGGTGGTGATGGCCACAAGGGCGAGACCGCCCAGTCGCTGGCCGGAGCCGTAGCGTCGCCGGACACGCCCTGCTTCAAGCGGTCAGCCAGCGCGTACCCCTCCGGTGCCGGAGGGGTGACGGGCGGGTCAGGCGCCGAAGCCGACGCGTTGGTTGCCGGCGGTGGCGACCTGCCGGACGGCCAGCGCCGCGTCGAGCGCGGCGACGGTGGCCGCCCAGCCCTTGTCCTCGGCGGAGCCGGGCAGCCCGGCCCGGTCGCGGGCCTGCTCGATGGTGTCGACGGTGAGCACGCCGTGTGCCACCGGCTTGCCCTCGTCCAGCGCGATGCGGGTCAGCCCGTCGGTGACCGAGCGGCAGACGTAGTCGAAGTGCGCGGTCGCGCCACGGATCACCACGCCGAGCGCCACCACTACGTCGCAGCGGCGGGCCAACGCCTGCGCCACCACCGGCAGCTCCACCGAACCGGCCACCCGGGCCGTCACGGCCCGCGCGCCGCACGCCTGCGCGGCGGCGACCGCCCGCTCCAGCATGTGGTCGGTCAGCTCACCGTGCCACCGAGCGGCGACCACTCCCACGGTCATCCCGGACGCGTCGACCGGGGTCGTCCCCGGCTCGCCGAAACCCGCCATCTCCCCTACGCTCCGATCTCTTTGCCGGCGACCGGGCGGCCCATCGGGGCCTCCGACACCTCGTCCAGGTCCAGCAGGTGCCCCATCCGGTCCCGCTTGGTGCGCAGGTAGCGCACGTTCTCCGGGTGCGGGCGCACCGGCAGGCCCTCGCGGCCGGTCACGGTGAGCCCGTAGCCCTCCAGCCCGGCGCGCTTGGCCGGGTTGTTGGTCAGCAGCCGCATCGTGCGGACCCCGAGGTCGTAGAGGATCTGCGCGCCGGTGCCGTAGTCCCGGGCGTCGGCCGGCAGGCCCAGGTCCAGGTTCGCGTCGACGGTGTCCCGGCCCTGGTCCTGCAACTGGTACGCCTGGAGCTTGTGCAACAGGCCGATGCCGCGCCCCTCGTGACCACGCACGTAGAGGACCACGCCCCGGCCCTCCCGGGCCACCCGCTCCAGCGCGGCGTTGAGCTGCGGCCCGCAGTCGCAGCGCACCGAGGCGAAGACGTCGCCGGTCAGGCACTCGGAGTGCACCCGCACCAGCACGTCGTGCCCGTCCCCGATGTCGCCGATCACCAGTGCCACGTGCTCGGCCGTGTCGTACTCGCTGCGGTAGCCCAAGGCCCGGAACACCCCGTGTTCGGTGGGCATCCGCGCGTCCGCGACCAGCTCCACCTGCTTCTCGGTACGCCGCCGGTAGGCGATCAGGTCGGCGATGGTGATCAGGGTCAGCGAGTGTTCGGCGCGGAACTTCTCCAGGTCCGGCAGCCGCATCATGGTGCCGTCGTCGTTGACCAGCTCGC
The DNA here is from genome assembly GCF_044460945.1 of Micromonospora sp. NPDC049903. Taxonomy (NCBI): domain Bacteria; kingdom Bacillati; phylum Actinomycetota; class Actinomycetes; order Micromonosporales; family Micromonosporaceae; genus Micromonospora; species Micromonospora sp. NPDC049903. The sequence continues at coordinate 47,241 of NZ_JBITKL010000031.1, forward strand.
AGAGCACACCGGCCGGACGCAGCCCGGCCAGCCGGGTCAGGTCCACCGCCGCCTCGGTGTGCCCCGGCCGACGCAGCACCCCGCCGGTGCGGGCGCGCAGCGGCACCACGTGCCCGGGTCGGGCCAGGTCGGTCGGGCCGGTGGCCGGGTCGGCGAGCAGCCGGATGGTGTGCGCCCGGTCGGCCGCGGAGATGCCGGTGCTCACGCCCTCCCGGGCGTCCACCGTCACCGTGTACGCGGTCTGCCGCCGGTCCTGGTTCGTGTGGTGCATGGGCGGCAGGTCGAGCCGGTCGCACTCGTCCTCGGTGAGCGGTACGCAGATGAAGCCGGAGGTGTGCCGCACGGTGAACGCGAGCAGCTCCGGGGTGGCCAGCTCGGCGGCGAAGATCAGGTCGCCCTCGTTCTCCCGGTCGGCGTCGTCGGTCACGATGACCGGTCGGCCGGCGGCGATCTCGGCCAGCGCGTCTTCCACACTGTCGAAGGTCATGCCGTCACCTCCTTGGCGGTGAGCAGGCGCTCGACGTACTTGGCCAGGACGTCGGTCTCCAGGTTGACCGGGTCGCCGACGGTCCGACCGCCAAGCGTGGTCAGCGACAGCGTGGTGGGGATCAGGCCGACGGAGAACCAGTCGGCACCGACCTCGGCCACGGTCAGCGACACCCCGTCCACGGTGATCGACCCCTTCTCCACCACGTACCTGGAGAGCGTGGCGGGCAGCCGGAACCGGACCGTCTCCCAGCGCGGCGCCGGTTCCCGGGAGAGCACCTCGCCCACCCCGTCGACATGCCCCTGCACCAGGTGGCCGCCGAGGCGGCTGTTGAGTGCGGCGGCGCGTTCCAGGTTGACCGGGTCGCCGGCCCGCAGCGCGCCCAACGCCGTACGCCGCAGCGTCTCGCCCATCACGTCGGCGGTGAACACCCCGCCGTCGACCTCCACCACGGTCAGGCAGACGCCGTTGACCGCGATCGAGTCGCCGTGTCGGGCGTCGGAGGTGACCAGTGGGCCGCGTACGGCGACCGTGGCCGAGTCCTGTGCCGTCGGGGTTATCCCGACGACCTCGCCCAGTTCCTCGACGATGCCGGTGAACATGCCTAGCCCTCCCTCTTTCGGGGCAGCGCGGTGATCCGCAGGTCGGGACCGATCTGCGTAACGTCGGTGAGTTCCAGGTCGATGGCCTCGGCGATGGTGCTCACGCCGGCGTCGACCAATGCGGCGGGTCCGGCGCCGAGCAGCCGGGGCGCGAGGTAGCCGACGACCCGGTCGACCAGGCCGGCGGCGAGGAACGCCCCGGCCAGTCGCGGGCCGCCCTCCAGCAGCACGGCGCGTACCCCGCGCCCGTGCAGCGCGGCCATCAGCGCGAACAGGTCCACCCCGCCGTCCGGGCCGGTGCCCACCTCGGCGGCGGTGGCGATCCAGGTCCGGGCCGCGCCGTCGCGGACCGTGGCGTCGGCCGGGGTACGCCCCGCCGAGTCCACCACCACCCGCAGCGGCTGCCGGATGGCGAGACTGCCGTCGCGCAGGTTGCGGACGGTGAGCCGGGGATCGTCGGCGAGCACGGTGCCGACACCGACGACCACCGCGTCGACGGTGGCGCGCAGCGCGTGCACGTCCATCCGGGCCGCCTCGGAGGTGATCCACATGCTGGTGCCGTCGGCCGCCGCCGAGCGGCCGTCGAGCGTCGCGGCGTACTTCCAGATGACGAAGGGCAGGCCCCGGCGCATGGCGGTCAGCCAGGCGATGTTGCCGTTCTCCGCCTCGGTGCCGCGTACCCCCAGGTCGACCCGGACCCCGGCGGCCCGCAAGGTGGCCGCGCCGCCGGTGGCGACCGGGTTGGGGTCCGGCACCGCGATCACCACCCGGGCGACCCCGGCCTGGACCAGGGCGGAGCTACAGGGGCCGGTGCGGCCGGTGTGGTCACAGGGTTCCAGGGTGACGACCGCGGTGCCGCCCTTGGCCCGCCGTCCGGCCTGCGCCAACGCGACGATCTCGGCGTGCGGACCGCCCGCGTACGCGTGGAAGCCCTCGCCGACCACCTCGCCGTCGGCGTCGAGCAGGACACAGCCGACGACCGGGTTCGGACTGGTCGTGCCGAGCCCGCGCGCCGCGAGCTCGATCGCGCGACGCATCGCCTCGTCGACGGAGACGCTCGCCATCACCTGGCCCTGCCCTCTCGCTCTGCTCGCGCGGGCAGGAAGATCGACTCGCGAGCAGGCGGCGCAGGTCCGGGTACGGCACAGCCGCCCCGGCAGACGGTGGAGACGCCGAGAACCCGGCGAACCACACGCCCGTGCCGTCCCGCGCGCTGTCTCCCATCCGGACTGTCTGGGTGCGGACCTGCCGCCCCCAACCGTCGGCCCCGGATTCTCACCAGGTCCACCGGGCGGACGAACCGCTCCCGGGTCGCGGGCTTACCACGGTCGGACCGTGGATCACCGCCGGTTCGGAATTACACCGAGTCCCGCCAGCGCGTGGTGGGTACTGAGGGAAGTCTTACACGCTTGGCAGGGTTCTGCGCCACCCCGGCGAGCTACTTCACATGTCGGTGACCGGGGTCGGCGACGCCCCGACGGCGGTCCACCGCCACGTACGAGCCGGGTTGGCTCTTGGCCACGGTCTTCATCTCCGAGGCGATGGTCATCGCCTCCAGGGGGTCGGTGAGGCGTTTGTCCTGATCCGAGACGGAGACCCCGATGGAGAGCGTGACCAGGGCGGCCCGGCGGATGTTGCCCCGCCGGTCCTTCAGCTCGACGTAGCCGCGTTCCCGGTCGGTCGGGTCGTAGAGCGCGTCGGCGGCCGTCTCGAAGTCCGCCGAGACCCGCGAGGTGAGCGGCAGGACCTGTTCCGGGGTGCAGACGAAGACGAAGTCGTCGCCGCCGACGTGACCGAGGAAGGCCGGGGGCAACGCGACCGACACCACCGCCCGGTGCAGGCTGCGGGCCAGCGCGGAGATGAAGCCGTCGCCCCGGGAGAAGCCGTACCGGTCGTTGACGCTCTTGAACCGGTCGACGTCGATGTACCCGACGGCGTAGTCCGAGCCGACCCGGATCCGGTCGGCGATCTCCCGTCGGATACGGCTGTTGCCGGGCAGCCCGGTCAGCGGGGAGACCTCGCGGAACTCCTTGTTGCGCCGCAGCGTGGAGCTGACCCGGGCGACCAACTCGGCGGTGTCGAACGGCTTGACCAGGTAGTCGTCGGCACCGGCACTGAGCCCGTGGACCTTGTCCACGGTCATCCCCTTGGCGGTCAGCATGATCACCGGCAGGGCGGCGGTCATCGGGTCGGCGCGCAACCGGCGGGTCAGCTCCAGCCCGTCCACCCGGGGCATCATCAGGTCCACCACGGCCAGGTCGGGCCGCTGCCGCTCGATCACTTCGAGCGCCTCCTGACCGTCACCGGCGAGCACCACCTCGAAGCCGTGCAGGCGCAGGTTCACCTCGACGAATCGGGCGATGTCCCGGTCGTCGTCGACGACCAGGATCACGTCCTTGTGTTCCCCGGTCGGCTCCACCTCAGGCTCCGGGCGCCGCGCGCTCCGCGAGGGCGCGCAGTCGGCGTACCGCCTCGGCCGGGTCGTCGGCGCCGTAGACCGCGGTGCCCGCGACGAAGGCGTCGGCACCGGCGGCGGCGGCCTGCTCGATGGTGTCGGCGGCGATCCCCCCGTCCACCTCGATCCGCAGTTCCAGATGACCGGCGTCCACGTGCCGCCGCGCGAGCCGGACCTTGTCCAGCAACTGCGGCACGAACCGCTGCCCGCCGAAGCCGGCCTTGATGGTCATCACCAGCAGCGTGTCGAAGCTCGGCAGCAGGTCGAGGTACGGCTCGATCGGGGTGTCCCGGTCGATCGCCAGCCCGGCCTTGGCACCGGCGGCGCGCAGGTCCTTGGCCAGGGCCGCCGGGTCGTCACACGCCTCGGCGTGGAAGGTCACGTTGTACGCACCGGCGTCGGCGTAGCCGGGCGCCCACCGCTGCGGGTCCTCGATCATCAGGTGCACGTCGAAGGGCAGCCGGGTGGCGGCCCGCAGGCTCTGCACCACGGGCAGCCCGATGGTCAGGTTCGGCACGAAGTGGTTGTCCATCACGTCGACGTGCAACCAGTCCGCGGCGTCCTCGACGGCACGGACCTCTTCGGCGAGACGGGCGAAATCGGCGGCGAGAATACTGGGCGCGACGATCGGCGGCGGTACGGTCACTGGGCCAGTGTACGAACGCCTCCGGCGGTCGCGGCAGCACGCCACCAACGGGGACACCCGGTGACTCGGGCGTGACCATTGGTGCAGAATGACCCCCTTCGGACCAGTCGATCCGGACGAAGCGTGAACTCGACTGGCCATAAGTCCGAATCGCGGCAACACTCCATCGGGGACGGTGACGGTAACGTGCAGGCCGGTGGGCACGGGATCCGACAGCCGGGCGACGGTTCCCGGAAAGGGCGGACGATGCGACGGTGGCTCGCGGCGCTGGCGCTGGCCGGCGCGGCTGCGATGGTGCTCAGTGGCTGTGTGCGGCCGGGCGGCACGGACGGCGACATCACCAACGGCTGGCCCGCCCTGCGGGCGCCGACGATGTTCGTCCCGGCCACCGACGCCTGTCTGCCCCGGATCACCGCGATCGTGCAGGCGAGCACGTACGAGACGGTGGACTGCGCCCGCAACCACCTCGCCGAGGCGGTCCACGTGGGCACGTTCACCGGGTCGGCGGCGCAGGGACGGCGGCCGGAACCCGGCTCGGCGGCGCTGCGGACCGCACGCGCCGAGTGCGACCAGCGCGCCCGCCTGGTGCTCGGCGGCGACTGGCACACCGCACGGCTGACGATGAACATCGCGCTGCCCTCGGTCTCCGCCTGGAACGGCGGCGCCCGGTGGTTCCGCTGCGACCTGAGCGAGACCGACAGCATCGACAACACCCGCGCGGTCAACCGCACGGGCAGTCTGCGCGGCGCCCTGATCGGCGATTCGCCGCTGGTGCACCGTTGCTTCGACCCGAAGCTGATCGGCGACAACCTCAACTACATGGCGCCGGTGCTCTGCACCGAACCGCACCGCGCCGAGTTCGTCGGTGTCTACGTCGAGCAGGACATGAGCTGGGAGAAGTTCGTCGCCTCCTCCGCCCAGGCGCACCAGCGGTGCATGGAGCTGATCGCCTCCTTCGCCGACGTGCCGAACAACGCCGACCTGCCGTACCGGGCCGGCTCGATCTTCTATCCGCCGTCGCAGCGCGAGTGGGAGGAGGGCGACCGGGGAGTGCGGTGTTTCCTGTGGAGCGACGACCGCAAGCTGACCGGCTCGATGCGCGGTGTCGGCCCGCAGGGACTACCCGTCACCTGACCCCGGTGCCGTATGCTGCCGCACCGTGGCGTGCCGTGTCCACGGTCACGCCCGGCAGGAGGTCGACGGGGGATGCGACGGTGGTGGATCGGGGTCGCGCTGGGCGCGGTGACGCTGGCGTTGACCGCGTGCAGCACCAGACCGGCCGGCATCGACGGTGACCTGGTCGACGACTGGCCGGTGATGGCCGCGCCGGAGGTGTTCACCCCGGCGGCGCAGACCTGCCACACCCAGCCGCAGGACGTCGGATACCTCAGCGGGTACGCGCCGGTGGACTGCGCACAGCCGCACCGGTCCGAGACACTGCACGTGGGCCGGCTGACCGAGGCGGCCGGGACGACCCCGCCCGAGGCGGGCAGCCGGGCGATGCGCACCGCGTACCGCGAGTGCGACCGGGCCGTACGCGGCGTGCTGGGTGGCGACTGGCGGACCGCCCGGATCGGATGGACCGTCGTCTTCCCGTCGCCCCGGGCCTGGACCGGTGGGGCCCGCTGGTTCCGCTGCGACGCCCACGAGACAGATGCCCTGGACACCCCCACCCCGGTCCGCCGCACCGCCAGCCTGGCCGGCGCGTTGGACGGGTCGTCGCCGCTGCGGCACCGCTGCTTCGAGGCCAGGACCAAGGGTGACGAGGTCACCGAGATGGTGGCCGTGAAGTGCAGCACCCGGCACCGCGCCGAGTTCGTCGGGGTGTGGAAGTCCCCGGCCACCAGCTACGCCGCGTTCGAGAAGGACACCGCGCGGGCGCACCGCGGCTGCCTCAGCCTGATCGCGAAGTTCGCCAAGGTGCCCGACGACGGCAACATGAAGTACCGCGCCGGCACGGTCTATTACCACCCCTCCGAGCCGGACTGGCGCAACGGCGAGCGTGGGGTGCAGTGCTTCCTGTGGCTCAACGACCGCACCCTGACCACGTCGCTCAAGGGCGGCGGCACCCGAGCCCTGCCGATCGGCTGACCGGCGGGGCACCACCGCCCCCGGGGCGGCCGGGGGCGGTGCGGACGGTTCAGGCGGTGCGACGCAGCAGGGCCAGGAACATCGCGTCGGTGCCGTGCCGGTGCGGCCACAGTTGCACGGTCGGTCCGTCGCCGAGCCCGGGCATGCCGGCCGGCAGCAACGGCCGGGCGTCCACGAAGTCCACCGGCGCACCGCAGCGGCGGGCCGCCTCGGTGACCGTCACGTGCGTCTCCACCACGTGCGGCGAGCAGGTCACGTACGCCACCACCCCGCCGGGCCGGACCGCCCGGAGCCCGGCGGTGAGCAGCTCGCGCTGCAACCGTGTCAGGGCCGGCAGGTCGGAGGGCTGACGACGCCACCGCGACTCCGGACGGCGACGCAACGAGCCCAGTCCGGTGCACGGCGCGTCCACCAGCACCCGGTCGAAGTGCTCCTCCGGCAGCTTCGGCTCGCTGCCCACCAACCGGCCGTCGGTGTTCAGCACGGTCACCGGCAGCCCCCGGGTCGCGTTCTCGACCAGCCGGGCCCGGTGCTCGGCCACCTCCACCGCCGTCACCCGCGCGTCCCGCTGCGCGGCGATCGCGCCGAGCAGCCCCGACTTGCCGCCGGGACCGGCGCACAGGTCGAGCCAGCGGCCGTCCGGCCCGTCCAGCGGCGCGGCGGCGAGGGCGTCGGCCACCAACTGCGACCCCTCGTCCTGGACGTGCGCCCGGCCGTCGGCCACCGCCGCCAGGTCGCCGGGGGCACCGCCGCCGAGATAGACCGCGTACGGCGAGAAGGCGCCCGGCGCGCCACCGACCTCGTCGGCGAGGTCGACCGGGTCGGCCCGGCCCGGCCGCGCGCACAGGTGCACCGGTGGACGCTCGTTGTCCTCGATCAGCAGCCGGGTGGTCTCGCCGAGGTCGCCGCCGAGCGCCTCGGAGAACGCCCGGACGATCCACTGTGGATGGCTGTAGGCGAGCGCGAGGTGACCGATCGGGTCGGTCTCCAGCGGCGGCGCCAGCCGGGCCACCCAGGCGTCGCTGTCGCGCTCGGCGACCTCGCGCAGCACCGCGTTGGCGAAGCCGGTGGCCCCCGGGCCGACCACCCGGACCAGGTCGACGGTGGACGACACCGCCGCGTGCGCGGGCACCCGGGTGTGCAGGAGTTGGTAGGCGCCGATCCGCAACGCGTCCCGGACCGGTGGATCGATCCGCTGCACGTCCCGGCCGGCGGCGGCGGTGAGGATCGCGTCGAGCGTGCCGACGTGCCGCAGCGTGCCGTAGGTCAGCTCGGTGGCGAAGGCGGCGTCCCGGCCGATCAGTCCCTCGTCGCGCAGGATCGCCGGCAGCACCAGATTGGCGTACGCGTCGTCGCGGTGCACCGCCGCGACCGCCTCGTACGCGGCGTGGCGGGGCCGGTCCGCGGCGTTGCGCCCGCTGCGGGGACCACGGCGCTCGGGCCCCCGACGGGCGGTGGTCTCCCTCACGCGAACTCCTCCCCGGTGGCGACCCGGACACCCCGTGCCCAGTCGGTCGCCGGCATGGCCCGCTTGCCGGCCGCCCGCACCTCGCCCAGACGGACCGGGACGGTGGCCGTGCCGGCCAGCACCCGCGCCTTCTCCACCAGCAGCTCACCGGGCTTGAGGTCGGGCCCGTCGGGTGCCGGGGTGACCGGGCCTAGCTTCACCCGCTCGTCCCGGAAGGTCGTCCACGGGCCGGGTGCCGGGGTGCAGGCGCGGATCCGGCGGTCCACCGCGAAGGCCGGGTCGGCCCAGCGCACCCGGGCGTCCTCGACGGTCAGCTTCGGTGCCAGCGAGACACCGTCGGCCGGCTGCGGCTCGGCCCGGGCGGTGCCGTCCTCCAGCGCGTCCAGCACCGCCACCAACAGCCCGGAGCCGCTGTCGGCCAGCCGCGCCAGCAGGTCGCCGGAGGTGTCGGCGGGTCGGATCTCGTCGGTCAGGGTGCCGTACACCGGACCGGTGTCCAGCCCCTCCTCCAACTGGAAGACGCTGGCCCCGGTCAACTCGTCGCCGTGCAGCACGGCGTGCTGCACCGGTGCGGCACCCCGCCAGGCCGGCAGCAGCGAGAAGTGCAGGTTCACCCAGCCGTGCCGGGGGATCTCCAGCGCCACCGGGGGCACCAGCGCGCCGTAGGCGACCACCGGCACGCAGTCCGGTGCCAGCTCGCGCAGCCGCTCCAGGAACTCCGGCTCCCGGGGACGGGCCGGGGTCAGCACCTCGACGCCGTGCTCGTCGGCCCAGGCGCCGACCGGTGAGCGTTGCAGGCCACGACCGCGTCCGGCCGGAGCGTCCGGGCGGGTGACCACGGCCACCAGCTCGTGCCGCGAGGCGGCCACGGCGGCCAGGGCGGGGACGGCGACGGCCGGCGTACCGGCGAAGATCACGCGCACCGGCTCACCGCCCCAGACCGAAGGGACTGCCGCTGCCGTGCGGGCTCAGCTTCACCGTGGGCGGGGCGGCGGCGTCGTACCACTCGGCCTGCCGGATCGCCTTCATCGCCTCCTTGCGGCCGGTCTGGTCCAGCCGGTCGATGAAGAGCACCCCGTCCAGGTGGTCGGTCTCGTGCTGAACGCAGCGCGACATCAGGCCGGTGCCGACGATCTGCATCGGGTCGCCGTGGCCGTTGAAGCCCTTGGCGATCACGTTCTGCCGCCGCTTGGTGTCGAAGTACAGCCCGGGGATGGACAGGCAGCCCTCCGGGCCGTCCTGCTCCTCCTCGTCGGGGAACTCCAGCACCGGGTTGACCAGGTGGCCGAGCACGTCGTCGACGTCGAAGGTGAACACCCGTAGGCCCACCCCGAGCTGCGGCGCGGCCAGGCCGGCGCCGTTCTGCTCACGCATGGTGTCGGTCAGGTCGGCGATGAGCGTACGCAGCTCGACGTCGAAGTCGACCACCGGATCGGCCGGCGTGCGCAGCACCGGGTCCCCGAACAGACGGATGGGCTGAACGGTCACGCGGGTCGGCTCCTTAACGGTGGGACGGGAGTGCCGTACCAGTCTACGGAGTACCCGCAGAGGTACCGGTCGGCGCACCACGATCGGCGTGCGCCGCCAGCTCGCCGACGGTGACCGGCAGGGTGTCGTACCCGCGCAGGGTCAACCGGGTGCGGTGCCGGGGCGTACCGGCGGGGGCCAGCTCGGGCAGCCGCCGCAGCACGGCGGGGAAGGCCACCTGCGCCTCCAGCCGGGCCAGTCCGGCGCCGAGGCAGTAGTGCGGACCGGCCCCGAAGGAGAGCGGACCGAGCTGGGCCCGCCACGGGTCGAACCGCGCCGGCTCCGGATACCGCCGGGGATCGCGGTTGGCCGCGCCGAGCAGCACCAGCGTCCAGCTTCCGGCGGGCACCTCGACGCCGCCGAGGCGTACGGACGCGGTGCTGGTGCGGGTGGTCAACTGCACCGGCGAGTCGTAGCGGAGCAGCTCGTCGACGTACGCCGGGGCGTGCTCCGGGTGGCGGCGCAGCACGTCGGCCTCCCGCGCGTGCGCCAGCAGCACCGCCAGGCCGTTGCCGAGCAGGTTGGTGGTGGTCTCGAAGCCCGCCACGAGCAGCACCACCAGGTTGGCCAGCAGCTCCTCGCCGGAGAGCCGGTCACCGGCGTCGTGCGCCTGCACCAGCGCGGTGGTCAGGTCGTCGGCCGGCGCTCGGCGGCGGGCCTCCACCAGCTCGGTGAAGTAGTCGCGCAGCTCGGTGGCGCCCGCGTCGGCCACGGCCAGTTCGGCCGGGGTGATCTCGGGTTCCAGGACCCCGGTCAGGTCGGCCGCCCAGCGCCGGAACAGCGGACGGTCGGCGGCCGGTACGCCGAGCAGCTCGCAGATCACCGCGACCGGGAGCGGGTAGGCGAACTCGGCCATGAAGTCGACGGGTGCGCCGTCCCGGCCGGCCGCCGCCATCGCCGTGACCAGCTCGTCGGCCTGGGCGGCCACCACGTCCCGCATACCCGCGATCCGGCGCGGGGTGAACGCGCCCGCCGCCAGCCGCCGCATCCGGCTGTGGTCCGGCGGGTTGGTCCGCAGCATCGACCGGGCGATCGACGACAGCGCCGGGCTCTCCCGCCACTGCGGCAGGACCTGGTCCCGCAGGTCGCCGTCGAGCACCTGGAAACGCGAGTCCCGGAGCAGCTCGTCGGCCTCGGCGTACCCGGTCACCACGAACAGCCCCGGACCGGCCGGGACGACGTGCCCGAAGGCGCGCATCCGCTCGTACGCCGGATAGGGATCGACCCGCCCGGTGGGCGACATGAGTAGCGCGAGCGTGCCGGCGGCGTCCATGGCGGCCTCCTCGGGGTCGGGAGGCTCCATCATGCCCGCGCGCCGCCGCGGCGGCGGTTCACACCGCGGTGCCGGACTCCCCCGCCAGCACCGCGTCCCCGCCGAGCAGCGCGTGCTCCGGCAGCGGCAGGTGGATGTCGTGGGCGGCCGCCCAGTCGTGGATCAGGCTGGGCCGGGCCTGCGCGGCGAAGTAGTCGACCGCGCTCATCCCACCGACCACGGGCTCGTCGACCTCGGCGACCAGCCGGCCGGGCACCAGCCGGAACCCGCCACGCAACGCGGCGCTGAGGCGACGGTGCCCGTTCACCACGAAGAAGTACTCGCCGGTGTAGCCGATCTCCAGCGGCTCCAGGGCGGTCTCACCGGCGGCCACGACCTCGTCGACGACCGTGGAGTCCCAGAGCCCGCGCAGCTCCGTGACGTCCTCGGTCGGATAGACCCGGGCCGGGTCGAGCAGCAGCAGCGGCGGCGCGGCGCGCAGCACCGTCGGCGCGAGTCGACCCTCGTACGCGTCGACGATCCGCTCGATCACCTCGTCGGCGGAGGCCCGGGTGGTGTCGCAGACCAGGTCGTAGTTGCGCAGCCGGGCCTTGTCCACGCCGTAGCGGACCACGAACCGGTTGCGCTCGCTCTCGCTGCGTTCCCGCAGCTTGACCTTTGCCTCCTCCATGGAGGTGTAGCTCTCCGCCGGGCCGGAGGGCCGCAGCAGCACCCGGCGGGCCGCCTCACCCGGCTCGGTGATCATGTGCACCTTGAGCGCGTCGGTGAAGAAGTGCCAGGCCAGCCGGGAGTCCATCACCAGACTCTCGCCGGAGGCGGCGATGTCGCGCTGGAGCTGGTCGACGTAGCCGTCGACCGCCTGGTCGAGTTCGGCGTGCAGGTTGAGCTGGAGCGCGGTCATCTGGCGCTCCTGGGCCATCTGCCGGTACAGGTCACCGACGCTGACCCGGCGCAGGCCGAGCCGCTCGGCGATCACCACCGACACGGTGCTCTTGCCGCTGCCGAGGTCACCGTTGAAGACGATCGACTGACGAACGGTCACGACTGGTCCACCCCTGATCACCGGCTGTAATGGATCGTCATCGATATCGCGCCGGACCGACCCGGTCCCGCCGCCACCACGCCCACCCGCGAGAACTCCAGCTCGACGTGCCTGACGCCGCGTCACGACCTGGACTCGTCGTGCGCCCCGGCATGACGGGCGATGCTACCACCTTGACCACGGGACTCCCGAGCGCGCAACTCGGGACGGGCGCGTCGGCACCCAATGCGAGGATCACGTCACGTGTCGCGACCGACGGTCACCCAGTGTGACCGTGTGGCGTCAGAACAGTGCGAGCGGGTCGACCTGGAGGCGTACCGGCTCGGCGGCCTTGCGCGCGGTCCGCGACCCCGCCGCCGCGTGCAACGCCTCGGCCATGGCCGCCGCCCGCGCCCGGGGCACCCGGACCAGCATCCGTTCCCGATCGCCGTCGGCCGGCACCGGGCCGAGCAGTTCCGCCCCGTCCGGCAGCCGCGCCTGGGCCAACAGGTCGGCCACCGCCACCGGCAGCCCGGTCACGCTGGCCATCCGCACCGCGGGCGGGAACCCCAGCTCCCGCCGCTCGGCCAACTCCCGGGCGGCGAACCAGCCCGGGTCCCACCGCAGCAACGCCTGCACCGGCGCCAGCGCGCCGTCGGCGACCACCACCACCCGGCCGCCCGCCGCCGCCGGCCGGGCCAGCGCGGCCGCCGCCGCCCAGCGCCGCAGCGCCTCCTCCCCCGCCCGCAGGTCGGCCCGGGTGAGCATGGCCCAGGTGTCCAGCAGCAGCACCGCGCCGTAGCCGCCCTCGGCGACCGGCTCGGCGCCCGGCGTGGCGATCACCAACCCGGCGCCACCGGGCACGTCGGCCAGCACCTCCTCGCGCCCGGAGGTGCGCACCGGCACTCCCGGGAAGGCCCGACCCAACTCCTCGGCGGTCCGCCGGGCACCGGTCACCGAGGCGCGCAGCCGCCGCCCCCCGCAGTGCGGGCAGGCGTACGCGGCGGCGACCCGGCCGCACCAGCGGCAGGCCGGCGGCCGACCGGCGGAGGACAACGCCAGCGGCCCGGCGCAGTGTGGGCAGCGGGCCGGGGTCCGGCAGTCCTGACAGGCCACCGAGGGCATGTAGCCCCGTCGGGGCACCTGCACCAGCACCGGCAGATCCGCCCGCAACGCCTCCCGGGCGGCCGTCCAGGCCAGGCTGGGCAGCCGCGCGGTCGCGGCACCCGGATCGCGGGCCAACTGCGGGTCGTCGCCGGTCGGTGCCACCGCCGGGGTACGCGCCCGCAGCACCGCCCGGTCCGCGACCACCTCCCGGGCCCAGCCGGTCTCCACCAGCAGTTGCGCCTCGGCGGTACGCGCGAAGCCGCCCACCAGCGCCGCCGCGTCGTCGAGCTGGGCCCGGGTGAGCAGCACCTCACGGGCGTGCGGGTACGGCGCCCGGGGCTCGGCGTGCAGGTCGTCACCGTCGTCCCAGATGGCCACCAGGCCCAGCCGGGCCATCGGGGCGAACATGGCCGCCCGGGTGCCGATCACCACCGGGGCGTCGGACCGGCGGGCGGCCAGGAAGGCCCGGTAGCGACGGGCCGGACCCAACGCGGCGGAGAGGCACACGTGCCGCCCGGCACCCAGCGTGGCGGTGAGCGCGGCGTCGAGCCGGTCCAGGTCCCGGCCGTCGGCGACCACCACGAGCGCGCCCCGGCCGGAGGCCACGGTGGCGGCGACGGCGGTGGCGTAGCGGGCCGCCCAGTCCTCACCCGGCAACGCCGACCACACGGCCCGGGGGGACCGCCCCTCGGCCAGGGCGTACAGCAGCGCAGGCCCGGCCGGATAGTCCCGCCACCCGCCCGGATCGGGCGCTTCGGCGGGCGGAGACGGCTCGGCGGGCGGGGCGAGGGTCTCCTTCTCCACGCGGGCGTGGCGGGGTGGCACGGCGAGGCGCAGCACGTCGGCGAGGCTGCCGGCGTACCGGTCGGCGACGGCCCGGGCCAGCCGCGCCACCTCGGGGGCCAGCACCGGCACCGGCGAGACCACCTTGGTCAGGTACAGCGGTTTCGGGTGGTCGGAGCGGTCGACCCGCTCCAGCACCCAGCCGTCGACGAGTTGACCGGCGAAGCGGACCTTCACCCGGGCGCCGGGGACCGCGTCGTCGGCGAGGTCCGACGGCACCAGGTAGTCGAAGAGGCGGTCCAGGTGCGGCAGCGGCACGTCGACGCAGACGCGAGCGACCGGCGACCCGTCAGCGGGCCGCCGGTCGTCACTCCTCGCGCCGGTCAGGCTCCTGCGGCCGACTTGAGGTCGGCGGCCCGGTCCGTGTTCTCCCACGTCAGGTCCGGCAACTCCCGACCGAAATGCCCATACGCCGCC
>NZ_JBITKL010000032.1:0-57423 GCF_044460945.1 Micromonospora sp. NPDC049903
TCGTGGACCTGCTCAAACACCCACCACCACCCCACCGTCAAGACCTCCTGGCCAGCGGATTCAGGATGGAACTACTTCATGGATGTTGCTGTCTCACGTGCCCCTTGAGGCAGCAACATCCATGAAGTTGCTGCCTCCGCCCGTGTCGGAGGGGCCCCGAGGGGGGTCGGTGGTGACCGGCTGGCCTGTCACCTTCCCGTGGTCGTGTCGCGTCCCCGCGCCGGAGACATCCGGGGACGGTGGGGCGCGGGCGTGCCCGCCGGGGGTGGTACGCAGCGCGGATGCGGTTGTGATGGGAAAAGCGATGCCAGGAAATGCCGGTTACATTCTCGGCGCTCAATTCCTGGTCATGTCGGCCCGTGGCGGTCGGCTAATATGCACCGATGCGCGTCGCTTCGCGATCCATTCTGTTCGGGTGCATTCGCCATGTTTCCAGTTGATCTGCCAACTGTCTGGGCCGGACGGGAAAAGGAACTGTCCGTGCTGCACGCCGCCGCCGAGGCCGCCGGCCAGGGCCGTGGCGCGGTGCTGTGGGTCGAGGGCGAGGCGGGAATCGGGAAGTCTTCCCTGGTCGCAGCCGGTCTCACCGCTGGTGGGGGCGGCGACCGTGAGGTGCTGTGGGGGACGGCGGACCAGTTGTCCCACCGCTTTCCGCTGCGGGTGATGCTGGACTGTCTCCAGGTTCGGCTGCGCTCGCCGGACCCTCGTCGCGCACGGATCGCCGAGTTCCTGCGGGACCGGCGGCCAGGGCTTTTCGCCGTCGACGACATCGCCTGTACGGCCACCGAAATGCTCGTGTCGCTGGTCGACGAGTTGTGCACCGACGCGCCCACGGTGCTGGTCCTCGACGACCTGCAATGGGCCGACGAGGCGTCGTTGATGCTGTGGCACCGGCTCGCCCTCGCCGTCGAGGAACTTCCACTGCTGTTGGTCAGCGCGACCCGTCCGGTGCCGACCCGGCAGGACGTCCAGACGTTGCGGGCCGCCACCCTGCGTCGGGGCGGCACCCTGCTCTCACTCGGCGCGCTCAGTCCGGACGACGTCCGCACGATGACCACCGGGGTCCTCGGTGCGCCGCCGGGGCCGGGACTCGACCGTCTGCTCGGGCGGGCCATGGGCAATCCGCTCTATCTGCGGGAACTGCTCGACGCCCTGGCCCGGGAGCAGAGCGCCGGTGCGGTGCCGAGCGGTGGTGAACTCTCCGACGACGCGCTGGACCGGGTGCCCGCCTCGTTCGCGGCGGCGCTGACCGACCGGCTCAGCGTGGTGTCCGCGGGCACCGCCCAGATGTTGCGGACCGCCTCGCTGCTCGGCGGGGAGTTCGCCGTCACCGACCTTGCCGCGGTGCTCCGCCGGACCGCGTCGGACCTGGCCGAAGGGCTGCAGAACGCGGTCACCGCCGGGATCGTCGTCGGCGTCGGCGACCAGCTCGCCTTCCGACACCCGCTGATCCGTCAGGCGCTCTATGACAGCATGCCGGCCGCGCTGCGTGCGGCGCTGCACTGTGAGGCGGCGAGGACGTTGGCCGGTGCCGGCGCCGAACCGCTGCGGGTGGCCCAGCAACTGTTGGCGGCCGGTCACACCGGTGACGAGTGGACCCGGACGTGGGTCGTCGAGGCGGCACCGGCGTTGGCGGCCCGCGCCCCGGACATCGCGGCCGAGCTGCTGCAGCGCGAGTTGTCGGTGAGTCCGCTCGACCGTGCCGACCAGGCCGCGCTCTCGGTGGAACTGGCCCGGGTGCTGCTCGACGCCGGGCGCCACTCCGAGGCCGCCGCCCGGGCCCGGTCGGCGTTGACGCTGCCGACCGAGCCGGGACAACAGGCCGAGATGTCCTCGATCCTGGCCCGCACGCTGTTCGGCCAGGGCCGCAACGAGGAGGCGTTGGAGGTCCTCGGTACGGCGCTGCGCCGTCCGGGCGTACCGGCGGTGTGGCGGGCCCGCCTGCTGGCCTCGCTGTCGATGGTCAACCGGGCGAGCAACGGCGACCTGGACACCGCGGACAGCACCGCGCGCGAGGCGTTGCGGGTGGGGGAGGAGGCCGGGGACGCCTTCGCCGTCGCGTACGCGTTGACCGACCTGTGGCTGACCCACTCGGTCCGCCGCGACCACGAGGCCGCCCTCGACTACGCCGACCGGGCGCTGGCCGTGCTGGGCGACGCACCCGAGCACGCCGACCTGCGGACCTTCGCCTTCGACGGCCGGATCTTCAGCCTGCAGAACCTGGACCGGTGGCCGGCGGCGCAGGAGACCCTGTGGCGGGCCCGTGACCTGAGTCAGCGGGCCGCCGGGCCGGGCCAGGGCGTCTCGACGCTCACCGCCGCCGTGCTGTTGTACTGGCTCGGCCGCTGGGACGACGCGCTCGCCGAACTCGACGTCCTCGGGCGGGACAGCACGACGATCACGTACTCCGGGCTCCGGGAGCGCGGGCCGGCGCTGCTGTGGCACGGTGTCGCCGCGATGATCGCCGGGCGTCGCGGGAACAGCGCCGCCGCGACCGAGCACCTGCGCGCCGGTCTGGAGCTTCCCGTGCGTACCGTCGCCGACCGGGAGAATCGCGATTTCCTGCTCGCCGCGCGGTCGCTCGCCGTCGAGCAGGAGGGGGATCCGGCCCGGGCGCTGGCGGAGCTGTCGGTGGTCCTGGAGCGTGGGCCCGGTGAGATGACCCTGCTCCACCAGTGGGCGCCGGAGCTGGTGCGGCTCGCGGTGGCGACCGACGACGCGGCGGCGGCCCGGGCGGCGGTGGAGTCGTGCCGGGCGGAGACTGCGGCGGAGACCCGGCCGGGGCGGGCCGCGGCGGCCCTGCGTCGGTGTCAGGGGCTGCTCGACGACGATCCGGCACCGCTGCGCGAGGCAGTCGTGTACTACCGGTCGGTCGGGTCGCCGGTGGAGCTGACCGGCACGCTTGAGGACCTGGCGGCGGTGCTGGCCCGACGCGGCTCGTCGGCCGAGGCGAGGACGCTGCTGGGCGAGGCGGTCGACGGGTACGACGGTCTCGGCGCGGTCTGGGACGTGCGCCGGGCCGAGCGGCGACTACGGCGTCTCGGGGTGCGCCGGGGTGTCCGGGGGCCCCGGCCGGCCCGCGCGCAGGTCGGCTGGGAGGCGCTCACCCCGACCGAGGCGCGGGTGACCGCGCTGGTGGCGGAGGGACGGTCCACACCGGACATCGCCCGGGAGATGTACCTGTCGCGGCGTACCGTACAGACCCACATCTCACACGTTCTCGGCAAGCTCGGCGTCCGGAGCCGGGTCGAGATCGCCCGCGAGGCGCTGCGCCGCGAGGCGGTGTCTGGCGTCGAGCCCTGACCCTCGGACGTCACCGGAATCGGTATGCGTCAACTGACTGATGTCTGCGCGCGGTGATCGGCGCAGCATCGGTGGTGGGCACGGCGACCGATGGGGGACGGAGGAGTTCCGGAAGATGAGGTATTCGAGCCAGCAGCCGCTCCGGGGACGGGCGGTCGAGGAACCGGAGCCGCCGACCGTTGCGCAGCCGTCGGACGCGGGCGCGCCACTCGTGGTCCGCTGCTTCGGCGGGTTTCACCTGGAGATGCCGGGGCGGCGGTTGGAGTGGACGACGGTCCGGCCGAGGGTCCGCGCCCTGCTGCGTTTCCTGGCGGCCCACGGTGGTCGGCCGGTACACCGGGAGACCATCCTGACGGCGCTCTGGCCGGAACTGCCGGTCGGGTCCGGCATCCGCAACCTGCACGTCGGTGTCTCCACGTTGCGGGCGTTCCTCGAACCGGGCGTGCGGCGCGGCGAGTCCCGGTTCGTGCGCAGGGACGGCGAGTCGTACCTGCTGGACCTGCCGCGCAGTGCCCGCTGTGACGTGCGCTCGTTCGAGAACGCGGTGGCGGCGTGGCGTCGCAACGTGGGCGCGGGGCAGCGGGGCGTCGCGACGGCGGCCCTGCGGGAGGCCCTCGCCCAGTACGCCGGTGACCTGCTGCCGGAGGACGGGCCGGCGGAGTGGGTGGTGGCCGACCGCGACCGCTACCGCACGCTGGCGGCGGAGGCGGCGGCGACGCTCGCCGCGTTCGAACTGGAGGCGGGCGATCTCGCCGGGGCGGCTGCGGCGGCCCGACGCGGACTGGAGATCGACGGGTTCCGGGACGACGCCTGGCGGGTGTTGGCCGAGGCGCATCAGCGTTCCGGCGACACGGCGGCGGCGGCGCGGACACGCTGCGCGTACGACCGGGTGCTGCGCACACTCGGGGTGCCCGAGTCGGCCCGGGCGGCCTGAGCGTCGTCAGGGGCGGCGGAAGAACTCCACCTCGGCGATGGCGGTACGACGGTCGGCGGCGCTGCCGTAGCTCTCCCGGACGGTGAGGCGTACCCGCACCACGTCGTCGACGACCTGGTGGAAGGTCTGTGGACCGGCCTGGTCGGCGAGCTGGAGCGTCCGGCTCTCCGAGGTGCCGGCGCTGGTCCAGAGCGTCAGTTCCAGCACCGCCGGGCGGGCCTGCCGCAGGAACACGTCGCGCTGCGCCGACACGCCGGAGTGCACGATCAGGTCGAGCAGTCGGAACGGGGAGGCGAAGGTGAGTTCCACGTACTCCCCGCCACCGGCGCCCTCGGCGGCCGGGGCCCAGTAGCTGTTGCTGATGCCGTCGACGACCGCCTCCGCCGGGTGGTCGCCCGCCTGACTGGACGCCTGGACCGACACCGGGCTGATCGGCTGCGGGTCGGCGAGCCGGTCCCGTACGGCGTCACCGGCCTGGGAACCGAACCGTGTCACGCCGTACGCGACACCGGTGAGCAGGGCGACGACGAGCAGCAGCGCGGCGATCCGGCGCACCAGACCGGCGACACCGGAACGGGGCCGGAACAGCCAGTTCAGTGCCCGGACCACGGCTCGACGCAGGCGGCGCCACCACGATTCCCGCCCGGACGGGCCGGTCCGGGCACCGAGAGGGCTTCCGCACCGGCGGCAGAACCTGCGGTCCGGTGGGTTGCCGGTCCCGCACACCGGGCAGACGACGTCCCCGGCACCGTCCTCGGTCGACGGTGGGCGTTGTCGGACGACGGGCCGGCGGGTCGACGGGCGGGCCGGCTGGACCGCCTCCACCACCTCCGCCGGCTCCTGCGCGGTGGCCGGCGGCCCCGAGTCCCGCCCGGCGGCCGAGGTCGCCGGTGCCTGTTCGGCGGCCAGGGCAGCCGGTGCCTGCTCGACGGCCGAGGTCGCCGGTGCCTGCCTGGTGGCGGGGGTCGCCGGGCTTTCCTCGACGGCCGCCACCGGAGCGTCGAGCCACGGCGTGAAGTCGTCGGGTCGGTCAGCGGTCGTCGGGTCGGTCGGGGGTGTGCTGGAACGGGGCGTGGTCGACGGCCGGACGGGCGGGGGAGCGCCCGCGGACTGCTCCCAGTCGAGGAACGATCCGCAGACCCCGCAGAACGCGCTGCCGGGTTCGGCCGGTACGCACCGCTCACAGCGTTCCATCGTCGTTCCCTTCCGCCTGCTGCCCGTCGGCGACGACCCGGACCGTGCAGGGCACGTGCGCCGGCCGGTTCGCCTCCACCAGAGCCCGCAGCGCCTCCAGCGGAACCCGGTCCGGCTCGGGTACCCGTACCGTGACGGTCAGGGCGGGCACCGCCGTTCCCGGAAGCGGCCCGCCCGATCTCGACGACCAGGCCGTGCCGCCGTTCTCGGTGATCTCCGGCCAGACCCCGAAGACCATCTGCACCTGCTCCGCCAGGCCCTGTGCGGTACCCCGCACCCGGTGTCGCGCCACCGCACCGGCGACCGCCTCACGGCGCTGCGCCAGCGTCCAGCCCGGCGCTGTCTCGGCCGCCACCCAGCCGGCGAGCCAGTCGACGAAGTCGGCCGGGGCCAGCCGGGGGTCCAGATAGGCGGCGAGGCTGTCCAGCGTCGAGTGCACCGGAGCCAGCACCTCGTCGAAGGCGGCGAGCAGCCGGCCGGCCACCTCGTCCGTCTGATAGATCGCCGGCAGTCGCCGGTCGAACGGATGCGGTGTGCCGAGACCCGCCACCGTGCCGCGCATGGGACATCCCTCTCCGGTCCTGGGCGGACCTAGCGTTCCTCCACCCGGACCTGGTGTTCGTAGGAGAAGGCCAGCGCGTGCGGGTCGAGGTCGACCCGGGACGTGGCCGTGCCGCGCCGGCCGGTGAGCGGGTCGGCGGGGAAGAGCAGCACCTCCTCCAGCAGCGCGACGCCGGGCAGCGGCTGGAGCACCCCGAACAGTTCGCCGGCCTGCACCGGCCGGCCGAACGGCCAGCCCGTCCCGTCCGGCCCGCCGCGCAGCGGGTTGAGATAGCCGTAGAGCGCGTCGAGCACCGCCGTGCGGATCCGCCCGGTCGCCGTACCGGGCCCGGCGATCAGCCGGACCGCCACCGTGACGCCCTGGTAGAAGGGGGGTTCCACGCTCAGTCGTACGCCGATGGGCCGCCGCGCGTCCAGGTGCGCGGCGATGGTGGCGAGCATGTCGTCGGGCGGGATCAGCTGCTCGAAACGGAGTTGCTCCCCCGTGTCCGCGACCGCTTCCGGAACCACCAGCAGACGTACGCCGCCGGGGTCCGCGCCGTCCCCGGCGGACAGGCAGCGGATCCGGGCCGCAGCCGGTACGGCCTGCCCGGCGATGAGTTCGTAGTCCCGAGCGGTGACCGCCCGGTCCTGTGCCCGCAACTGCACCGGGCCCCGCTGGCGGGCGCTCTGCACCGACTCGCCGTCCACCCCGCCGAGGGCGGCCTCCCGGTTCTCCACCCGGCTGACGTACGGCACCGAGCTGCGCAGCATCGATATCGTGCCCCGGGCCACGTTCCCGCGCCGCCCACCGCCGGTGCGGTAGCGCCGGACCCGCAGCCGGGCACCGTTGGGCGGCACCGCGCCGTAGCGGCGCAGCGTTCCGTCGGGTTCGCGGACCGCCGGCCCGAACTCCACCTCGCCGGTGGTCCGGTCCACGGTCACGCACCGGTCGTCGGGGCCGGTGGCGCCGAACGCGTCCACCTCGGTCCACTCCTGCCAGCCGGCGCCGTCGGAGACCTCGACCACGAACGGCTCGTCGTCGGGGAGCACCGGCGGGCGGGCCACCCGCAGACGCAGGCCCGGCACGCCCTCGGACTCGCCGAGGAACTCACCCACGACCGTCTCGGCGTGCACCGCCTCGACGGTGCCGCCGATGGTGAAGGCCGTGGCGGCCCGGATCGTCGGGGACGCCGAGTAGAACGGCTGGCCGGGCTCGGCGGCGACCAGTCGGCACCGCAGCCAGGCGGCCCGCTGGCCGCCGACGGTGGAGGTGGTGTGTCCGGCCGGTACGTGCAGCACCACGTCACCGGGCCGGTTGAGTCCACCGGTGGAGTCGCTGTCCACCTCGCACTCCGTCCAGCGCGCGCCGTCCCAGGCCTCCCAGCTCACGGGCGGCTGCCGGGGGTCGACGCCGATGCCCTCCACCCGGCTCTCCAGCCGTAGCACCACCACGCAGGACGGGACCGCCGCGTCCAGGCCGAACAGCACCGCGTCGCCGACCGTCGGCGGGGTGCCGAAGCAGGCCACGTCCCGGCCGTCGAGCACCTGGTCGGTGCGGTCGGCGGCCGGACCGTCGGCGGGGTGGACGCGCAGGTGGGCCAGCTCGCACGGCACGATCGCCAGGTCGGTGCCGGTGGCGAAGACGATGGCCTCCTCCGTCTCGGTGCGGACCGTGCCGGCCTCGGTCCCGGCCCGCAGCAGCACCGTCTCGGCCTGCGGGGCGGCGAGCCAGAACGTGAGCGCGGCCCGCGCGGCGGTCGGTGGGAAGAGGCGTACGCCGATCAGGTCGAGGAAGGCCAGGTAGTTCTTCTCCGGTACCCGGTTCAACCGGTACAGCAGCTCGTCGGTCATCTGCGCGAACGCCTCGACCAGCGTGACGCCCGGATCGGAGACGTTGTGGTCGGTCCACTCCGGACAGCGCTGCTGGATGAAGCGTTTGGCGTCGTCGACGAGGTGCTGAAAGCGTCGGTCGTCGAGGTTGGGCGCGGGCAGGACCATCAGTACGTCGCCTCCACCTCGACCGCGTCGTGCGACGGGATCACATAGAACGGGAAGACCAGGTTGCGGGGGTCGTTCGTCCCGCGCAGCACGTACCGCAGGTCGATGTAGAGGGTGCCGGCGGTCACCTCGTCGAAGCCCACGAGGACGTCGGTGACCTCGATCCGGGGCTCCCAGCGGTCGAGTGCGGCGCGGACCTCGAAGGCGACCTGCCCGGCGGTGTTCTCGTCGGCGGGCGCGAAGACGAAGTCGTGGATCGCGCAGCCGAACTCGGGGCGCATGGGTCGCTCGCCGGGTGCGGTGCCGAGGATGAGCCGGATCGCCTCGACGATCTCCCGCTCCCGGTTGACCAGCGCGATGCCGCCACCGGCGTCGAACCGCAGCGGGAACGCCCACCCGGCGCCGATGAACTGCTCCGCCACGTCGCTCAGCCCCCGATCGAGACGTTCAGGGCGCCGGTCAGGATCGTCGCCGAGCAGGTGGTCCGGTCGCCCACCCGGGCGGCGGGGAAGCCGCCGATCAGCACCAGTCCGCCGGCCCGTGGCGGGCTGGGCATCACCACGTTGCCCGGGCCGAGGGCCAGGTGCGGTGGCGGGACCGGGCAGGTGCACAGGGTGCCGACCACCGCCGCCGGTCGGCCACCGATGAGCACGCTGGCCACGCCGAGCAGGGGACCGGGCGTCGGCGGGGCACCCCCGGGCGGGCCTGCGGCGGGCGGGCCGACGCTTCCGGTGGGTACGCCGTGGCCGATCCTGTCCCCGACACGGGCTGCTGCTGGCATCGCGTTTCCCTCCTCAGTTGATCCGGACGATCCGGCCGGAGATCGATACGCTGCCACCGGTGAGCTTCAGCTCGCCGGCCCCGGCGTCCACCGACACGCCTTGACCGGTGACCGAGACCGGCCCGCGCGACTCGACCGAGACGCCCCCGGTGCCGCGGACGGTGAGGTCGGTCTTGGCCTCGATCACCACACTGCCGTCGCTGCGGACCACCACCGACGTGCCGGCCCGGTCCAGGTGCACCAGCAGGTTGTCGGTGCCCTTCTGGGTGCGCAGCCGGACCCCCTGCGCCGCGGCGGCGACGGTCGGCCCGTCCAGCAGCTCGATCCAGTTGCCGGTGGTGCCGCCGCCGGTCGCCCGGCCGTTGCGGGAGGCGAACGAGAGCCGGTTCACCGCCCCGCTGGTCGGGTCGACGAGTGGACCGTCGTGCGGCGAGGGCTGGTCGACGCCGTTGTAGAGCCCGCCGATCACGTACGGCCGGTCGAGCAGCCCCTGCTCGAACCCGACGAGCACCTCGTCACCGACCTCGGGGCAGCACACCCCACCGCCGCCGGTCCCGCCCAGTTGCACCGTCCGGACCCAGTCGGTCTCGTACTCGTCGTCCAGCCAGGGGAAGCGGAGCTTGACCCAGCCCCGGTCCCGGCGTTCCGGATGGTTGCGGTCCCGGACGGCGTTGGCGTCGGTGACCACGCCGATGGCCAGCCCCGGCATCCGCGACCGCAGCGCCGTCGGGTTGCCGCCGGTGAGGCCGCTCAGCGACCGGTCCTGGGCACCGCTGACCGTCAGCCAGGTCTCGTAGAACCGGGCCGGCCCGAAGAGGTGCCGGCTGGCGGTCACGGTGTACTTGCCGACGAACGGCTTCCCGACGCCGCTGAGGGTGAACGGCACGCCGGTGCGCAGCAGCGGGTTGCCCCGGACCGCCACCTCGAGTTCGGCGAAGCCGCTCGCCACCTGGGCGGCCAGCGACCGGGAGACGGTGTCGACCTCGGCCGCCGTCTCGTACGGCACGTCGGCGACCAGCATCTCGGCGTCGCCGAACCGCGCCGCCAACTCCCCGGCGGTCACCGGCAGGCTTACCTCGTCGCTGTCGCGCACCCGGGTACGGCCGATCACCGGCTGGCGGGTACGGCGGTCCCAGCCGCGTACCTCGATGTCGGTGAACTGGCCGGCCGAGGTGACGGTGGCGTGCATGGAGAGGACGTTGCCGTTGACCTCCGCCACGAAGTCGCTGCGTTCGGCGGGCGTCTGCGTGCCCGGGGCGGAGGCGGCGCGGACCGGCCGGCGGAACACGAACCGTCCGTCGACCATCGCCACCTCGGCGTCGTTGTCGGCGGCCAGCATCCGGAGGAACTCCCAGTCGCTGACGTTGGGCTGCGCCACCACCTCGTAGACCACGGTGGTGGGATCGATCCGGCCGATCGGCAGACCGGCGAACCGGGCCAGTTCCCCGGCGATGTCGGACGCCTTCCGGTTGAGATAGCGGGCCACCCGTCGGCCACGCCGGAGTCGGTGCGACAGGTCCAGGGCCCGGATCGTGGTGTACGTGCCGGTGCCGTCGAACTCCGTCTCGACGGTGATCACCTCGCCGGTGAACAGCGCGGTCTCGCCGTTGCGGTCGCCGGGTCGGACCGCCACGGTCAGCTTCTGGCCGATCGTGATGCCGACCTTCTCCACCATCAGCGAGCCGGGATCGCGGTACCGCAGGGTCGCCACCGCCGGCATGTTGACGCCGTCCTCGACGCAGCCGTACGTCAACTCCTCCGGCCAGGGGGCGGGGATCTCGTCGGTGGGCAGGCCGACCTTGAGCAGGTTGGTCAGGGTTCCGGTGGGCACGTGGGCTACCTGCCTTCCGCATCGGCACCGGACCCGACGGGCACGCGGGACAGGGCGGTCGGGACCTCGTCGGGGGCGGGCAACAGCAGCTCGGTGCCGGGCGGCAGTCGGCTCGGGTCGTCGAGGTCGTTCGCCTCGGCGATCACCCGCCAGAGGGTCGGGTCCCCGTACTCGCGGTGGGCCAGCAGCGGCAACGAGTCGCCGTCCACCACCCGGTGCACCCGACGCGCCGAGCGGGTGCCCGAGGTGGGGTTCTGGGCGGGCTTGCTGCCGTTGATCTCGGTCAGGTTGACCGCGCAGGTCGCCCGCAACGGGGTGCCGGAGCTGTCGAACAGCGTGTACGTCGCGGTGACCTGACTGACGTACGAGTAGAACGAGACGGTCTGGAACTGGCCCCAGGTGAACTTCACCCACGGTGGCGAGGGCGCCTTCGCCGCGATGCTGGCCGTGGTCGGCGTACAGCAGGCCAGCAGGCTCTCCACGCGCTGCTGCACGGTGCGGCTGTGCGTGTCGGTGACGTCGAGGAAGACCGTCAGCGCGAGGTTGCGCGGCTCCGAGCCGGTGAACTCCGGGATGCCGACCTGCTCGGCGCCACGGACCACGTGCGGGATCCAGGAGGCCGACTTGGTCAGCGTCAACTCGTTCGGGTTGAACATGAAGGTGATCGGGCCGCCGAGCGCCCCGCCGGGGCGATTGCCGCCGCCCAGCGGCGGGTTGTAGCGCTGGAGGAACGCGGAGACCTTGCCGGTCGGCATGTCAGCCCACCTCCAGGAAGCCGTGGTAGGCGAGTTCGATGCTCTCCGTTGCGGTCTCCGAGCGGGCCGGGTCGAAGGACGGGCCGCTCCAGCGGACCAGCACGACGTCGGCCAGTCCCCACTGGACCAGCAGGGCCCGGTTGGGCTGTAGCGCCGCGATCTGGGCGGTGCCCCGGGTGACGCCCTGCGGCAGCTTGGCGAGCATCCGGGCCACCTTGGCGGTGTCCGGGATCAACGGTCGGGTGAGCGTGACGTTGGTGTAGCGCACCCGCGACGGCAGTTGCCAGACGAAGTCGTTGTTGCCGCCCTCCTGGTGTTGTTCCACCTCGACCTCGCAGCCGAGCCCCTCGCAGGAGTTCCAGTTGCCGAGGTCGATGCCGTCGATGCGGAGCCGGAAGTGGACGCTGGTGCCGGGATCGATGTCGCTCACCGTCCACCGTCCAGCCACCGGCCGGAGCGTTCGCGTCCCCGCCGGAGTTCGGTCCGCAGTAGTCGGGAGATCGGTTCGACGAGGCGGTGGGCGAGTTCGTCCAGGGCCCGCCGGTCGAGGTGGTGGAACCGTTCGGCGCTGTCGCGGTCCTCGCGTCCCCCGTCGCGTACCGTCTGCGCGCCGGTCGACCCGGCGGTGACCCGGTCGGAGCCGCCGGGCGTCGGGGCACGGGTGGCGGTCGCGGCTCCGGCCGCCTCCGGTCCCGTCCGCTGGACCACCGTGGTGGAGCGCGGCGGCGTCGGCGTGGGGCGAACGGTGTGGCCGCGCGGTGTGCGCTGGATCTGTGGTGCGGCGCCGGTGGGCGTGCTCGGCGCGCGGGTCACGACCGCCGGGCGCGGAACCGGGCCGGCCAGCGGGGGCACCGACGCGGGGACGGTGGACGCCGGGCGGATCGGTCCGGCGACCGGCCGGGCCGGTGACCGGGCCGGATGAGGCCCGGGGGCCGGGGTGGTCCGGGCGCCGGAGCCGGCGACAGGTGCTTGTGGTCCCGCCATCGTGTGGGCCTTCCTGGTGCTCGCCGGAGTTCGGCTGGTCGTGGTCTCCGATGCGCCGCCCGAGGACCGGACCCAGCGGACCGGCACCGCCGTCGAAGCGGCAGAGGCGCGGGCACCGGCCGGGGTCCTGGGGTCCGTGCCGCCTCGGGGTGGCGCGCCGAGTCCGCCGGACCGTTGCAGGACCGGTGTCAGGGGCCGTTCGCCGAGGAGCGGGGCGCGACCCGTCGGTCGGTGGGCCGGGCCGGCGGGTCCGGATGCTCCGGCCGCCGCGCCGGGCCGCGTCGGAGCCGGACCGGCACCGGCCGCCGTCGTCGGCGCGGCCACCGGGGAGTGGGCACGGACGACCGGCGTCTGTGCCACGACGGGCGTCGCCCCCGGGTGGGGTCGCTCGGCCGCCGCCGGGGCGGTGGGCTCGGCGGGGTACGGCAGCAGGCGCGCTGCCCGCTGCGGCAGGCCGGACCGGGCGGCATCCGACGGCGCGCCGCCGTTCGACGTCGGGGGCACCGGAGGCGTGCTGCCGGTCCGGGGCGGGGATGCCGGGGTGGCGCCTGCGGCCCGGGCCAGGGGCGCGGTGCCGGCCAGCGGCGCCGAGGTCGGGTGTGCGGTCCGGGTCGCGGGCGCCGGGGTCGCGCTATCGGCACCGGCGCGGGGCGTCGAGGTCGGGCTTCCCGTTCGGCCCGGGGATGCGCTGCCGGTCCCGGCCGTGGGGGCCGGGCTTCCGGGGCGGGCCGGGGCCGTCTGGAGTGTGCTGCTGGCCCCGGGTCGGCCGTGACGGTCCGTGCGCGCCGGGAGTGTGCCGCGTGTCGGGGCGTCCGCGGGAATCGGGGCTGCCGGTGACGTGCCGTGCGGGCGGACCCGGGCGGTACTCGCCGACGGGAGGGCATCGGCGGCTGGGGGGACCGTCGGCGGGGCGGGTCGGTGGGCGGTGCCGCCGGAGTGGGGCGAGGGGCCGTCGGTGGTCTGCCGGGGCGGTACCGGGCCGGGGGTGGCCACCGGCCGGGCCGCGATCCGTGGTGGGGCCGCGTCCGGGACGAGCGGGGCTCCGAGGCCCACCTGCGGGCCGGGGGGAGGTACCGGCGGACCGCTCCGACCCGCCGGCACCTCCCGGAGCGGTGACCGACCCGGGCCGGACGGCCCCGCTCCGGCTTCCGACCGCGACGCTCCAGCACCGGGTGGCCGTACCGCCCGACCGCTCTCCGGTCGGCCGGTGACGGCCCGGTCGGCCGGGGCGGCGGCCGGAGACTGCGGACCGGCGGGGCCGCCGGACCGGTGCACGGGCGAGGTCCCGCCGCCTCCAGGCGAGGCCGCAGCAGCGCCGCCCGGTGACCCTCCACCGACGACACCGGATCGCTGCACCGGTGACGGGGTGCCGCCGCCCACACCGGACGACGCAGCACCCGTGCCTCGACCTGCGGACCGGGGCAGTGGCTGGTCCGGGGCCGGACGGCGGGCGGACAGCACTGCCGGTGGCGCGTCCGGGTCCGGCGCCGGCATCACGATGGGCTCGCCGAGACCGAGTCGCGGGGGAGTGCCGCCGACGCGGGGAGCCCGCGCCACCGGGACCGATCCGGTCGTCCCGGTCGGCGCGGCAGGCGGCGGGTCGCGGCGGGGCGGCGCGGTGGGTGCCGGGGAGCTGCCGGTCGGCGTGACCGGTGCCGAGGCGCTGCCGGTCGGCGCGGCGGACATCGAGGCGCTGCCGGTCGGCGCGGTGGTCGACGGGTCGCGGCGGGACGGTGCGGTCGGTACCGGGGCGCTTCCGGCCTGTACGGCGGGCAGCGGGTCGTGGCGGGCCGGCGTGGTGGATGACCGGTCGCGGCCGCTCGACGTACCGGGCACCGAAGCAGGGCTGGTCGGCGCGGCCGTGTGGACGGCGGTGCCGGGGGCCGGTGCGGCAGAACCTGTGGGGTCCGGGCCGGACCGGGCGGCGGTGAGGGGTGTCCGGGGAAGGTCGGTGGGGCCGGGTTGCCGGGCGGGCACTCGGCGCGGCGGCGCGGCGACCGGGGCGAGCGTCAACGGCGTACCGGCTCGGCGGGCCGGGGCGGGGCGGACCGGTCGGGGCACCACGGCGGTGGCCGGTGTCCGGGCCGGGCCGTCGGCTGGCGGACCGTCAGCTCCGGCCGGTGGTCCGGCGGGGGACCCCGACGGTGCGCGGAGGACCGCCGGGAGCGCCGGGGCCGGTGGGCCCGGCTCGGCCGGGGAGCCGGCGGTGGCCCGGCGCTGCACCGGCAGGGTGGAGGCGGCGGGACGCTGTCCGGGCAGGGCGGTGCCGGTGGCGCGGGCCGGCTTCGCCGGGGGCACCGGGCGGAGCAGGTCGTGGGCCAGCCCGCTGGGCGCGTCGGGGCTGACCAGGTGGTGCAGCGGGCGTCGGGCGGTGGGGTCCTGCCAGGTGGCCAGCCGGTGCCGGAACCCGATCGGGTCGCTGATCGGCACCTCGATACCGGCGAGCAGGCGATCCATCGGCGGTACGCTCCGCCAGCCCCGGCCGTCGACGACCGGGGTGGGCGCCGGGTCAGCGACCGGGGTCGGGCCGACCGCGTCGGAGTGGACCGGTCCGCGCCACCGTCGGAGCAGGTCGCGTACGCCCATCGTGGATCACCGCCCCTCGTTGACGCGGGTGTTGATGGCGGCGATCTCCGCGACGAAGCGCCGTCGTTCGTCGTGACGCAGGTCGAGGATCTCGTCGCGGGACCAGTGGAAGTGGTAGGCGACGTACGCGACCTCCTCGTAGAGCCGGTCGGTCGCGTACGTCACGATTCCCCCGGGCGACCACCGGCCAGGTCCACCTCGAAGTCCGAGGTGCAGTGCGGGCAGGTGACCGCCGCGCGGGTGTGCCCCTCGGCGTTGATGCGGCGATAGAAGTCCTGCAGGAAGGTCAGGTCCGAGGCGAACAGGCGTTCCACGTGTTCGGCCCGTACGTCGGTGATCGTGCCCAGCCGGGTGACGACCATGCTGAGCAGCACGACCGACAGATAGGCGGGGTTGTCCTTGACCCGCAGGTCGACGAGCGGGCCGAGTTCGTCGCGGGCGGTCGCCAGCCGCATGGTGCCGTGCCGGTGCACGGTGCCGGCCTCGTCGACGTACCCGCGAGGGAGTTCGAAGGAGAACTCGGTCTGGAGCCTCGGCGGCTCGGGCGGCGGTGTGGCCCGGCCGGCCGGGGCGGCCCCGGGGTCGGAGTCCGAGCCGTCGAGCGGCTCCTCCGGGGCGGTGTACGAAACGGTCCGTCGTCTCATCGACTCCACGGCGTGCGGACCCGGCCCGGGCAGGGCCGGGAGTGGACGCCGCTACCTCCCTTCAGGCGGTACGTGGTGGTGCGCCTCAGGAACTGGTGATCTCCTCGAAGACGATCGTGATCTTTTCGGTGGCCGGGGAGGTGTCACCGGCCCGCAGGCTGGGGCCCTCCCACCGGCTCACCCAGGCGTTGGTCAGGTCCCACCGACGCTGCTCCGAGTTCTCCGCGTCCACCACGATCACGCTGATGTTCTGCCGGGCCGTGTTGATCGCGCCCTTCTCGTACGTGTCCTTGATCCATTCGGTGAAGGCGCTGCTCTTGTCCAGGCCACGGGTGATGGTCACCTCGCCGCCCTTCCGAGCCCCCGGGATCTTGCGGATGATGTACTCCCCGGTCGGGGTGACCTGGGTGACCTCGATCGCGTCGAGTTCCACGGTGAGGCCGCTGACCTCCTGGACCGATTCGACCCGTGCCTTGCCGAGTTCCACCTGGAATCGGTGGGTAACGAAGGTATCGCCCGTCTCCGCCATCGCTGGCTACCGTCCTTTCCTAGCCGTCACAGGTCTGTGGTGCGTACGCGTCGGGTCACTCGGAGACGAGGCTGGTGCTGTCGGAGTACTGCGACATCCGGAAGACGACGAACTCGGCGGGGCGTACCGGGGAGACGCCGACCTCGCAGACCACCCGGCCGAGGTTGACCGACTCCGGCGGGTTGGTCTCCCGGTCGCACTTGACATAGAACGCCTCGGCGGCCGTGCTGCCGAACAGCGCCCCGCTACGCCACTCCTCGGTGAGGAACGCGGCGATGTTGCGCCGGATCGTCCCCCAGAGCCGCTCGTCGTTGGGCTCGAAGACCGCCCACTGGGTGCCGAGCAGGATCGACTCCTCGATGTAGTTGAACAACCGGCGCACGTTGATGTACCGCCAGGCGGGGTCCGAGGAGAGGGTCCGGGCGCCCCACACCCGGATCCCGCGACCGGGGAAGGTGCGGATGCAGTTCACCCCGATCGGGTTGAGCAGATCCTGTTCGCCCTTCGTCACCGAGTTCTGCACCTCGATCACGCCCCGGAGCACGTCGTTCGCCGGTGCCTTGTGGACCCCGCGCTCCGCGTCCGTACGCGACCACAGGCCGGCCACGTGCCCGCTCGGCGGCAGGAACCGGTGCTGCCCGCTGGCCGGGTCGAACACCTTTATCCAGGGGTAGTAGAGCGCGGCGAACCGGGAGTCGTACCCGGCCTCCTCCTGCCGCCAGGTCAACACCTGCCGGGCGGTCAGCTCCGGCGGCGGGTCGAGCAGCGCCATCCGGTCGCCCATCTGCTCGCAGTGCGAGATGACCGCCAGTTGGACCGCCTTGACGTCCTCCAGGCTGATCCGGCCCTGCTGGTAGGCGCTCATCAGGTCGGGCACCGCGACCATGGTGATCTCGTCGACCGCCTCCAGCCCACCGAAGCCGGTCCGGGCGTCCGCGTCACCGACGTAGTCGTCGGCGGAGATCCGGGCGGGCAGCCCGGCGTCCTCGGTCGGCACCGGCGGTACGCTCACCGACTGCTTGGAGGGCCGCGCCAGCGAGCTGGCCGGTGCCGCCTCCTCGACCGCGATCAGCTTCGACCGTTCCCGCACCTGGTTGACGACGTACGCCTTGGTGTTGCGCTTCGCGGAGACGTCGAACGCCTCCCGTTCCGTGCCGCCCTGCCGGACGACCAGCCGGAACCGGTCCTCCGGCACGGACTCGCCCTCGACGTCGGCCACCTCCACGGTGAGCTCACCGCCGTCACCGGAGCCGGGCAGGGCGGTGACGGTGAAGGTGCCGAGCGCCACCGACGGCCCGGTGACCGTGCGGCCCGTCCTGGTCGTCCCGGTCGCCTCGGTCGCAGTCTCCGACGCACCGACCCGCACCACGTAACAGATGCCGCCGCCGTTGGCGAAGTAGCCGTACACCGCGTGCGCGAGGTAGGCGTCGTCGAGCGCCTCCCCGAACGTCTGGACGAACTGGCTCCAGTTGGTCACCAGGGTCGCGGTGTGCAACGGCCCCCTGGCGGCGAAGCCCACGAAGGCGGCGACGGCGGTGCCCACACCCTCGATCGGGCGTGAACCGCTCGGCACCTCCTCCACGTACACCCCGGGTGACAGGTACGACGGCATGACACGCTCCCTCGGGCACGACGGCGATCCGTGAGGAGAAGTCTGGTCACGCCCGGTGCCGGCAACCATGACTCGACGGGCGGGCGGCGGGGAAGCGGCCACTACCCGAAGGGGCAGTCCACCGACAGTGCCGTCAGATGGCGGATGTCTTTCCGGACGGGGGCCGGAGAGGCTCCGCGTACCCGGGGGACACCTCGGAGTCTCCGCCGCGTTCGCGGCCCGGATCCCGGGAGTGGTCGATGCCCATCCTCAGGCGAGACGTTCCCGCCGGGATCGTGCTGGAACCCGCCGCCCGACAGTTCGCCGAGGCGACCGCGCGCCCGCCGTACCTGCACGAACTGGGGCCGCAGCGGAGCCGGCGGGTCCTGGACGACCTCCAGTCCGGGAACCTGGCCAGGCCCGACGCCGACCTGGACGAGCGGGTGGTGCCCGGCGGGCCCGGCGGCGAGATCGTGGTCCGGGTGGTCCGGCCGGCCGGTGCCATCGGCCGGTTGCCGGTGATCCTCTATCTGCACGGGACCGGCTGGGTCCTCGGGAACTGCCACACCCACGACCGGCTGGTCCGGGAGTTGGCCGTCGGTACCGGCGCCGCGGTGGTCTTCCCGTACTACAGCCTCGCGCCCGAGGCGTGCTATCCGGTGGCGGTCGAGGAGTGCCACGCGGTGCTGCGCTGGCTCACCGGTGCGGGCGCGGCCGACCTGGACGGGGAGCGGATCGCGGTGGCCGGTGACTCGGTGGGCGGCACCCTGGCGACGGCGGTGACGCTGCTGGCGAAGCGGCGCGGTACGCCGAGACCGGTCGGTCAGGTGCTCTTCTATCCGGTCACCGACGCCGGCTTCGACACCGCGTCGTACCGGATGTTCGCCGAGGGCTTCCACCTGCGCCGGGACACGATGCGCTGGTTCTGGGACCAGTACGCGCCGGACGAGACGGTGCGGGCCGAGGTGGCGGCCTCACCGCTGCGGGCGGCCCCGGAAACCCTTGCCGGGCTGCCACCCGCGCTGGTCATCACCGCCGAGGCCGACGTGCTGCGGGACGAGGGTGAGGCGTACGCCCACCTGCTGCGGTCGGCCGGTGTGCAGGTCTCGGCGACCCGCTACCAGGGGATCGTCCACGACTTCGTGATGCTCGACGCGTTGCGCGGCACCGAGGCGGCCGAGGCCGCCATCAACCAGGCGGTCACCTTCCTCAAGCGGACCCTGCGGCTGGCCTGAGCGGTGTGCCGCCGATGCCCGCCCGCGTCGCCGACACTTCCCGATCCGCCCCATGCGCCTTACCCGTGCGTGTGCCCTCGCGGTCACCGTCGACTGCCCGCACGGCCGCGCAGACTTGCCGCACGGCAGGAAGATCCAGCGGGCCGGAAGGAGCACGATGCGGGCCGGAGAGTGGCGTCAGGACCAGGGCGAGCGCGGTACAGCAGGGTCGGTCCGTCGCGGTGGCACCGCGTCCGGTGCCCGGCCGGAACATCCGATCATGGCGCTTCAGCACGCCGCCGGGAACGCGGCCGTCGCCGCGGCACTCTCCGGTGAGCACGGCAGCGCACCCGCGCTGCCGGTGCAGCGGGCACCCGGCGGTGCCCAGTCGGCCTCGACCGAGCAGGCGGCACCGGACTACACCCCGCGACTGTCCCGGGGACCGCTGCTCAGCACCGCCGAGCGGGCGGAGATCGAGGCGGCCGGTCCCGGCAGCGCGATGCAGGCCGAGACCGGGTCGTTCGCGCAGGCGCAGGCGTACCTGGACGCCAGCAGGTACTACGACTGGCTGCAACTGCCCCCGGGAAGGCGGCTGTACGTCGCCACCCTGGCCTGGGAGAGGCGGGCGGACGCCGCAGGCATCCGCGACACCCCCGCGTACGTGCTGGCCCGGGGCATCATGATGCGCTCCGCACCCGAGGGCGACCCGCTGCGCGAGGAACTGGAGGCGGAACTGACCACCGACGTGCGCGACACGTTCGCCGCCACCCTCGCCGCCCAGGATCTCCAGGCCGGACAGGAGAGCACCGAGGGACTCAGCGCGCAGCAGATCGAGGAGTTCAACCGAAAGAACCAGCAGGCCAACACGCTGCTCCGGCGGCTCTTCGTGATCATCCAGCAGGGGCTGGAGGTGGCCGGGGCCGAGGGCAAGAACTCGGCGGACCGGCAGTGGCGCCGCCACACCGGAGCCGTGGCGCGGGCCCTCGCGCACGGCGGGCGGGTCAACGTCCGGGTGGAGATCCCCCGGGAGGAGACGGCGGAACCGATCGGTGGCGGTTCGCTGCCGGAGTGGTTGGGGATGCGGAACCTGCCGAAGCGGGCGTTCAGCACGCACGACATGACCGGCGGCAGCGAGGAGACGCTGCGCGAGGTCGGCGGTGTGAAGGCGACGGCCGGCAAACTGTTCAAGCACCCCCGGCGCGACGAGCGTGGTGCGGACATCGCGGCCGGTGGCATCGGCAGCCGGGACTTCAACGGTGACGTGGTGCTCCCCAACGGCCTGCACGGCCACATCCTGCTCGTCTACAAACCGCCCACCAGCAGCGACATCGGCTGGCTCCAGATCGGCCTGGAGACCACCGCCCCCGAATCGGTGAAGGACACCGTGCTGCACGCGATCGGCCTGTCCAAACCGGACCCGAACGCCCCGCAGAATCCGGTCGGATACCGCCACACCGCCAAGTCCACCGAGGCGACCGCCAACCCGGCGTCCAGTGTCGGCGGGCTCAAGCAGGACAAGATCGGGGTGGGCAAGCTGGACACCATGCGGGTCACGCTCGGCGGCGACTGGTTGCGCAAGCTCAAGGCGGAGGACGCCAGGCTGACCGAGCAGATCAACCGGGCAGACCGGGACGAACGCAGACTGCGGGAGATCTTCTCCGCGCTGGTCGGCACCGACGACGACTACGCACAGCTCGTCGCCGACGCGTAGCCCACCGCCGCGTCCGACCCGGATCGAGGCCGCCCCCCCACGGTGAGGGGCGGCCTCGGCGGTAGGGGCGCATGGACCGGTCAGTAGTCCTGGACCTCCCTGATCGCCGCGACCTTCTGGCTCGTCTGGTAGTCCGGGCCAACGCGGTTGAACTCGTGTCCCGAGTTGCGCTGCTCGATGACGAAGTAGTACTTGTCGCCGCTGATCGTGATCGGTACCCGGTTGCTGGGTCGCGGATGGAAGTGGGTGAGTTCGCCGACCTCCACGCCGCGCGGGCTGGCGACCGGGGTCCTGGTCGCCACGGTGTCGTCGTCGCGGAGCATCTTCAGCAGTTGGCGGCCGGTGACGAGCCGGGTGACCAGGGCGTCCTCCAGATAGGTCAGGGACGCCGCAGGCACTTGTCGCGTCGCGGGTCTGCTGGATCTCGACCACGCGTTGGTCGCACCCGCGGCCAGGTCCGTCTTGCCGGTGGCGACCAGCCAGGACAGGAGCACCTTTGCTTCGCCGTCGTCGAGTATGGACATCACCGCGTCCTGGGGGCTTGCCTTGAGCATGGTGTTGAACTGGTACTTGTCCTCCTTCGCCAGGGCGTCGCGATCCTTGCCGAAGATGCCGAACAGGGCTTCTTGAAGCATGACCTGGGTGAGCAGCGCTGCCACGTTGCCACTCACCTGCGGGAGGGCCGCGTCCGGGTAGTCCGCCGGGGGATAGCTCTGCCTCCAGTGCGCCTTCATGCCGGCGACCATGACGTGGGCTTCGACCCGGGCGAAGTCGTAGACCCGGCGATGTTCCTCCTTGAAGAACAACCCGGACATCGGCGACGGCGGCGGGGCCGGCCGCTTGCCGGCGGCCCGGGCCGACGCGCCGCCCCGGCCACCGCGGGCCGCCGGCACGCCTCGAGTGGGTCGGCTAGCACCCTGCGCCGACACGGCCGACCGGTTGTGCCGTTCCTGCGCCGCCTCGATCTCCCCCGCGCTGGCCTTACCCAGGTTCTCGTACGGGAGGGAGACGTTGGTCTGCTGGTTGGCGCTCTCGAACGGGTCGGTGTTCGTCCTGTCCTTGCGCACGCCGGTCGCATCGGCGTCGATGTTCAGGCTGAAGTCCTGCTCCTCGCCGCGCAGCGTCTTGTTGTACTCGTTGAGGATCTCCTCGAGCGAGCCCTTTCCCGTCAACGCCTTGCCGAGCTTCTTGCGTGCCGAGATGACCGCAGGCCGCGCATAGGCCCTGGTCGGCAAGGGGCCGTAGATCAGCTCGATGGTCGGCGAGTTCCTCGGCGGTGCGACACCCTCCACCTCCAGCTTGAGCAGGGGGAGCTGGCCGTTCTCCCCGACCGGGGTCACCTTGTCCGTCCTGGCCAGAGCCATGCCGTTGACGAGGACGACCAGGTCATCGTCGCTGCTGAGCTGCACCTTGGGGATCTCGACCTCGATGCCGGTGCGTTTGGCATCGGTCAGTTCCTGGGGCTGGGCGTACGGCGCTCGACGGTCGGGGTCGTGCGCGTTGATGTACTCGGTCAGCTTCTCGTCGGTCATGTCGTCGTCGGTGACGAACTGCTCCAGCCGGGACGGCGCTCCCGCCCGCTGCGGCAGCAGCGGGCCCCGATTCAGCTTGCCGCGTTCCAGTTCGAAACGCATGAGGAAGTCCTGGTCGTCGGCCAGGCCCGCGGCGTTCAGGCGTTGCTGGAAGGCGTCCATCGTCATCCGCTGCACGGGCGTGTCCCGGCCGGTCGTTCCGGTCACCGTGGCGTTGTCTGCCGTCCGCTGCACCCCCGGGGCCCGGGCCACGTCCGGCCTGGCCGGCTGGGCCGGACCCAGCCGTGGCTCCGGGGAGGACGACGCATCTGCTCGCTGCGCGGGCGGCTCCCTGAGTGCCCGGTGGGCGTTCGCCTCGGCCGCCCGCTCGAAGGCGTCACCCGGGTCGGAGACCCGCTGGCCGTGACCGTTGTCGGTGCCGGCGACCGGTCCGGAGCGCTGCTGGATGACGTGCGTGAGTTCGTGGGCCAGGGTGTGCCGGTCGCTCCCGCCCCGGCCGATCACCACATGCGATCCCGACGTGAAGGCGCGGGCGTCCACCTCCGCCGTCGAACGCTCGGCGAGCGCGCCGGTGTGCAGGCGTACGTCGGAGAAGTCCGCGCCCAGCCGCGCCTCCATGTCCTGCCGCACCGGCCCGGCCAGCGGGCTGCCGGCCGAACGCAGCACCTCGTTCACCGCCGACCGCTGGATCGGCTCCGACTCGTGGCCGTGGTCCGGGTCGGCGCACCGCATCCGCTGCACCGCCCGGGTGGCGGCGGCGTTACCGGCCCGGTGTTGCAGGTCCAGGATGGTGGCCGCCGCGCCGCTCGGCCCGACGCCGGCCGGACCGACGGGCACCGCACCCGTCTCCGCCCGGACCTGCTCGGCACCGGTGGTCTCCGGTTTGGCCTGCGTGACGGGGCGGGCCGAGACGTCGCGGCCGGCTGGATCGTGTGCTCGCATCGCTGCCCTCTCGTCAGTGGACCCGCGCGGGCTCCCCGCGTGGTTGGTGCACGCCGAACTCGCTCTCCAGCAGCAGCCGGCCGAGCTTGCGGTACTCCCGCTGCACCGCACCGACCAGGTCCGCCATCCGGACCGGCCGACCGGCCTGCGCCGCCAGGTAGGCGGCGGTCACCACGCAGGCCCGGATGCTGCCGCCGGCCAGCTCGAAGCTGCGGGCGCAGAAGTCCAGGTCCAGGTCGGGATCACGGGGCAGTTCGGTGCCGAGGCAGCGGTCCCAGAGCGCCCGCCGCTGCGCCACGTCCGGCATGGCGAAGTCGACGATCAGGTCGAGCCGCCGGGTGAACGCCTCGTCCAGGTTGGCGCGCAGGTTCGTGGTGAGCACCGCGACGCCGTCGAAGGACTCCATCCGTTGCAGCAGGTAGGCGCTCTCCAGGTTGGCGTACCGGTCGCGGGCGTCCTTGACCTCGGACCGTTTGCCGAAGATGGCGTCCGCCTCGTCGAACAGCAGCAGCCCGTTGACACCGGCCGCCTCGGTGAAGATCCGTTCCAGGTTCTTCTCCGTCTGACCGACGTACTTGTCCACCACCGTGGACAGGTCCACGACGTACAGGTCCAGACCGAGGTCGGCGGCGACCACCTCCGCCGACATGGTCTTGCCGGTGCCCGAGTCACCGGCGAACAGCGCCAGCACCCCGCGCCCCCGCCCGCCGCCGGGACGCATCCGCCACCGGCCGAGTACCCGGTCCCGGTACCGCACCCGCAGAGCCAGCTCCCGCAACTGGTCGTGCACCTGGTCGGGGAGCACCAGATCGGCCCAGCCGACGCCGGGTTCGATCCGCCGGGACAGCCGGGCCAGGCCACCGGCGTTCTGTCCGCGTACCCCCGCGCGCAGGTGGCCGGCGTCCACCCGGTCCGCGCCCGCGAAGAGCGCGAGTTGGTCGGCGGCCTGCGCGGCCCGCCGGATCTGGTCCGGGCCGAGCAGGTACGCCGCCAGCTCCCGCGCCGGGTCGACGCCGTCGGTCCAGCCCTCGGGCCGGTCGGCGGCCCGCGCCGCGCCCGCCGTGCGCCACAGCCGGGCCCGGCCCTGCTCGTCCAGCGGCGTGGCGGTGACCAGCAGCGGCGCCTGCCGGCTCCAGTGCGGATCCCACTCGACCGTCCCGGTGAGCAGCACCGGCACCGGCTGGTCGGTGACCCGACGCAGCAGCCGGGCATGTGCCGGCACGCCGATCGGGTCGAGTGCCTGGACCGGGCCGGCGACCAGGCCGGCACCGCGCAGCCGGGCCTCCCGCACCACCACGGCCAGCACGTCGGCCGGGGCCGGCTCGGCGGCCAACGCGTCCAGGTCGAGCCGGAGCACCGCCCAACCGGCCGAGAGCAGCGCCGCGACCCCCAGGTCGTCGGCGACGGCGCCGGGCTGTTCCCGCAGGTAGGCCCGGCGCACTCCGGCGCGTACCGCCCCGCCGAGGCGGTACGCGGTGTCCGACGGCGGGGCCGTGTCGTCCCCGACGGGCCAGGCCAGCTCGGCGAGCCGGGCGTCGACGGTGTCGTCACCGAGCAGGTACCCCGCCACCCGGTCGGGCACCCGCAACGGCCGGGACAGGTACGGCTGGTCCGGCTGCTCGACCAGCAGCAGCCCGCCGCCGACCAGGGGCGCGGAGGCGGCGAACCGGGACCGACCGGCGACCGCCGAGGCGGGCAACCCGCACAGCTCCAGGGCCAGCCCGATGGTGGCGCGACGCCTGCTGACGTCGTCGTGGAGATAGCCGTAGAGCTTCTCGTACCGGGCCTCGACGTCGGGCAGCAACGCGACCAGCAGGAAGTCCACGTCCAGCGCGCCGAGTCCGAACCGGCGGGCCAACCGGAGCAGTCGCGGCTCGTGTCCGTCGGGATGTAAGGAGGGGTCCCCTGCTAACGCCTCGTGTATAGCAGGGGACCCCTCCTTACTCGGCACCCCGACGGTTGCGGCAGCTCGGGTAGGAGCGGCGGCCAGGCGTTCGGCGTGGTCGGCTGACACGTACAGCCCACGGAAGGCGTCGTCCGGGTCGGGGTCGTCCCGACGGCGCTCGGTCACCGCCCCGCGTACGCGCGCGGCGAGCAGGCCGAGCCGCTCCGACAGGTACGCCGTGTCGTCTGCCTCGCTCACCGCAGACCGCCCGACCCGGGGAACCGACCGTCGCCGTCCCGGCGGGGGTTCGCCATCGTGTGCGTACGTCGACTCACCCGCGCCCCGGCGACGTCGCCGACCTGGACGGTCCTCTCCCGCACCGGCGGGGCGGCCGGCGACCGGCGGGTCGACACCGGGGCGGTGACCACCAGGTCCAGCGATGGTTTGAGCTCGCCCCCGAGCGCGGTCCAGACGTCGGCCAGGGCACGTCCCTCGCCGGGCGGCGCGGCGACCGACAGTGGTACGGCCAGGCCGAGCGCGGCCAGCGATCCGGTCAGCCGCTCGGTCGGCACCTCGTCGTACCGGATCAGACCGGCCAACAGGGTGGCGAGCAGGCGGTGCTCGTCGGTGGGTCGGTTGGTCCACGCGGTGACCAGATAGGAGAGCGCGAAGAAGTGCGGGGAGTCGTGCCAGGCCACCGTCTGGCCGGTGTCGTCCCGCTCGGCGACCCGGCCCTGGAAGTACCGCGACCGGTCCTCCCGGATGTCGTAGAGGAACAGGTTCACCGTCGGTGCGTTGCGGCGGGTCGCCCAGTCCCGGGTGGGCGCGTCGAACGACACCTCCACCCCGGTACCCGTCAGCGCCTCGGTGGCGACCAGCCCGCGCAGGGCCTCGTCGATCTCGTGTATCACGCGCCCGCTCCCATCGTCGTCACCAACTGCGGCGCAGCAGTCCGGGCGGTTGCTGGGCCGGCAGCACCACCAGGAACGGGGTGTTCACCGGGCGGAACCCGACGCCGGTGGCCACCGCCCGGCGTTCGCCCAGCCGGTCCTTCGGCAGCACCAGCACCTGGCCGGTGAAGGTGCCGTCGGCGGCCGGACGTACCGGTGCGGCGGTCGCGGTGATGCCGACGTCCCAGGCCAGGCGCACCGGTTGGCGGGGTGGGAAGTCGAAGCCCCGGATCGTGGCGACGAAGCCGGGCGGTCCGATCCCCGGCACCGCCTCGATACGCGGCTGGAGCACCCGCAGCCGCGCGGTGGCGGTGTCGTTGTCTGGGTCGGCGTTGCCGCCGGTGGTGGAGACGGTGCCCCGGACGGTCGTGTCGAGGGCCGCGCCGGGGGCGAGCGTGCCGCCCACCGTGGCAGCGGCGCCGGGGGCGAGGTCCGGCACCGGGCAGCCGTCGTCGCGGCAGTCGGGCAGGAGCCCGCCGGCCGGTACCCCGTCGGGCAGGCCGGCGCGGACCCGCAGGCCGGTCGCGGTGGTCCCGCCCGCGTTGCGCACCGTGTACTGGACGGTGACGACGCCGCCGACGTAGCCCGGCTGCGGGTCGACCGAGACGGTGATCGTCGGGTCGGCCGGGCTGTCCGGCGGTGCGGGTACGACCCGGACGGTGGTCACCGTGGCGTTGTCCGACGGGTCCGCGTCGGTCGGGGTGGTCTCGACCGACCAGCCCACCTCGAAGCTGCCGGCAGCGTCCCCCACCAGGTCGACCCGGACCTCGACGGTACGTCCCACCTCGACGCGGCCCAATGCGCAGCGCAGGGTGGCGAGCACGCATTCACCGGCCGACGTGTCGAGGCCGGTCACCGACAGCCCGGCCGGTACGCGCAGGGTGCCCTGGACGTCGTCGGCGGCGGTCGGCCCCTGGTCGGTGACGGCGAACCGCAGCGAGGTCCGCCCGCCGACCGTGGTGGTGGGCGCGGGTGCCGACACGCTGGTGGCGACGTCCACGCGGCGCTGCCAACTCGGCTCCTTCTGCCGTCCGGGCAGGTGCCCGGTGAGCGGGCCGACGGTGCCGGCGGCGAGGTCGTAGCTCCACAGTGCCTCGGGCGAGTTGTTGCCCTCGGCGCGGCGGGCCGAGAAGGCGAGCCGCTGGCCGTCCGGCGACCAGGCCACGTCGCGGGGCTGGTGCGGGGCGTCCTCGCGGTCGGGCACCGGCAGGGCGCACGATCCGCCACCGGCGGGCAGCAGCAGGCGGCAGTCGCCGTCGTCGAGGTCGAGAAGGACCACGCCGTCGGCCTCCCGGTTGAAGGCCAGCCGGGTGCCGTCCGGCGAGAAGGCGGCGCTGTCGTCGACGACCGGGCAGCCGACGCCGCAGATCGTCTCGGTCAGGTCGGTCTGGTCCAGGCCGTTGCCGGCGTCGGCGGTCCAGATGTGGGTCGACACCTCACCCCGGTAGGTGCCCCGGGTGAAGGCGAGCCGGGTGCCGTCAGGCGACCAGGCCGGCTGGGTGTCGTCGAGTCCGGCCAGCGGGGCCGGGACCGGCAGGTCCAGCAGGAGGTCCCCGTCGACGGCGTCGACCACCTCGATCCGGGACGGGGTACGTCCCCCCGGACCCTCGCCCGGTGAGTTGCGGACCAGGGCCAGCCGGGTGCCGTCCGGCGACCACGCCGGGTCTGTCTCCCGGTCGCCGCTGCCCCGCCCGGCGATCGGCAGCAGGCGGGGTCGACCGCCGTCGGCGTCCACGATCCACAGCCGTTCGGTCCGTACGCCGTCGACCGTCTCGAACCGGGTGACCGCGATCTGCCGTCCGTCCGGCGAGTACGCCTGCCGCTCGAACCACGGATCACCGTCCACCGGCTCCCAGAGCAGCATGGAGTCGTCGAGCGCCCCCGGGTCCTCCCGGAGCACCGATACGCCCAGGTCCCGCGGGTCCACTCCGTCGGGCCGGATGTCCTGGAGGGTGGCGGTCGTCCGGTCGAGGGCGCTGGTCCGGCCGACCAGCAGCGACTCGGTGTCGCTGCCGGGCGCGGAATACCAGGTGGGATAGCTGACGTCGCGGTTCTCGTTGAGTCGTTGCACCACCACGCACTGGCACACGTCCTCCTGCACCAGCACCGAGTAGAGCCGGTCCACATCTCCGGTCGTGCCGCCGTCGGGCAGCGTCCGGCTGACGAACGCCACCGTCGCCCCGTCGGCCGTCCACGCCGGTTGGCGGGCCTGCCAGCCGCCGGGCAGCATCTGGGTCCGTGCGGTGCCGTCCGGGGCGATCAACCACACCTCGGGGGCCGGTTCGGCCGGCCCGACCGTGTAGGCGAGGCGTCCGTGCGCCGGGTTCGGGTCCCAGGCCGGCTCGGCGGCCCCGGTCGGCTCGGTGGTGACCTGGGCGACCGGGCCGCCGTCGGCGGAGATCCGATAGACCTGGGGGAGCGTGGCGTCGCCACGCAGGCCGGCGAAGGCCAGCGTCGTGCCCTCCGGCGACCAGGTCGGCCACCTGTTGTCGCCGGTGCCGTCGGTCACCCGTCGGCTGTCGCCGGTCGCGACATCGACCACGAACACGTCGTGCGCGCCGTCGGCCCGACCGTCGGCCGAGCTGTACGCGATCCGGGTGCCGTCGGGGGAGAGCACCGGCCGGGACTCGTCGGTCGAGTTCCGGGTGACCCGCAGCACCGGGCCCGTGCCCCGCCGCAGGTAGACCTCGGTGGTCCGCGCGTCGCGTCGGCCCACCCAGGTCACCGCCGACCCCCGGGCCGACACCTCGTCGTCGAAGTGGCCCGGGCCGGTGCCGAAGAACGGCGCCGCCGTCGCCGCCGAGCCGTCGCCCGTGACGACACCGAGGCTGCGGTGTCCGGTGCCGGCGTACGCGATCCGCTGGCTCAGATCGTCGTTCGGCGCCGGTGCGGGTGGCGCGGTCGGGGCCGGTGCGGGCGCGGCGACGGCGACCCCTGTGGTGGGTGGCGGCGCGGCGACGAGCAGCACGGCCAGGACGACAGGGAATCCGATCATGCGTCGCACGTGGACCTCGCGAGGCGTACGTCGTACGGGATGGCCACCGTCATCCTCCGGTGCTCCGGCGTCCGGCCGCCTCGGCCTGCCGGGCACCCGAGGGGGCATCCGGCTCCGCCCGTTCAGGCAAACACGCCTCAGATCAGGCCGTTGCGCAGCGCGTACGCCACGGCGTGCGCCCGGTTGCGCAGTTGCAGCCGGCTGGTGACGTCGTGCAGGACGTTCTTCACGGTCCGCTCCGAGTACGACAGCTTGCTGGCGATCTCCCGGGTGTCGAGCCCGTCCGCGACCAGCCGCAGCACGTCCACCTCCCGGGTGCTCAGCCCGAGCAGGGTGAGGCCGCGTGGTTCGAGGACCTGCCGCTGCAACCGACCCATCTGGGCCATCAGCCGACCCAGCAGGTCCGCCGGGAGCGCGCCCTCACCACGGGCTACGGCCAGCACGATGTGACTGAGCCGTTCCGCGCTCGCCTCGGTGCGGCGGACCAGCCCCACCACGCCGTGCTCCACCGCCTGGGACAACCCGGCGTCGTCGATCCGGGCCGGCACCAGCACCAGTTTGGCCGGGCCGGTCCGGTGCAGGCGGCGCAGCAGCCGGATGGCCGACTCGTCGAGGACGTCGACGACCACCAGCGAGACGCTCTCCGGCGTCTCCCGGCCCGGCTCGATCACCCACAGGTCCGGTCGGGCACGCAGTTGGCTCTCCACCCCCGACCGCGAGATCGGGTCCTCCGCGTGAACGCTCACCGTGACACGCTGCATCTTCAGCCTCCCCCACACCTCGACGCCCGGACCCGTTCGTCCGGCCCGGACGGCGCGGCACGGCGGGTGCCGCGCCGGTACGCAGAGCATGACCGGCGTGACTTCGCGTGCACCTAACGTGGACCTAACGGGCAACGGTTCTGCCCGTGCCGGTTCCCCGCCGGACGGCCGGCAGGCGTCCTCACCCGCCTAGCGTGGGCGGACATGAGCGTCTCGTTGGGTCTGGTGGACACCCCGACGGTGGTCGTGCCGGGAGAAAGCGTCGACATACCGGTGACGATCCGCAACTCGGGCGACGTCGTCGAAGCGTACGACCTCACCATCGTCGGCGTGCCCGACGCGTGGGTGACGTTCGATCCGCCCCGGGTGTCCCTCTATCCCGGCGCCAGCCAG
The DNA here is from genome assembly GCF_044460945.1 of Micromonospora sp. NPDC049903. Classification (NCBI taxonomy): domain Bacteria; kingdom Bacillati; phylum Actinomycetota; class Actinomycetes; order Micromonosporales; family Micromonosporaceae; genus Micromonospora; species Micromonospora sp. NPDC049903. The sequence continues at coordinate 30,057 of NZ_JBITKL010000032.1, forward strand.
ACCGTCGTGCTCACCGTCCGTCCGCCCCGGTCCTCCGAGGTCCGCGCCGGGGATCTGCCGTACGGCGTGCGGGTGGTCCCGTCGGAGGCGCCGGAGACCGCGACGGTCGAGGAAGGCGTGCTGACCATCGCGCCGTTCTCCGAGGTGGGCGCCGAACTCCGGCCGCAGGTGCGGCGGGCCCGGCTCACTGCCCGCTACCGACTCGCCGTCGTCAACGGCGGCAACATCGGCGAGGAGTTGACGGTCACCGCGACCGACGGGGCGGAGCAACTGCGCTTCACGGCCCGCCCGCCGGCGATGATCCTGGCCGCGGGTGAGCAGTACCAGGCCGGGCTCCGCGTACGGACACGGCGGCTGCTCTGGCGCGGCACGCCGCGTCACCTGCCGTTCCGGGCCCTGCTGACCGACCGGGACGGCCGCGCGATCACCCTGGACGGCACTCTGGTGCAGCAGCCCGTCCTCTCCGGGTGGCTGCTCAAACTGTTGGCGCTGCTCTTGGCGTTGCTGCTGCTCCTGCTGGCGCTTTGGTTCGGCCTGCTGCGCCCGGCGGTGCAGTCGGCCGCCCAGGAGGCCGCCGACGAGCGGGTGGCGCAGGCCGCGACCCAGATGGAGGCGTCCGCGAACGAGGCCGCCGGCCAGGCGGCCCGGGAGGCCGTGGCGCAGGAACGGGCCGAGACCCCCGCCGCCCCGCCGGCGAGCCCGTCGCCGACCCCGGCGGCCGCCACCGGTGGTGGACAGTTCGCCACCGCGCTGACGCTGCGGACCAACCCCGGCAGCACGGCGTCCCGCAGCTACACGGTGCCCCGCAACCGGGTCCTCCTGCTCACGGACTTCCTGGTCGACAACCCGCAGGGGGACACCGGCACGTTGACCATCACCGCCAACGACGTGCGGGTGGTCACCTACGGCCTGGAGAACTTCCGTAACCAGGACTACCACTCGGTCACCCCGATCCGGGTACCGGCCGGAGCGCAGGTGACCCTCACCATCGAGTGCCGGCAACCCGGCACCCCGGTCGGCGCCGCCACGCCCCGGACCTGCCAGGAGGGGCTCTACCTGAACGGCATCCTGAACCGGACCAGGCCGAGCTAGCACGAACGACGATGGCGGCCACCGGTCACGGTGGCCGCCATCGTCGTTGCCTCGGCGACCGATCAGCTCCCTCGGCCGCCGACCCGCCCGTCGTACGCCGCTCACAGCGGCGGCGCGACGTCCCGGCGCTCCTCGACCCGGCGGTACTCCGCCGGCTGCTCGGTGGTGACCACCTGACGGCGGCGGCCCCAGACCAGGGTCGTCATGATCAGCCCGAGTACGCCGGCGGCCATCAGGATCCAGCCGACGACGTCCAGGTCGAGACCACCGATGCTGGCGTTGACCGCGAAGGCGAGGATCGCGCCGAGCGCGAGCAGGAAAACACTGGTTCCGATACCCATGACAGCCTCCTTCTTCCAGGGGCGCGGTGTGCTGTCGTGAGGGTCTGTACCCCGACGGTGACCGGCACAATCACGCGGGGAAGCGGGGTGGCCGGTCGAGCGATCTTGTCATCGGGTAGAGTTGGCGCGTCCCCGGCACTTCACGGGGCACGCGGACGTAGCGCAGCTGGTAGCGCATCACCTTGCCAAGGTGAGGGTCGCGGGTTCGAATCCCGTCGTCCGCTCGCAGCCTGCCCGCACCCTCGGGTGTCGGCGGTCTCCACGGGCGATTGGCGCAGTGGGAGCGCGCTTCCTTGACACGGAAGAGGTCACTGGTTCAAACCCAGTATCGCCCACCACACAGTTGCCTGACCCGGCCGGGACGCGAGGCCGTCGGTGTTGTCCAGGATGCCCCGCCCGGTTGACGGCTATCGGCCCGACGGGCGAGTGGCCGTCGGCGGCAGCGCGAAACTCCACCCAGCGGCACGTGCCGACGGCACGAAACGGTCGACCGCGTCGACGGTCTGGCTCCGGTCTCCGCCGCCGTCGTGCAGCAGCACCACCGCGCCGGGTGCGGCGCCGTCGGTGAGACGTCGCAGCAGTTCGTCGGTGCCGGGCGGCTCCCAGTCGGTGACGGCGAGCCGCCAGCCCATCGGCCGCATGCCGAGCGCGGCGGCGACGGTGGGGGTCTGGCCCCAGGCGCCGTACGGGGCGCGGAAGTAGCCGACCCGGGCGTACGGGACGGCCTGCCGGATCACCGCGTTGGTCTCCAGCAGGTCCGAGGCGATGCGTCCGGCGGCCCAGTCGCTCATGTCGTCGTGCCGCATCCCGTGGTTGCCGAGCACGTGGCCCTCGGCGGTGATCCGGCGGACCACCTCCGGGTACCTGACGACCTGATCGCCCCGGAGGAAGAAGATCGCCCGGACGCCGTGGTCGGCCAGCACGTCGAGCAGGCGCGGGGTGTGCACCGGGTGGGGCCCGTCGTCGAAGGTGAGGCAGAGGACCTGCCCGGTGTCGATCACCTCGACCGGGCGTGCCGGCGGGGGCCCGATGCCCGGCCGGAACGTGACGGCGGGGTAGGGGGCGTGGCGAGACTGGGTGGGCGGTGGCATCACCGGTGGCCTTCCGACGGGGTGGTGCGGCGAGTGGGTCGCGTGGGGCGCGGACCCGCCCCACCTGGCACGGCGACGATGCTGCGGTGGCGATGCGGTCGTTCCGGGAGCGTCCGGTAACTTGGTCGAAACGTTACGGCCGTCGATGCCGGGGCGTCAACGGTCGATACGTCCGACTCTCGGCATATTGCCTGCTCAGGGAGCTGGAAAGCGATATCGAAAACTTTCCGGACGCGCCTGTGGTCAGTGTTCGAGGTAGGTGGCGTGGTCGAAATCGGCGTACCGGCCGTCGCCGCCGATGTCCTGCACCCAGAGCCCGAGCAGCGAACCGGTGAAACCCCAGGCGGTGAACTCCCCGTCGACCATCTCCGTGGCGTGCTCGTCGGAGAGGATGGTGGCGTCCAGTTCGACCGGCACCTGCTGCCAGCCGTCACCCAGGTCGTACGCGAAGCGCAACACCGGGCCGTCGAAGGTCACCCGCAGGCCGACCCGGCGGGCGCCACCGGTGTCGACGGTGAGCTGCGGGTACGCGGTGCGCCGGCCCCGGTCGCAGCTGAGCACCTCCAGCACGACGCGCCCGTCGTCGGCGCGGGTCAGATAGAGGTGGTGCCAGTTGCGGGTGTTGTAGTACCCGGTCACGCCGGCCAGGTGCCGGTGGTCGCGCGGGTCGAACTCGACGACCGTCTCCAGCGAACAGTGCGTCGCGCCGACCCGGCGGGCGACCAGGCTCGGGGTCTGCTTGCCGGTCGGCGACTGTCCACCGTGCACCCGCAGGTGCGAGGGGCGGGAGCGCAGGTCGATCCAGTCGTCGTCGGCCGGTCGGCGCAGAGTCGACCAGCACACCGCCAGTTCGGGTGCGTCGAAGTGGTCGACGGCCGGTTCCGCCGGCCACGGCTGGGCCGGCAGGTCCGGGGCCGGGACCTCGTCGGCCGGGATCCCGCCGTCGATGCGGGGCCACCCGCCGGACGGCCAGTCCACCTTCTGCAGGGCGGTCTCCCGACCCAGCACGCACTTCCCGAGCGGGGTGTACGGGCGGCCGACCAGGTGCGCCAGGTACCAGTCGCCGTGCGGGGTCTGCACCAGGCTGCCGTGTCCGGCCTTCTGCAACCTGAGGTCGGGCCGACCGACGGAGGTGAGCAGCGGTCCGGCCGGGTCGACCTCGTACGGCCCGAACAGCTCGCGCGAGCGGGCCACCGTGACCTGGTGCTCCCAGCTCGTGCCGCCTTCGGCGGCGACCAGCCAGTACCAGCCGTCGCGGCGGTACAGGTGCGGTCCCTCGGTCAGGCCGACGTCGGTGCCGGTGAAGATGATCCGTGGCTCGCCGACCATGCGCTCGGCGACCGGGTCGTACTGCTGGATCTCGATGCCGCCGAAGCGGTCTCGGCCCGGCCGCCACTCGGCGCTGAGCGCGAGCACCCAGGTGGTGCCGTCGTCGTCGTGGAACAGGGCGGCGTCGAAGCCGTGCGCGTGCAGCCGGACCGGCGCCGACCACGGGCCGGTGATGCTCGGCGCCGTGGTGAGGAAGTTCTGCACGTCCCAGTAGCCGCCCGCGAAGCTGGCCACGTCGCTGTAGACCAGGTGGAACAGCCCATCGTGGTAGGTCAGGTCGGGGGCCCAGATCCCGGCGGCGTCGTCGCAGCCACGCAGGTCGAGCAGGCGACGGTCGGTGACGATCCCGCCCAGGTCACGCCAGTGCACCAGGTCCGTGGAATGGTGCACGCGCACGCCCGGATACCACTCGAAGGTCGAGGTGGCCAGGTAGTAGTCGTCGCCGACGCGCAGGATGGACGGATCGGGGTGGAAACCGGCGAGGACCGGGTTTCGGATCGACCGGGTGGTGGCCACGTCCGCGGGCTCGGCCGACATGCGCTACTCCTTCAGGCTTCGATCCCGGTGGATTTCCGGTAGTGGGCTGCGGGAACCCCCCAAGATTCGGATCACCGTAGCGGGTAGTGTCTGCTTGCGACAGCCCTCTTGACCGCGTACGTCGACGCGTCGTAACGTGCCGGCCATCACGTCGAAAATACCGGCAACGGGTTGAAACTTTCGAACTGCCATTCGCGGCCTGTCGCCGATCGCGGTGCCTCTATGCGTACGTCACCGGTTGTCGAAGGGATACAGATGACAGCGCCCGTCTCCCGCAGGTCACTGCTCGGCCTGGCCGGTCTCGGCGCCAGCGCCTTCCTGCTCGGAGGATGCGGAGGCGACGATTCCGACACCACCGGCGCCCCACAGACGATCAACTGGTGGCACATCCAGAACACCGAGCCGATGCTGCCGGTCTGGGCCGACCTGGCGCGGGTGTACTCGGGCCGGCACCCGAACGTGACGTTCGAGATCGAGCCGTTGGAGAACGAGATCTTCAAGGGCGAGCTGGCCGAGATCACCAAGAAGGGCACCCCGCCGGACCTGTTCCAGTCGTGGGGCGGCGGCCTGTTGCAGCAGCAGGTGGAAGCGGGCCTGGTCAAGGACATCACCGCTGACGTGGAGCCGTGGATCGGGCAGTTGCTGCCGGCAGCGTTGCAGCCCTACACGATCGACGGACGGATCTACGGCATCCCGTTCGACGTCGGCATGACCGGCTTCTGGTACAACCGGGACCACTTCTCCGACGCCGGCATCACCTCGCCGCCGACCACCTGGGCCGGGCTGCTGGAGGCGGTCGGCAAGCTCAAGGCGCGCGGCATCACCCCCATCGCGCTCGCCGGCAAGGACAAGTGGCCGGGGCACTTCTACTGGGCGTACCTCGCGATGCGCGTCGGCGGTGTGGACGCCCTGCGCCGCGCGGGCGAGACCGGCAACTTCGACACCCCGGAGTTCGTGGCCGCCGGTGAGCGCCTACAGGAGCTGGTCGATCTCAAGCCGTTCCAGCGGAACTGGCGCTCCGCGGAGTACGGCACGGCGGACGGGCAGGGCGCGGCGATGGGCAACGGCGAGGCCGCCATGGAGCTGATGGGCCAGTGGGCGCCCTCGATCCAGGCGTCGTCGTCGAACAGCAAGCTCGGCATCGGCAACCAGCTCGGCTTCTTCACCTTCCCGACGGTGGAGGGCGGCAAGGGTGCCGCCACCGACGCTTTCGGCGGCGGCAACGGCTTCGCGGTCGGCCGCGACGCGCCGCCCGCGACGGTGGACTTCCTGCGCCTGCTGCTGCGGTCGGAGAACCAGCGCCGGGCCGCCGAGACCGGAGCCGTGCTCCCCACCAACCTGGCCGCCGTCGGCCGGATCAAGGACCCGAACAACCAGGTGGTGGCGGCGCACCTGGCCGTCGCGACCGGGTTCCAGCTCTACCTCGACCAGGCGTACCCGCCGGCGGTCGGTCAGCAGGTCAACGACAGCGTCGCCGAGCTGATGATCGGCCGTAAGCGGCCGGATCAGATCCTCAAGGACATCACCGCGGTGGCGAAGAGCCAGCAGTGACGCCTCCGTCGGCGGCGTCCATCGAGCGAGGAGATGGAGGCGCCGCGTGGCTGCCAACGACAACCGCACAGTGACCATCGCGGCGATCGCCCGCCTGGCCGGCGTGTCGGTGCCGACCGTCTCACGGGTCATCAACGGGCGTTCGGACGTAGCCCCCCAGACGCGTCAGCGGGTGGAGGAGTTACTCACCCGGCACGGATACCGGCGGCGTCCGCCGAGTATGCGGGCGAGTTCGGGGTTGGTGGACCTGGTCTTCAACGACCTGGACAGCCCGTGGGCGGTGGAGATCATCCGGGGTGTGGAGGACGTCGCGCACGCGGCCGGGGTGGGCACGGTGGTCTCCGCCATCCACCGCCGCACCTCCTCGGCCAAGCAGTGGCTGGACAACATCCGGACCCGCTCCACCGAGGGCGTCATCTTCGTCACCTCCACGTTGGAGGGACCGCAGCAGGCCGAGCTGCGCCGCCTCAACATCCCGGTGGTGATCGTCGACCCGGCCGGTGTCCCCGCCCAGGACGCGCCGACGATCGGTGCCACCAACTGGGCCGGCAGCCTGCGGGCCACCGAGTACCTGATCGGGCTGGGTCACCGGCGGATCGGGTTCATCGCCGGACTGCCCCAGTTGATGTGCAGCCGGGCCCGGATGGACGGCTACCGCGCGGCGCTGGAGACGGCCGGTATCCCGGTGGACGACCGGTTGATCCAGGTCGGCAACTTCTATCACGAGGCGGGGTTCTCCGGCGGGGTGCGGTTGCTCGGGCTGGCCGATCCGCCGACGGCGATCTTCGCGTCCAGTGACCAGATGGCGTTGGGGGTGTACGAGGCGGTCCGGCAGCGGGGGTTGCGGGTGCCCGACGACGTCAGCGTGGTGGGCTTCGACGATCTGCCGGAGGTCCGCTGGTCCTCGCCCCCGTTGACCACGGTGCGTCAGCCGTTGGCCGAGATGGGGATGTTGGCGGCGCGTACGGTGCTGCGGCTGGCCAAGGGGGAGAGGGTGGAGAGCCCCCGGATCGAGTTGGCCACCGAACTGGTCGTCCGGGACAGCGCGGCGGCGCCGAGGAGCTGACCACCCGACGGCCCGAAGGATCTGCCCCACCTCCCGGTATGCGCGTGAAAATTCCGGCACTAGGGTAGGAGTTGTCGGCTGCCTCGCCGGGTGGGTCGCCGTACCGGGTTGGGTGGGTGGAGCTGTGGTTGCCAGAGAGACCCGCAGGGTCACGATTTCGGCGATCGCCGATCTGGCCGGCGTGTCCGTGCCGACCGTGTCGCGGGTGATCAACGGGCGTTCGGACGTGGCCCCCCAGACGCGTCAGCGGGTGGAGGAGTTGCTGACCCGGCACGGGTACCAGCGGCGTCCGCCGAGTATGCGGGCGAGTTCGGGGTTGGTGGACCTGGTCTTCAACGACCTGGACAGCCCGTGGGCGGTGGAGATCATCCGGGGTGTGGAGGACGTCGCGCACGCCGCCGGGGTGGGCACGGTGGTCTCCGCCATCCACCGGCAGACCGCTCCCGCCGAGCAGTGGCTGACCAGCCTGCGCGGCCGGGGCACCGAGGGGGTCATCTTCGTGACGTCCATGGTCGAGGCGCCGATGCGGGCCGAGTTACGGCGGATGGACGTCCCGGTGGTGATCGTGGACGCCGACGGCCTGCCGCCGCAGGACGCGCCGACGGTCGGTGCCACCAACTGGGCCGGCGGCCTGCGGGCCACCGAGTACCTGATCGGGCTGGGTCACCGGCGGATCGGGTTCATCGCCGGGCCGCCGCAGTTGATGTGCAGCCGGGCCCGGATGGACGGCTACCGCGCGGCGTTGGAGGCCGCCGGGCTGGGCTTCGACGACGCGCTGGTCTGCCCGGGCGACTTCTATCACGAGTCGGGGTTCGTGGGCGGCACCCGCCTGCTGGGGCTGGCCGATCCGCCGACGGCGATCTTCGCGTCCAGTGACCAGATGGCGTTGGGGGTGTACGAGGCGGTCCGGCAGCGGGGGTTGCGGGTGCCCGACGACGTCAGCGTGGTGGGCTTCGACGATCTGCCGGAGGTCCGCTGGTCCTCGCCGCCGATGACCACGGTGCGTCAGCCGTTGGCCGAGATGGGGATGTTGGCGGCGCGTACGGTGCTGCGGTTGGCCAAGGGGGAGAGGGTGGAGAGTCCCCGGATCGAGTTGGCCACCGAACTGGTCGTCCGGGACAGCGCCGCCACCCGGCCCACCGGATGAGCTACCGATACTTTTCCGGAAGTTGTTGACGCGCGTCTCGGTCGCGACGACGATTTAGCGTGCCAACCTTCGATGAAGGAGCCGGCCAGGGGTGCCCGCCGTGCCCGCGGCACCGCCCTGCCGAAGCCCGTGCCCGGCGCACGCCGTAGGCGTCCGCCGGGCACGGCACCGGACCGGCTTCTGCCCAGGGCAGATCTGCTGACGGTGAACGAGCTGCCCCACCGCGCCCGACCCACGGCAGGGTGGACCACATGAGAATGCTCATGCTGGGCGGCAGCGGGTTCGTCGGCCGGGCGACGGTCGCCGAGGGCCTCCGTCGTGAATGGTCGGTGACGGTGTTCAACCGGGGGCGGCACGGGGCTCCTCCGGACGGCGTACGCCACCTGGTCGGCGACCGCACCACCTCGGACGGGCTGGCCGCGCTGGCCGACGGCGAGTGGGACGTGGTGGTCGACACCTGGGACGGCGCGCCCCGGGACGCCCAGGCCGGGGCGCGGGCGCTCGCCGAACGGGTCGGGCACTACGTCTACGTCTCCTCCGGTGCGGTCTACGCGCCGCCGGTGCCCGCCGGGGTGACCGAGGACGACGCCGTGCTCGACGCCGACCCGGACGCCGCCGACGGCGACTACCCGACCCTCAAACGCGGTGCCGAGCGGGCGGTGCAGGAGGTCTTCGGCGACCGGGTGCTGCTGGGCCGGGCCGGGCTGATCCTCGGCCCCGGCGAGGACATCGGCCGGTTGCCGTGGTGGCTGACGCGCATCGCCCGGGGCGGTGACGTGCTCGCGCCCGGTCCCGCCGACCTGCCGGTGCAGTACGTCGACGTGCGGGACCTGGCCGTCTTCCTGCTCGACGCCGGTGCCGCCGGCCTCGGCGGCGCCGTCAACGTGGTGGACCGTGCCGGGCACACCACCATGGGGGAACTGCTCGCCGCCTGTGTCGCGGCGACCGGCGCCGACGCGTCGCTGCGGTGGGTCGCGCCGGAGCGTCTGCGCGACGCGGGCGTGTCACCGTGGACCGAGTTGCCGGTCTGGCTGCCGCCCGGCCACGCGTACCGGTGGATGCAGCAGATCGACGTGAGTCGGGCGTTCGCCGCCGGGTTCACCGGTCGACCGGTCTCCGACACCGTCGCCGACACCTGGGAATGGCTGCGCCGGGTCGGCACGGTGCCCGACCGGGCGGGCCGACCGGCCCGGGAGCCGGTGGGTCTCGACCCGGTCCGCGAGTCCGCCCTGCTCGCCGAGCTGACCACCGGCCACCCGGTCCCGCCGGCCCACTGAGCGCCGTTCCGGCCCTCCCCGCGACGTCACCCGGTCAGCCGAGGCGCACCGGCAGGTCCAGCGTCTCGTCGACCGGGCGACGTGGGGTGGGCCGGCCAGGTCGACCGAACCCGATCCGCATCACCATCTGCGGGGTGCCGAACCTCCCCAACGACATCCGGAGCTGTTCGCGGGCCGAGGGCACCTCGATCGGCTGGGACAGCATCGACACGGACAGCCCGGAGTCGGTGGCGGCGAGCAGGACCCGCTGCAACGCCTGTCCGGCGACGACCTGGTCGACGGCGGTGTTGCCGGCCGAACCGAGCACCGCCACCAGCGGCTCCGGCTCGAAGTCGCGGCCGGGTGCGCGCTGGGCGCCACCGAAGCCGCGCGACGGCAGCAGATCCTGCGGTTCGGCCTGCGGCCCGCCGGCTGCGGCCGGTACCCCGTCGGGCGCGGGCTCGGCGCGTGCCCAGGCGACGCGTTCGGCCCGGTAGGCGGGGTCGCGTTCGAGGACACGGTGCGCGCCACGGGCGATCTCGGCGAAGGCGGTGACCGCGCTCACCCCGATCAGCAGTTCCAGCCAGCAGTGCTCGGCGCGGGCCGCCTCGCCGAGGCGCCAACGGGTGTCGGCGGGTACCGGGTCCGGCCAGAACGGGGCGCGGTTGCTGAACCGGCGGCGGATCGCCGCGTGCAGGTTCTGCTCGGCCGGAGTCGGTCGGCGTGGCAGGTCCGGCACCAACCGGGCCAGCACGGTCGGTTCCGCCGGGTACGGCCGCAGCCGGACGGTGGCCGGGGTACCCGCCACCGCCAGCGCCAGCCGCAGGTTGAACAGTGCCGCGCCACCGGCGACCCGGGCACCCCAACCGCTCGGATCGGTGGCGGGCAGCCGCCGCTCCGGGTCGAGCAGCACCTCGATCCCGCCGTCGCGCAGCCGGAACCGCCAGGGCTGGACGTTGTGCAGGGACGGCGCCCGAATCGCGTCGGCCGCGGCGACCCGAAGCTGCTCGACGGTGTAGCCGGTCTCCATGGTCCTGCCCCCTCACGCTCGCCGGTACCTCCCTACGGTGCGCCTCGGGGACCCCCGCTCAGCAGGGCCACACGTCCCGAACCCCCGGGACACCCCGCCCCGGCCCGGCCCCTTCGCACCGGCGTCGACCACCCGGGACGGGACCTTCGGCCCGTGCGTGCGGTGGGGGAGAACGGGTAGAAACGAGGGATGATCCGGGTGTTCCTGCTCGACGACCACGAGGTCGTCCGTCGTGGCCTTGCCGACCTGCTCCAGGCCAGCGGCGACATAGAGGTGGTCGGCGAGTCCGGCTCCGCGCCGGAGGCCGCCCGCCGGATCCCGGCGCTCCGCCCCGACGTGGCGATCCTCGACGCCCGGCTCCCCGACGGCAACGGCATCGACGTGTGCCGGGACGTACGGGCCGTGGACTCCTCGATCAAGGGCCTGATCCTCACCTCGTACGAGGACGACGAGGCGCTGTTCGCAGCGATCATGGCCGGAGCCTCCGGGTACGTGCTCAAGCAGATCCGCGGCACCGACCTGGTCGACGCGGTACGCCGGGTGGCGGCCGGACAGTCGCTGCTCGACCCGGCGATCACCACCCGCGTCCTGGACCGCATCCGCAGCGGGGTGGAGCAGCCGCGCGAGTTGCAGTCCCTCACCGAGCAGGAACGGCGGATCCTGGAGTACGTCGCCGAGGGACTGACCAACCGGGAGATCGCCGGCAAGATGTTCCTGGCCGAGAAGACGGTCAAGAACTACGTCTCCAGCGTGCTGGCCAAGCTCGGCCTGGAACGGCGTACCCAGGCCGCCGTGCTGGCCACCCGGCTGCTCGGCAAACCCCGCTGACGCGTACGCGTGACTGCGCCGGTCAGTCCCGCAGCGGGATCGACCAGCGCAGTTCGGTGCCGCGCGGACGGGCCGGGCGTACCTCGAAGGTGCCGTCGTGGCGTTCCGCGCGCTCGCGCAGGTTCACCAGCCCACCCCGGGCGGCGGCCGGGTCGCATCCCACCCCGTCGTCGGTGACCAGCACGGTCACCTGACCACCGTCGACCCGTACCGACACCGTCACGGCCGACGCCTCGGCGTGGCGTACCGCGTTGGACAGGGCCTCCCGGAGCACGGCGGTGAGGTCGGGGCGGACCGCGTCCGGGACGGCGCTGTCGACCGGACCGGTCAGTTCCAGCCGGGGACGGAAGCCCAACGACTCGGCAGCCACCTCCACCGCCTCACGGATCTCGGTGCGCAGCGCCGCGCTCACCGGGCTGCGCAGCTCGAAGATGGTGCGGCGGATGTCGGAGATGGTGGCGTCCAGGTCGTCGACCGCCGCGTTGAGCCGTTTGGTGAGTTCGGGCCGCGCGGCCAACGGCACCGCGCTCTGCAGGTGCAGACCGGTGGCGAACAACCGCTGGATGACCACGTCGTGCAGGTCCCGGGCGATCCGCTCGCGGTCCTCCAGGACCACCAACTGCTCGCGCTCCTCCTGGCCGCGTGCGCGTTCCATGGCCAGCGCGGCCTGTCCGGCGAAGCTGCCGAGCAGCGCCACGTCCTCGTCGGTGGCGCCACCGTGCTCGGCCGTGTGCGCGATGACCAGGACGCCGTGCAGGGTGTCGGCGGTGGCCAGCGGCGAGATCACCGCCGGCCCGGTGTGCAGCACCGCCGGCCAGGGAGCGGCGTGGGCGAGGTCGTCCACCGAGTCGTGCCGGCGCTGCGCGATCGGCCCGGCGAAACTGGTGTCCGCCGCCGGCAGCACCGTGCCGACCAGCGCGCGGGCCTGAGCGCCGGCGCCGTCGACCACCTCCACCGTGAAGTGGTCGGCCTCGTCGTCATAGAGCAGCACCAGGGCCAGTTCGGCCTCGGCGACCTCGCGGGCCCGCCGCGCCACCAGCGTCAGCGCATCGGTGCGGCGTACCTCGCCGAGCAGCAGCGAGGTGATCTCGGCGGTGGCGGCGAGCCAGCGTTCCCGCCGGTGCGCCAGCGCGTACAGCCGGGCGTTCTCGATCGCCACCCCGGCCGCCGCGGCGAGCGCCACGACGATCTCCTCGTCGTCCTCGGTGAACTGCGCGCCGCCCTGCTTCTCGGCCAGATAGAGGTTGCCGAAGACCTGGTCGCGGATGCGGACCGGCACCCCGAGGAAGGTGTGCATCGGCGGGTGGTTCGGCGGGAACCCGTAGGAGCGCGGGTGCTGGGTGATGTCCGGCATCCGCAGCGGCTTCGGGTCGTCGATCAGCAGGCCGAGCACGCCCCGGCCATGCGGCAGGTCACCGATCCTGGCGTGCAGCTCGGGGGAGATGCCGTGGGTGATGAAGTCGTGCAGCATCCGGTCGGTGCCGATCACGCCGAGCGCGCCGTACCGGGCGCCGGCCAGGTCGCAGGCGGACTGCACGATCCGTTGCAGGGTGCTGCGCAGGTCCAGGTCGGTGCCGATGCCGACCACCGCGTCGAGCAGGGCCCGCAGCCGTTCCCGGCTGGTCATCACCTCCCCGACGCGGTCCAGCATCTCCTGGAGCAGTTCGTCCAGGTGGACGCGGGAGAGCGGACTGAGGCCGAGAGAGGGCGGCTCGTGCCGGGGGTGAGGTTCGCCGACGGTCACCCGGCGATGCTAACCGGCCGGCGACGGACGTCGAACGCCCGCCGGACCTCGGCTCACCCCGCCGCCCCCTCGACGGCGGACAGGTCCACCACCTGCGCACGGTCCAGTCGCGGCGTGTGCGGCGGACCGGCGTGCGCCGGGTCCGCGACCCCGAGCCGCAGGACGAGGTACGGGTGGCCGAGCCCGGCCAGCACCCCGCGCAGGACCTGCCGGGTCGCCGGCACCTCCACCACCCCGCTCAGCGGCACCACCGAGACACCCAGCCGGGTGGCGGTCAGCCAGGCGGCCGAGAGCGACTCACCGGCCCGCAGCCAGTCCACGGGCTCGTCCTGGTCGCCGTAGAGCACCCCGTACGACGCGGCCCGGTCGTGCCCCGGTCCCACCGGCAACGTCCCCGGGCGGCCGAAGTCCCGGCCCGGCACCGTGGTCTGCGCCGCCTGCTCGGGCAGCACCTCGGCGGTCAACCCGGTCCCGGCGGCCCGGCTGGTCCAGTAGTCCAACTCCTCGCGCAGCCGGGTGTCGTCCGCCTCCACGGTGGCGGCGCGCGAGGCGGCGGCGGCCAGCTCCAGCACCTGGTCCCGGTCGAGGATCTCCAACCGGGTGCCCTCCCGATGGGCGGCGGCGCCGACCGCGTCCAGTCGTTCGTCGCCGACCGGTTCGTCACTGACCGGTCGCCGGTCGGTGTGCCGGACCTGCATGCACTGCACGGCACGCATCGCGTCCGGGTCGGCCCCGCTGGGACGCAGGTCGGTCAGCCGGGCGAGCAGGTCCGGCTCCGCCGGGTCGGGCACCCGCCGCACCGTCGCCGTCCAGCCCTCGGCGGCCAGCGCCAGCCGGGCGTGGTGCAGCGCCGCCCCGCAACTCAACCGGACCAGCTCACCCTCCGGGTCGGTCGCCGCCAACTGCGGGTCGTGGACCATCCGCAACTCCAGCGCGTCGGGCAGGACCCGCCAGCGCCACGGCTGCGCGTTGTGCACCGAGGGCGCCCGACCGGCCATCGTGGCGGCCTCCGCGAGCGCGGTGGGCAGCGGGCGATGCGTGGCCGGCGTCTGGTGGCTCATCCTCACGACCTTTCGTCTCTCTGCTCATCGTGCCGCACCTCGGTACGGCCGTGGGCCGGGTCTGGCCCATCATGCGACATCCGCCGGGGGCACGCACGGTCCCAACGTCCCGGCACCGAGGGGCAGTTCGGCCCGGGATCTGGCCGGAGTGCCCGACGGTGGGGCGCGGCGCCTGCGACGATCCGCGCATGGCGGAACCGACGTCGGACGCGCCGGACCACGGTCCCCGCGAGTGCCTGCCGCCGCGCCCCGTGCCGTCGGGTGGACCACGATGGTGGTGGCTGTGGGCGCCGCTGACCGCACTGACCGCGTTGGTCCTGGCCGGAGCGGCGGCACGACTGGCGGGACGGGTCGGCGTCGCTGACGCACTGTGGGCGGCGGCCACTCTCGTCGCGTTGCTGCCGGCGGCCGCCTCGATGCTGCGCGAGCTGTGGCGGCGACGCTTCGGCGTGGACGTGATCGCCGTCCTGGCGTTGGCCGGGGCGCTCGTCGTCGGCGAGTACCTGGCCGGTGCGGTGGTCGCGGTGATGTTGGCGACCGGCCGGACCCTGGAGGCGTACGCGCACCGGCGGGCGACCCGTGACCTGCGTTCCCTGCTCGCCCGCGCGCCCCGGACCGCCCGTCGACGCACCGACGACGGCGCCGTGGAGGTGGTGCCGGTGGACCGGTTGGCAGCCGGGGACCGGCTGCTGGTCGGGCCGGGGGACGTGGTCGCCGTCGACGGGGTCGTCGAGTCCCCGGCGACCCTCGACGAGTCGGTGGTGACCGGGGAGTCCCGGCTGGTCGAGCGGGCGGCGGGGGAACGGGTGGCCAGTGGCGTGGTCAACGCCGGGGCGGACTTCGGGTTGCGGGCCACCGAGAGCGCCGCCCGCAGCACGTACGCGGGGATCGTCCGGCTGGCCGAGGAGGCGACCGCCCGCAAGGCCCCGACGGTACGGCTGGCCGACCGCTACGCCGTCGCCTTCGTGCCGTTCACCCTCGTGCTGGCCGGTCTGGGCTGGCTGCTGTCCGGGGAGTTCCTGCGGGCGGTGGCGGTGCTGGTGGTGGCGACCCCGTGCCCGCTGCTGCTGGCCACCCCGATCGCCATCGTCAGCGGGCTGTCCCGGGTGGCCCGGCGGGGGATGCTGGTCCGCGACGGCGGGTCGCTGGAGGTGCTGGGTCGCGCCCGCACTCTGCTGGTCGACAAGACCGGCACGCTCACCCTGGGCCGGCCCCGGGTCGCCGACCTGGTGGTGGCCCCCGGTGGCGACCCCGACGAGATGCTGCGCTCGGCCGCCTCGGTGGAACAACTCTCCCCGCACGTGCTGGCGGCGGCGCTGGTCCGTCAGGCCCGGGAGCGGGAGATGCGGCTGGTCGCGCCGACGGAGGTGACCGAGGAGGCGGGCCGGGGCGTGAGCGGACGGGTGGATGGACGGTGGATCCGTGTCGGTCAGCTCGGTGACGAGGTGCCGCCCTGGGCGCTGCCCGTCCGTGCCCGCGCCGAGCAGGCCGGACACACGGTGGTCTGGGTGTCCGACGAGACCGGGCCGTTCGGCGCGGTGGTACTGGAGGACCCGGTACGCCCGGACGCCCACCGGGTGGTGGAGCGGCTGCGTACGGCCGGGATGACCCGGATCGTGATGGTCACCGGAGACCGCCCGGAGACGGCGCGTCGGGTCGCGCGGGACGTCGGCGTGGACGACGTGCTGGCCCGGTGCACCCCGCCGGAGAAGGCGGCCCGGGTCCGGGCCGAGGCGGGGCGGGCGGTCACCGTGATGGTCGGCGACGGCGTCAACGACGCGCCGGCCCTGGCCGAGGCGCACGTCGGGGTGGCCATGGGTGCCACCGGGGCGACCGCCTCCGCCGACGTCGCCGACGCCGTGCTGAGCGTCGACCGGCTCGACCCGCTGGCCGACGCGGTGGAGGTGGCCCGCCGGGCCCGGCGGATCGCGGTGCAGAGCGCCACGGTGGGGATGGGACTGGCGGTCGTCGCGATGGGGTTCGCGGCGGCCGGCAAGCTGCCGCCGGTGGCCGGGGCGTTCCTCCAGGAGGGGATCGACGTCCTGGTGATCCTCAACGCCCTGCGGGCACTCGGCGGCGGGCCGCGCCGACCGGCCTGACACCGGCCGGCGCGGATCGGCTCAGCGTTCCCGGACGACCGCCACCGGGCAGTGCGCGTGCTGGATGAGCTGCTGGCTGACCGAGCCGAGCAGCATGCCGCGCAGGCCGCCGCGGCCCCGGGTGCCGACGACGACCAGTTGCGCCTGACGGCTGGACTCGATCAGCAGTCCGGCCGCCGCGGAGGCGCCCGTCTCGACGCTGACCTCGACGTCGGGGAAGGTCTCCTGCCAGCGGCGCACCGCCTCGTTGAGCTCCGCGCGGTCCTCGGCCAGGGCGGCGTCGCGGGCCTGCTCGCCAGTGAGGTTCCACTGTTCGCGTCCGGGCTGCCAGGCGCGTACCACCCGCAACGGCACCCGGCGCAGTGCCGCGTGCTCGACGGCGAAGCCGAGCGCCACCAGGGACGGTTCGGAGCCGTCCACCCCGACGGTGACGTGCCCGGCCCGCGCGGCGTCGGCAGTGTCGCGGCGGACCACCACCACCGGGCAGTGCGCGTGTGCGGTGACGCTGACCGCCGTGGAACCGGCGAGCAGGCCCGCGAAGCCACCGTGTCCCCGGCCGCCCAGCACCACCAGGTCGGCCTCCGCCGAGCTCTCCTCCAGCACCAGGGCCGGCGGGCCGTCGCGGACCTCACCGCGTACGGTCAGCTCGGGGTTGGCCGCGCCGGCGTCCGCCGCGGCCTTGCCCACCAGCTCCTCGACCTGCTGGCGGGCCTGCTCGTCGGGCCACATGCCGGGCGTGACGCCCGGGCCGACCCAGCCGGCCACGGTGAGCCACTCGAAGACGTACACCAGCCGGACCGGCCGGCCGTCCCGGCGGGCCTGGTCCAGCGCCCAGTCCAGGGCCGCCGCCGCGTCCGGTGAGCCGTCGTAGCCCACCACGATCTCCGCGCCGCTCGTACTCCTGGTCATGGCTGCTTCCTCCTCAGGGGTTGGTGGGGTCGGTCTCGCGGATCCAGCGCCATTCGGCCACCCGGGGGTCGTCCTCGCCGTACCGGCGGGTGTGGTCGCGGGCCGCGTCGCGCGCGTCGCTCATCTCCTGCCGCAGGTACGCCACCCGGTCGCCGAGCCCGGGCACCCGGTCGATCACGTCGATGACGAGGTGGAACCGGTCCAGGTCGTTGAGCATCACCATGTCGAACGGCGTGGTGGTGGTGCCCTCCTCCTTGTACCCGCGTACGTGCAGGTTGCGGTGGTTCGTGCGGCGGTAGGTGAGCCGGTGGATCAGCCACGGGTAGCCGTGGTACGCGAAGATGATCGGCTTGTCGCGGGTGAACAGGGTGTCGAACTCGTTGTCCGGCAGGCCGTGCGGGTGCTCACTCGACGGCTGGAGCCGCATCAGGTCGACCACGTTGATGACCCGGACCTTGAGGTCGGGCAGGTGCCGGTGCAACAGGTCCGCCGCCGCCAGGGTCTCCAGGGTCGGCACGTCACCGGCGCAGGCGAGGACCACGTCCGGCTCGCTGCCGGCGTCCGTGCTGGCCCAGTCCCAGATGCCCACCCCGCGTCGGCAGTGCTGGACGGCCTCGTCCATGGTCAGCCAGTTCGGTGCGGTCTGCTTGCCGGCCACCACCACGTTGACGTAGTGCCGGCTGCGCAGGCAGTGGTCCATCGTGGACAGCAGCGTGTTCGCGTCCGGCGGCAGGTACACCCGGACGACCTCGGCCTTCTTGTTCATCACGTGGTCGATGAAGCCCGGGTCCTGGTGCGAGAAGCCGTTGTGGTCCTGCCGCCAGACGTGGCTGGAGAGCAGATAGTTCAGCGACGCGACCGGCATCCGCCAGGGGATGTCCCGGGTCACCTTGAGCCACTTCGCGTGCTGGTTGACCATCGAGTCGACGATGTGGATGAACGCCTCGTAGCTGGTGAAGACGCCATGCCGGCCGGTCAGCAGGTAGCCCTCCAACCAGCCCTGGCACAGGTGTTCGGAGAGCACCTCCATCACCCGCCCGTCGGGTGAGAGGTGGTCGTCGCCGGGCACCGTGGCGCCCATCCAGGCCCGGTCGGTGACCTCGAAGGCCGCCTGGAGCCGGTTGGAGGCCACCTCGTCCGGCCCGAACAGCCGGAAGGTCTGCGGGTTCGCGGCGATCACGTCCCGGATCCACCGGCCCAGCTCGCCGGTGGCACCGGTGGCCGTGGCACCGGGACGCGGCACGTCCACCGCGTAGTCGCGGAAGTCCGGCAGGACCAGGTCGCGCAGCACCGACCCGCCGTTGGTGACCGGGTTGGCGCTCATCCGCCGGTCCCCGGTGGGCGGCAGGGCGGTCAGCTCGGCGACCGGGGCGCCGGTGGCGTCGAACAGCTCCTCCGGGCGGTAGCTGCGCAGCCAGCGCTCCAGCTCGGCCAGGTGATCCGGATTGCTGCGGACGTTCGACAGCGGCACCTGGTGGGCGTGGTACGTGCCCTCGACCTGCTTGCCGTCGACCTCGCGCGGGCCCGTCCAGCCCTTCGGCGTCCGCAGGACGATCATCGGCCAGCGGGGACGTTCGGTGCCGGCACCGGAGCGGGCCCGACGTTGGATCTCGGCGATCTCGTCCAGCGCCCGGTCCAGGGTGGCGGCGAGCGCCTCGTGCACGGCGGCGGGCTCGTCACCGGCCACCACGTACGGCTGGTAGCCGAAGCCGCGCATCATCGCGAGCAGGTCGGACTCGGGGATCCGGTCCAGCACCGTCGGGTTGGCGATCTTGTAGCCGTTGAGGTGCAGGATGGGCAGCACCGCGCCGTCCCGGGCGGGATTGAGGAACACGGTCGACAACCAGCTCCCGGCCAGCGGGCCGGTCTCCGCCTCGCCGTCCCCGATGACACAGGCCACCAGCAGGTCGGGATTGTCGAACGCGGCACCGTAGGCGTGGCTGAGCGCGTACCCCAGCTCGCCGCCCTCGTGGATCGAGCCCGGCACCTCCGCCGCCACATGGCTGGGGATGCCGCCGGGGAAGGAGAACTGGCGGAACAGCCGGGCCATGCCGGCCTCGTCGCGGCCGACGCCCGGATACCGCTCGCTCCAGGTGCCCTCCAGCCAGGTGTTCGCCACGACCGCCGGACCACCGTGGCCGGGACCGGTGACGAAGAGCGCCGACAGGTCGCGGGCGACGATCACCCGGTTGAGGTGGGCGTAGATCAGGTTCAGGCCGGGCGAGGTGCCCCAGTGTCCCAGCAGCCGGGGCTTGACGTGCTCGGCGGCCAGCGGTTCGCGGAGCAGGGGGTTGTCGAGCAGATAGATCTGCCCGACGCTGAGGTAGTTCGCCGCCCGCCAGTAGGCGTCCAGGCGACGCAGTTCCTCGTCGGTCAAGGTGCTCGGGATGTCCACGGCCGTGTCCATACTGCTTGAGCCTCTCGCGGGTCGGTGGATTCTGCATCCGCTGCGCGGGTTCCTGCCTCCAGCTTCGCGGGATCGGCCAGCGTGGATCAGGGCCGTTGGTCCCGCCCGTCCGGGTGCCCTGGCCCGTCGTCGGTGGGCGGCCCGGTGACGCCACGGACCACCAGCACCGGGGCCGGGGCGTGGTAGAGCAGCGACTGGCTGACCGCGCCGAGCATGCCGCGCCACGGTTCGTCGCCGCGCGCGGCGACCACCACCAACTGCGCGGTGCGCGACTGCTCGACCAGGACGTCACCCGGTTCGCCCCGGACGACCCGGCACTCCACCGCGACGTCCGGGTGTCCGGCACCGTGCCGGGCCACCAGGGCGGCGAGCCGGTCGGTGGCCTCGCCCACCGCCGCGTCGGACTCGACCACCCAGACCGCCAGCAGGTGCGAGCCGTGCCGACTCGCGCAGGCGTACGCCCAGGCCAGGGTGATCTCGGCGGAGGTGGAGCCGTCCACCCCGACCAGCACCGGTCCGGTCGGCGGGGGTTCCTGGCGGGCGACCAGCACCGGGCACTCGGCGCGGGCGGCCACCTGGACGGCGGGACTGTCGGCCGGGATGCAGCGGTCGCAGTGGGCCATGCCGCCGTCCCCGACGGCCACCAGGAAGGCCGCCTCGGACTTGCGGACCAGCGTCGCCACCGCCGAACCCTCGATGATCTCGGCGGTGACCGGGACGTCCGGCTCGCTCTGGTTGGCCGCCACGGTGGCCTCGGCGAGCAGTTCCTCGGCGTGCGAGCGGGACGCGGTGACCGCGGGCGCCTCCAGCGCGGCCCAGTTGAACGCGTGCATCAGGTGCAGCGCGCGGCCGTGGGCGGCGGCCACCCGCGCGGCGGTACGGGCCACCGGCAGCGCGCCGTCCGGACCGACGCCGACCAGCACCGGCGCCTCGCTGCCTGGGGCCATCCGCCATCACCCCCGCAGCTGCGCTCGGCCTGCTGTTGAGGCTAGTCGCGCCGGTGCGCCCCCGGGGCGTGATCGCCGGACGGCAGCCCTGGTCAGGACGCCGGCCGCGCCCGGAGCACGACCGCGCTGGCGTTGTCCGCCCCACCGGCGGCCAGCGAGGCGTCCAGCAGGGCGGCGACCGCGTCGGCCGGGTCGGCGCGGACCAGGGCGTCCCGCATCCCGTGGTAGCCGACCTGGTCGCTGACCCCGTCGGTGCAGAGCAGCCAGGTGTCGCCGGGGCGCAGCGTCACCGCCAGCAGGTCTGCCTCGGGCGCGGCCGGATGGCCGGCGTAGCGGGTGAGCTGGTAGCGGGCCCGCGCGGCGGCGGGGGAGTCCACCGGGTACCAGCCGTGCAGCACGCCCAGCCAGGCGACCGTGTGATCGGTGGTGACGAGTTCCAGCAGGTCGTCGCGGAGGCGGTAGGCGCGCGAGTCACCCAACTGGACCACCCAGCCCTGACTGCCGTCCGGCTCGACGACCAGGCCGGTCAGGGTGCACCCGGTCAGCTCGGCGCGACCCGCCCCGGCCTCGCGTACGGCGGTCTGGGCCGCCTCGGCGGCGGTGCGTAGCCCGGCCGCCCCGACCTCGGGCCAGGCGGCGTGGACCCGGGCGGCGAAGGTCGGTACGGCGGCGGCCCCGGCGCGACGGCTACCGGCACCGTCGCCCATGCCGTCGGCCACCACGGCGAAGGGGAGCGCGGGATCGACGTGCAGCACGTCGTAGTTCTCCCGGTAACGGTTGCCGACCACGCTGCCGCCGACCAAGTCCAGCGTCAGTCCGGCGAGCGTGAAGCGACGCACCTCGTCCCTGGCGACCCGGCTCACTCGACCCCTCCGACCCCCGACCGGCGGGGAGCCCCGCGCGGCCCCGACCCTAACGGAAGAGGGCCTTCGCGGGGTTGTCAACCAGGGTTGACAGAGGCGCTGCTGTCAATGTAAGTTGACGCCATGAGTCAGGCGACGGAACTCGCGGCCGCAGCCGGCAGCACCGACCCCCGGGTCGGCCTGCGCGCGGTCCGCGCCCTGCGCCGGCTGCTCGAACGGCTCGAGGTGGTCCAGGTCGACAACGCCCGACGACAGGGCTGGTCCTGGCAGGAGATCGCCGACGCGCTCGAGGTCAGCCGGCAGGCGGTCCACAAGAAGCACGCCGGGCGACCGGCGGTCGGATCCTCCTGGGAGGCGTGATGTTCGAACGGTTCACCGACCGCGCCCGTGTCGTGGTGCGGCACGCGCGCGACGAGGCCCGGGCCGAGGGGCGCGGACCCGTCGGCACCGAGCACCTGCTGCTCGGCATCCTCGCCGACGGCGACGCGCTGGCCGTCCGGGTGCTCGGCGACGTCGGGGTCACCGGTGACGACCTGCGGGATCGGGTACGCCGGCACACCGTCCGCGGTGGCGACGGGCTCGCCGAGGCCGACGCCGCCGCGCTGCGGGAGATCGGCATCGACCTGGCCGCGATCGTGGCCCGGATCGAGGAGTCCTTCGGCCCGGACGCGTTGCGTGAGGCCGTTCCGGCACCACGTCGCCGCTGGGGTCGGCTACGGCGGCAACCGGGCGGGCCGTTCTCCGCCCGCGCCAAGAAGGTGCTGGAGCTCTCCCTGCGCGAGGCGATGCGCCTGCGTCACCGGCACATCGGCACCGAGCACCTCCTGTTGGGGCTGCTCCGCGAGGGCAACGGGCTGGCCGCGCTGGTGCTCACCGAGGCTGGGGTGGACCTGGCCGACGTACGCCGCCGGGTGGAGACCGCCCTGCGGGCCGCCGCCTGATCCGCGCCGCCTGAGCCGCACCGCCACGGGTCGGCGTCACACCCGCCGGGCGGGTGAACCTGGTCACCCGGCGTCGGGTCGCCGAACCGCCGACCGTGCCGCACACTGACGCCGTGGAAGCTGGACGGCACGGACGGGCCCTGCGCAGTGCGGTCGTGGTCAACCCGGTGAAGGTGGACGATCTCGACACGTTCCGCCGCACCGTCGTTGACGCGCTCGCCGCCGCCGGCTGGCCCGAGCCGCTGTGGCTGGAGACCACCGTCGAGGACCCTGGTCGCGGCCAGACCGAGCAGGCCCTGGCCAAGGGCGTGGACGTGGTCTTCGCGTGCGGCGGCGACGGCACCGTGATGGCCTGCGTCAGCGCCCTGGTCGGCACCGATGTGGCCCTTGCCGTGCTTCCCCAGGGCACCGGCAACCTGCTCGCCGCCAACCTGGGGCTCTCCACCGATCTGGCCGCCGGGATCGAGGTGGCCGTCGAGCGCGGCCGGCGGCTGCTCGACGTCGGCGAGGTCGACGGGCAGCACTTCGCGGTGATGGCCGGCATGGGCTTCGACGCCCAGATGCTGGCTGCCACCAACGAGACGACGAAACGGCGGATCGGCTGGCCGGCGTACGTGGTGGGCGCCGCCCGACACCTACGGGACCGCCCGATGCGGGTGTCGATCTCGCTGGACGACCAGCCGCCGCTGCGCCGCCGCGCCCGCTCGGTGCTGGTCGCCAACGTCGGCCGGCTCCAGGGCGGCGTACGCCTGCTCACCGAGGCCGAACCCGACGACGGCTACCTCGACGTGGCCGTGCTCACCCCGCACCGGTTGCGACACTGGATCAGGCTCGGCTGGGCGGTGGTACGCCGCCGCGACCGGGTGCCCCGGATGGAGGTCTTCCGGGCCCGCCGGGTGACCATCACCAGCAACCGTGCGCAGCCGCGCGAGCTGGACGGCGACCTGATCGAGCCCGGCCGTGAGCTGAGCGTGCAGATCCGCCGACGGGCCCTGTGGCTGTGCGTACCGCAGCCGGAGAGCACACCCGACCTGGCCGAGGACGCGTCCGGCGCCGCCGAGCGGGGTGAGCGGCTCATCGAGGAGGGCCGGGGTGAGTAGCACCAAGATGGTGCCGGAGACCCGGCTGATGTCCGACGAGCAGCTCTGCGCCGACCACGCCTGGCAGACGCTGCGTCGCGAGGGCGGCTGGCACCTGCTGCACGACGCCTTCGTCCGGTTCCGCTACGGCGACGGGTTCAGCCACGCCCGCGCCTTCGCCTTCCAGCTCTGCCTGGCCGTGGTGCCGTTCCTGATCGCGCTGACCGGGCTCATCGCGGAACTCGGGGCGGCCGAGGGCGGCGAGGTGGTGGCCGACACCGTCCTGGCACTCACCCCCGGCGCCAGCGAGGCGGTCGTCGCCGAGCTGCTCGGCGAGGGCGAGGGCGGCGAACGCGTCGAGGACATCGGCGAGGTGGCGCTGGCCCTCGGCCTGGGCACCGGGCTGGTCGCGCTGACCAGCACGATGGCGCAGATCGAGCGGGGCGCCAACCGGATCTACGGCGTCGAGCGCGACCGCCCCGCCCTGCGGAAGTACCTGCGCGCCGCGGTGCTCGCCGTCATCGCCGGCATCCCGGCGCTGACCGGGTTCCTCATCCTCGTCGGCGGCGGCCCGATGGGCGACTCGGTGGAACGCCGCTACGCGTGGGGCGAGCTGGCCGCCGTCGTCTGGGACGTGGCGCGCTGGCCGCTCAGCCTCGGGCTGACCGTGCTGGCCGTCGCGGTGCTGTTCCGGTACGCGCCACGTCGCCGCCAACCCGGCCTGTCCTGGCTGCTCTTCGGCGCCGGCATCGCCACCGCGCTGTGGTGGCTGGCCAGCCTGCTGCTCGCCGGCTACGTGCGGTTCAGTGAGGACTTCGGCCAGACGTACGGCGCGCTGACCGGCATGATGGCGTTGTTGCTCTGGGCCAACCTCACCGGCATGGCGCTCTTCGGCGGGCTGGCCTTCGCTGCCCAACTGGAGGCGGTCCGCATCGGCGTGTCCGAGCCCGCCAAGCCGGACCTGTGGAAGCCGAACGCCCCGCGTACGGGTCTGCACGACACCGGAGAGATGACCGCGCTGTAGGCCCGCCACCCGGGCCGGACCGTCGTGGGCCACCCGGGGTGGGTGTACGCACGCATCGACGCGGGTACAGCGCCACGCCAGAAGGCGTCGCCGTCGGTCGACGCCACCGCACAAGGAGGCTGCCGTGGGCGCGGTCCGGGACGTACTACGACGACCCCTCGGTCACTTCACCGAACGTACCCTCGCCGGGCTGCTGCTCGTCCTCGGTGCCGGGGTCGGGTTCGGGCTGCTGCTGGTGCTGGTCCGCGTGCAGTGGTCCCCGCTGTACGACGTGGACCACGGCGTGGCGGTGTGGCTCAACGAGCAGATCTCACCCATCGGTCCGCTGGTGACGGTGCTCAACGCCGTCACCGACCTCGGCGGTCGACCGGTGATCGTCTGGCTGGTCACCGTGGCCGTGGTCGGGCTGCTGATCCGCAAGCAGGGTCGGCTCGCGGTCTTCCTGATCGTCACCGGAGCGGGCGCGCTGATCCTCGACCCGTCGCTCAAGACGCTCGTCGACCGGTTGCGCCCGGAGGTGGACGTGCCGATCGGCACGTACGCCGGGCAGAGCTTCCCCAGCGGGCACGCGCTCGGGTCGATGGTCGCCTACGGTGCGCTGCTGCTGGTCTTCCTGCCGGCCATGGCACCCCGCTGGCGCAAGCCGGCGATCGCCCTGGTCGCCACCGTGGTGACCCTGATCGGATTCACCCGGGTCGCGCTCGGCGTGCACTTCCTCTCCGACGTGCTCGGCGCCTGGCTGCTCGGCGCGGCCTGGCTCGGCGTCACCGCGTACGCCTTCCGGCTGTGGCGGTTGGAACGCGGTCGCCCGGCCGCTCCGCTGACCGACGGCCTGGAGCCCGAGGCGGCACACGAGGTGGCCCTGGCACCGGACGAGGAGAAGCTGCTGCCGCACGCCCGTGCCGGCGTCGCCGAGATCGTGGTCGGCTGGGTGCTGGTCTTCGGTGCCCTCTACGGCTTCGGCATGCTCGTCAGCTACCACGCCGGCGGCACCTTCCTGGCCCGGCTCGACGAGACTGTCCCGCAGTGGTTCGCCGACCGGGGCACCCCGTTCCTGGACGACGTGAGCTGGGTGTGGAGCAAGGTCGGCGACACCCACGCCATCCTGCTCGTCTCGATGGTCTTCTGCCCGCTGGTGCTGGCGATCTGGCGACGCTGGCGGCCGGTGCTCTTCGTCGCGCTGACCATGTTCGGCGAGCTGACGCTCTTCCTCGCCTCCGCCGCCGCCGTGGACCGGCCGCGCCCGCCGGTGGAGAACCTGGACGGTCCGATGCCGACCTCCTCCTTCCCGTCCGGCCACATCGCCGCCACGCTCTGCCTCTGGGTGGCGATCGCGGTGGTGGTCTTCCCGCGTACCGACCGGTGGTGGCGTTGGCTCTTCGTGGCGGCGGCGGTGATCATGCCGGTCGGCGTGGCAGTGTCCCGGATGTACCGGGGCATGCACCACCCGACCGACTTCATGGGCGCGATCATGCTGACCGGGCTCTGGATCGGGCTGCTCTCCTGGGTGATTCGCCCCAACGAGGACGTGCGTGCGGGCAACCGGCCGGAGATCGAGTCGGAGGACGTGGACACCCTGGACGACGAGCTGGCCAAGGCCGGCCAGCCGGGCTGAGGCGACCGTGCTGCGGGTGATGACCTGGAACATCCGCAACGGCGGGCAGGACCGGGGCGGCCCGGACCGGCGTACCCTGCTGGCCCGGGTCGTCGCCGCGCACCGGCCGGACGTCCTCGCCCTCCAGGAGCTGCGCGGCCTCGACGTGGCCCGCTTCGCGGCGGACGCCGGTCTGACGCCCCACCTGGCCCGGTCACCCTTCGGCCAGCCGGTCGCGATACTCGTCGACCCGCGTTGGCCGACCCCGTCGACCGGGCCGGTCCGTCGCCCGTTCCACCACGCGGCGCAGCGCGTGACCCTGTCCACCGACGCCGGACCGCTCGCGGTCCTGAGCACCCACTTCTATCCGTACCGTGGCGGTCGCCGCCTGATCGAGGCCCGCTGGGCGGCCACCGCGCTGCGCCGGGCCCGCGCCGACCTCGCCCTGCTCGCCGGGGACCTGAACACCCTCGCCCCGTACGCCGACCACGTTTACCACCCCGACCATGCTCACCACCCCGACCATGCTCACCACCCCGACCATGCTCACCACGCTCATGACGCCGAGCACGCTCACCGCTCCGAGCGCGCCGAGCACGGGGATCACGCCGAGCACGCCGAGCACGCTCACCGCGCCGAGCACGCGGATCACGCTGACCACGCCGAGCACGCTCACCGCGCCGAGCACGCCGAGAGCCTGGCCCGGCTGGCACCCGCGTACCGCCGTCGGCACCTGCGCCGCGACGGACGGACCGTGGACACCCGGGCGATCGCCCACCTGCTCGCCACCGGTCTGGTCGACCTGGCCGCCACCGCCGGACCGACCGTGCCCACCGGCCACGGCCGCACCCCGGAGTTCGCCGAGATGCGCCTGGACTACCTGCTGGCCACCCCCGCCCTGGCCGCCCGCCTGGTCGACGTCCAGGTGATCCGCACCCCCGACACCCACCAAGCCTCCGACCACCACCCCGTAGCCGCCACCTTCACTCTCACCCCACCCACCTAGCCACCGTGGCCCGGGTCCGGCTCGCCGAGGCCCGCTGCATGTCCGCCTCGTCCAGCCCAGCCACCTGTGCCCGCCTGGCTCCTGCCCGGTCCATCCCCGTGCCAGTTCCTTTGCTAGACAGACGGTGAGCGCAGGCTGCGAGTGTGTCGAGTGTCGTGGATGAACAGTGGTCCACGTCCCGCGCCCCATGCCCGGGACCCTCCACCTGGTCCGGCCCGGTGCGCCGCTCACCCCACGTCCCGCACCCGGCGTCCCGCGCGAACCCACCATGATCCGCGCAACTTCATTGATACTGCTGCCTCAGAGGCTCCCGGAGACAGCAACATCAATGAAGTAGTTCCATCCTGTTTGGGCTGGTCGGGGGGTCTTGACTGTGGGGTTGGTGGTGGTGGGTGGGCTGGTTGTGGGGTGGGTGATCTTCGAGT
>NZ_JBITKL010000033.1:0-54899 GCF_044460945.1 Micromonospora sp. NPDC049903
CACACCCACCAAAGCCTCTGGCTCGGCGGCGAACCCCTCTTCTACGACGAGACCGGCTACGCCGGCCTGTCCGACACCGCCCGCTGGTACATCGGTGGTCTCCTGCACCACGCCCCGTCACTGCTGGCCTTCACCAACCCCACCGTCAACTCCTACCGCCGCCTCGTGCCCGGCTACGAAGCGCCGGTCAACCTGGTCTACTCCCAGCGCAACCGCTCCGCCTGCACCCGCATCCCCGTCACCGGCAGCAACCCCAAGGCCAAGCGCGTCGAGTTCCGCGTGCCGGACCCGTCGGCGAACGTGTACCTCGCCTTCTCCGCCATGATGATGGCCGGCCTCGACGGCATCAAGAGCAAGATCGAACCACCCGCCCCCATCGACAAGGACCTCTACGACCTCCCGCCCGAGGAATGGGGCGACGTCAAGCAGGTCCCCGGTTCGCTACCGGCCGTGCTCGACTCGCTCGAAGCCGACCACGACTACCTCCTCGAAGGCGGCGTCTTCACCCCCGACCTCATCTCCACCTGGGTCGACTGGAAACGCGCCAACGAGGTCGACCCGGTGCGTCTGCGGCCGACCCCGCACGAGTTCGCCATGTACTTCGACTGCTGACACCCATCAACACCGCTCGGGCCGGCTCCGCTACCGCGGAGCCGGCCCGAGCGTGTTACGGGCATCGGCATACCTTCGCGTCCGATATATTCACGGCGCGCACACCCCGTTACGTGAACCGACGTCCCTCATCCTCACCGCGCTGGCCCGAGAGCCGATGCACGGGTACGCGATCATCGGTGAGGTGGCCGCCCTCTCCGACGGACGGCTCTCGCTGCGCCCCGGCACCCTCTACGGCGCACTGGACCGGTTGACCGACGCCGGCCTGGTGGAACTCGACCGCGAGGAGACCGTCGACGGTCGACTGCGGCGCTACTACCGGCTCTCCCCCGCCGGAGGCAGCACGCTGGCCGCCGAGACCGAACGGCTGCGGCGCAACGTCGAGGCCGCCACCGCGCGGCTGCGTGCCCGCACGGCGCGACCGCTGGCCCCGCGTACCGCCGGTGGTCTGGCATGAGCGGGCTCGAATCTCGCTACCGGCATCTGCTGCGGGCCTACCCGGCGGACTACCGCCGCGAGCGGGGCGAGGAGATCGTCGGCACGTACCTCGACCTCGCCGATCCGGGACGGCGCTGGCCGTCGGTCGCGGACGCCGCCGACCTCGTGCGGGGTGGCCTCCGTCAGCGCCTCCGGGCCGCCGGGGCCGGCGAGGTAGTCCCCGGCGTACGTCTCGCCGCCCTGCTCGCCCTGGCCACCGCCGCCTTCCTCGCCGCCTTCTGGGCGCTCGCCGAGGTGCAACCACCACCGGCCGCGTGGGGTGTCCCGAGCTTCGGGCCGTTCGTCTCGGTCGGCATCGTCGCGTGGCTCACCTGGCTGGTCGCCGCTTCGCTGCTGCTCGTCGCTCCGGGCCGACCCGCCCGGCTCGGGATCACCGTGGCGGTGCTGGCCACCACGGCGGTGCCGGTGGCGAGCCTGGTCGCCGACGTCGGTCGGCCCCCGTTGTCCGTGCTGGTGCCGCAGCTCGCCCTCGGGGCGCTGGCACTCGCGGTGGACACCCGGTCGCCGCTGCCGGTGCGGGCGTTGCCGACCGTGGCGGCGCTCGGCGGTGCCGCCACCGCCTCCGTCATGGTCGGACAGTCCTACTGGGGCTGGTACGGCTGGACGGCCGAGCAACTCCTGCCGGCCACCGGCGGCGTGCTGCTGGCGGTCGCCGTGCTGCTCGCCGTCGGGCTGACCATGCGTCAGGACCGGCGGGGCCAGTGGTCGGTGGTGGCCCTGCTCACCCCGATCGGCCTGCTCAACGTGCACATCCTGGCCGGCATGGTGGACGGTCTCGGCGGTGCGCCGCGCCCGACCCACCCGACCATGGTCGCCACGGCCCTGGTCGTCGGCCTCCTCGGACCGGCCCTGCTGCCGATCACGGTCGCCCTGCGCCGCCGCACCCCCGCGTCTGCGGCGTCCTGCCCGACCTGCGGCGCACACGGCTGACCCCTACCTGCCTTCTCTGTCCGCACCCTCCGCCCCCTGTGCCCTCCGCCCCTGCGCCCGTGCGTGCCACGCAGGGCGGCGTTGGTGTGCGGGCTGGTTTGCCGGCCTGGGTGGAGATGGTGGCCCGATGGTGGCCGGCCTGGGCCGCGCCGGGCCGCGCCTGGGCCCGGGCCGGGCCGGGCCGCGCCGCACGGGGGCCGGGCCGGGCGGGGGCCGGGCCGGGCGGGGGCCGGGCCGGGCGGGGGCCGGGCCGGGCGGGGGCCGGGCCGGGCGGGGGCCGGGCCGGGCCGGGCAGGGGCCGGGCCGGGCCGGGCCGGGGGCCGGGCCGGGCCGGGCAGGGGCCGGGCCGGGCAGGGCAGGGGCCGGGCCGGGCAGGGCAGGGGCCGGGCCGTCGTAAGAGATTGCGGCGCGGCCGGTGGGGCTGACGTTGTCCGCGGTGGGAGGTGGGTAGATCTGTTGTCGCTGGAGCGACAACAGATCTACCCACCTGCGGCCGCCGAGTGGCGTGCGGCTCGGGTTCGCGGCAACTGGGCTCAGCGCGACTCGCGGTTCCGGCGCATCCGGGACAGGAACCGGACCGCCAGGACGACCATCAACAGGGTCATCGCCACCGCGCCGGGCGCCTTCACCAGTCGGGCCACGTTGGTGCCGTCCGGCAGGGCGAGGAAGGACGCCGCCGCGACGGGCACCAGGAACCAGGTGGTCCGGGTCGCCGCCAGCGCGAGCAGCGCCAGCGGCCAGGTCGCGTACCAGGGATGGAACACCGGCGCGAGGACGACGGTGAGGGCCAACGCCAACCCCGCGCCGAGCAGCACCGAACGGCGCCGGCTCACCCCCGCGCTCACCGTCGACGGGCCGACACCGACCGCAGCAGGCGGGCCGTTGCCGGTCGCGCTGGCAGCAGGCGGGCCGGATGGCGCGGCGTCACGGAAGCCGTGCAACGTCTCCGGCGGCGCGGCGTCACGGAAGCCGCCCCGTGTCTCCGGCGGTGCGGTGACGCGGGAGCCGTGCAGTGTCGACCAGGTACGCCACCAGAGCAGCACCAGCAGGACCGCCAGCAGGAGCAGCGCCGCGATCCGGGCCACCGGCACACCGACGGGCGGCAGCCCGACCGCTTCGCCGAGGTAGTCCACGAGCATGCCGACGGCGGTCGGCGGCGACGTCCACTGCACGGTGTCGCCGCTGCTGCCCAGTCCACCGATCCAGCCCAGCCCGAGACTGGACACCAGCGAGGACACCAGCAGCGCGCCCAGCACACCGGCGGCGAGCAGACCGCCGTCGCGCAGCAGGGCCGCGACCGTGTACCGGCCACGGACCGCCGCCAGCGCCGCGAACGGCAGCACCACCACGGCGGTCGCCTTCACCGAGACCGCCAGGCCGAGCAGCACCCCGGCGACCAGCAGAGCTCCGACCGCAGGCCACCCCGCGACGCCCGGCGGAAGCCCGCCGCCAGGCGACCCAGCCACGCCCGGCGGCACCCTGGCGGTCGACGGCTGACCCGCGCCGGACGTCCTCCCGCCGGTCGACAGCCCAGCACCGCCGGGCAGAGCAGCGACGCCCGACGACCCAGCGACGCCGGACGACCCAGCGACGCCCGGTGATACGCCAGCGGCCGACGTCGGGCGGCGGACGAGCAGCAGGAGGCCGAGCAGGAGCAGACCGAGCATCACGGCGTCGTTGTGCGCGCCGGACACCAGGTGCACGCCGACCAGTGGGCAGGCGAGCACCAGCCAGGTCGCCCGCGCAGGCGGCACCCCCGCCGCCCGCGCCAGGCCGGGCAGGCAGAGCGTGGCCAGCAGCAGTCCGGACACCGCCAGCACCCGCAACAGCACCAGCGTGCCGGCCAGGCTGCCACCGAGGACCACCGCGAGTGCGGCGAGGAGGACGAAGAACGGGCCGTACGGTGCGGCGGTGTCCCGCCACACCGGGGCGACCGCGTCCAGCCATGGACAGCCCGCCTCGGCCACACCGGTGGCGTACGGGTCACCGCCCTCGGCGTACACCCAGCCCTGACAGGCGTACGAGTAGACGTCCCGGCTGCCCAGCGGCGCGCTGACCAGCAGCGGCATCGTCCACAACGCGGCGGTCCGTAACGCCCACCCGGTCGACCGGGCGCCAGCGCGCAGCGTCCACCAGGCGCCCACCATGGCGGTGGTGCCGAGCAGCCACAGCAGTACGGCCGGAAAGGGGTGGCCGGCCCGGGTGGTGATGCTGTCGGGCAGGGCGCCGCCGGCGTACGCGGAGACGGTGAGGGCCACCGCCCCCAGCAGGCCGACGTACCGCACGCGGCGGTCCCGGGTGGAGGCGGGTCGGACGCCGGTCTCGGTCACCGGCGTGCTTCTCCTCAGTCGACGGGAACCGGGCGGCGAGCCGCCCGAGCCGACCGTACCAAGCGGACCGCCACCCAGATCACGAACAGCGTCATCAGCGGCGCACCCACCGTCTTGGTGTACCGGGGCAGGCCGGTGCCGTCGGCCAGCACCTGGAACGCGGCGAACACCGTCACCGCGCTGAACCACCAGGTGCGGTGGGCGGTGGCGGCGAGCAGCGCCAGCGGCCAGAACCAGTACCAGGGGTGGAACAGCGGCGCCAACGCGACCGTGGCGGTCAACGCCAGCGCGGCGTGCCAGAGCGGCTCGCGGTGACGTGCCCGGAACCACAGCCACACCAGCAGCGCCGCCAGCACCACCATGCCGATCCCCCGGGTGACCGGCAGCGCGTCGACGTGCAGGCCGAACGGCAGCAGCACGTACCCGACGGTCTGCCCGACGGCGGTCGGCGGCGAGGTCCAGGCGATCACCTCGTTGCCGTGCGACAGCCCGGTGATCCAGCCGAGATTCAGCCCGGCGCCGAGGGTCACCGCGATGAGCGTCGCCACCGCGCCGCCGACCACGGGGGTGCCGTGGCGCAGCAGCCCGCGCAGGGAGAACCCGCCACCGATCGCGAGCAGCGCCGCGAACGGGACCACCACCAGGGCGGTCACCTTGATCCCGGCGGCCATGCCGAGCACGATCCCACCGGCCAGCAGCGGCCACGGCCGGGCCGGTCGACTGACCACGATCGCCAGGCCGGCCACCATGAACCCGACCATCAACGCGTCGTTGTGCACCCCGGAGATCAGGTGTACGCCCACCAGCGGGCCGGCCAGCGCCAGCCAGAGCGCCCGGCCGACCGGTACCCCGCAGTGGCGGGCCAGCACCGGCAGGCTCACCGCCGTCAGCAGCACACCGGCGACCGCGAGTACCCGGAACAGCGCGATGCTGGCGATCAGCGAGCCGGTCGCGGCGACGATCGCGCCGGAGAGCACCACGAACAGCGGCCCGTACGGCGCCGGGGTGTCCCGCCAGATGAAGGACATGGTGTCCAGCCACGGACACGGCAACGTGGAGACGCCGTACTCGTACGGGCTGATGCCGTTGGCGAAGCTCGCCCCCTGACAGGCGTACGCGTAGGCGTCCCGGCTGCCCAGCGGCGGCGTGAACAGGAACGGCACGAGCCACAGCCCGGCGGTGACCAGCGCCCAGCGCGCCGACGGCACCCGGTCCCGCAACGTCCACCACGCGAACGCCATCGCGGCCGTACCGAACAGCCACAACGCGATGATCAGCGGTCCGTACGGCCCCTGCCAGATGCGCAGCGGAGTGGGCCGCAGATCGCCGTCGGGCAGGGCGCCACCGAGGAACGCCGCCACGGCGAGCATGATCGATCCGGCCAGTCCGGTCCAGCGCACGAGGTGATGGGGCACGTCCGACATGCTGCCAGTACCGTGAGCGCGGTACGGAGGTGGGCATGCGGGGCAGTCGGGTGGTGGCGCTGGCCGCCGCGTGCGCCGGGGCGCTCGGTGTGGCGTACCTCATCCTTCCGGTGATGGGTTCGGACCTGGCGGCGCAGGTGGCCCGGGCCGACTTCTTCGCCACCCACGGCGCGACCCCGGTCGACCTGCGCTGGTACGCGGGGGTCCAGCAGTTCGGCTACAGCCTGCTGACCCAGCCGGTGATGGCTCTGCTCGGGGTACGCCTCACCGGCGTGATCGCGGTGGTCGCCGCGGCGGCCCTCTTCGCCGCGCTGCTGGTCCGCACCGGGGTGCCCCGGCCGCTGCTCGGCAGCCTGGTCGGGGTGGTCACCATCGCCGGCAACCTGGTCTCCGGCCGGGTGACGTACGGCCTCGGGGTGGCCTTCGGCCTCGCCGCCCTGCTCGCCCTCACCTGGCGCCGCGGATCGCCGGCCGGCTCGTCCGTGCCCGACCTCGCGGCTCGTGCCGGAAGTCGGGGCCTGGGCGCCAGCATCGGCAGCTCGTGGCGACCGCTCGTGGTGGCCGGGGCGGCAGCGCTGCTGGCGTCGGCGGCCAGTCCGGTGGCCGGGCTCTTCGTCGGCCTCGCCGGGGTCGCCGTGCTGCTGTCCGGTCGGTACGCCGACGGGTTGACCGTCGCGGTCGCGGCGGCGGTGCCGTTGGGCGTGACCGCGTTGCTGTTCGGCGACGGCGGCTGGATGAACATCAGCCGGACCGACACCATCCGGGCGACGGTGACCGCCCTGCTGGTGGCCGTGCTGGTCGGCTACCGCCCGGTGTGGTCGGGTGCGTTGCTGGCAGCGGGCGGGGTGGTCGCGGCGGCGCTGGTGCACACCCCGGTCGGGCTGAACGCCACCCGGCTGGCGACCATGTTCGCCCTGCCAGTCCTGGCCGCCGCCGCCCGTCCCCCCGCCTGGCTGGTCCGATCGGCACGACACCTCACCGTCACGCCGCGACCCGACACCGCCGTCCGACCCGACGTCAGCGGGCGACCCGAGGTCACCGACCGACCCGAGGTCACCGGGCGGCCCGAGGTCACCGGGCGGCCCGAGGCGGCGGCGCGGCCAATGCGGCGGGGCGTGCCGGCGGTGGCGCTCGCCGTGCTGCTGGCGGCGGTGTGCTGGTGGCAGCCACCGGTGGTCTCCGCCGACCTGCGCAGCATCGGCGACCCGACCAGCCAGCCGAGCTACTACGCGCCACTGCGCGCCGAACTCGACCGGCGCGGGCTGACCGGGCGGGTGGAGGTGCCGCCGACCCGCAACTACTGGGAGGCCGCCCGGATGGGTGACGTGCCGCTGGCCCGGGGCTGGCTGCGGCAGGCGGACATCGACCGCAACCCGATCTTCTTCACCACCGTGCCCGGGGCCGCCGGCACCGGCGTACCGCTGACCGCCGACAGCTACCGGGCCTGGCTCGACGAGTACGCCGTGCAGTACGTCGCGGTACCCGACGCACCACTGTCCTGGGTCGGTCGCGCCGAGGCCGAGTTGGTGACCGCCGGCCTGCCGTACCTGACTGAGGTCTGGTCCGACCCCGACTGGCGGCTGTACGTGGTGACCGACCCGACTCCCCTGGTCGGTGCCCCGGCCGAACTGGTCCGCGCGGGCGGCGCCTCGGTCACCTTCCGCACCTCGGACGCGGGCACGGTGCCGGTCCGGGTGCGGCACAGCCGGTGGCTGACCGTGTCCGGCGGCGCCACCGTCACCGCCGAGGGGGGCTGGACGACGGTCACGGTGCCGCGCGCCGGCACGTACACCCTCGGTAGTTGATCGGGCGCTGCGGTCGTCGGGTGTTAATAAGGGGCCCTTGCTCTACCGGAGGCGTTAATAAGGTGCCCTTCCTTACATCTCCAGGACGCGTTCCATGGCGGTGCGGGAGCGGCGGCCGGTGCGCAGGTACTCGTCGAGGAACTCGCCCGGGTCGTCGCGGCCGAGCAGCCGGACCACGCCGGCCAGTTCCACGCCGTGTCGGGGCAGTTGGTCGCCGGCCCGGCCCCGGACCAGCATGAGGGCGTTGCGGACCTGGGCGGCCAGGGTCCAGCCGGCCGTCATCGCCTCGGCGTCCGCCGGGTCGATCAGGCCGGCGTCGCGGGCGGCGACGAGGGCGTCGAGGGTACGGGTGCCGCGCAGCGACGGGTGGGCACCGGCGTGCTGCAACTGGAGCAGCTGCACCGCCCACTCGACGTCGGCGAGGCCGCCCCGGCCCAGTTTGGTGTGGGTGGCCGGGTCGGCGCCCCGGGGAAGTCGTTCGGTCTCCACCCGGGCCTTGATCCGGCGGATCTCGACGACCTGTTCCCGGGTGAGGCCGTCGGCCGGGTAGCGGACCGGGTCGACGAGTTGCTCGAACCGGGTGCCCAGGTCGGCGTCGCCGCAGACGCAGCGGGCCCGCAGCAGCGCCTGCGACTCCCAGACCCGGGACCAGCGGGCGTAGTACTGCTGGTAGGCGGCGAGGCTGCGGACCAGGGGCCCCTGTCGGCCCTCGGGGCGCAGGTCGGCGTCGACGCCGAGCGCCGGGTCGGGTGCCGGCATGCCGAGCAGGCGGCGCAGTTCCTCGGCGATGGCGTGGGCGGCGGCGCTCGCCGCGCTCTCGGCGACGCCCTCGGGGGCCTCGTAGACGAAGAGGACGTCGGCGTCGGAGAGGTAGTTCGACTCGTACCCGCCGAGGCGGCCCATGCCGATCACCGCGAACTTCAGGTCGGGCATGGGCGGCTGGGCGGCGCGGGCGGTCCGCAGCGCGGCGGCCAGGGTGGCGTCGGTGACGGCGGCCAGTGCGGTGCCGACGGTGATGATGTCGCCGAGCGTCGAGCGGTCCGTGTCCGGGCGGGTGGGGGTCAGCGAGCCGGCGCGGCTGAGCACGTCGGCGCAGGCGAGCCGGAGCAGTTCCCGGCGACGCAGCGCACGGACCGCCCGGATCGCCTCGACCGGGTCGGTGTGTCGGGCCGCCGCCGCGGCGAACCCGTCGCCGAGCACCTCACGGGGCCGGGGGGTCAGTTCGCTCTCCTCGGCCAGCAGTCGCAGCGACTCGGGTTCCCGGCTCAGCAGGTCGGCGACGTACCGGGAGGAGGAGAGCACCCGGGCCAGCCGGCGGGCCACCGGGCCGGAGTCGCGCAGCAGGCGCAGATACCAGGGGGTGCTGCCGAGGGAGTCGGAGACCTGGCGGTAGTTGAGCAGGCCACGGTCGGGTTCCGGGGCGTCGGCGAACTCGCTGAGCAGCACCGGCAGCAGGGTGCGCTGGATGGCGGCGGTGCGACTCACCCCGCCGGTGAGGGCCTGGAGGTGGCGCAGGGCCCCGGCCGGGTCGGCGAATCCGAGGATCTCCAGCCGGTTGCGGGCCGCCTCCGGGGTCAGCCGAAGGCCGTCGGCGGGTACCCGGGCCACCGACTCCAGCAGCGGCCGGTAGAGCAGTTTGGCGTGCAGTCGGCGTACCTCGGTGGCGTGGGTGACCCACTCGGCGCGGAACTCCTCGACGGCGCTGCGGCCCGGCGTGGCGGTGTAGCCGAGCGCGGTGGCGAGCCAACGCAGCGCGCCCGGCTCGGTCGGCACGGTGTGGGTGCGCCGCAGGCCCTGGAGTTGCAGGCGGTGCTCGACGCCGCGCAGGAAGCGGTAGCCGCGCAGCAGCGCCTCCCCGTCGGCCCGGCCGACGTAGCCGCCGGTGACCAGCGCCCGCAGGGTGGGGATGGTGCCGGGTGCGCGCAGGGACTCGTCGCCCCGGCCGTGCACCAGTTGCAGCAACTGCACCGCGAACTCGATGTCGCGCAGGCCGCCGGGGCCGCGCTTGATCTCGCGTTCCTGCTCCTTGGGCGGGATGTTGTCGATGATCTTCCGACGCATGGCCCGGACGTCCTCGACCGCCTCGGGCCGCTCGGCGGCGTGCCAGAGCAGCGGCGCCAGCTCGTCGATCCACTCCCGGCCGAGCGCCAGGTCACCGGCGGCCGGACGGGCCTTGAGCAGCGCCTGGAACTCCCAGGTGCGGGCCCAGCGCCGGTAGTACGCCAGGTGGCTGGCGAGGGTACGCACCAGCGGCCCCCGGTTGCCCTCGGGACGCAGCGCGGCGTCGACCGGCCAGGCGACCAGCCCGCAGATGTGGATCAGCCGGGTGGCGACGGTGGTGGCCGCCGCCAGGTCGTCGTCCTCGGCGGCCACGAAGATCACGTCGACGTCCGAGACGTAGTTCAGCTCGCCGCCGCCGCACTTGCCCATCGCCACCACGCCCAGGCGGGGCTTGCGGGTGCCCTCGGGCAGCTCGGCCACGGCGGTCGCGTAGGCGGCGGAGAGGGTGGCGTCGGCCAGCGTGGAGAGCGCCGCCATGGTCTGCTCCAGGCCGCGTCCGCCGGTCAGGTCGGCCGCCGCGACCCGCAGCAACGCCAGCCGGTACGCACGGCGCAGCACCGCCACCGGGTTGCCCTCGCCGGTCAGGTCCAGCCGCCCGTCGGCGGTCGGTGCGAGCCCGTCCGCCTCGGTGCGCAGCACCGACCACTGGTCCGGGTTGGCGACGAGGTGGTCGCCCAGCGCCGAGGAGGCGCCCAGCACGGCGATCAGTCGACGGCGCAGCCCCGGGTCGTCGTGCAGCGCGCCCAGCAGCTGCGACCCCACGCCGATGCCGCCGGTCGGTGCGGCGGCGGCCGGGCCACCGTCGCCGGAGGCGGTGGCGGTGGCTCGTCCCGGTCCGGCGCCGCGTTGGCGTACCGCCGCACCGGTGCCGCCGTTCGGGTCGGCCACGGCACGGCGCTCGGCCTCCACCATCCGGTGCAGTTGGCGCAGCGCCAGGTCCGGGTCGGCGGCCCGGGACAGCGCGGTGAGCAGCTCCCGGGCCTGGTCGCCGGTGGGTTCCTGGGTCTGCGGGCGCCACAGGTCGAGCCCGTCCGGGCCGAGCAGGTCGGCGGCGCGGGCACCGGCGTCGTCGTCGGTGATGCCGAAGCCGTACCGGGCGAGCCGGCCGGTGGCGTTGCTCGGGCGGCCCATCAGTGCCCGAGCAGCGGCAGGCTGCGGCGCGACCCGCTGTCGTCCAGTTCACCCAGGGCCAGGGCGGCGAACCTGGCGGCGAAGGGCTGCCAAACGTCCTCGATGTCGGCCAGCACCGCGGCGCAGGCGGCGACGACCAGCTCCGGGTCGTAGTCGAGCTCGGCCAGCACCGCCGAGTCGGTCGCCCACTCGGCGATCATGTCGGCGTCGCACTCGATGTGGAACTGCAGGCCCCAGGCCCGGTCGCCGAGGCGGAACGCCTGGTGCGGGAAGCGGGTGGAGGCGGCCAGCAGCGTCGCGCCGGCCGGTAGTTCGGTGATCTCGTCGGTGTGCCACTGGAGCACGTCGGGGATCAGCGGGACGTACCGGAACAACGGGTCGTTCTCGGCGGCGTCGCGCCGGCCGACCACGGCGGGGCCCACCTCCGGCCCGGAGGTGCTGCGCTCGACGGTGCCGGCGTGCGCGGTGGCGAGCAGTTGCGCACCGAGGCAGACCCCGAGTGTCGGGACGCGGTGCCGGACGGCCTTGCGGAGCAGCCCCTCCACCGCCGGCAGCCAGGGCGCGCCGGGCTTGCCGTCCGGGTACGGGTAGGCCTGCTGGTCGCCGCCGAGCACCACCAGCGCGGCGTACCCGTCGAGGTCGGCGGGGAGCGGGTCGCCCGCGTGCGGGCGGGTCACCGACAGCTCCAGACCGGCCTCGGTCAGCCACTCGCCGAGCCGTCGCGCATCGTCGGTCGGGTCGTTCTCGATCACCAACGCGGTTGCCACGCCGTCGAGGCTATCCGGTCTCCCCGACGGACCCGGCGCGCGGGACTAGGCTCTGCCGCTGTGTCCCACCACACCGCACCCGATCACGTCGTACGCCCGCCGGCGCTGCGTCCCGGCGACACCGTGATGCTGGTCTCGCCGTCCGGGC
Organism: Micromonospora sp. NPDC049903; assembly: GCF_044460945.1. Lineage (NCBI taxonomy): Bacteria > Bacillati > Actinomycetota > Actinomycetes > Micromonosporales > Micromonosporaceae > Micromonospora > Micromonospora sp. NPDC049903. The sequence continues at coordinate 11,707 of NZ_JBITKL010000033.1, forward strand.
CGACCCGTCCCGAACGGGTGGCCCGGGGCATCGAGCTGCTCACCGGCTGGGGCCTGCGGCCGGTGCTCGCCCCGCACGTCTATGCGCGGCAGGGCTATCTGGCCGGCACCGACGCGCTGCGGGCCGCCGACCTGAACACCGCCTTCGGCGACCCGACGGTACGCGGGGTGATCTGCACCCGGGGCGGGTACGGCGCGCAGCGGGTGGTGGACGCGATCGACATGGCGGCGGTGCGTCGCGATCCCAAGGTGGTGGCCGGGTTCTCCGACATCACCGCGCTGCAACTGGCGCTGTGGCGAGGCGCCCGACTGGCCGGGGTGCACGGGCCGGGGGCGGCCTGGCGGGACGAACGCACGCCGTTGGCCTCCGCCGAGTCCCTGCACGCGGCGATGACCACCACCGCACCGGTCACCGTGCGCGCGGTCGAGACCGAGGACACCTTCCCGGTACGCACGTCGGGCCGGGCCGTCGGCCGACTGCTGGGCGGCAACCTCTGCCTGGTGGTGGCCTCGGTGGGCACCCCGGACATGCCGGACCTGACCGGGGCGGTGCTGTTGCTGGAGGACGTGCAGGAGCCGCCGTACAAGGTCGACCGGATGTTGACCCAGTTGCGTCGGGCGGGCGCGTTGGAGGGGCTGGCCGGGGTGGCGGTGGGCCAGTTCACCGACTGCGCGGACGGCTGGCCGGTGGGGGTCGCCGACGTGCTCACCGAACGCCTCGGCGATCTGGGCGTACCGGTGCTGGGCGGGCTGCCGATCGGGCACGGGCCCGGTCAGCTCAGCGTGCCGGTGGGCACCCGGGCCGTCCTCGACGCCGACGCCGGCACGTTGACCGTCGACCCCGCCGTCCGCTGAACCGCCTGAATGTCCGGTTCTACCGAAATTTGGGCTGACTTTGCCAGCTCGCTGACAGGTTCGCCACGGCTCGGCCCCAGCCAGGCTGGTCACTGTCGGTGACGTCATCGCATCACCGACGAGTTGGAGGACCGATGTCCCGCACGATCTCGAAGAAGCACCTGCTGGCCGGACTGGCCGCCGCGGGTGTCCTCGGCGTGGGGATCGCCGCCCCCACGGTGGCGCTCGCCGACGACAAGGCCACCCCGAGCGCCAGCGCGAGCGCCGAGCAGCAGGACGAGAAGCGGCCGGAGCCGGGCGCGCACCGGACGCAGTTCGCCGAGGCCCTGGCCGAGGAGCTGGGCGTACCCACCGAGAAGGTGACCGAGGCGCTGGAGAAGCTCCGCGAGCAGCGCAAGCAGGATCGCCCGGACGGCGAGGGTCGCGAGCGTCCCGACGGGGACCGGGGGCCGAAGGGCTCCGCCGAGGACCGCAAGGAGGCGCTGGCCGAGCGGTTGGCCAAGGCGGTCGAGGACGGCAAGCTCACCCAGGAGCAGGCCGACGCGATCACCTCGGCCGTGGAGGCCGGCGTGTTCGGCGGGCCGGGCGGCTGGGCCGGCCGGGGCGGCCCCGGCGGGACCGCCGGGAAGTGACGCCGTGCGGGGCGGCATCCGGGTGGATGCCGCCCCGCGGTCGTGGCGCGCCGGTCAGCGCAGGTACGGACCGGTGTCGCCGATCTTGCCGGGGGCCGGGTTTCCGGGCCGGGCCAGGACGTAGACCCGCAGGTTGCCCTTGCCGCTGACCGACGCGGTGAGGGTGCCGTTGGTGACCACCTTGACGTCCCCGGTCACGGCGTCGGTCCAGGTGCCGTTGGGGATGCCGCTGAAGGTGGCCCCGCCGGAGACGGTGACCAGCGCGAAGCTGTCCACCCCGCCGGCCGTGTACCGGCGTTTGTACGCGAGCTGGTTGCCGCTGATCCCCTCGGTCGAGTACTGCCCCTTCTGCAGCGCGGGGACGGCCCGACGGATCTGGTTGAGCCGTTGCACGTGCTTGACCAGCGGCTTCTGCAACGTCTGCGCGACGGTGCCGGTGGCGTTCGCGACCACCCCGAAGTCCGCGGCGGTGACGTTGCCCGCCAGGTGGGCGCCGTAGTAGGCCCGGCCGGTGGTGGCCAGCGGGCAGCTCGGGCCGCAGTCGATCCGCGCGCCCTTCTGGAACTCGATCTCCGAGCCGTAGTAGAGCGTCGGGATGCCCCGGAACGTCCACATCAGGCTCATGTTCTCCGCCCACGCGTCGGTGCCGCCGGTGTATCGCACCGAGGACTTGTTCGGCCCGTAGTCGTGGCTGTCGACGTAGACCACGTTGTAGGTGGCGTCGTTGTAGCTGTCGTCGGAGTCCCGGCCGTTGCCGAAGGCGTTGTGCGCGTCGCCGAAGTTCATGTGCATCCGCATGTCGATCACGTGCATGCCGGAGAACCGCGAGTGGTCGGGCACGTGGTAGTCGTTGCCGCGCAGGAAGGCGTTGTCGCTGGTCGGCTGGTTGCCGGTGCCGAGGAGCTGCTCGTAGTCGTACTGCTCGATCGCGGCGCGGACGTCGTCAGGGCTGTACTCCCGGCGCTCCTTCCAGGTGAAGAACTGCGCGGAGTGGTTGACCGAGCCCCGGTTCCACTTGTCGTTGACGAACGCGGCGACCTCGCCGAAGACGTAGAAGTCCTTGCCCTTCTCGCCGTGCCGGGCCACCGCGTGCTGCTGGATCGCCGGCAGGAAGCGCCGGTTCCAGGTGACCCGGGGGATGTGCACGGCGGTGTCCACCCGGAACCCGTCCACGCCCATGTCGATGAACCTGTTGTAGACGTCGATCAGGTACTGCTGCACCTGCGGGTTCTCGGTGTTGAAGTCGGCCAGGTCCTCGTGCAGCCAGCAGCTACGCGAGTCCTCGCCCTCCCAGTTACCGATCCAGCACTGGTGGTAGAGGTCGGCGGGGAACAGGCCGCTGGTGGGGACGGGCCACTGGCAGTGGTGCACGGTGTACCCCTCCCGGCTGTACGTGCCGTTCGGGGTGCCCCAGCGCAGGCACCGGTTGTCGGGCGGCGCCTGCGACGACCAGAGGTCACCGGTGTACGTCCGGCCCTTCGCGAGCGCGTTCTGCGCCGGGGTCAGCGTCGGGTCGGCACCGTCGTGCTCCACCATCGGGTCGTACTCCCGACCGGCCTGCGGCTGGTCGTAGTACCACTTCCACTGCTCGTCGCGGACGCCGTACACGGTCGGGGTGAACAGGCCCTTGGCCCCCCACCGTGAGCTGTGGTTGTAGACCACGTCCTGGAAGATCTTGATGCCCTTGGCGTGCGCGGCGTTGATCAGGTCCTGGTAGCTGGCGCCGGGGCTCTCCAGTCGCGGATCGACGCGGTGGAAGTCCCAGCCGTGATAGCCGTGGAAGTCGTAGTCGGAGCGGTTCAGGACCACCGGGGTGATCCAGAGGGCGGAGAAGCCGAGCGCCTTGACGTAGTCCAGCTTGTCGATCAGCCCCTGGAAGTCGCCCCGGAACATCGGGTCGTCGTTGGCCGCGTTGCCGGAGCGGACGTGCTGGCTGCCACCCCGGTTGTTGCTCGGGTCGCCGTCGGCGAACCGGGCGGTCATCACGAAGTAGATGCTGTCCTCGCGAGGATCACCGCCGAGCGGCGAACCGCCGGCCGAGGCGGGCGGGGCGTCGCCGCTGGTCGCGGTGACCGGCGCGCTCGCCGCCGACCAGTTGCCGGCCGCGTCGCGGGCCCGCACCGTCCACCGGTACGCGGTGCGGGGTGCCAGGCCCCCGGCGACGTGCCGGGTGCCGGTCGCGGTCACGGTGACGGGCCCGGCGGTGCCCCCGGTACGCGTCACCTCGTACCCGGTCACCGCCCGGTCGTCGGTCGACGCCGCCCAGGTCAGGGTGACGGTCACCGCGTCCACGGTGGCCCGTAGGCCGGTCGGCACGGTCGGTGCGGTGGTGTCCGGCGCGGGCGGCGGCCCGCACGGGTCGGGCGCGGCGGGGGTGACCCGGCCACCGGCCACGGTGACCGTGCCGGTGCCGAGCCGGTAGTTCGCGCCGTTGTTGTTGTCCCAGGTCCCCGTGCCGTTGGTGAAGACCACCTGGAGGCCGGTGGCGGCGCCCAGGTCGATCGTCTTGCGACGCCAGCCCGTGCAGGCGGCGTCCATGGCGACACCGGGCACCGGCGTCCAGGCGGCCCCGTCGACGCCATAGTGGATGTTGACCGACGCGCCCCAGGCCGCCGGTGGTTGGTAGTAGACCGTGACGGTGTTGGCGGCCGAGGCCGCGGTCACCGGCAGCAGGCCGGCGACGAGTCCGGCGACCAGGGCGACCACGCCCCAGCGCGCCCGTCTCCGGCCGGACACCCGTACCCGACCCCACGAACGACGTTCCATGGCTCTCCTGACACCCCGCGTCGGGCTCGGCCCGGCGCATTGACGCGAAAGGTGTTGCAAGCCCTTGCAGCAAAGGTTGCGAGGAAGTTACCAGCATGTATCTCGAATAGCCAGAGACAACCTCCGATATTCGGAGCTTTCGCTGGTCAGAAACATGGAAGGTGGCCGCAAGACTTTTCAGTGGCGATGCACCGCGCCGCACACGACGACGACCCCGGCCGGGCCGACGGGCCCGACCGGGGTCGTGGTGACGCGGGTTCAGCTCAGGCGATACAGGCGCAGACGATCAGCGCGGCGCCGAAGTGGGTGGCGGCGCTGACCTTGGCGACCGGGTGCGGCTCGTCGGAGCAGATCACCTCGCCCAGCTTGCCGGGGGTGAGCAGGTCGAGCACGAAGAAGGCCAGCGCCATGATGCCCAGGCCGATCACTCCGAACAGGACGGTCGAGGCCAGCCCCTTGGCGAAGTCGCTGTAGCTGGTCAGGATCGCGGTGAAGACGATCCCGGCGACGCCGAGCTGGTTGGCGGCGAGCAGCAGACCGGCGTTGGCGTTGCGGCGTATCCAGATCAGGTCCCGCAGCTTGCCCGGGGTCAGCAGGTCGACCAGGACGAAACCGGCGGCCATCAGCCCGACGCCGACCACCCCGAACACCACGCTCTGCCAGGCTCCGCTGAGCAGATCCTCCAGCACCGACTGCCTCCCCCACCGTCTGCGGCCGGCGGGCGCCGGCACGGTGATCGAGACGATAGCGGCACCGCGCAACGCCCGCCCGGGCGGTGGTGGCAGTCCTACAGCGACAGGTACCGCTGGCGCTCGTACGGGGTGACCTCGCGGCGGTACTGCTCCCACTCGGCGCGCTTGTTGCGCAGGAAGAAGTCGAAGACGTGCTCGCCGAGCACCTCGGCGACCAGCTCGGAGCCGGCCATCACGTCGATCGCCTCGGCGAGGTTCTCGGGCAACGGCTCGTACCCCATGGCGCGGCGTTCGGCGCTGGTCAGCGACCAGACGTCGTCCTCGGCGCCCGGCGGCAGCTCGTACCCCTCCTCGATGCCCTTCATCCCGGCGCCGAGCAGCACCGCGAAGGCGAGGTACGGGTTGGCGGCCGAGTCGGGCGAGCGGACCTCCACCCGAGCCGAGTTCGGCTTGCCGTACGCCGGGACGCGGACCAGCGCGGAGCGGTTCAGGTGCCCCCAGCACACGTACGCCGGGCTCTCGGTGACCCGGTCCGGCAGCGCCTGCGGGAAGAGCCGCTTGTAGGAGTTGACCCACTGGTTGGTGACCGCCGTGTACTCCCGGGCGTGCACCAGCAGCCCGGCGATGAAGGCCCGGGCCACCTTGGAGAGCTTCATCGGGTCGCCCGCGTCGTGGAACGCGTTGCGCTCCCCCTCGAACAGCGACAGGTGGGTGTGCATGCCGCTGCCCGGCTGGTCGGTGAAGGGCTTGGGCATGAAGGTGGCCTGCACGCCGGTGGAGAGCGCCACCTCCTTGACCACGTGCCGGAAGGTCATGATGTTGTCGGCGGTGGTCAGGGCGTCGGCGTAGCGCAGATCGATCTCCTGCTGGCCGGGGGCGACCTCGTGGTGGCTGAACTCGACCGAGATGCCGATCCGCTCCAGCGAGAGCACCGCCTGGCGGCGGAAGTCACGGGCCACCGCGTGCGTGGTGTGCTCGAAGTAGCCGCCGCTGTCCACCGGCACCGGCACGCTGCCGTCCATCGGGCCGTTCTCCAGCAGGAAGAACTCGATCTCCGGGTGGGTGTAGAAGGTGAAGCCCTTCTCCGCCGCCCGGGACAGCGCCCGGCGCAGCACGTGCCGGGGGTCGGCCCAGGAGGGCCCGCCGTCGGGGAGCAGGATGTCGCAGAACATCCGGGCGCTCTCGCCGCTGACCCCGCCCTCGAACGGGAAGACCTGGAAGGTGGTCGGGTCGGGCATGGCGACCATGTCCGACTCGAAGACCCGGGCGAAGCCCTCGATCGCCGAGCCGTCGAACCCGATGCCCTCCTCGAAGGCGGCCTCCAGCTCGGCGGGGGCGACGGACACGCTCTTGAGCGTGCCGAGCACGTCGGTGAACCACAGCCGGACGAAACGGATGTCCCGCTCTTCGAGCGTGCGGAGGACGAACTCCTGCTGACGGTCCACTGCCCCAACCTTCCGCGACACGCTATGTCCGGCTTCGGACGGTGATTACCCGACCTGACCGACCAGTCTCCACCGACCCGATTACGCAGACGTTAACCGACCCACGGCCACCGCGTCCCGCCCAGTCCCGACCCACGGTCGCCGGGTGGCGTGGTCTGCGCGGACACCACGTGTCGAGGCCGCCCGCCGTGGGCAAGATGAGGACATGCCCACCCTGCGTCTCGCCCTGTGCCAGGTCAACCCCCGGGTCGGCGACATCGCCGGCAACGCCGAGATGATCCGCTCGTGGACCCGGAGATCCGCCGACGCCGATGCCCGACTCGTGATCTTCCCGGAGCTGGCGCTGACCGGCTACCCGGTCGAGGACCTGGTGTTCCGGCGGTCCTTCGTCGCGGCGTCGCAGGCGGCGCTGCACCGCCTCGCCGCCGACCTGGCCGCCGACGGGCTGGGCGACCTGCCGGTCGTGGTCGGCTACCTCGACGCCGACGGTCCGCCCCAGGTCAGCCCGGACGCCGAGCCCGGCCGGGGCGCCCGCAACGCCGCCGCGCTGCTGCACCGGGGCGAGGTGGTGGTCACCTACTTCAAGCACCACCTGCCCAACTACGGCGTCTTCGACGAGGACCGCTACTTCGTGCCCGGCGACACGCTGACCGTCGTCCGGCTCGGCGGGGTGGACGTGGCGCTGACCATCTGCGAGGACCTGTGGCAGGCCGGCGGCCCGTTCGCCGCCGCCCGCGACGCCGGGGTCGGGCTGGTGGTCAGCATCAACGGCTCGCCGTACGAGCTGAACAAGGACGACCTGCGACTGCCGGTGGTCCGCCGACGCGCCGCCGAGGCCGAGGCGACCATCGCGTACGTCAACATGGTCGGCGGCCAGGACGAACTGGTCTTCGAGGGTGACTCCATGATCGTCGCGGCGGACGGCACGCTGCTGGCCCGCGCACCGCAGTTCGTGGAGCACCTGCTCGTGCACGACGTGGAGCTGCCGGAGACGGGCAGCGGTCCGGGCGCCACCCTCGGCGGCGCCCGCGACGGCGCGGAACTCACCGGCGGGCTGCGGATGGTGCGGCGCGCGATCGACGGCCTGCCCCCGGCACCCGACGGCCCGCCGGCGCACGGCGGGATCATCGAGCCGGTCGCCGACGAGGCCGAGGTGTGGCAGGCCCTGGTGCTGGGGCTGCGCGACTACGTCGACAAGAACGGCTTCCCCTCGGTGGTGCTCGGGCTCTCCGGCGGCATCGACTCGGCGGTGGTGGCCGCCATCGCGGTGGACGCGCTCGGTCCCGACCGGGTGGTCGCCCTCTCCATGCCCAGCCAGCACTCCTCCGAGCACAGCCGCGACGACGCCGCCGACCTGGCCAAGCGCACCGGTCTGGACTACCGGATCGAGCCCATCCAACCGATGGTCGACACCTTCCTGGCGAACATGTCGCTGTCCGGGGTGGCGGTGGAGAACCTCCAGGCCCGGATACGCGCCGTCATCCTGATGGCCCTGTCCAACCAGGAGGGCCACCTGGTGCTCACCACCGGCAACAAGAGCGAACTGGCGGTCGGCTACTCCACCCTCTACGGCGACTCGGTCGGCGGCTTCAACCCGATCAAGGATGTCTGGAAGACGCTGGTCTGGCGGCTGGCCACCTGGCGCAACGCCGAGGCGACCCGGCGGGGCGGCACGCCGCCGATCCCGGAGAACTCGATCGGCAAACCGCCCAGCGCCGAGCTGAGCCCCGGCCAGCTCGACAGCGACGCGCTGCCCGACTACGACGTACTCGACCCGATCCTGATCGGCTACATCGACGGCGACCTGGGCCGCGACGGCCTGGTCGCCTCCGGGCACGACCCGGCGGTGGTGGAGAAGGTGCTCCGGCTGGTGGATACCGCCGAGTTCAAGCGCCGCCAGTCCGCGCCCGGGGCGAAGATCTCGATGAAGGCGTTCGGGCGGGACCGCCGGCTGCCGATCACCAACCGATGGCGCGAGGACGGCTGACCACCGGCGAGTGACATCCTCCACTGCGCTCTGCCGCGACCGGGGCCGCCGGTGCGACGATCGCGGCAGAGCCCGGGGACCGCGTACGCGGCCTCGAGGAAGGAGACAGTCATGGTGGAGTCCACCCCGCCCGAGGTGACCGCCCTCTACGGCGGCCCGGTCACCCGACGGGTCCGCACCCGCGACCTGATCGCCGCCAAGGAACGCGGCGAGAAGTGGCCCATGCTCACCTCGTACGACCAGTACAGCGCCTCGATCTTCGACGCCGCCGGCATCCCGGTGCTGCTGGTCGGCGACTCGGCCGCCAACAACGTGTTCGGCTACGAGACCACCCTGCCGGTGACCGCCGAGGAGTTGCTGCCGCTGGTCCGGGCGGTCGTCCGGGCCACTCGGCAGGCACTCGTCGTCGGCGACCTGCCGTTCGGCTCGTACGAGGAGGGTCCCACCCAGGCCCTGCGCACCGCCGTCCGGTTCATGAAGGAGGGCGGCTGCCACGCGGTGAAGTTGGAGGGCGGCCGGCGCTGCGCCGACCAGATCGCCGCCATCGTCGGCGCCGGCATCCCGGTGATGGCGCACATCGGGTTCACGCCGCAGAGCGAGCACACCATCGGCGGCTACCGGGTGCAGGGCCGGGGCGACACCGCCGAGGACGTGCTCGCCGACGCGCGGGCGGTGGCCGAGGCGGGCGCCTTCGCGGTGGTGCTGGAGATGGTGCCCGGTGAGGTCGCCAAGCGGATCACCGCCGAGCTGAGCATCCCGACGGTGGGCATCGGCGCCGGTCCGGAGACCGACGCCCAGGTGCTGGTCTGGCAGGACATGGCGGGGCTGCGTACCGGCCGGACGCCCCGGTTCGTCAAGCGCTACGCCGACCTCGCGGGCGTGCTCGGCGAGGCCACCCGGCGCTTCGCCGACGAGGTACGCGGCGGCGAGTTCCCCGGCGCCGAACACACCTTCTGAGCAGGACGCCGGTGCGCGTCGCGGCCTGTGACGCGCACCGGCCCGGCGGCGGCACCTCCTCGGAACCGGGCAGCGGGATCCCGGCAAGGCGGCTAACGTACCGGCCCGTGAAGCGAATGCACACCTCCGTCCTGGCCCTGGCGTGCGCCTGCCTGCTGGCGCTCACCGCCTGCGGCGGGGACTCGGCCGACACCGCCGCCGACACCGCCCCGTCCGCCGTACCGCCCTCCTCGGCCGCGCCCTCGGCCACCTCCGCCGCACCCGACGCCTCCGCGCCGTCCACGGCCAGCAACGCCGACGTGGTCGGCGACAAGAAGCTGTGCCAGTCGGCGCAGGCGGCCAGCGACGAGATGCGGGGGGCCTTCGTGAAGGCCGTCCAGTCCGGCGACACCTCGGCGGCCACGATGAAGAAGATCCTGGGCGGGCTTGAGGAGAAGATGACCGAGCTGGCGTCGCAGGGCGGCGGCGACAGCAAGGTGGCCGCCGCGCTCGGGAAGTTCAGCACCGAGGCGGGGCGGGCGGCAGCCGCCAAGGATCCGGCCGCCGCCGCCGACAACCCGACCTTCGAGAAGGCCGGCGTCGACCTGACCGCCGCCTGCAAGGCGGCCGGCGTCAGCGTCACCTTCTGACCTCTACGTACGCCAGCGGCCCGCCGGAACTCCGGCGGGCCGCTGCGCGTACGGTCGCTCAGACGTCGGTGACGCGGACGCCCGCGTGCGCCTTGTAGCGCTTGTTGATCGCGATCAGGTTGGCGGTGAACGCCTCGATCTGGTGCGCGTTACGCAGCCGACCGGCGTAGATGCCCCGCATGCCGGGGATACGGGCGGCGAGCGCGCCGACGATCCCGACCAGTTCCCGCTCCTCGGTGCAGATCAGCACGTCCAGCTCGATCCGGTCGATCTCCGGGTCGGCCAGCAGCGGCGCGCTGACGTGGTTGAACGCCGCGCAGACCCGGGAGTCGGGCAGCAGCGCGGCGGCCTGCTGGACGGCGCTGCCCTCCGCCACCGGCAGCGCGTACGGGCCCTGCTTGTCGAAGCCGAGCGGATTCACGCAGTCGACCACGATCTTGCCGGCGAGCGGTGCGGCGAGCGCGGCGACGATGGCGGCGTGCCCGTCCCACGGCACCGCGATGATGACCACGTCACTGCGGCGGGCCACCTCCTCGTTGTCCGCCCCGGTCACGCTGCCCTCGGCCGGTACCCCCGGCAGGGCGGCGATCTCCGCCGCCGACTCGGCCGCGCGCTGCGCGGAACGGGATCCGATGAGCACCGTCTGACCGGCCCGGGCGAACCGGTAGGCGAGCCCCCGGCCCTGGTCACCGGTGCCACCGATGATGCCGACGGTGAGCCCGGAAACGTCGGGCAGGTCGCTCGCGTCATATGCCATGGTCGCCATCCTCGCAAATCCAGCGGCCGCGCAGCAGCGCCCTGAGCTGTGACAAACCCCCTTGGGTGGGTCCGTCGACGACCGCCCGCAGCGACTCGACCACGCACCGCCGCACCTTCGACGGCCGGGTCGGGTCCAGGTGATCCAGGGTCGCGGGGAGCCGCTCCCGTAGCGGGTCGGCTCCGCGCCGGGCCGGTTCTCGTGGCGGGTCGGCTCCCGTAGCGGGTCGGCGGCTCCGCGCCAGGCCGGTTCTCGTGGCGGGTCGGTTCTCGTGGCGGGTCGGTCAGGCGAGGTCGAACGTGACCGTGCGGGTGGTCGGGTCGGCCGTGACCAGCCGGACCCGGACCCGGGTGCCGAGCGTCAACTCACCGGTGCACCGGGCCCGTACCGGCGGATCGTCGAGGGCCACCGCACCACCGGGCGGACGGTTCGCGCGCCCCTTGCCGTTCGGCGGCGCGTCGACGTCGAGCACCGCCGCGTCGAACGTCTCCCCCACCCGGTGCGCCAACAACACCGCCTCGGCCAGGTCGATCGCACCCCGGCTGGCCGCCGACGCGGCCCGGTCCGTCGTCGACATCACCGCCGGCAGCCGGGGCAACGCCTCCCGGGCCCAGTCCGGCACCGCACGGCCGTCGTGCAGGGCCAGGCAGACCTCCGTGGCGTACCGGTCGGCCAGCCGTCGCAGCGGCGCCGTCACATGCGCGTACGCGGCCGCCACCCCACCGTGCGCCGGCTGCTCCGGGACCTCGCCGTCGAACGCCGTGTACGCCGCCGACCGCATCAGCTCCGCCGCCTGGTCGACGAAGGCGGCGGCCCTCGGTTGCGCCGGGTCCAGCCCCAGCAGCAACTCCCCGACGCTCATCCCCTCCGGCCAGTCCACGCCCAGCGGCCCCGCCGCCGCCCGCAGCCGCTGCACCGCCTCCGGCTTCGGCGCCGGCATCGTCCGCAACAGGCCGATCCCCCCGGCCAGCATCAGGTCCGCCGCCGCCATCCCGGTGAGCAGCGAGATCTGCGCGTTGTGCTCCTCCATCGGCACCGGTGCCCGCAGCACCAGCCGCCACCCGTCGCCGTCGGCCTCCACGTCCTGCTCCGGGATCGGCAGGTTGATCGCACCCCGGCGCAGACCCCGGGCGGTCAACAGCGCACCGATCTCCGGCAACAACGCGATCGGCTCCGGCAACCGACCCGCATCCGCGTCGGCCTGCACACTCGGATAATCCAACTGGGCCCGGCTGCGCACCAGCGCCCGCTCCAGCGAGACAGCCGTGGTCGCGCCGTCGGCGTCCAGGTCGATGGTCCACAGCACCGCCGCCCGGTCCACGTCCGGCAGCAGGCTCGCCGCCCCCTCGCCGAGACTGTGCGGATGCAACGGCACGTTGCCGTCGGGCAGGTAGACCGTCTGCCCCCGCCGCCAGGTCTCCTCCTCCAGGGCACCACCCGGGCGTACGTGCGAGGCCACGTCCGCGATCGCGTACCGCACCCGGAACCCGCCACCCGTACGGCGGCTGAGGTGCATCGCCTGGTCCAGGTCCCGCGACCCCGGCGGGTCCACCGTGACCAGCGGAACGTCCGTCCGGTCCACCGTCGGCCGAGGCGGCGCGGCGACCGCCTCGTCGGCCTCCCGCTGCGCCTGCTCGGGGTACGCCTCAGGCAGCCCCAACTCACGACGTAGCCCACCGAAGTCGATGCGAGGTGCGACAACCCGTCGGATGACCATGGGCCAATCCTGACAGCCTCCCGCACCCCCCGCCCTCCCCCGACCGACCCCCCGCCACCACACGTCCGTGGTGGATCAGGCGAGCCGCCTGGCGCAGACGCCGACCAGGGGTGGGCGGGCAGCTCTCCATGCCCCGCGGTGTCCGCCCGACCGGCCGCCCTCACCTGCCCGACCCTGCTCACCTGTGCAGCTCGGGCCGCGAAGATCCGCACAACATCCTTGATACTGCTGCCTCAACTGGGCCGCGAGGCAGCAGCATCAGGGATATTGCTGCCTCGCACGTGGCCACGGCCCTCCGACGGCACCCGAAGGGACCAAATCACAGCCCAGGACAAGCCTCCTCCGAGCGCACCCCATGAAGACGACCCGCCAACGCCGTGCCCCGCACACGCCATGGCCCGCACACGTCGTAGCCCGCACACGTCGTAGCCCGCACACGTCGTAGCCCGCACACGCCGATCATGGAGTTGTGGCTGTCGCTTTGCCCACTTTCATGGCTTTCGCGGGGGCCACAACTCCATGATCGCGCGTCGATGGCCGGCCGGGTGGGCGGGCAGGGAGACCTGCTCAGCGGAAGGCGCTGGAGGCTGGGTCGAGGTCGGCTACTTGGCGGGGGTGGCCTTGCGGGCCGAGGTCGCCGAGGTCGTCGTCCGCTTCGCGGTGGACTTGGCCGCCGGACCAGTGGACTTGCGGGCACGGCTCGCGGCGCTCGTCGTGGCCTTCTTCGCCGGGGCCGTGGACTTGCGGGCCGCCGCCCTGGTCGTCGCGCTCGCCGTGGACTTCCGGGCCGGTGCCGTGGACTTCCGGGTCGACGCTGTCGACTTGCGCGCCGAGGCGGTGGACTTCTTCGCCGGGGCGGTGGACTTCCGGGCCGCCGTACCGCTGCTCGTGGCCTTCGCCGCGGACTTCTTGGCCGGTGCGGACTTGCGCGCCGCTGTGGCCCGGGTCGTCGTCTTCTTCGCTGCGGTCGCCGTCTTGCGGGTCGCGGCCGGCCGGGTCGCGGTCGCCTTCTTCGCCGGAGCGGTCTTCCTCGCAGGAGCGACGCGACCAGTCGCCACCTTCTTCGCCGGAGCGGCTTTGCGCGCCGGAGCGGCCCGACCAGTCGAGGCCTTCTTGGCGGGAGCGGTCTTACGGGCCGGAGTGGCCCGACCCGTTGCCGTCTTCTTGGCGGGAGCGGCCTTGCGGGCGGAGACGGTCCGACCGGCCGTCGTCGTCTTCGCCGGGGCGGCGCGACCCGTGGACGCCTTCTTCGCCGGGGCCTTCTTGGCGGGTGCCTTCGCCGCCGTCGTACGGGCGGAGGTCCGGGTCGACGCCGTGGTGGTCTTGCGCGCGGGGGCCTTGCCGGCCGCTGCGGTGGTCTTCGTGGCCGGGGCCTTACGCGCCGCGGTGGCCCGCGCCGTCGCCGTCTTCCGCGCGGGAGCGGTCTTACGCGCGGCGGGAGCGGCCTTGCGCGCGGGCGCAGTCTTACGCGCGGCGGGAGCGGCCTTCCGTGCGGGCGCAGTCTTGGACGCAGCGGAAGCAGCCTTGCGCGCGGGCGCGGTCTTGGACGCAGCGGAAGCAGCCTTGCGGGCAGGAGCTGTCTTGCGCGCCGGGGTCGCCGCGCTCGTGGACGCCTTGGCGGCCGTGGTGCGCGCTGCCGTGCCCCGGGCCGCTGCACTGCCGGGCGCCGCGCTCCGAGTGGCCGTGCTCCGGGTACCCGTGCTGCGCGCCGCCGTGGTCCGGGCCGCTGTCGCCGTCGCTGTCGTGGCCTTGGTTGGTGCCCGCTTGGCCGCCGTCGTCGTACGCGCCGGAGCCGTCCGACCCTCGCTCGACCCGGCCCGCGCCGAGGTGGTCTTCTTCGCCGCACCGGCAGCGGCAGCCGTCGTCTTCGTCGCCGCAGCGGCGGTTGCGGACTTCGTGCCGACGGCAGCCGCAGCGGACCCGGGTGCGGTCTTCCGACCGGCAGCCGCAGGGGTCGCTGCGGTGATCTGGCTGGCGGGGGCCTTCACGGCAGCGCGCTTACGCGCCGGGGCCGTCATGCCATCTGACGCGGTCGCCTGCGGGGCCGGGGTCGCCGTGGTGGTGCTCCTGGTGGCCGGGGTCGTGGCGGTGGTGCGCTTGGAGGCCGGGGCCCGGCCGGCACCACCGGACGCGGTACGGGTGGCCGGGGCGGTGCCGTTCGCGCGACGTGTGGTCGGCGTACGGGTGAGGCCGGCGGTGCGGTCCGTGGCGGCAGTCTGCCGGGCAGGTGTACGCGTCGCGGCCGGTCGGGTGGCCTGTTGTGCTTCGGCCATCTCGGTTCCTCCTTGGGGACGTGCCACCGCCCTCGCGGCGCACGTGGTGTCGCGACGCGAGGTCGTCCCGCGTCGGCTACTTCTCCTCCCCGTCCTCCTCGGCCCTACGGGCGTCCTCGGCCTCCCATGCTTCGTTGCGCTCCCGCACCTTCTGCAGGGCGTTCTCCGCGTCGGCTGCCGAGGCGTACGGGCCGAGGACGTGCCGGGCAGGGCACACGTCGGCTTCGTGCTCGACCCGGTGGTGCCGCGTACACCAGAAGTAGCGCCCATGTCCGATGTCGTTCATGGGATCACTGTGCATCGGGATGCGACCGCCCGCCACCGGAACACTGCAAGTCACCAGGCTTTTCCACAGTAGACCTGCATGTGGCTTTACGTGCGAAAACAGCGAAAAACACAAAATGTCGCAGCAGCCCTATCACTCTCCGTACACGAATGAATGTCACTGCGACGACGGACGCGGACGCCTGCCGCGCGAATGTCGGCGCGCCGCGACGGTGCGCGCACCGAGCGCGTCCGAGTAGCCGAAATCCAACTCTGCCAGGGGAATCGGGTCACTCGTCACTTCGTCCTGACCGGATGCACGGGCCGATCGGCGCCCGGCTAAGGTCGCCGGATGGGCGTACCGGAATACATCCTGCGGATGCGTGAACACGTCGGACACGAGCTGATTTGGCTACCCAGCGTCAGCGCGGTGGTCCGAAACGACGCGGGCGAGCTGCTGCTCTCCCGACTCGCCTACGACGGGCGATGGTCGGTGGTGAGTGGCTTCGTCGAGCCGGAGGAGCAGCCGGCGAGCGCGGTGGTCCGCGCGGTGCTGGAGGAGACCGGTCTGGAGGTCGAGCCGCTGCGCCTGAGCAGCGCGGTGACGCACCCGCGCACGTACCCGAACGGGGACCGCTGCGAGTACCTCAACCTCGGCTTCCGCTGCCGTCTGCTCGGCGGCGACCTGCGGGTCGACGACGAGGAGTCGCCGGACGTGCGGTGGTTCGCCCCGGGGCGGCTGCCCGACCTCGACGAGCACGCCCGAATGGTGATCCGGCACGCGCTGGGCACCGAGGTCTCGGCGTACTTCCTGCCCGCCGGGATGCGCTGGGGAGCGCCGGGCGAACTCGAACATGCCTGACGCGCCACTGCGCTACCTGACCGATCTGGTCGCCGCCGCCCGCGAGGTGCTCGGCGACGACCTGCGCGGCGCGTACGCGGCGGGCTCGGTGGGGTTGGGCGCGTACCAGCCGGGGCGCAGTGACGTGGACGTGGCGCTGGTCTGCGGCGGCCCGCTGGACCGCGCGACGGCCGGTGAGCTGGTGGCGCGGCTGCGGCACGAGGCGCTGCCCTGCCCGGCGCGCGGGCTGGAGCTGGTGGTGTACCGGTGGGAGGTGGCCCGATCGGGCACGCCCGAGCCGGGGTTCGAGGTGGAGCTGAACACCGGCGCGGGAATGGACTTCCGGGTGTCGTACGGCCCGGCGGACCGGCCGCCCGCCGACGGGATGTTCTGGTACGGCCTGGACCGCAGCATCCTACACCAGGGCGGGCGGGCCCTTCTCGGCCCGCCCGCCGCCGACGTCTTCGCCGACCTGTCCCCCGACGACCTGCGGCGGCTCATGGCGGAGGCGCTGCGCTGGTGGCTGGCGCTGCCGCTGCCGGCCGGCGACGTGCCCGCACCCGGAGCGGAGGACGCCGTGCTCGGCGCGTGCCGGTCTTGGGTACGCCTGCACCACGGGGTGTGGCTGCCCAAGGTGGCCGCCGGCCGGCGGCTGTTGGACGGGGCCGGACCGCTCGTCGACGCCGCGACCACCGACCTGGTGACCCGGTCGATCGCCGCCCGCGACGGCGGCCCACCCCCGTCCGGCCCGCAGGCCCGCGCCTTCCAGCGCCGGGTGCTGGCCGGCCTCACCGGTACGCCGACCTGAGCCGTCAGGCCGCGACCGGCTCCACCGGGATCCACAGCTCCGCGTCGGCACGACTGCCGTCGGCCGAGATCCGGGTACGGGAGATCTCCGGCCCGGGCCGGGACCGGTACGGGTTGGACGGGAACCACTGCGTGAACACGTCCCGCCACAGGTCCTGCACCGCCTCCGGAACGGTCCCGGAGCTCTCGAAGACCGCCCAGGTGCCCGCCGGCACCGGCATGGCGTCCAGGTCGTCGGGCACGTCGGCGCCGGTGACCACGCCGTACCAGTAGTCCAGTTCGGTGCCCTCGGCGCGGCTGTCGGCGAGGCCGTCGCCGACGTTGACCACACCTGCCGGCTCCTGGTCGGACAGCGCCTCGATCCGGTCCCGGGTCGCCGGTTCGATGCTCTTGACGAACGCCACGATGGCCGGGTTCATGCCCTCGTGCACCAGCGGCACCCGGGCCTTGCGGCCGACGAGCCGGAACGGCTCCTTCTGCACGATGCGGTATCGCATGCTGCTGCTCCCTTCGACGATCAGTCGGAAGGACATCCGGGGCTGGGCCTGCAACAACGCGCCGGTACGCCGGGCCTCGCCGGGTCCGACCCCGTGCACCGCCTTGAACGCGCGGGCGAACGCCTCGGCCGAGCCGTACCCCCAGCGGACCGCGATGTCGAGCAGCGTCCGCTCCCCCGCGACCACCTCCGCGCCCGCCACGGTGAGCCGGCGACGCCGCACGTACTCGGAGAGCGGAACACCGGCCAGCGCGGAGAACAGCCGCCGGAAGTGGTACTCCGACGTGACCGCGATCCGCGCCAGCTCACCGGCGTCCACCGGCCGGTCGAGATGCCGCTCGATGTGCTCCATGGCCTGGTTGAGTCGCTCCAGCACCCGGTGCCTCCTTCCTTGCGCCACCCAAACTATGGGCGCGACGGCAACGCGCACCCGACATGCTGTGCCCGGTGCGGTCGGGTGGTCGGCGGCGGTACTCCTATGCTCGCGCCCGGATACCCGCCATCGCCCCGGAATGAGGTCGGCCGGCCAGGGATGCCCAGGTCGCGGACTGAGTAGCAGACAACATCGGCACCGAGACATCAGCCGCAGCGACGAACTCGTCCGGCCCGCCGGTCACCGAGCGTGGCCCGCTCAGTCCGATCGCGCTGCCCCGGGTGCACAGCACGTGTCGCGTGTGCCACCCTCGTCCGAGATTTCCTCACCCGGGGCCCGGCCCCGGTGAAGACCACGAGCTGGCGCGGACTCGGACGCCAGTCGAACCTGGAGGCACCATGGCCAACCTCGACACCGCCCTCAAGGACGCCATGACGATCGACGGCGCGATCGGCGTCGCGCTCGTCGACTACACCAGCGGGATGACACTCGGCGTCGCGGGCGGCACACCGGAGATCGACCTGACCGTCGCCGCCGCCGGCAACACCGACGTGGTACGCGCCAAGATGCGGACCATCGAGATGCTCAAGCTCAACGACGAGATCGAGGACATGCTGATCACCCTCGGCGGTCAGTACCACATCATCCGGCCGCTGAACGGCACCAACGGCAAGGGCCTGTTCCTCTATCTGATGCTGAGCAAGACCCGCTCGAACCTGGCTCTGGCCCGGCACCAGTTGCGCAGCATCGAGGAGCGCCTCGAACTGTGAGCGAGACCTTCTTACCCCGCCGCACCGCGCAACGCCCGGCCGCCCCACCACCGCCCCGGCTCCCCCCGTCGCTGGCCGGCAACCCGAAACTGCCGTACCCGGCCATCGGCACCGAACTCGCCGAGCTGCGCCTACAGATCCCCGGCGTGCAGGGAAGCGTCCTCGGCGGCGTGGACGGCCTGCTCATCACCCACGACGTACCACCAGGGCTGGACCCCGACGACCTGGCCGCGATGGCGGCGGCGACCTTCGGCCTCGGCCGGCAGGTCAGCCTCCGACTCGGTCAGGGCGAGTTCCAGCAGTCCACCGTCCGCAACCAGGCAGGCTACTTCTCCGTGTACGCCGTCGGCCCGCAGGCCCTGCTCTCCGTGGTCGGCGCCGACGCGATCAACGTGGCCCGCCTCCACCTGCACGCCCCACCCGTGGCGGCGCGCCTCGCCGCCCTGCTCGCGCAGGTCTGA
This sequence comes from Micromonospora sp. NPDC049903, assembly GCF_044460945.1. Lineage (NCBI taxonomy): Bacteria > Bacillati > Actinomycetota > Actinomycetes > Micromonosporales > Micromonosporaceae > Micromonospora > Micromonospora sp. NPDC049903. Next base: position 30,428 of record NZ_JBITKL010000033.1, read on the forward strand.
CCGAAGTTGCCCGTCCAGGTCTGACGTCCTGCCGCAAGCCGGGCTCACCGCCATCGTGTGCGCCACGCGCCGCGCGTGATTCCTCGCCACACGATGGCGGTGAGCCCACCACCCTAGTCACCTGTCGCGTTCATCGCCCGACGACCATCGTCCCGCCCGCGCGGAGTCCGCACCCACAGGGGAGCGCCGATCAGCACCCGGTCGACCGACGCCCGTTCGGTCCACGGACGCGGGATGACCACCACGTCGCTGTAGATCTCGGCGAACCACTCCGCGTCGGTCACCTGGTCGAAGCTGAACTCCGGCTGTTCCCGATCACGCCGCGACGGCCCGCCGCCAACAGCATTGTCGAACGCGATGGACACCGCCTCACGCGAGACCGACTGCGGGTTGATCCTCCGGGACCGGCCCTCCGGGAATCCGCTCACCAGCCACCTGCTGATCGACGACCCCGCCGAAGTGGCACCAAAATCAGTACCGAAATGCTGCTCACCCGCGCTCACGGAGCCGGCGAGATTGTCCGTACTGCCGAAAAGGCAGACGGCGACGCGGCTACCGTCGGACGCCACCGACCGGACGCCGACGACGACGCGCGGCGGCTGGCAGCCGACCAGACGCGTGAACTCGACCTGGCCCCGCCCCTTGGCGAAGCGAGCCTTGGGCGGCGTCACGAAGTCCTCCACCGCCAGATCCCCGATCCCGCGCTCGATCCGGTCCGCGATCTCGTTGCGAAAGAGCGCACGAGGCTCCCGCCCGAACTCGGCAGTGGAGCTGAGAAGCGGCACCGAGAGGGCCACCTTCGACCACCACCGTGGCCTGAGGTCGATCCCACCGTCCTCGGCGATGGACCGCACCCGCCGCTCCGACCAGTACGCGTACCGGGTGAGGTCGCCTCTCTCGCCCATCCCGCCAACCCTCCACCAGTCCCGCACCTCGGCACGGAACGCCCACTCGCGTCCGTCGAACTGTCTACCGCACGAACGCCACTAGCGAAGCCCTCAGCAGGCGGGTCGGCCCGTAGGCGAACTGCTACTTGGGAAGCGGGTTGGCGATGTACACGCCCTTGCCCTGCCGACCGTCGATGAGTCCTTCGGCCTTGAGGATGAGCATGGCGGCGCGGACGACCGTGTTGCTGACCTGATAGTGCTCGCAGAGCGCGGCGAAGGACGGCAGCTTGTCGCCCGGATTCAGTTCGCCGGAGCTGACCTGCTCGCGGATGTCCCGGGCGACTTGCAGATATGCGGCTTCAGACATCGGTGGTGCTCCCAGCTTGGCGGCTGGTCCAAGGAGATCACGCCGAAGCCCCGACTTGCAACGCTATGTGCGCCAGCTGTTGACCCTGCGCACATTGCGTCCTAAGTTGCTCGTGGGGCTACTCAGCTTGGCGGCCGGGTCTCCCCACCGTGGGCACTCCGTCTCCTGAATCTGCAGGCGGGGTGCCCACGGCCCTCGAAGCGCTGGCAGGAGGCGTGGTGATGACACAGGACGAGGAGACTGCCCGAAATCCTTCGGGCTCAGTTCACCGGACGGGTGGTGCGGACCGGCCGGCGAGCAGGAGACACCGGTCCGGGGCCAGTCGCCAACGGGTCTCCTACGACGAATACCTCTTGGCGGTGGCACTCACCATCGCAAGCCGACATCGGCCGGTGTGGTCCTGGCAGCGATGGCGACGCGTCTGCCGGTGCGGCAACGACCTCCCCTGCCGCAACCGCCACCGAGTCCCGATCAACCGAGGCCACTGGCTTCCGTCTGACCGGTCGTGGTCCCGTGGGTCGTGACGCGGTGCCGATCGGACGACGGGTCGCGTACCTGCGCGTGCAACGCAAGCTGTCACAGCAGACGTTCGCCGACCGTCTGGGCAAGTCGAAGAGCTGGGTGGACAAGGTCGAACGCGGCGTACGGTCATTGGAGCGTGTGTCGGTGATCCGTGACATCGCCACCGTGCTGCGGGTCGACGCCGCAACCCTGCTCGGAAGCGACAGCCGGAGCACCGAAGCCGCCGAACGCAGCGGAGGTGTCGCCCGGATCCGGGCCGCGCTGTCGACCTACGACATGGTCCTGCGCCACTCCGGCGCGCGCGAGACGATGCCACCAGCCCGGTTGGGCTACGAGATCGAGCACGCGTGGACGACCTACCAGCACGCCCGGTATCCACAGCTCACTGAGCTGCTGCCCGCACTGTTGAGCGAGGTCCACCATGCTCAGATTCAGGCTCCGGACGCGTGCCGGATCGCGATGGTCGAGGCGTACCGACTCACGGCGGCGCTGCTGGTCAAGCTGGACGAGGCAAGCCTCGCCTGGTTGGCCGCCGACCGGGCAGTAGCCGTCGCGAGTGATGATCCGGTCCTGCTGGCCTGCGCTGCGGTGCAGCTCGGCCAAGTCCTGCGCGGGTCCGCACGGGCGAAGTCCGTGATGCTGGCTGCCGCCTACCAGATCGCTCCGCCCGACCTCGACGCCGGATCACCGCAGGAGTTGTCGTTGTGCGGGGCGCTGCTGGTGCAGGCCGCCCTGATCGCGGCGACCGCCGGCGACGACCGCGCCGCCGCTGACCTGCTGGAGGAAGCCGCCGAGATGGCCACCCGGATCGGCGATCGGCACGACCATCATCGGACCGCGTTCGGGCCGACGACCGTCGAGCTGGCCCGCGTTGCCGCCGCTATCGAACTGGGCGATGCGACGGAGGCCATCTCCCGGCACCGGAAGGCCATCGGGATGGACGGTTGGCGGTGGCTGCCCGTCGAACACCGCGCCGCGCATCTCATCGACGCTGCCCGTGCGTACTTTCACGCCGATGACCCCGCGAACGCTGCTCGACTGCTCGTGCAAGCGGACACGATCGCGCCCGCTGAAATCCGCCACCGACCTATGCCGCGCACCCTCGTTGCCGACGTCGCACGGACCGCAGACACAACGGCCTCGATCAGCCAACTCGCTCTGACGATCGGAGCAATTTGAGCCTCTTCGACGCAGGTCCGGTCCGTTCAACCCGGGAAAGCATGGCCACTGACGGCCGGAGAAACGGCGGTACCGTGACGGACGTGCCTACCGCGCACCCAGAGCCACCCCGATACCGGTTGATGGCGGAAGAACTGCGCCGCCGAATCATGTCCGGCGCGATCCCGCCTGGGGCGCTACTGCCCAGCGAAGCGACCTTGATGGCCGAGTTCTCCGTGGCGCGCGGAACAGCCAGGGAGGCGCTCGCCCTGCTGCGCGCCGAGGGCCTGGTGGTGACCGAGATAGGGCGCGGCACATACGCGCGACCCGCCACGCCCGTACGGCGTATCAGCTCCGACCGCTATCGCAAGGAACTCGACCAGGTCCGCTCCGGCGAACTGGGTACGTCGTTCACGGCGGACCAGCAGATCCCGTGGTCGGCGTACACCCTGGACAAGACCTTCCACGAGACGCCTGCGAGCGAGACGATCGCCGACCTCTTCGGCGTCGAGCCGGGCACGATGCTGCTCGAACGTCGCTTCGTCTTCCGGGTCCACGGCACGCCGCAGCAGATGTCGACCTCATACCTGCTGCTGGAGATGGTGACCGGCCCCCCTGTGGCCGACCCCGCCAACGAGCCGTGGCCCGGCGGCAACACCGCACAGCTTCACAGCCTGGACCACACGATCACGTCGGTGCGGGAGCAGGTCCGTGCGAGGATGCCCGTAACCGACGAGGTCGACACCCTGCGGATTCCGGGCGGCGTCCCGGTGGTCGTCCTCACGCGGCAGACCTACGCCGGAGAGCGGGTGCTTGAGGTCGCCGACAGGGTCAGCCTGGATTATCGAATCGACCTGGGTTAGATCGCTGCCGGATGCCGGCGGAATCCACCGGCACCTACCGCCACGAACGAGAATGCTCGCCGACAGCCAGCGCGAGCCGCCGTCCGAGGTTCGAGGCGATCGAGCAGCGCTTGGGTCAACATCGGCTCACCGTGGCCAGCGGTGAATGCGGTGGTGTCGGTCGCGGCCAGCTCGGTACTGTCCGGGCTCACGATCGACGGGAGCAGCGAGGTCGCGATGAGCAGTGGCGTGGGTACGACATTGTTGTGGCGCCCGACCGGGCCGCAGGAACTGGAGCTTGTCCGCGCCTCGGGGTGGCGGCAGTGGCCGCCGCGCCTGCCCGATCAGCCGATCTTCTACCCGGTGTTGAACGAGGACTACGCGATCAAGATCGCCCGGGACTGGAACGTGCCCGCATCCGGTACGGGGTACGTGACCCGTTTCCAGGTCGAGACGGGGTTCCTGAGCCGCTACCCCGTTCGCCAAGTCGGCGGCGACACCATCTTGGAACTGTGGGTACCCGCCGAGGAACTGGACGAGTTCAACAAGCACATCGTCGGTGCGATCGAGGTCGTCCACGAGTTCCGGTCGCAGTGATCAGGAGGGCCAGCGGTTAGCGGACGCCCCCCGTCCTGCATCGCAGCAGGTTCGCGCGATCCGTCTTAACCGACGGCTTCAGGCCCCGGCTGATACGCGGCGATCCAGTCCCGCAGGCGCTTCATCACCAAGGGATGCACGTCGGCCAGGAGTTCGATTCGCTCGGCGACCACGTCCGGTCTTACCAGGCCCGCTCGGAGCAACGCGTCAGCGAACTTGGTGTCCTTCTCCCTGCCAGCCACCAGCTTGGACACCACGCAGTCGTGCGGTTCGAGTGCATAGCCACGTCCCGGCTGGGTGTTGTCGGACTCCACCAGTACCAAACGGTCGCGCCAGCCATCAGGCAACACCGCAGTCGACACACTCACACCCTGGGCGTAGTAGCCGAACGTCTCATGGAACGGCGAGAACTCGCCGATGAAAGCGTCGATCTGGTCGGACTTCTGATCGTCCGGGTCGTCGAAGAACGCCACATCTACCTCCATCGAGGCAGTGGCTTCCAACGGAAGATCACCTTCCGGAATCGTCCCCAGCACCGACTGACTGCCGATGATGAGGACGTTCCGGTCTTCGACAATCCGAGCCGTCGCTCTCAGGACGTGCTCCAGCTCTGCGCGCCTCATGCCGCCCGGTCTCCGCCGCTGCGCTTGAAGGACTCAAGAATCTTCCGACGCTGCGGCTGCGAGAGCACGCCTGCAAAGGGCGAATTCTGCCGCAACTCGACAGCCTCCGGGTCTTCCGATGTCAACGACCGCAGGACAGAGCCCACGCCTTCGTTCATCTTGTCCTGCCAGCGCCTCAACCAGACCTCGGCCATAGTCCCCCGATGCTGCCGGAGCAGTCGATCAAGGTTCTTCGCAGCCTTACCCAGCACTTCGTCAGGATCGACGACCAGGCCGCCCGCCACCGCTTGGTGCAGCCACAGCGACTTGAGCTGATCACGGGTCAACGCCCGCTTGGGCCGCAACAACGCCTCGACATGCTCCCGCCTGACCTTGCGGTGCGCCCCCACCCGCACGAACGGCAGGTCCCCACGTTCACACAAGTTGACCACCTGCTGACGCGACGACCCCAGCAAACTGGCCGCTTGGCCAGTGGTCAGAAGTTCCCCGCTCATACTTGCCAGCATGCGCCGTAAACGCCAAAAACGCAACTCGGCGACCCCATCTGCGCCGCTCACACCGCATCGTCACTGGGAAGAAAAGCCCGTCGATCGCGTTGCGAGTGCGCTCCTCGGCGGCCGGCATCAGGTCAGGCGCTGAACTGGTGGGCGACGGACGAGTCGACCTGTACGCCGGATTCTGTGCGCGGCGCGTACCCCTTGCGGGGTTCGCACCGGCGGCGGCCATCCATCTCGGCCTGCCGTCGCCGACAGGCTCGTGCGGCCTACCCGCAGACATCGGGCGGGCAGCCCTCAAGCGTCTGCGCAGGTCGTCATCTTGCGGTGACGGCCCTACTTGGCCTTGCTCCGGGTGGGGTTTACCGAGCCACCCCGGTCACCCGGGGCGCTGGTGGGCTCTTACCCCACCGTTTCACCCTTACCGTCCCCGTTTGGGGTCGGCGGTCTGTTTTCTGTGGCACTGTCCCGCGGGTCGCCCCGGGTTGCCGTTAACAACCACCCTGCCCTGTGGAGTCCGGACGTTCCTCGGCGGCGGGCCGCAGCCCGCCGACGCGACCGCCCGGTCGACTCGTCCGTCGCACGCTCATCCTAACGACACCGGGTCGCCGCCTATTGCGCCGGCAGGACCGCAGGCCGGGTCGTCCGGGGGTACGCATAATGGGCCGATGACGACGCTGCCGCCGTTTCCCGAGCCTACGGTCCCGGCCGACGGGCGGGCTGAGGTGTTCTTGCGCTACCTCGACTATTTCCGGGAGAGCGTGCTGGCCAAGGTGTCGGCGCTGCCCGAGGCGGAGGCGCGGGCGAGCCGGTTGCCGTCGGGCTGGACTCCGGTGGAGCTGCTGCGGCACCTGCGCTTCGTCGAGTTGCGCTGGATCGAGTGGGGCTTCCAGGGCCAACCGGTACCGGAGCCGTGGGGCGACTGGCGGGACGGCCGCTGGCACGTACCGCCGGAGACGAGCGTGGCGGACCTGGTGGCTGAGCTGCGCGCGCAGGGCGCCCACACCCGCACGGTGGTGCAGAGCGCCGACCTGACCGCCGTCGGCGCCCCCGGCCCCCGCTGGAACGGCGCAGAACCGGCATCCCTGGAACGGGTGCTGTTCCACCTGGTCCAGGAGTACGCCCGCCACCTGGGCCACCTGGACATCGTCACCGAACTCGCCAACGGCCCCCTCGGCGAGTAACACCCCCACCACCCGTACCCCCTGGGGTTGATCAAGAGGTTTGGTGGTGATTCACCGACGAACGGTGACCAAAAGCTCTTGATCAACCCCGCAGGCCGACCGCGCAGGCCGACCGCGCGGGCCGAACCCGGCTGGTTAGGGGAGGTAGGGGGTTTCGTTGACGGAGCGGACGGCGATGCCGCCGTCGGGCCAGCGGTCGAGGATGGAGATGCCGGCGGCGTCGAGGTAGAGGCGGTGCAGGAAGGCGTCGGTGGCGGCGAGCGCGTCGCGCAGCATCAGCTTGATCGGCGAGACGTGCGAGACCACGACCACGGTCTGACCGGGGTACGCGGCGAGCAGCCGCTCCACCACCCGCGTGCAGCGTTGGGCGACCTCGTCGAAGGACTCGCCGTCGGGTGGGGCGATCCTCGGCGAGGAGAGCCAGGCGTCGAGTTCACCGGCCCATCCTTCGCGTACCTCGGCGAAGGTCCGGCCCTCCCAGGCACCGAAGTCGCACTCGATCAACTCGTGGTCGCGGCGTACCGGGATGTCGCCGATCGCGGCGGCGATGGCCTCGGCGGTCGCCGTACACCGGGACAGCGGTGAGCTGACCACGGCGGCGGTGTCGGGGGCGAGCGCGGCGACCCGGGCGGCGGTGGCCCGCACCTGGTCCTTGCCCTTCGCGGAGAGCGGGATGTCGCCGCGCCCGGAGTAGCGGCCCTGTTCGGTGTACTCGGTCTCGCCGTGCCGGACCAGGATCAGCCGGGTGGCGGTGAAGCTGGGGCGCGGCTCCCAGGAGACCGGGGCGCTGCTCGGGTCGGTGCCGGGCGACTCGGCCCGGGCGGCGACCTGGGTCGCGCCGCCGCCGGCCGGTTCCGGGCCGCCGAGGCGGCGCGGTGACTCGACGGTACGCGGTGGCGTGACGCTCGGGGTGGCGGTGCCCGACATGGCGGCGGCGTCCATGGCGGCGTTGGCCAGCCGGTCGGCGTGGGTGTTGCGGTCCCGGGGGATCCAGGTGAAGCGGACCGTGTCGAACCGGCTGACGATCTGGGCGGCCTGGGCGGCGAGCGGACGCAGCCCGGGGTGCTTGATCTGCCACCGGCCGGACATCTGCTCGACGACCAGCTTGGAGTCCATCCGGATCTCGACCTCGCTGGCGCCCAGTTCGGCGGCGGCGGTCAGGCCGGCGATCATGCCCTGGTACTCGGCGACGTTGTTGGTGGCGGTGCCGATCGACTCGCTGCACTCGGCCAGCACCTCGCCGGTCGCCTGGTCACGGACGACCGCGCCGTAGCCGGCCGGGCCGGGGTTGCCCCGGGAGCCGCCGTCGGCCTCGACCAGCACGGTACGCGGTGCCACCGGCTACAGCCCGGACTCGTTGGTCCGGACCATGATCCGGCGGCAGTCCTCGCAGCGGACCACCTCGTCGGGGTCGGTCTTGCGGATCCGGGCCAGGTCGGCACCGGAGAGGTCCAGCCGGCAGCCGCCGCAGCGGCCGGCGGTCAGCAGCGCGGCGCCCAGCCCGGTGTCGGTGCGGATCTTGTCGTAGAGCTGCACCAGGTCGCCGGGAAGGTCACCGGCGAGCGGCTGCCGGGCGGAGCGCTTGAACTCCTCCTCGCGGCCGATCTCGGCCAGGGCCTCGTCGCGGCGCTGCTCGGTGGCGGCCCGCCGCTCACGCACCTCGGCCAGCCGCTGCTCCACCCCGTCGAGCGTCGCCTGGGCGGTCTCCCGCTGCTCCATCAGCTCCAGCTCGGCGTCCTCCAGGTCGCTCTGCCGGCGGTTCAACGAGACCAGCTCGTGCTGGAGCGCCTCCAGCTCGCGGGCCGGACCGCCACCGGCGGCGAGGCGGTCCTCGTCCTTCTTCTTGCGGGCGCGGACCTGGTCGACGTCCTTCTCCAACCGGGCGATGTCCCGGTCCAGGTCGTCCACGGCCACCTGGGCACGGACCCGCTCGTCCTCCAGCGACGACAACTCCCGGGCGAGGGCCTCCAGTTCGGCGCGCTCGGGCAGCGCCCGGCGGCGGTGGGCGAGCTGGGCGAGGGCGGTGTCGATCGCCTGGAGGTCGAGCAGGCGGCGCTGGACCTGGGGGTCAGCCTTCACGGTCGGGGCTCCTTGTCGTCCGCTGCGGATCGCTCCGGAGCGGCGGGTGAGGCGGCGTGTACGGTCCACGGGTCGGTGTCCAGGTCGGACACCAGGGTCTCGACGTCGGGCATCGTGGCGCGCAACCCGGTGGCCAGGTCGTCGAGCCAGGGCCGTTCGGTGGCCCAGTGGGTGGCGTCGAGCAGCGCCGGTCCACCGGTGGCGAGGTGTTCGCCGGTCGGGTGGTGACGCAGGTCTGCGGTGAGGTACGCGTCCACCCCGGCGGCGGTCGCGTCGGCCAGGAAACTGTCCCCCGCGCCGCCGCAGACTGCCAGCGTACGCACCGTGCGGTCCGGGTCGCCTGCGGCGCGTACGCCGATCGCGGTGGGAGGCAGCACGGCGGCGGCGTGCCGGGCCAGCTCGGCCAGGGTCAGCGGCTGCGGCAGCTCGCCGATGCGCCCGGCCCCCCGGCCCTCACCGGCGGCGGGCGTGCCCGGTCGGGACGGCACCAGCGGACGCAGGTCGGTCAGGCCGAGCCGGTCGGCGAGGGCGTCGGAGACTCCGGGTACGGCGACGTCGGCGTTGGTGTGGGCGACGTAGAGCGCGACGTCGGCCTTGATCAGTTGGTGGATGATCCGGCCCTTGTACGTGGTCGGCGCCACCGACGAGACGCCCCGCAGCAACAGCGGGTGGTGCGCGATGATCATGTCGGCGCGGGCGGCGAGGGCCTCGGCGACGGTCTCCGGGACCACGTCGACGACGCAGAGGATCCGGCGGACCGGGGCGTCGGGCTCGCCGAGCACCAGCCCAACCTTGTCCCACTCCTCGGCCCAGGCGGGCGGATAGCGCCGCTCCAGCTCGGCCACGACGTCGGCGACGGTCGGCACGGCTGCGGTTGTGCTCACGGCGCGCCAGCTTACCGGCGTCGGCGGCACTCCGGGACGTCACCCGGCCGACCCCGGACATCTCACCCGCTGCCACAGTCGCCACCGGCGTCGACGCTTACGGCGGACGGCTCCCGGCCTCGGCGCTCGCGGCGGGCGTGCTCCCGGCGTCGGCACGCTCCCGACTGGCGGCTCCCGGCGCGGGGTGGTGGGGGACGGTGCCCGGGCCGTGGCGGTGGCCACGGCCCGGGCTGCGGGTTGCAGGTTGCGGCATCCGGGGTGGTGGGGTGATTGCAGGGGACCCCTGTACTACCGGAGGCGTTAATAAGGTGCCCTTCCTTTCACCAGTCCCGCCCGGCGTGCCGCTCGGCGTTCATCCGGCGTGCCGCCCGGGGTTCACCCGGTCCGGCAGAGCTGGTCGCGCAGGGCGGTCAGCGGCAGTGCCCAGGGGAAGGCGTGCTGATGGCGTTCTCCGGTCCCGGGCGGGTGCAGGGGGAAGACGTCGTCGCCGAAGAGCACGGTCACCCCCCACTCCGCCAGTCGGGCGATCCCGGTGCGGAAGGCCGGGTGGGCGGCCATCGCCGCGTTGGTGTACGGCACGGCGACCAGTGGCACGCCCCGTCCCTGTGCCTCCACCAGCAACCCGAGGGCGAGGGTGTCGGCGATGCCGGCCACCCACTTGTTGACCGTGTTGACGGTGGCCGGGCATACGATGATGGCGTCGGCCGACGGCAGGACGTCCGGGTCCCCCGGGTTCTTGTAGTGCGTACGCACCGGGTGGCCGGTCTGGCGGGCCAGCGAGGTGCGGTCGACGAACTTGGCGCCGTCCGGCGTGGTGATCACGCAGACGTCCCAGCCGTCCTGTTGGGCCAGCTCGACGAGCCGGCCCACGTCTCGGGCCAACGGCGAACCGCAGGCGATGATGTACAGCACCTCTTGGTGCCCGTCGTGGCGGTGCGAACCGGTCATGCCGGCTCCGAGTTCATACTCCTACTCCCATGTGCTCAGCCAACTCCGCGATCGGAGAAGGCGGCGCACCCCGTGTGCGACGCAGGACCTCGGACATGACCACGTGGGCGATCGGCCGACAGCGGATCTCCGACGCCGCCAGACGGTCACCGCGCAGCAGCATCTCCCCGGCGTTGGCCATGTCGCCCATCTGGTTGTAGGCGCGGGCCTGGTCGAGCAGGTGATGGGCGCGGCGTTCGGGCAGCATGGCGTCGAACGGCAGGTTGACGATCCTGGTGCGGTGGATCTCGACGGCCCGCCCGCCGTCGCCCAGCTCGACGGCGGCCGCCGCCCGGTGCAACTCGACGTTGGTCGGCCCGAACGACGTCCAGTAGTGGTTCTGGTCGCTGCCGAGTTCGAGGGCGGCCTCGCGGGCGCCGGCGAGCAGGTCCGCGCAGGTGGAGGTGTCGCCGGTACGCGCCGCGGCCATCGCGCCCTGCAACAGCAGCATCCCGTAGACCGAGACTCGGTCGGCCTTGCTGTCGTTGCCGCCGCCCGGCGCGATCCGGTCGGCGATGCGGACGTTGAGTTCCAGCGCGGAGCGGGGACGCCCCATGGCGAGCAGGGCGTTGCAGACCCGGGTGGTGGCGATCCCGGCGAGCAGTTGGTCGTCGGCGCGTTGGGCGACCGCGATGGAGCGGTCGGCGGCCAGCCAGGACAGGTCGCACTCCCCCAGCTTGCGCAGCACCGAGGAGGCGATCTGATAGACCTGCGCGAGCAGGTTCGCGGCGCGTCGGGCCTGTTCACCGCCGTACGCGGCGTCGGCCGCCTGGGCGTCGCGCAGCAGCTTCGGCAGCGCCCGGGTCAGCATGCCGTAGCGGCCGTACTGGTAGGTGAGCCAGGCGTGGGTGACGGCCTTGCCCATGTCGGCGAGCGGCGGCGGGTCCGGCTTCGCGTCGAAGTAGGCGCTGATCGAGTCGTACCGTTCCAGGGCGGCCCGGATCTCCTCGACCTCGACCTGGTCGATGCAGTTCATCGTGTCGGTACGCCGCTCCGGGTCCTTGCCGAGCAGCAGTTGCACGTCGATCTGGAGGATGTCGGCGATCTCGTAGAGCACGGAGAACTTGTCCAGCCGCCGCACTCCGCGCTCGATCTTGTCGACCCAGCTCTTGGACTTGCCCAGTCGGTCGGCGAAGACCTGTTGCGACATCTTGCGTCGCCCACGCCAGTAGGCCACCCGCCGCCCGATGGGCAGTTCGTCCATGTCGCCAGTCCTCCCCTTGCTGCTGGAGCCCTGGCCAGGAGCCGGGGGCTGATCCGCGGGTGCGGCCATCCATCCGTACGTCAGGTTTTCGCTGGTCGCACTGCTTGTGCGTCAGCCGTACGGCCGATCCTCGTACTTTTCGTGCAAGTTGCATCGGCCACTTTGTCAAATAAACGATCGCAGACCACGGCAGTGACGCTGTTCGACGTATGTGCTGGTGCCGGTCGGCCCGGCGAGGGGAGATGGCACCAATGTGGGGGAATGTCGCACCGAGCGTGGCACGACTGTCGCCGTTGGAGCGGGTCCGGCTGCGCCGCGTCGCGGTGCGGTACGCGCTGCACGGCTGGGAGGTGACCCCCGGCGCCTGCCTGGCGCGCAGCCGCTTCGTCTGCGGCCGGGCCGGTTGCCCGACGGTCGGCTGCCACCCCGCGTTGGAGGACTGGGAGCACGCGGCCAGCGCCGACCCGGCCCGGGTGGCCACCTGGTGGCGGTCCCGCCCGCACGGCATCCTGCTGCCCACCGGCCGCGCGTTCGACGTGCTGGAGGTCGCCGCCCACCTGGGCCGACGGGTGCTCGACGCGGTCCGGTCGCACCCGGTCGGTCCCGGCGTACGCGGACCGGTGCTGGTCACCCCGATCGGACGCTGGATGTTCCTGGTCCGCCCCGGTGACCCGCTGCGCCCCGAGCTGGAGCACTGTTTCCACGTGGTGCGGCACGGGCCCGGATCGTGGGTGCCGGCACCACCCACCCGGCTGCCCGAGGGGCCGGTCCGCTGGGCGGTCGCGCCGGAGCAGGCCCGCTGGCAGCTCCCCGACTCGTACCTGGTGCAGAACACGCTCGTCGACGAGTTGCGGGCCAGCGGCGTCACGCTGACCTCCGCGCTGGTCCCGGGCCACCTGCCGCTGCCCCGACGCGGCCGCTGAGCCACCTGACGACTCGGTGGGGTACCCGACAGCGACGCCCGACGGGAATTGCTCGTTGAGCACCACGACGGCGCGCCCGCGCCGGGAGCGGGGATCCGATGTCCACCGACCACACGGAGCAGCACCAGGGCGGGGCCGAACCGCCTCGCCGGCACCGGCCCGGACGCCGCTGGGCGGCCACCCGACCACCGGGCTCGCGTCCCGGACGTCCCCGGCCGCTCGGCTCCCGGCCCGCGATCCTGCACCGACCGGCCCGCTGGCCCTGAGCGCCCGTCCCACCGTCAGTCGGCCAACGGCAGGTCGGTGGAGCGCAGGCAGCGGGCGTCCTCGGTGACCACCGCGTGCCGGTGCCCCGGCAGCCGGTCCACCCAGCCGATGCCGGTCACCCCCATGGCCAGGGCGGCGGTCGAGTACGCGTCGGCCAGCCCCAGGTCGTGTCCGACCACGGTCACCGACCGCAGGCCCTTCGCCGGTGCGCCCCGCCGGGGGTCGCGCACGTGGTGACCGCGTTCGTAGACCCCGGAGGTGGCCACCGCCAGGTCGGTGCCGGTCAGCACCAGGCAGACCGCCGACGGGTCCCACGGGTGCCGCACCCCGATCCGCCACGGTCGCCCGGTCGACGAGCGACCGCGCACCCGCACGTCCCCACCGGCGTTCACGCAGTGGTTCACCGCACCGGCGGCGAGCAGCCGGTCCGAGGCCACCTGGGCGGCCCAGCCCTTGACGTACCCGGACGGGTCGAGCCCGCCGGTGGCGTACGCGTCGAAGAAGCCGTCGGTGTCGCCCCACAGGTCGGCGCAGCGTTCCAGCACCCGCCGCAGGTCCGCCGACGCCTCGGAGAGCAGCAGCTCACCCCGCTCGAAGCGGCACACCTCGCTGTCCGGAAGGTAGGTGCTGAACCGCGCGTCCACCTCGCGCAGCCACCCGAACACCTCGTCGGCGAGCCGGGTCAGCTCGGCGGCGGGCAGGTCGTCGGCGATGTCCAGGCTGATCGGCGTACCCATCACGTGCTCGACCCGGCGCAGGCCGGGGCGGGTCGCGGTGCCGGCGGCCATCAGCGGGCCCGGTCGATCGCGGCCTGGAGCGACTGGCGGTAGGACTCGCTCGTCGCGGTCGCCCCGGAGACGGTGTCCAGGTCGGCGCTCTGCCGCGCGACCACCAGCCCCGCGACGCCGCTGTACCGGCTGTCGACCAGGTCGCTGCGGTGCTCGGACTGGGCGGTCCGTTCCGGCAGTTCCAGCGCCGTGGCGTCGACGATGCGGCTGCCGTTCACGGTGATGCGGACCTGCACGTTGCCGAACTCGTTGCCGACCACCGGCCCGCTGACGGTCCGGGTGGTGGGCCGTGGGGCGGCGGTGGTGGTGCGGGGGGCCGAGGGGGTCCGGGCGGCGTCGGACGGGTCGGTACGCCTCGCCGGGGCCTCGGTGCTGCGTGCGGGCTTCGGTGACCGGGAGGCGCGGGGTTCACGGCTCGGCGCCGCCGACTCGACGTCGACGTGCGGCGGGGGCCCGTCCGTGGTCGGTGCCGTGCCGGGCGGTGGCTCCTGGGCGGCCTGGCCGGTGCCCGGGGCGGCCTTGAGCACCACCATCGCGGTGGTGCTGGCGGCCAGGCCGGTGATCGCGAACAACGCGCGACGCATCGGGGTGGTACTCCTCTGCCTAGAGCTCGAAGGTGCCGACGTGGATCTGGCGGCGTGGCACGCCGATCCGGCGCAGCAGCCGCCGGCTCTGCTCGACCAGGCCCGGCGGGCCGCAGAGGTAGACGTCGCGGCGGGCCACGTCCGGCACGAGCCGGCGCAACCCGTCCGGCGACATCACCTGACGCGGGCCGGGGTCGTTGCGGGAACCGACGACGTACCAGATCCGGACGCCCCGGGCCTGGGCCAGCCAGTCCAGTTCCCGGTGCAGCAGCACGTCGGCCGGGGTGCGGGCCCGATAGATCAGCGCCGCGCCGGGCGGCAACTCCTCCAGCATCGCCCGCAGCGGGGTGATGCCGCTGCCACCGGCGATCAGCAGCGCCTGCTCGCGGACCCGGTGCGCGGCGGTGAAGGTGCCCGACGGCCCCGCCGCCCAGACCCGTACGCCGGGGTCGAGGTCACGCAGGTCCCGGGTGTACGCGCCGACCACCTTGACGGTCAGCCGCAGCCAGCGGCCGTTGGCGGCGGCGGAGACCGAGAACGGGTGCGACTGCCACCAGCAGCCCCGGGTCAGGAAACGCCAGCGGAAGAACTGTCCGCCGAGCAGGTCCAGCCGGTCCAGCCGGGCGCCGGTCAGATAGATCGAGACGGTGTCCGGGCTCTCCGCCACCACGTCGGCGACCCGCAGCCGGTGCCGCAGGTTGAACACCATCGGCCCGACCAGCCGTCCCCACACCAGGGCGGCGACCACCAGCCCGTAGCAGGCGATCCAGCCGGTGCGGACCGGGCCGGGGCGGAACAACTGGGTGCCGTTGCTGAACTGGTGCGCGAAGCCGAGCAGCAGCACCGCGTACCCGGCCAGGTGGGTGGCGTGCCACAGCTCGTAGGGCAACGCCCGGCGTACCGCCCGGACGCTGGTCAGCCCGACCAGCACCAGCAGACCGGCGGCGGCGAACGCGGAGACCATGTCCTGGTACTCGCGCAGCATCACCCCGGCCTGGTCCAGCGGCGAGCGGCCGGTCAGGCCGCCGTAGCCGACCAGGACGAAGGCGGTGTGTGCGAGCACCGCGACCAGCAGGGTGACCCCGAGGTCCCGGTGCCAGGCGGCGATCCGCTCGCCGCCGGCCACCCGTTCCAGCACCGGCAACCGGCTCATCATCAGCACCTGCACCAGCAGCAGGTAGCCGGCGAGCAGGCCGGTGATCTGACCGGCGGCGGTGGTCATCGCGGTGGCGTCGGTGAGCGAACCGGCCGGGGTGTCGAGCCACCAGGGCAGCACGCTGGCAACCAGGCCGACCAGGAACAGACCGGTCAGCAGCCGTCGACCGGCGGGCCCGCGTCGGGCCGCCACCGGCAGCGACGGCACGGGCGGACGACCGTCGGCGCGGGGCGGTGGCTCGGACCGGCGGTCGGCGTACGCGTGATGGGTCACGCGTACAGCTTCATCGGGGCGTACTTCATCCGGGGGAAGATCTTGTCCACCTCCGCGTTGGTGAGCCCGAACCGGCCCTGGGCCACCGAGCCGTAGACGTTGAACATGTTGTTGTACTCGGGGACGTCTCCGGAGTCGAGTGCGTTCAATCCGTTCCAGGTGCCGAGCAGCGGACCGGCGAGTCTGCGGCCGGACAGGATGGTCACCACCCCGCCGTGCCCGTGGTCGGTGCCGCCGCTGTTGGAGGCGACCCGCCGCCCGAACTCGCTGGACACCATGACGGTCACGTCGTCGGCGGCGTCACCGAGGTCGGTGAAGAACGCGGCCAGCGCGGCGGCCAGTTCGTTGAGCCGTCGATAGAGCTGCCCGCCGTCACGGGTGCCCTGGTTCTCGTGGGTGTCGTACCCGCCCATGCCGACGGTGGCCACCCGGACGTTCGCGCCGCCCTTGATGAGCTGCGCGAGCTGCTGGAAGGCGAAGCCGACGCCCCGGTACTCCACGCCTCCGGCCGGCCGGTACGGCTCGGCGGAGAGCCGGCGCGCGGTGGCCAGCGCACCGAGCCCGGAGCGCACCGCCTCCTCGACCGGGTGGTTGATGCCGGTGAACAGGCCCCGGATCGCCTTCTCGGTGCCCTCCCGGTACCGCTCGTCACCGGCGAGGCGCAGCGAGCCGACGCTGTTCAGCGAGATGGCCCCGTTGTTTCCCACCAGCGAGCGGGGCAGCGTGCTGCCGACACCGACGCTGCGGAACGCGGTGCCCTTGCCGAGCGCGTCGACCAGGCTGTCCAACCAGCCCCGCCCGCCGGTCTCGCCGGGCAGCCCGCCGAGGTTGCAGGCGTCGGCGGCCTGGAAGTGGCTGCGGGACAGCCGCTCGTCGGAGACGCCCGGGACAAAGCCGAGCTGCCCGGCGCGCAGCCACCGCTCCAGCGGCCGGAACGCGCTGGTCAGCTTGAAGCCCCGGCCGAGCGCCAGCGAGTCGTCGGGCAGCAGCAGGTCCGGGCGGGCCCGGTCGAGCACCGGGTCGTCGTTCGGCGCGACCAGGCTGAGCCCGTCCAGGCCGCCGTAGAGGAAGACGTGCACGAGCGTGCCGGTCTTGGTGGCCGCGAACGACGCCGAGGTGGTGACGAACTGGGCGGTGGCCAGCGCGGTGGCGGTGGCGGCGGCACCGGCGACGAAGGTCCGCCGGGTCACCCCGCGTCCGTCCTGCTGGGCCTCCTCCAACTCCTCCAGCCGCCGGTAGCGGTCCGCCTCGGCGGCGTTCTCGGCGGCCACCACGTCGGCCTCGGCCCGGAGCAGGGCCTCGGTCGGGTTGTCGGCCAGTCGCCGCACGTCGGGGCATTCCGGGTGCAGGGGGTACGAGTACACGGGCTCCTCCATCGGGTGCCTCAGCGGAGGTGGTGCTGGGGGGAGGCGAGGATCGCCCGCGCGACGGCGGTGATCGCCCCCTCGAAGTTCGCGTCGACCCTCGTGCCGGCGGAGACCCCGGCCACGTCGAGGATCAGCGCCCGTTCCCGGTCGGACAGCTTCTGCCGGACCAGCCGTCGGGCCAGCGCGTCCACGTACGCCCCGGCGGTGGCGGGCGGGTCGGCCACCAGCTTCTCCGGCCGGGTGTGGGTGAACACGGTGCGGTTGGCGGCGAGCAGCTCGTTGGCCTCGTTCCAGCCGTTGACCATCGTGCCCGCCGACGTCCAGGCCACGTAGACGTCCGGGTAGCCGTCCGGGGTGGGCTGACCCATCGGGTGGTGGCCCAGCTCGCGCAGCTTGTCGGAGACCTGCCGCAGGCCGCGCGCGTACGGGGTGCGGCGGTTGTCGCCGTTGTCGTGGTCCGGTGCCGCGTCCGGGGAGACGCCGAGGGTGCGGTACGTGGCGACCAGGTACTCCAGCGGGCGGCGTACCTTCTGCCCCACCGCCGCCCAGAACTCCGAGGAGCTGAACAATGTCATCAGCACCGGCTTGATCTGGCCATGGTTCGCGCCGTAGGTCTTGGCCAGCCGGTCCACCAGGGACTTCGGCGGGGTGTCCGAGACGAACCGGACGGCCAGGTTCTGTGCCACGTACTTCGCGGTGGACGGGTGCAACGCGATGTGGGTGAGGTACGCGTCGATCGCCGCCTCGGCCCGCTTCGGGTCCGCCGAGTCGTTGGCGTGGCGGAAGCCGAGGATCTTGACCTTGCCGACGTAGTGGCGGTCGGGGCGGAAGACGTACGCGCCGTCCTGGACGCCCCGGCCGGTCTGGAGCAGCGCGGCCTGGCGGACGTCGGCCTCGGTGTAGCCGCCGTCGACGCCGACCGAGTACAGCTCCAGGTTCTCCCGGGCCAGGTTCTCGTTGACCGCGTCCGCCCGGGAGTCCACCTGGTTGAGATAGAGCAGCAGGGCCGGGTGCCGGTTGGCCGCCAGCAGCATCTGCGGGTAGCTGCCCAGCGCGTGCTTGCGGACCACGTCCCGGTCGAACGAGTTGCGGTACACCTCACCGCCGTCGAACTCGGCGGCGACGTGCAGGAAGTCGTTCCAGAAGTCGACCATCACCTCGAAGAGCTGGCGGTCCGACCAGATCTGCCGGGCGACGGTGGCGTCCACCATCTCCCGCTCCGGTTGGGCGCCCCGCTCGTTGAGCTGCTCCCGCTGCTCGCGTAGCTCCTTGACCGAGAGGTTCAGGGTGGGCAGTTCGGCGAGCTTGAGTTCCGCCCGGGTCGGGGCGATCTTCTCCGGCTCCAGTTGCCAGCGCACCCAGCCGTCGATGCCGCGCTGCTTGATCTCGGCGAGCACGGCGGCGGTCGGCCCGAAGGTCAACCGGCGGGCCAGGTGCGTCGCCGGGTCCTTGCTGAGCACCGTCTTGACGGTCACCTTGGTCTCCGCCGCGGCCTGCGCCGGGCCGGAGTAGACGCGACCACCCTTGGGGGCGTTCTTCTTCAGCACCTCACCGGCGCGGGAGCCCATGTAGCTCTCGTTCTGCTCGGTGTAGGTGCGGACCGTACTCGGTCGCTGTCCGCTGGGACGGGCCGGCGTACCGTCGGTCGTGGTGGTTCCGGTGGCATCCCCGGCGACCGCCGCGCCGTCGCCGAAGAGGCCGCGCACCTGCGGCGTCATCGCCAGGGCCGCGCCACCGGCGACCACGGCGGCGGTACCGCCCAGCGCGGCCAGCGCCCGACGCCGGCCGACCCGGCGACCACCGTCGCCGTCACCGTCCGCATCGGGCGGTCCGCCCACCGGCATCGGCGGTACCCCGTGCCCGTCCGGCCCGATCCACTGCGGGCGACCGTCATGGCCGTACGGGTCGACCTGGTACTGCTGCCGGGGTGCGGCGTGGGGGTCGGCCGGGTGCGGCCCGGGCCGGGGGTACGGGTCGACCTGGTGCGGCCGGGGTGCGGGGTGCGGGTGGGGCTGGCGGGATCGGGGGTACGGGCGGGGGTCGTGTCCGCGTTCGTCGCGGCGGGGTGGCACATGCTGGTCGGCCATACCGTTCCCGTTTCTACCCAGCGTCGCGCTCACGGCCGAGCGGGGGTGGTGAGGTGCGACGACTGCTGCCGGAGGGGGTTGCCCCGGCAAGGTAGTCAGCGGCATGTGACCCGACAAGACAGGCCGTCGGGCCCGCCGGGGGCGACTTAAGGCAACGCTCAACGCGAACGGAGGTCGCCTACCGCACCGGTCACCCAGGTACGCACCTCGCGAGCAGCACGGACGACCCGAGCCACCGACCGTAGGTGACAATCCCACCTGCCCGGTCGACGTCGGACCGGTTCGACCCCACAGGCAGATTTAAGGCAGGACTAAGGCGGCGCTCAGGCGTCCGGACGCGCTCCCGCCGCCGTTCTTTCGCGCTTGCGCCGCGCTCCCGCCGGTGCGGGCGACCGGACCGGCCAAAGTAGGACCAGCAGGAGAGCGTGAGCCGTCTCCGCAGTGGGTATTCCGCCGCGCCGTTGCTGAACGCGTGAGGGGAAGGCACATGCTCAGCAAAGAGGACCAGCGCCGTTTCGAGCAGATCACCCGCAATCTCCGGGAAAGCGATCCGGCGTTCTTCGCCCGGCTCGACAACCGCTCCCGGATGCGACGCGGCCGGATGCTGCTGTTGATGACCATCGTGTTGTGGGCGGCCCTGCCGGCCACGACCGTACTCGCCGGCCGACTGGCCGGGGCGGTGTACGCCGTCCTGCTGGTCGTCAACACCGCCCTGATGTGGCGGTACCGGCACCGCTGGGTCTGACCAGCGGTCCGTTCACTCGCCGAGCTGCCGGTACGCCTGGCGCAGACGCTCGGCCAGACCCGGCCCGCCGATCGCCGGTGCGGGTGCGCCGAGTTGCCGCAACAACAGGTCCGGCCGGCTCGCCAGGCTCGGCGGGCGGTCCGGCAGCGGCACCGGCGGCAGCCAGAACCGGTCGACCGTCTCGGCGAGCGGCGGGGCCGGCAGATCGGTGAGGACCCGTGCCGCACCGGCCGCCGGGAGACCCACGTCGCCGCCGGACGACCGGTCGGCAGCACCGTTCGCTGCCGGGCCGCCTGCCGGCTGTGCGCCTGCGGTCGGGCCGCCTGCGCTCGGGCCGCCTACGCTCGGGCCGCCTGCATGCGGGCCGACGTGGACGGACCCGGTCGGGGTGCCGCGCAGCTCGCGCAGTCGGGCGAGCAGGTCGTCCCGGCTGCGGCCCCGCCAGTGCAGCAGGGCGAACGGGTCCGCGTCGAACGCCTCGGCCAGCAGATAGAACGTGGCCGCGAGGTGTTTGCAGGGCACCGCCGCGTCCGGGCAGGAACAGTGCTGCTCCAGGTCGGTCACCGCAGCGGGGAACAGCGGTGCGCCGAGCGTGGCGAGCAACTCCTCCAGCTCGGCCGGCAGGTCACCGGCGAGCAGCCGGGCGCTGAAGAACGCCTGGGCGGCCAACGCCGTCTCGATCCGCGTCCAGAGGTCGGCCGGGAACGGCGGCAACGCCACCCGGACCTGGTACGGCCGAGGCCGTGAGCCCTGCACCACCGCGTCCACGCGTCCGGGGTGGACGTCGAGGCGTACCACCTGGCCGGCTCGCGCGTACGCCCGGCCCCGGGTGAGGCGGGTGCCGAGCGCGAACGACTCCAGCACCTCCAGGAACCGCCGCGACCACCAGGACACCCCGATGGCGCCCCGGGTGCTGCGGGCGCGCAGCCCGCCGTCGACTCGACGCGGCGGACCGTAGTCGGCGAACCTGCCCTCGGTCACTCGGCCACCGCCCCGGCCTCCAGCGCGAACAGCTCCCGCAACTGGGTGGTGGACAACTCGGTGATCCACTGCTCGCCGGTGCCGACGACCGAGGCGGCCAGGCCACGCTTCTCGGCGATCAGCGCGGCGACCTTCTCCTCCACCGTGCCGGCGCAGACGAACTTGCGGACCTGGACCCGTCGACGCTGCCCGATCCGGAACGCCCGGTCGGTGGCCTGGTCCTCCACCGCCGGATTCCACCACCGGTCGACGTGCACCACGTGGTTGGCGGCGGTCAGCGTCAGGCCCGTCCCGCCGGCCTTGAGGGAGAGCACGAACAGGGCGGGACCGTCGTCGGACTGGAAGCGGGCCACCATCTCGTCCCGCTCGGCCTTGCCGACCCCGCCGTGCAGGAACAGCACCTCCCGGCCGAACCGGGCCGCCAGGTGACCGCGCAGCATCCCGCCGAACTCGGCGTACTGGGTGAACAGCAGCGCCTTCTCCCCCGCCGCCAGGACCTCGTCGAGGATCTCCGCCAACCGGGCCAGCTTGCCGGAGCGTCCGTCCAACGGGGAACCGTCGCGCAGCAACTGCGCCGGATGGTTGCAGACCTGCTTGAGCCGGGTCATCGTGGCCAGCACCAGACCCCGCCGCTCGATGCCGTCGGAGGACTCGATCCGGGCCATCATGTCGTCGACCACCACCCGATAGAGCGCCGCCTGCTCGGCGGTGAGGTTGCAGACGACCTCCATCTCCAGCTTCTCCGGCAGGTCCGAGATGATCGACGCGTCCGTCTTGAGCCGACGCAGCACGAACGGGCCGGTGATCCGGCGCAGCCGCTCGGCGGTGTCGGCGTCGCCGTGCCGCTCGATCGGCTCGGCGAACCGCTTGCGGAAGGTCGCGGCCGGACCGAGCAGCCCCGGATTGGCGAACTGCATGATGGACCAGAGGTCGGCGAGCCGGTTCTCCACCGGCGTACCGGTGACCGCCAGCCGGTGCCGGGCGGGCAGCAACCGCACCGCCTCGGCCTGCCGGGTGGCGGCGTTCTTGATCGCCTGCGCCTCGTCCAGCACCACCCGGTGCCAGTCCACCCCGGCCAGGTCCACCGCGTCCCGCGCCGCCACCGAGTACGTGGTGAGCACCAGGTCCGCCTCCTGCGCGGCGGCACCGACGTCGTCGCCCCGCGCCCGCTGCGCGCCGTGGTGCACGTGCACACGCAGCTCCGGGGCGAACCGGGCCGCCTCCCGCTGCCAGTTGCCCACCAGCGACATCGGGCAGACCAGCAGGGTCGGCCCGGCCTCGGCCGGGTCACCGGCCAGCAGGGCCAGCAACTGCACCGTCTTGCCCAGCCCCATGTCGTCGGCGAGCACCCCGCCGAGCCCCAGCGACTGGAGGAAGGCCAGCCAGGCCAGCCCCCGCCGCTGGTACGGCCGCAGCGTGCCGTGGAACGACGGCGGCGGGTCCAGCGGCGTGAGCCGACGCTCCACCGCCCCGGCGAGCAGGTCACCCAACGCCCCGTCGGCGGTCACCTCCAGCACCGGCAGGGCGTCCGGCTGCGTACCGTCGGCGAGCCCGAGCCGCAGCAGGTCGGCGACGGTCAGCTCGCCGGTGGACCGCAACAGGCGCAGACCGGCGGCGAGCCGCTTCGGGTCCAGCTCGACCCACTGGCCGCGCAGTCGCACCAGCGGCGTCTTCACCTCGACCAGCCGGGCCAACTCCTCCTCGGTCAACGGATGGTCGCCGAGCGCCACCTCCCAGCGGTAGTCCACCAGGGCGTCCAACCCGACCCGGTCGGTCGGTCCGCTGACCGTGCCGGGCGCGGCCCGCGAGCCCGCGCGCAGCCGCGCGCCCAACCGCGACGCGGGCCGCTGCCACCACGACGGCAGCAGCACCGTGAACCCGGCGGCGTGCAGCATCGGCGCGCCCTCGCGCAGGAACCGGTGTGCCCCGTCGGCGTCCAGCTCCAGCGCCTCCGGGGTGGCGGTCCGCAGCGCCGTGTCCAGCTCCGGCCAGAGGCGGCTGGCCCGGCCCAGCTCGGCCAGCATCGTCTCCTGCGGCTGGGCGCCCGCGACGGCGTCGCCCTCGCCACGCCACACCTCACCGGCGTCGACGTGCAGACCCGACTCGTCGGCCGCGCGCAACCCGAACTCCACCCGCCACCCGCCCGGGTCCGCCACCGCCGCGTCCAGGTCGAGCGGCACCACCGTCACCGGGCCGGACACCTCCTCGGTCGACGGCTCCACCAGCCGGAAGCTCGCCCGTACCGTCCCGCCTGCGGCGTCCCGTTGCCAGGCGTCCAACTCGGAGCGGAGCAGGTCAAGCGCCGCCGGCTCGGCGGTGAACTCACGGTGCGGCCCGGTCAGCGCGCCGAGCCAGGACGCCACCGCCGTGCCGGGGCGTACGCCCTTGGCCAGCGCGGTCTCCGGCAGCGCCGCCCGCACCGCCGCGTCGGTCACCACATCCAGCGCATCCCCCAGATGTAAGGAAGGGCTCCCTGTTAACGCCTCAGGTAGAGCAGGGGACCCCTGTTCACTTTCACGCCGGGCGGTGCGCGCCGAGCCGCTCGTCCGGCGCGCCGGGGAACCGACGGCACTGCCGGGCGTCGGCAGGGCGGGCAGGTCCGTCTCGACCACCGCGCGGGCGACCGGCGGCAGGGCCAGCGCCAACGACCGCGCCCAGGCCGCGTCGGTGCCGGTGAGCAGCGGACGCCACACCGCACGCGCGGGTACGCCGTCTCCCGGTCGCCCGGCGCCAGCCGCCGTCGACCCGGTCCGGGCAGTGGACCGTCGTCGGGGCTGGCGGGCCTGAGGGGCCTCGTGGGCCGGGGAGGGCGGGTGAGGGGTCGGCGGGGCGGTGAGGCCGGGCAGGACGCGGCCCCGACCGGCCAGGTCGACGGCGAAGGCGGCCACCTCGGCCAGGTGTCGCAGGGCGGCACCCGGTACGGCGGACACGCCGTCGAGGCCGCGGAGCAGCA
Organism: Micromonospora sp. NPDC049903; assembly: GCF_044460945.1. Taxonomy (NCBI): domain Bacteria; kingdom Bacillati; phylum Actinomycetota; class Actinomycetes; order Micromonosporales; family Micromonosporaceae; genus Micromonospora; species Micromonospora sp. NPDC049903. The sequence continues at coordinate 54,380 of NZ_JBITKL010000033.1, forward strand.
CCAGGGCGGCGTCCGGACCGTACGCCAGCACGGGCACCCGCCAACCGGCCAGGGTGACCCGGCCCCGGGCCGGTGCCACGACGGTGGTCCGGACCAGTTCCGGCGAGTCCACCGGCGCGCCGCCCCGGGTGGGCAGGCTCAGCAACACGGTGCCGAGGTCGGCCGGTTCGGCGGCCTCGCCCACGACGGCGGTCAGCGCGGCGTGGTCGGCGGCGAACGGGTGGGGCCGTTCCCGGGGTGCCCGCCCCGGTCGGCGCGGCGTCTCCGGGTCCCGGGTGCTGTCCTCGGCCCAGACGGCGAGACCGCGACCAGGCAGCCACACCCCGTGCACGACCAGCACGCCACGCCCCCTCGTCGGGTAAGGAGGGGACCCCTGCTAACGCCTCCGGTAGAGGAGGGGTCCCCTGCTAACAACCGGGTCAGCTTAGTACTCCAACGTCACTTGGCTTCGGCGTTGGGCGTGGCGTGGGCATGAAGACGGCCACCGCGTTGATCATCGATGGTTTGTGAGGACAATCGA
>NZ_JBITKL010000034.1:0-52289 GCF_044460945.1 Micromonospora sp. NPDC049903
CACCCTGCACTGGTCAATCTGGCGACGAACATCCCAAGCCCGAGCCCGCCGATCCCACTACCAGCGCAGACAGGCCAAGTGACGTTGGAGTACTAGCCGGAGAGCAGAGCCCGATCGAGCAGGTGCTGCGGTCGACCGGCCTCGTGGACTGGGTTCAACAGCGACTTCATCCCCGCCTCGTTCGCCTGCTGGCACCGCTCGGCCGACGGGTAGATACCCGCGCTGCGGCCGCCGGGGTGGAGGCCGATGGTGACCTCACCCGTCGGTTCACCGACGAGGCTGTCTTCGTCCTCCAGGATGAGCGGCCAGACCTGCCGGCAGTGGCCACGCGCGCTGCGCGAATCGTTGTCGACGAGCGTGGACGCGCGGCGGGACATCTCCCGAACGGACGTCTCATCGCCGCGGCCACTCTACGGCTGCCGTTGGGATTCGGCCGGGCCCGCCGCTATCTGCGAGAGCACGCCGAATCATTTTCCTGGCCCAGCGGAAAGCCGATCGCCGACGACATCCCGGAACTGGAAAACATTCGCTTCCCGGTAGAGATGCCAGCTGTTCCGGCCCCGTTTGCACGGCCCGGAGAGACCGTGATCCGAGAGTTTCGGCGGCACCCAGCCCCCAGCCTGATACCGATCTTGTTAGGCCTCGTGGTCGCCATCGCTACGACGATCTTGATCGATGTGGACGTCGGCGGGGTCGAGACGCTCATTTGGGCGCTCTTCGCCCTATGGAGCGCATTCAGGATTGCCGATCATTACGGTGAGATTTATATCTTGACTGATCGACGCCTGGTTCACCGAAGAGGCCTCTTAACCCAACGGATCCACGAGACGCCCGTCAGTTCTATCATGGGATGCGTCGCCTACCAGGGGCCAATCGATCTAGCCCTCAACGTCGGGGAAGTCTTTCTAGACAAGCGCCGAGAGCATCTGCAAGCAACTCGTGAAACCTCCGTCCTCGGACGGATCCTGAACTACTCGACGTGGCTATTCTGGCCGGAGGACCGCAGTTGGATCCCCCAAGTCAGCCGACCGCTCGATGTCTTCATCGCACTACGCGATGCCACACGCAATGCTGCCGCGGGCAGGGACCGAACATGACCTGATGTCGCCGGTAGGCAGCTGCGGGATCTGATAGCACCACTCACGAACCCGCTTCGCGAATACCGGCTGACTATCGATCACATTCTTTGGTCATCACAATGCCAAATCCCCACCCAGAAGAATCGACGATTCGACTGGCCGGGCCCGGTGTCAATGTTCATGTTCAGCGTACTCATCTCGGCTACTTGTTTCATTGAGCCTTTTCCAACCTGGTGGTGCAGGTCAGTGGCGCGAAGGGGCCGGTAGCCGGGTGAGGTGAGGCTCCCGGTAAGACAAGCAATCGACCAAGAAAGATGCCCCTCCCGGGAGCCTCGTTGCTGTCTTACCCTGCCTCGATCCCGTTGTCCACTCGATCCTTGAACCACGTCGCCGACCTGATCCGTACCCATCGCCACCAGCGCCGATCCCGGTGGCGCCGCCTCGACCCCGGCCGCCAAGCCCTGCTCGTGCTGGCCCATCTCCGCAACGGCGACACCCTTGCCCGCCTGGCCGCCGGGTTCGCCATTGGAGTGGCCACCGCCTGGCGCTATGACCACGAAGATCACCCTGCTCGCCGCGACCGCCGACGACCTGCACCAGGCGATGAACAGGATCCGACGGCTGGCCTACGCGATCCTCGACGGCACCCTGATACCGATCGACCGCGTGTACGACCAGAAGCCGTACTACTCCGGGAAACACCGACGGCATGGGATGAACGTGCAGGTCATCGCCGACCCGGCCGGACGCCTCGTCTGGACGTCGGCCGCGCTGCCCGGCTCGACACACGACCTGACCGCCGCCCGCACCCACGACATCGTCGCCACGGTGACCGGCGCGAACGTGATGACCTTCGCGGACAAGGCGTACCAAGGAGCCGGCGGTTCAGTCCGCACACCGTTCAAGCGCCATCGCTACCGCCCGACCCTGTCACGCCGACAGAAGGCCGTGAACAAGACCCACGCCCGCATCCGCGCCCACGGCGAACGCGCTGTCGCCACCCTGAAAACGTGGAAAGTCCTGACCAAGCTGCACTGCAGCCCATCCCGAACGACCGCGATCGTGCAGGCGATCCTCGTCCTGCACCACGTCGAAAACCCGATCTACCCAGGATGAAAAACGCTCATTGAGCTGCGACCGTGGCCCGGCCAGGCTTCGGTCGAGGCGCCCGGGTTGTCGCTCTCATTTCGGCTGCCCACGCTGGTCGTGTGGCTCTCATTTGGCCTGCGCGGCCCGGGCGTCGCCCCAGGGCGGGGAGAGGCTCAAGAGGGGTTTGCTCGGCTCGAAGTAGCGTTGCCCTCCCGGCTCGATGAACCAGGTAGATCGAGCATCGGAGGACCTGTTGAGCATCACGCCGGATCGTGTGGTCATCGGGATGGACCCGCACAAGCGCTCGGCCACGATCGAGGTCATGGCCCGCGACGAGACGATCGTCGGTGGCGGCCGGTTCGACACCGACCGCGACGGCTACACGGCGATGCGCAAGTACGCCAGCCGGTGGCCGAACCGGGTCTGGGCGATCGAGGGCTGCCAAGGGATAGGCCGGCACATCGCCAACCGGCTCCTGGCCGACGGCGAGCAGGTCGTCGACGTGCCACCGAAGCTGTCCGCCCGGGCGCGGGTGTTCGCCACCGGGCAGGGCCGTAAGACCGATGCCACCGACGCCCACTCCATCGCGCTGGTCGGCACCCGCATGGCCGGGCTTCGCCCGGTGGTCAACGACGAGCAGCTGGCCCTGCTGCGGATTCTGGTCGACCGGCGCCGTTCCCTCGGCGTCGACCACACCCGGATGGTCTCCCAGCTGCACCAACTGCTGCTGGAACTGATCCCCGGTGGAGCGAAGAAGAGCCTGTCCGCCGCCCAAGCCAAGGCCCTGCTGGCCACCGTCCGGCCCCGAGACGCCGTCGGAAAGGCCCGACGGCGGGTCGCCGCGGAGCTGATCGCCGACCTCGAGCGGATCTACCGACGCTCCAAGGAAGCCGACAAGGAACTCAAGGAACTGGTCGCCTCCACCGGCACCACGCTGATGAACCTGCACGGCATCGGACCCTCCGGCGCCGCCCGGCTGCTGGTCGAGGTCGGCGACATCACCCGGTTCCCGAACCGGGCCCACTTCGCCTCCTGGAACGGCACCGCCCCCATCGACGCGTCCTCCGGCGAGCAGGTACGCCACCGGCTCTCCCGCGCCGGGAACCGGCAGATCAACCGGGTACTGCACATCATGGCCACCGTCCAGCTCCGCAACCCCACCGAAGGACGCACCTACTTCGACCGGAAGAAAGCCGGCGGCAAGACATCGATGGAGGCCATGCGTGCGCTGAAACGACGCCTGTCCGACATCGTCTACCGCAGCATGATCAACGACGCGGTGGCCACGGCGGCGAGCCCGGGAGGACACCGGGGAACGGCAACTGGCTCCAGCGCGACCGACTCGCATCCCCAAGCCGGCTCTTCGGAGAAGTCCACTCCCCGGACCCGCCGCCACCCAGGATAGAGCTCTCCTCCCGGCGGTGTCTTGACACAGAGGGGAGCCATGAGCGCGCACCACGTCAGGTCGTGGAGACGCGTCCGGCTGACGCGCAATGACGGGCCCCGACGGCCTGGCTCGGGACCCGTCAAGGCGGCCTGATCAGCCGAGCGGAATCGCGCCGATAAGCCGCATCCCGCGCTGGGTATCGGTCTGTGTCGATCCCGACACACACCCGATGCCAACACGCCTGGTCAAGCTCGATTTCGGGGTGTTGACCTTCGAGGCGACTCGAACCCCAACGTTGCACGCGTCGTCGCAGTCGCGAGGTGCCGAGAGGCCGGTAGGGCGCGCGGGGATGGTGCTGGGGCGATAGCGGGTGCCTCAGCGGCCGGGTGCGGCGGGTGGAAGCAGCGAAGCCGTCTGTGGGGTCGATGATCGGGCCGGATCGAGTTCGATCGGATGTGTTGGCTCGGGCAGGATGTCGGGGTGATCTGGGGGAGACGGGGCAGCGGGGTTCAGCGGTCGTCGGTGGGGGAGGGTGGGCCTCTCGGGGCGGTGCGGGTCGCGGTCGACGGTGCCGCTGCGGGTCGGTGGGAGGCGTTGGACCATCTGGTCGAGGTTCTGTTCGAGGTCGATGCTGCCGGTGATGAGGTGGTGGCGGGGTCGGCGTTGATGTTGGTGGCTGGCGCTGCGGGGGTGGTGGTCCGGTTGGACCGGCACGCGCGGCGGGCGCCGTGGTGTGGCCCGTACCAGGAGTCCGCGTTGTGGCGGGTCGGGGCGCGTTTTTCGGTCGCGTCGTCGGGGCCTGTCGCGATGGCGCTGGCGAGCATGCTTGGGGACGGGCGGATCCGGGAACGCGCGGTCGCGGCGATGGTCGGTCGGCCGTGCCCGGAGGTGATGCCGTTCCTGGTGCTGCGTGCCGGTGATTGGGTCAAGCCGGTCCGGGACCGGGCGCGGGCCGGGCTGGCGTTGTTGCTCGCCGATGATCCAGGTCGTTACCTGCCGGCGGTGCTGCCGATGGCGTTGCGCCTCGACGCGCGGCTGCGTGGTGGCTTCGCCGTCATCCAGGTACAGGCGGCGTTGCTGTCGAGCCCGGCGGAGGTGTGGCGCGGGCTGCTGGGATCGGGTTGCCGCAGGCAGCGGCGGTTCGTGTTCGACGTTGTCGTGGCTCAGGGCTGGCTGCGTCTGCCCGACTACGTGGCCTGCGCCGAGACTGATGCGGATGTGGGGATTCGGGTCCGGGCAGCTGAGGCGGCCTGTCGTGAGGCGGTCTGGACCCGCCGGCATGACGTTCTGCATCGTCTGGCCCGGTCGGTTCGGGCTGAGGTACGGGTGGTGGCGTTGACCGGGCTGGTGCGGGTTGGTCAGGACAGTCAGGTTGCCGCGTACCTGGACGATGATGCGCCGCTGGTCCGGGCGGTAGCGCGGGACGCGGCGCGTCGGATCGGCATCGACGCCCGGGCGCATTACCGGACTGCGGTCAGCGCCGGAGAGCCGGCGCTGGGTGTGATCGTTGGGCTTGCCGAGGCCGGCTCGGCAGCGGATACCCCGCTGCTGCGTCCGCTGCTGAGTTATCCGCAAGCCAAGGTCCGCGCCCAGGCGGTACGGGGCCTGCGCCTGCTCGATGCAGTTGTCGTGCAGGAGATGCTTCCGCTGCTGTGGGATCCGTCGCCGGCGGTGGTCCGGGAGGTGACCGCCGCGCTGCGGCCCTTGACCGGTGCCCTGCCGCGGGGCTTGCCGTGGGAGCTGCTGGCGGATGGCCGGGTGGAGTTGCGTCGGGCCGGCTACCGCCTCCTGTGTGGCCAGGGCGTCGACGTCCAGTTGCGTGCTGCCCTGATGCTCACCCTCGACCCGGACCCACGTCTGGCTGAACGTGGCAAGGCCGACGTGACCTGCCTCGCCCGCGACGGCGCACGAACCACCTGGCGCCGCACCCCTCGGCCGCAGTTGTCGGTCACCGCCGCCCAGCACGACGAGCTCGCCGTATTGGCGGCACAAGCGGTGTTGGCACTCGGCGAGGACACCAGCCGGATGCTCACCACGTGGCTGGCGGATACCCGCCCCGACACATGAGTGCGCTCCCCGCCTCACAATGGTCAGCGACCGACCCTGGGCTGGCGGATCTGCCAGTGTGCGTTGGGGGACTGCACGAGGAAATCGCCGCCGATGGATACTCGATGGCGGCAGCGTGACGTCAGGCCCACACCTGGACCGCTTCGGCAGCACGCTGGTTCCTCACCGGGCAGATTCCGGCCGCTCGGCCAGACCACGCGCGACTTGCGGCAGAAGCGGATGCTGGGATTGGCCGGTGGTTGCTGTGGTGGGGGTCAGAGCCGTAGTCGGTTGGCTCGGCTGAGGGTGTCGGTGGGGTCTTCGCCGTTGGTGAGGTCTAGGTCGTCGACGATCTGGCCGTCGGTGAGTCGGAGGAGTCGGTCGCAGCGGGCGGCGATGCGTTGGTCGTGGGTGGCGAGGATGATGGTCATCTGGTGTTCGGCTCTGAGGCGTTGCAGTAGGGCGAGGATCTGGTTTCCGGTGGTGGAGTCCAGGTTGCCGGTGGGTTCGTCGGCGAGGAGGAGTCGGGGTTTGGCCATCAGGGCTCGGGCGATCGCTACTCGTTGTTGCTGGCCGCCGGAGAGTTGGGCCGGGAGGGCGCGTTCCCGGCCGGTGAGTCCGACGTCGGCGAGTAGTTCGCGGGCCCGGGTCGAGTGGTCGGCGCCGCGGGTTCGGTAGGGCAGTACCGGCGCGATGACGTTGTCGAGCACGGTCAGCGCGGGTAGCAGGTGGAAGCGTTGGAAGACGAATCCCACTTGTCGCCGGTAGGTGGCGAGGGCAGCGCGCCGTAGAGTGGTGATCTTCAGATCGTCGATCCGGATGGTGCCGGCGTCGGCCTGTTCGATCGCACCGATCAGGTGCAGCAGAGTGGACTTTCCGGAACCGCTGGGTCCAGTCAGGGCCACCATCGACCCGGCGGTGATCTCCAGTGTCACGTCGTTGACGGCTTTGAGTGGTGCTGTTCCGGTCCGGAAGTGTTTGACGAGGCCGGTGATGTGGATTTCGGCTCCGCTGACGGCGTGCATCGGTTACTCCTCGGCCAGTAGTTGAGCGGTCGGTAGCCGCCGTAGGAGGTGCGCGGGGATGAGCGCGGCGAGACAGGTGACCGCTGTGCCGACCACCGCCACCACGGTGGTGGCCAGTACGAGGGTTTGCGGAAGTTCGCCGACCAGCCAGGTGGTGCCGGCCAGGCCGAGTGCGGCACCGGCGGTGGCGCCGAGCAGCCCCAGGAGGAGTCCCTCGTAGGTGATCAGGCGGCTGAGTAGGGTGTCGGTCCAGCCGATGGCCTGCAGGGTGGCCAGTTCGCGGGCCCGGTCCCGGATGTTGAGGTAGAGCACGTCGGCGACGGCGGCGGCACCGAGCAGCACGGTGGCCGCTGCTGCTGCGGCGTCGGGTCCGCGGATGCTGAGCGAGATGGTGTCGCCGAGCAGGCTGCCGACGATCGCACCATGAAATGCGTACGCGCCGGCGGACACCAGGGTCAGCGCGGCGACCCCGATGGCGAGGGCACTCGCCGCAAGCAGGGTGCGGCCGGGGGTGCGGACGAGGTTGACCATGGCCAGGCCGAGCAAGGTGCGTGGTCGTCGTACCCAGCGGGCAGTCGTGACCGGCGGCCCGAGTGCGGCGGCGGGGTGGGCGCGGCTGGCCCGCAGCGCGGGTAGCAGGCCAGCCGTGAGTGCGAGTAGCAGCGCCACCGGTAGGGCGAGTAGGGCTCGCTGCCATCCGATGCCGAGGCCGAGGGCTGCGGAGATGGGCAGCGCGAGCGCGAGGGAGAGCAGTCCGGCCGCCAGCCCGAGTACGGCCACCTCTCCGAGGATCAGTTGGGTGATCCGCCGTGCCGGCCAGCCGAGGCAGGCGAGCACGGCCAGTTCGGACCGTCGGTCCCGTACCGCAGCGGACACGGCGTTGCCGAGGAACAGCGTGCAGACCACCAGGACCAGCAGGAAGAGCAGCAGGCTCTTACGGTCGACCGCCTGCACGATGGTCGAGGCGACGCCGAGCGCGGACCAGTTCTCGGTCAGCCGGAGTTGCGGTCGGCCGAACGAGCCAGCGGGCACCTCGACGGTCTGCGGATCGGGTGAGGAACCCAGCGTGATGTCGACTTCCAGGCCGGTGTCCCGGGCGATCTGCTCGGCGATCAGCCGGACCCGTTCGGCCGACCGTTCGCTGTAACCGTCGACGTCGGCGACCCGGACCCTAATCGCACTGATGGGCGCTGATCGCTGCGGGCTGCTGCCTCCTTCTAGCAGCTGTGGCACGCTGGCCAGGTTGGTCAGCAGCAGCGGCGGGGCGGAGAGGTACCCGGCCGGGTTGCCACTGGGTAGCAGCGGCTGATGACCGAGTGCCTCGCGGCTGCTCTCATCGGTGCCCTCGGCCAGCGGTGGTTCATATGTCTCCAGCGGCACCTGGGACAGCTCGCTGAAACCGGCCAGCTTCCCCGGGTCGAAGACACCCACCGCCTGCCACTGGCGGACCGGTCCGGAGCCGTGGAGCAACGACAGGCTGGTCAGAGGCCGGTAGGCGAGGTCGTCGGAGAGCCAAGGCAGGGGTACGTAGTTGTACTCCTGCTTGCCGCCGTAGGCGTCCAGGTTCGGTGCGAACGTGCGCGGCCGGAGCGTGCCGTCGGGAAGCTGGTCGTACTCGGTGTGTCCGGGCTGCACCACCACCTGGAGTTGGCCGAAGCAGCATGTATCGCCCAGTCCTTCGGCCAGTTGGGCGCGGTGACCCGCTGCGAGGTCTTGTTCGCTGTTGCCGGCGGGGACAGCCGGAACCTTGCTCAGCACCCGCTTCAGCCGCTCGGGCGGCGTCCCGGTCACCGGCGGCGGTGCGGCGAGCCGGTGGTAGCTGGCGCGGATCGCACCGTCGACGTACGGATGGCTGGTGGCGAGCACCGGGAACAGCCGAGCCGAGCCGTTCGGGCTCATGCTAACGGTGTCGTCGGCATTCAGCGGCCGCCCGTCCACGAGCGCGCCGGTGAGCCCGACCAACTGGTCCTCGGCCTCCGGATCCACAGCGGCGAGTAGATACGGCACGGTGAGTGGTAGGGACATCACCAGCCGGTCGCTGGATCGGTGCGGGACCCAGGCGGAGCCGTACTCGAAGCGGCCATCGGGCAGCAGCCGGGCTGCGTCGACCGACCAGGCCTGACGCTCGCTGATGGGAACGAATTCCCCGTCCGGGTACCAACTGGGGTCGCACACCGGTTCGGTGCGTCCTCCTGTCAGGACCTCCAGTGGCACCGGGCCACAGCGCTCGACGTTGTACGAGCGGCCGTCGGAGTAGGGCAGCGCAGTGAAATCAAACGTGTCCCCGAGCACCGGGAAGATCAACGGCCGTTTGGTGAGGTACACGTACCTGGGGTGGGCTGCGGAGGTGGACAAACCCCGCTCCGCGACGTAGGTCGGATCGACCCGGATCACCTGCCGGTCGACGCTGCGGTCGATCGCGTCGGTCAGGTCGAACTGGGTCTGCACCACCGACGTCGTATGGCCGAGCATCGCGATCGGAGCCGCGACCTCCACCCCCGCCAGCGCTTTCACCTGGTCGTACTGTTCCTTGGTGATGCCACCGAACAAGCCCGAGAGGTAGTTGGGACGGACCAGGCGACGCTCCGCCTCCAGCGGGGTCCGAGCCCCCTCCGGGCGGACCAGGATGTCGTACGCCGCGCGGGTGTTCTGCTCCACCGTGCCGATCACCTGCAACCGGGACGCGGTGGTGGTGCCGGTGAGCACGACGAACCCGGTCGTGGCCACCAGTACGCCGAGCAGCAGTGCCACCGACCGCCCGGCACGGCCACGAAGCTGTTGCCAGATGACATTGAACAAGGCGCCTCCCCTGTGCTGGCACCCACTGTGGGGGATACATTGTGACAATGCAAGAGGTGGAAGGGGAGACATGGCAATCCAGCACGCGGTCCTGGCCCTGCTCGCCAGCGGACCCAGCTACGGCTACGAACTCAAGGCCTCATTCGAGAACGCGGTCGGCCCGCAGTGGGGTCCACTGAACATCGGCCACCTGTACCAGATCCTCGACCGCCTCTCCCGAGACGGACTGGTGGTCGCCGAACGCCAGGCGCAACCAGTCAAGCCCGACCGCGTCGTCTACGAGATCACCAAGAACGGGTACGCGGAACTGGATCGCTGGCTAGCCGAGCCGAGCCCCCGCACCGGAGGCTTCCGAGACGACTTCTTCCTCAAAATCATCGCCGCCGCCCGGTCGGGCTCACCCGAGGCCGTACGCACCGTACTGACCAACCAGCGCGGCCACCTGCTGCGCGAACTGCGCAACCTCGGAAGCCTGCAAACCGAAGCCACCGACATGGTGGTCGGACTGCTGCTCTCAGCCGCGACCCGACACGTCGAAGCCGACCTCGCCTTCATCGAGGACGTCGAGGCAGCACTACTCACCGATGGCGGTGCATCCCTAGCCAAGCTCGCCGAGCCGCACAAGGAGGAAACCAAGACACCGGCCAACACTGCAGAACCACGACGGCGCGCGGGCTGACCACCGGAACCCGCACCGCACAGCGATGGACGCCCACCGCGCTGATGATGGCCCGAAGCCCGACAAGTGCTCGCTCTCATCGGCAAAGCCGTGAGTGGCTAATCATGTTCCGGAGGCCATGTAGGCGGCGAGGATGTAGTTGGGGTGGCGGTCGAGGTTCTTGCGGGCTCGGTCGTAGCGCATGGTGGTTCGGGGGTCGGCGTGGCGGGCGGCGATCTGCACGTCGCGGAGGCTGACGCCGGCGTCGAGCATGGTAGTCACGAACGTGTGGCGCAGCATGTGCGGGTGCATCCTCGGCATCCGGATCCCTGCGGCGTGGGCGAGGTGTTTGAGTCGGCGGGTGGCGGCGTGCCGGTCCATCCGCCCACCATGGATGTTGCGCAGGATCGGCCCGGCGTTGCGGTCGTCGACGGCCCGGTCGATGGCTCGGGCCACCGCTGGCGGTAGTGGGACGAGGACGACCTTGCCGCCTTTACCGCGTACGCGTAGGACCCGGTGGCCGTGTTCCTCGCCGAGGTCGGTGATGTTCGACCCGCAGGTTTCGAAGATCCGCAGCCCGAGCAGGCCCAGGAGCGCGACCAGGGCGAAGTCGTTCGGGTTCGAGGAGTTGCGGGCGGTGGTGATCAGGGCTTCGAACTGTAGGTGCCCGAGTCCGAGGGTCGGTGATTCGGCTGGCACGGTGGGTCGGCGGACGTAGTCGGCCGGTGAGTGCTCCCGGATGGCGTCGATGACGCAGACCCGGTAGAAGCCGACCACGACGGACAGCCGACGGGAGACGGTCGAGGGCTGGTGCCGGCGGATGTCTTGCAGCCATCGCACGTACCGCTCGATGTCCACCCGCGTCGTAGCCAGCGGGTCCAGTTCGTGGTCGGCGCACCAGCGCAGGAAGACACGTAGGTCGGACTCGGTGTGCACGCGGGTCTGGCCGCGGTAACGGCCCAGGAAGGCCGACACCGCGGCGCGCACAACGAGTTGATCGGCCGGTACCACAGGAGACGCGGAAGCAGGAGAGGTAGCCATACATCACCGTGCGTCACCACCGGTGATGAACACCAGTCCACCCCGAGCGGCAGATCAGGTTGGCTGGCTCCGCGGTACCTTATCGTTCTCCCGGGAAGCGGGCGCAGGTGCGGCGGGTGGAGCCAGAACTTCAGACGACCGGGAGGTCGATCCGTCGCTCGGTTCCGTCACCGTTGATGATGGCGAAAACGCCGTTCGGCACACCGTCGAGAGTTGCTACCCGTGACGCGGCGGTCAGCAAGCTGGCCTCGGTCTCTCCGGCGATGTAGAAGACATACACGTCGCCGAGTTCCTCGCCGTCATCATGTACCTCGACCGCACCTTCGTCTTCCAGGTCGACCAGGAAGTCCTCGACCTGGTCGATCCAGGGAAACGCATCGACGCCCGGGTCAAGACCCGGACTGGGTACCAACGGAACGTGAATCTCGACGACACCGGCCATACGACACGATCTCCCAGGCAGACGGCAGAGGCCAAGCAACTCGAAGCAGGGCTACCAGCGTGCGCAGTCGGCGGCATGAGCGTGCATCGCCGCTGGGCCTCGGAGGGAGAGGGACCCATAGGGCAGACGGCCGCGCCGTCTGGAGGAGCCTTCCCGGTTCACACGGGCTTATCGTGTAGGTACTCCCAGTTGAACTCGAGGGGTTGCGACTTTTGGCGGATCTCAGTTTTTACTCCCGCGAGCCCAAAAACACAGATGAGCTACGACGGTTACACCATCGAAAACGTGTCGAGGTGAAACCGAGAGCGCTGGCGATTCGCGCGCTGCACAGTCTGAAATTTGGGTCGGTATGCCCTGGCGAACCTGACGACGGGACAAATGCGGGACGTCTGCTGTCTGGGACCGCGATGAGCTCCGCCATTGGAGGGTTGATCGTCTGGATAATGGTCACTTTCCACATCAACCTCTTCATTGCAGTTCTTTCGATTGCGGCGTTTTTTCTCCTCCTGCTCATGTTGCAGATTCTTCGCATCCTTCGACCGCGTGTGACGTTAAGCGTAACCGTGCTAATCTGGGGCGCTTCCGCTGTCCATGCTAGCGCGAACATGGGCCCGATTGCCCTGCTCTTAATTTGCGTCGCTCCAATTCTGTCGATAGTCGCCCTACGCGCTTCAGTGCGCGCCGCCATACTTGCGCTGCGGGTGCCTGCGTTCATTCCGGCAGCGCTCGCCCTCGTGCTTGCTCCTCTGTTTACCGAGGACCCATGGCGGTTTGCGGCTGCGTCGCAGGAGAGGATCTTCCTTCTCGGCGGCATCGCCGTTCTGCCATTACTGTTCATGGTATTGTTGAGGTTGCGACGAATCCCGCTTGAACCCATATTCGAACGGGCAGGATCGGCACTGGTCGCAGATGCAGACAGGGCAGTTGAGGTAAGCCAAAGGATCCTGAAAAGCCGCGTCCGCTCGACCGAGCATCGTCCACCCGCCGAGGCCATCGAACCTTTCCTGCGCAGGGGATTCCAGGGACACCATTTCGCGGCGACGCTCGACGAACTGCGTTTACGAGCTACAAGCGAATTCCGGCGCCGCGCTGCACTGCGAGTGCTCTCGCTGCTCGCCGGAACCACGACCGCGACATATGCACTTATCTACTCAATGACCGCTGCAACAATGCCGGCCCCACTCGCGGCGGACTGGTCGAACGCTTCCTTCTCAGAGGTCTCTCTCGAGTGGCTGCTTGGCATGCCTATTACGGTGCCGCTGTGGCCCTATGTCGGAGTCGCAGGACTCTTCTCGATCGTGGCGGCAGTGGCGTTCCTCGCGTTAATTCTTACCGAGGAGAGTTACACGACAGCGGTCATCGACGCGGTCTACGGCCATCTTGCCACGCTTTTAATTGCAACGGGAGCACCCCTTCTGGCTAGCGACAAAATCAGGGGCTCCACTCCGGGTTTCTCTGCGGAGACGTCGACTTTAACGTCTACGCCTGACGTTCCCGTGCAACATACCCCGGATTCATCCCCCGGTATTGTCCAAGCTGGCCGCCGCAAGAGAAAGCGCAGGCGGTAACGCAGATGATGAGCCGGCCTTCCTGACACATGACATCTGCCGCAGTCGCGACCCGAGCGTTGGCGCTCTTGTCTGCTCCGAGGGTCCGCTGGTTGTGGTGACCACGTCTCAATCGCGTCGCGCGCTCATCGGCAAGACCGAGCGTTGCGGCACCGGGTAGTCGGTCCCGGCCCGTAGCGCCCGGTCGGCGGCATGTCCGTGCGTGTGGTCAGGTGCCTTGCCCATCCATGGCACGGCGAGGGCAGCGAGCATTCGAATCTGCGCAGAGAACTGACGGTCTCTGTGGCAACCTTCGCTTCGGCGAGGTCAGCTCTGTACCCGCTGACGGGCGCGGTCACGCACGCGCTGCTGCAGTCGTGCCCGTACCTCGTCGTGAATGGTGGTTGAGGTCTGTTCAGCGGTTTCGACCGAGACGACGAGGGCATAGCGGATGCTCTGCTGGGCTCGGAGTCGTTGGGCGTCGTCCATGCATTCCACATGGACTGGGAAGTTGTCGCCGTCGCGGAAGACCATCGCTCGCGTGCCTTGGACGATCTCGTGTTGGAGGCTGCCTCTTCTGACCGTGTTGTGCTCGGCGTCGGCACGATCGCCACCGGCGAGGGCCATGTTGGGGGTGGTGAAGTAGACCTTGGCGCCGCGGTACTGGGTGAGGACGCCGACGGTAGGAGCCATGTAGGCGAGGGTGATCGTAAAGCGGTGCCATTCCGCTCGTGCACGTAGGGATGGCGGTAGGGGGAGCTCGTAGGTGTGGCGCTGGTTTCTGGCGATGCGTCCGCCGGCGATCAGGACAGCTCGGTTGGTAGCCGCCGCACCGAGTCGGCCGACATCCAGTCGGCCATATCCGAGGAAGGCGGTGAGTTGTCGGCGAGCCTGCGGGCTGGTGAGGCCGAGTTCTCGTCGGATTCTCGCTTCCCAGTCGCCCCAGCTGCTGGCATGGGCTAAGAGGGCTCGGACGAGCAGCGGGTGGTACTGCGGGTCCGGAAATGGGCCGTCGTCAGCGTCGGTCGCACGTGCTTCGAGGACGTCGAAGAGCCGATTTGCTTCGCGGGTCACCAGCGCCGTGGCGTGGCTCGTGCCGGTGTCGAAAACGGTGTTGTTGGTTGCGCCAGCTCGCCCCGGGGCCGCGACCTGGAGACCGGGACCGGAGATTGTTGTATGTGCGAGCTCGACGGCGACGGTCTTTTCGTCGCGTGCGGCGACGGGACGCAGGTAGAGCGCTCGGCCGCCGATGTGGTGAAGGTCTGGTTTGACGGAGCGGCCCACCCCCGGGCCTGTCGCGCCATAGTGGGCGGGCGCGCCGGCGTAGGTGATGTCCCATGCCGTGTCGGGCACGTCGATGTCGCCAAGCCCATCCTCATGGATGGAGCCGATAGTCAACGCGTTGAGCGCGTCCCCTGGGGGCAGGATGCCTCGTAGGAGGGTCTCCTCGTAGACGGCTCGACCAACCGCCAACCGGGCGGTCGCAGGGTCGTCCGCGGCGTCGGCCGGGATCGTGATCGGATCTGTGTGATTGCCGGCGCTGACAACGAACAACAGGTTGTAGGAGTGTGCCAGCCAGTCCAGTAGCCGCCCGACCGGGCTCATTCTCCGCACGAGCGCTCTCGTCTGTGCGCCGATGGAGAGATTGACGATTCGTACGCTGGGTGCGGCGGCGCTCCGACCGGCCTCGCCCTCCACGATGCGCCTGACAACGCGGTGAAGTAGATCGGTGAGCAATCTGTTCGGAAGGACCTGCTCGGACCCTGCTGCGAACTCATGCGGACGCATGATGGGCCGCACGTACAGCGGCCGGTGAAGAGCATCGCTGGGAGCAGAGAGGTCGCCGTGGATGATGAGCGACGCCATCGCGGTGCCGTGGTTGCGCGAAGACGCTGGGTAGTTCTCGCCCAGCCCGTCCGGGTCGTCAACCAGCAGCCGGCCGGACAAAGCGTCATGGTTGGGAAATGGCAAACCGTCCAACAGCGCAACTCGCGGCAGCCCGTCTACGCGTGTCCCCCGTGGTAGCCGCACTACCGCGACAGGGTCGAGCAGGGGCGGCGCCACGGTCATGGGGGTGAACGGGCTGACGAACATGACCTCTTCGGCGACCAGCAGTTGGATCGATGCCGCGCCGTCGTCGAGCACCGAGTGGACCTGCTGGATCGGCAGTTCCGCCAGCAAGGCGTGATATGCGATATTGTCGATCTGTGAGCGGTCCAGGACGGTGCCGCCGCTGGCCGTAATGATCTGTTCGGTGTGGGCTTCCGTGTCGGCGCGCTGGGAGGGGTCCCGTCTGTACCAGAGCTCGACTTCGACGATAACGGTGCTGACGGACTGGCCGACCATGTCAAGGGTTTCCTGCCACCGCTCGCGAAGACCGGTCTCACGGATGCGGTCTTCTGGCCCCCAGCGTCGGATCGCGGTCAACCGCTGAAACGCTTCCTTGAACTTCCCCAATCCTCTCTCGAACGATGCCGTCGGGTCTCGCTGCCATTCGGCGAACAGGCGAAGCAGCTGTTCGACTGCCTGAGTGTTGGACATCACCAGGTACAGCGAGTGTGTAACGGGCTTGTTGGTGCGGCCCGTCGCTCGTTCGGTCATGTGAAAGTCGTCGTCGGGTTCGGCTCGGTCTCCCAACAGCTCAGAAAGGAACTCCAGCCCGTCTATCCGTCGGATCGCGTTATGGAAATCTTGGATGCTGCCGGCGATGTCGAACACCACCACCAGCTCTGGGTCGACCTCGTCGGGTGTGCCTTCGGCGAAACGTGCCCGCTCGGCTGCGAACGCTGCGACCAGCGCGTTGAACTGGGGCGTCAGCCGTTCTCCCTGCCGGCCTGGGCTCGGCCGGGACAAGCGGGGCACGTCCCGCGGACTCTGTGTTGGCCGTTCACCGACGACTGGCGGTCCAAATGCCAGGAGCGGCCTGCGCTCCCCGGTCATCCCGTCGCCTGGCCGTGCCGGTGCTCAAGACGTTCCTGGACAATACGTCGAAGGTCACTATTTGGCAGTTCCAGCACCGCCCGGCGGCGTACATCCAACGCAAACTCCTCCAACTCGGCGAAGCTCGCCCCGGCGAGTTTGTCCGCCAGCGTCCGGGGCGCGAAGCCAAGGTCGCCGCCAAGGCGGCCAGCAAGCCGCTCCAGGAACCGGGTGGCCTGGGCACGGCTAGGTGGTGCAAGCTCGGCTCGAATCTGAAACCGCCGCCATGCCGCACGATCGAGCAGCTCACCATGATTAGTTGCGCCGACGAAGATCACGTGTGCTGGGAGCCGGTCGATCTGCAGCAGCAGCGTGGACACCACGCGTTTGATCTCTCCCGTCTCGTGTTCGTCCGATCGCTCCTTGGCGATGGTGTCGAGCTCATCGAAGAATAGGACGCAGCGGCGTGTACGGGCGAAGTCGAAGGCGTTGTCGAGCCGAGCGGCGGTCTCACCGAGGAAGCTCGACACGACGCCTTCGTAACGGACGACATAGAACGGGAGCATCAGCTCGGAAGCTATGGCCTCCGCCACGCTCGTCTTGCCGTTTCCCGGAGGGCCGGACAGCAAAAGCCGGCTCCGCGGCTCGATGCCGTAGCTTCGCAACAGCTCGGCACGCTTCTGTTCCTCGATCAACTCTTGCACGACTCGAAGCGGCACCGGCGCGAGTTCGAGGTCGCTCAGACGACGATCCGGCACGACCTCACGCACCAAGTCGCGGATAGCCGAAGCACGGTCGTCGCGGATGAGACCCTGCCCGGTCGTAGTGATGAGCTCGGAGAGACGGTCAGCCAAGAGGTGGTGCTGGTTGGCGCGCTCCTCCGCGATGACGGCCTCGACCAGGACCCGGAAGCGGTCTCGATCGCCGCGACGCTCTGCCTCAACGAGGTCGAGGAGCAGATCGGCGCGTGCCATCGTGCAGCTCCCTCACTCGCGCGACCACATGACACTCGGATCCTAACGTCGGCCCTCCTGAGTGCGCCATGCCGCGCCGACTCACCGAAGCCGAAAGGTTACCCGCCGGATCGAAACCGCTACCGACTCACCGCGCCACAACAAACGTTCGACTAGATGCATCAGGTGACTACCGCCCATTTGGGTGGATTGCCGACAGGTCGTGTCAGGACGATCTGACCGGTGCGGCACCCGTCGTTGCGCGCCGGCGTAGGCCCAACGGGCGCCGGTTGCGCGAGCTGAGCCGGCCCCGCAGTGGTTGCCGGGATCATCACTGCAGTCGCGCAGCAAGTTGCGGCATAGATAAAATCGCATACGAGGCAAAACATAGCCATACGCCAACTCACCGGACTCCACGGCCGAATCACATCGCCCGGCAGATGATCCGGCATCCGCTCATCGGCCATGAGCGCGCACCGGGTCAGGTCGTGGAGACACGTCCGGCTGAGGGATGCTCGCGCAAAGACGGGCCCCGAACGCCTGGCTCGGGACCCGTCAAGGCAGGCTGATCAGCCGAGCGGGATCGCGCTGATAAGCCGCATCCCGCGCTGGGTATCGGTCTGTGTCGATCCTCGGACACAAACCGAATCCCAACGGTGCGCGGCAAGGTCAACACTTGCCCGCACCGTTTGTGCTTGCGGGTTGTAGGTCAGGTGTAGGCCGAGGTTGCGGTAGACCTCCAGTTTGTGTTCGGGGTCGGCGTCTCGTAGTGCGGTGACCAGGTCGCCAAGTTCGTCGATGATGGCGAGGAGTTCGTTCTTGGTGAGGTGGCTGGCCTTGTCTGGGGCCTTGGCCGTGGTCGCTGTCTGCTGGCCTGCCAAGTTCCCGGACGCTCACTTAGACCTTGATCTCGGGCAGCGGGAGCACCTCGTGTCCGGTCAGGGGGCCCCGGGTCATCGGTCGGCGGTCGGCGGCGAGGTGGAGTCCCGCACGAGCTTCATCGACACGAGTTCGGTAAAGCCGGCGCGTCGCGCGAAGCGCGCTTTCCGACGCTTGTACACCGTGAAGCCGAGCTTGGCGTACAGGCCGAGGGCGGGAGCGTTGGTGTCCTTGATGTCCTCGAGGACGTACTCGCGATACCCCGGCAACGTCAGCAGGTGACGCAGCAACGCGGTCGCGACGCCGCGTCCCTGATGAGCCGGCTCGGTGGCGACGAACCCGATCTCGGCGAGCCCGGGCCGGGCGTGGTCGGAGGGACGCATGAACCATCTCCGGATCACCACGTAGCCGAGCAGCCCCCGCGCCAGCCCGAGATGACGCCGGAGCTCCCGCCAGCGCGGCGCGAACAGCGTCTGGTCGCCCTCGGTGAACGAGGCGAGACCGGCGGGCTCCCCGTCCACGAGCGCGATGTAGAACCGTTCGAGCAGCAGCATGTGCTCGAACGCGTCGGCCAACTTCCCGGTGTCGCGCGAGAACGCGACGAAGTCCGCTGCAAAGCTGCGCACGTAGACCTCGGTGATGCGGCGCCGGTATCCCGCGCCGAGTTCGTCTCCCCGCTCGACCACGACCATCGCCCCGACCATCCTCGTCCACTCCACGTGACACGCACCGGTACGGGTTCGACCATATCCACGGCACACACCCGACCACGCGCCTGAGGCGTGACACCGCGAGCGCCTGGGTGACGGGGGTGTCGGACCGTCGTAGCCGGTGAAGTTGGAGTTGCCGGTCCAGGCTGTCGCCGAACAGGGTGAAGGGGTTCGAGTACCCGGACAGTGGCGTCGGGTCAGGTCCGCTTGCGGCTCGCGGCGATCATCGGTCGCCGGCCATTCCCTTCCGGCCCGGGCGTCCCGTCGGTTCCGGCCACCGGCGGGTGTTGCTTCACTCCCCACCTGCAGCGGCTTGATTGACGGGCGGCGGTTCTGCCCGTTAGAGGCCGGGAGAGGGTGTTGATGAGGCCAAGAGAGGGCCGGGCCATCTGAGTTGTCTTCTCACTCCGTGAGCATGGCGGCCCACTCCTGCTCTGCGGCCAGGCCCTGCGTCAGGATCCTGGCTTTGCGTGTTCAGGGCCGGTATCGGGCGATCCGGGTCTCGACCGTCTCCTCCACGGCCCGCTCGATCGCGGAGCGCTCGGGCGCCCAGTCGGTGAGCAGGAGAGTGGGCCAGTAGACGAAGTTGGAGATCATGCCGAGGAACTGGGTCGCCGCGAGGGTGGGGTCCTCGACCTTCGCGGAGCCGGCGGCGTGTGCGGCGGTCAGGTACCGGCTGACCGACTCCAAGTAGGGCATCTTCCCCTTGGCTGAACTGAACTTCCCCGAGTTCGGGGAAGCGTGGCGGCTCGGCGATGACGATGCGGAACAGTGCGGTCATTCCGGGGCGGGTGAGTAGTTCGGCGTAGTGGTGGCCGATCGCGGTCAGGCCGGCCCGGAGGTACCGGCGGGTTCGGAGGCGAACGACCGTTGTCGGCTCGGCGGGCCGGATCACCGTGCACGCGAGACCGTGCTATCCCGGGTACTCGGCTCTGGTCAGGGAGCTGGGGGATGTGCGTGAGGGGCGGCGTGGGTTACCACGATCACCACCACCCCCCACCGGCGCGTCCACGGGCTCTCAGGCGTGTGCAGCGGGGTCAGGTTCGGCTGCGGCTCTGGAGTCGGTCGAGTGCCACGGCGGCGATGAGGACCGTGCCGGTCACCACGCCCTGCCAGAACGAGGAGACGCCCATGAGACCGAGTCCGTTCTGCAGGACCGCGATCAGCAACACCCCGACCACCGTGCCGCTGATACCGCCGATACCGCCGAAGAAGCTCGTTCCGCCGAGCAGGACGGCGGCGCCGGCGGTCAGGGCGATGGTGGAACCCGCGGTGGGTGAGGCCGCTGAGAGGCGGCTCGCCATGACCAGGCCGGCCAGCGCCGCGGTCAGCGACGCGATGGTGTAGACGGAGATCAGTACCGCCGTGACGTTGATGCCGGCGAGTCTGGCGGCCTCGCGGTTACCGCCGACGGCGTAGACGGCCCGGCCGAACGGGGTGAAGCGCAGCACGGCGCCGGCCAGCAGGACCGCGGCCAGGGCGATCCAGATCGGCGCCGGTACGCCGAGGACACTTCCGTTGCCGATGGCGTAGAAGATGCCGGGGGAGTCGATCGAGTAGGTGCTGCCGTTGGTGGAGACCTGGACGAGCCCGCTGATCAACGTCATCGTGCCGAGGGTCACCACGAAGAAGTTGAGGCGGAAGCCCCCGATGAGTAGGCCGTTGAGCCCGGCGCCGAGCAGAGCCCCGGTCGCGAGCCCGGCGACGAGCGCCACCGGTGCCGGTGCCCCGGCATCCAGCACGAAGTAAACGGTGACCCCGGTGGCGGCCATCACCGACCCGACCGACAGGTCGAAGCCCGCGCTGAGGATGACGAAGGTGAGCCCGACCGCCACCAGCATCAAGGGGCTGTTGGTCGCCAGGACGTTGAGGATGTTCGCCTTCGTCAGGAAGAACGGTTGGGTGCTGATCAGGTAGACGAGCAGGATCAGCAGGCCGCCGAGGGCGCCCCCGTACCCCTTGACGCTTTGGTAGACGTGGCCCACGACGGCCCGGCCGGCCCGGTCGCGCCGGCCGGCGCCACCACCGGCGGGCTCACGGTCGGCCGGTTGCGCCGCGATCGCAGTGTCACTGCTCATGTCCACCGGCCGCATAGTGGGCCACCTCCACCTCTTCGAGTCCGTCGCACTCGCGCTCGGCCACGACGCGCCCGTCGAAGAGCACCAGCACCCGGTCGCAGACACCGATCAGTTCGGAGTTCTCCGAACTGCTGAGGACCACCGCCACCCCGGCGGCGGCCAGTTCGTCGATCAGGCCGTAGATTTCCGACTTGGCGCCCACGTCGATGCCCCGCGTGGGCTCGTCCAGCAGCAGGAGCCGGGGGCCCAGCGCGATCCACTTGGCGAACACCACCTTCTGCTGGTTGCCGCCGGAGAGTTCGCCGGCCAGCCGGTCGGGGTCCGGTGGCCGGATCCGCATCCGTTCGATCAGCTTCGTGACCGTGGCGGCCTCGCCACGACCGGAGATCGGCCGCAGCGAGAGCCGCCCCCGGGCGAGGGTGATGTTCTGCGCCACGCTGCGGCTCAACACCAGGCCCTCGCCCTTGCGGTCGCCGGTGACGAAGGCGACGCCGGAGCGGATGGCTGCTCTGGGCGAGCCGGCGCGCAGCTGACGGCCGTTGACCTGGATCCGGCCCTCGGTGGGCCGGTCGGCGCCGAACACCGCGCGCAACACCTCCGTACGCCCGGAGCCCACCAGCCCGGCCAGCCCGAGCACCTCGCCGGCCCGGACGGTGAAGGACACGGTCTCGGCCCGGCCACCCGCCGCGAGTCCGGAGACCTCCAGGACCGGTTCTCCGGGGCTGCGTCGACGGGAACGGTGGAAGTAGTCGTCCAGGGAACGCCCGACGATCAGGCGGGTGATCCGGTCCTCGGTCGCCTCCGCCACGGGCAGCGTGCCGACCACCTGTCCGTCGCGCAGCGCGGTGATCCGGTCCGCGACCTGACTCAGGTCGGGGAGCCGCTGCGAGATGAAGATCAGCCCCAGGCCCTGGTCCCGGAGGCGTCGTACGATGTCGAACAGGGCCTGGGCCCGGTCCTCGGTCAGCGAGCTGGTCGGTTCGTCCAGCACGATCACCCTGGCCTGGGTGGCCAGCGCGCGGGCGATGGCCACCACCTGACGGTCGTTGGGGGCCAGCGCCGACACCGGTGTCCCGGGATCGAGGGTCGACTGGAGCTGATCGAGGACCTGTGCGGCCTGGTCCCGCATCCGTCGCCGACTGACGACCGTGCCGGCCCGCGGCCATCGCCCGAGGACGATGTTCTCGCCGACGCTGAGGCTGTCGACCAGCGGAACCTCCTGCGCGACCGCCACGACGCCGTGCCGGGCGGCGTCCTGCGGGGTACGCAGGGTGACCGTCTCGCCGTCGACGCGGATCTCCCCGGCGGAGGGTTGCAGCTCACCGTAGGCGATCTTCATCAGGGTCGACTTGCCCGAGCCGTTCTCCCCGACCAGCCCGTGCACCTCACCCGGGCGTACCTCGAAATCCACCCCGGCGAGCGCGGCCACCGGGCCGAACCTCTTGTGGATCCCGGTCAGTTGCAGCAGCGGAGCACTCATTCCCGTACCTCCGCTCCGGGCCGGAGCGCGGTGCCGGCCAGCCCGACCGGATGACGACCGGCCCATGGGCGGGCGTCCTCCAGCTGTGCGGCGAGTTGGAGCAGCAGGTCCTCGCGGCCGTAGTCGGCGACGAGTTGCACGCCGAGTGGCAGGCCGTCGCGTTCGAACAGCGGCACCGCCACGGCGGGCTGGCCGGTGCTGTTGAACTGGGGAACGAACCGGAGGAACTCGATGGACCGTCGGACCCCGGCCGGTCCGTCGAACCAGCCCAGCGGCGGGGGCGGCCACGGCGACACCGGGGTGACCAGCACGTCGTGTTCCCGCCACCAGGCCAGCATCCGCTCGCGGTAGCGGTCCATCCAGGCCATCACCCGCCGGTGGCCGGTGGCGTCGAGGGCCCGTCCCCGCTCGATCCAGAAGCGCGAGATGAGGCCGTATTCGCTCTCGTCGACCGGGCGACCGACCATCGTCGGGATCAGCTCGGCGAGGAGGCTGACCGCAGGGCTCAACGCGTCCACGAACCGTTCGTGGTAGTCCGGGTCGAACAGCGCCTCGGGATGGGAGGTCCGCACGGTGTGCCCGAGTTGGCCGAGCAATTCGCCGCACTCCCGTATGGCGTCGCGGTTGGCGGGCTCGACGAACTCCTGCGGCAGCCGGTCGGCGTCGAGGAGCCCGATGGTGAGCCCGGTGGCGGGACGGGTGATCGCCTCGGTGTAAAGGCTCGACGGCCCCGGCGCGACCGCCGGATCGCCCGGCTCGTAGCCCTGGAGCAGGTCGAGCAGCGCGGCCGTGTCGCGCACCGATCGGGTGAGCACCCCGAACGTGGCGTGACCGACCAGAGCGTCCGGGGTGTCCGGGCCGGAACTGACCCGGCCCCGGCTGGGCTTGAGCCCGACCAGCCCGCAGTAGGCCGCCGGGTTGCGGATCGACCCGCCGCCGTCGCTGCCCTGGGCGAGGGGGACCATGCCCGCCGCCACCGCCGCGGCGGCCCCACCGGAGGAGCCCCCCGCGACCCGGTCGAGGGCCCACGGGTTGCGGGTCGCGCCGTGCGCGGCACTCTCCGTGCTGCCCGCCAGGCCGAACTCGGGGACGGCGGTCCGGCCGAGCACGACGAAACCGGCGGCCCGCAGCCGGCGGGTGGCGTGGGCGTCCCGGGCGGCCCGGTGGTCGGCGTCGCGTAGGACCACCGAACCCTGCTGGTCCGGCTCGCCGGCTATCGCGCAGCCGAGGTCCTTGAGCAGCATGGGCACTCCGGGGAAGGGCAGGTCCGAGCGCCCGGCCAGGGCGTCGGCCTCGGCGACCGCGGCGGCGAAGCGGCGGTGGATCACGGCGTTGACCGTCGGATCCATCCGTTCGATCCGCGAGACCGCCGCCCGCACCAGGTCACCGGGCGTGAGCTGGCCCGCGTGGACCAGGGCCGCCTGGCTGTGGGCGTCCAGCCAGGTCAACTCCTCGGTAGTAGTCATCGCTCTCCCTGCTCGGTGCCGGCCGGTCAGCGCAGATGTTCCGGGCATCCCCCGTTGGCGCAGGTCAGCTCGCCACTCTCGATCTGCCTGATCGCCTCGTCCCAGTCCAGGCGCTCGCCGATGGTCTCCTGGGTGTAGAGCTCCGGCTGCAGGTAGGTGACCGGCTTGACCGTCTCGCCCGCGAGGAGGCGCCGCATGATCTCGACCCCGACGAGGCCCTGACGCCAGGGAACGAGGTCGACGATCGCGTCGATCTGCCCCTGCTGCACCGCACGGGCACCCTCCGGGTCGCCGTTCTGCCCGACGATCACGACGCCGTTGATGCCGGCCCGGTTGAGCGCCACCGCGGCGCCGATCGCGCTCGCCGTGTTGTAGGCCATCACCGCGTCGATCTCGCCCCGGAACCGGGCGATCGCCTCGGTGGCGGCCCGCTCCCCGCCGGCCTGGTCGTCGGTGGCGTTGTCGACGGTGCCGAGCCACTCGATGCCTGGCCGGTCCTCGGTCACGTACTTCTCGTAGTTCTCGACCATGAACTTGATCGAGGGAACGGGAGCGCCGATGCCGATGCCGAGCACGCGGCCCTTGCCGTTGAGCCGCTCGGCCACATGGTCGGCGAGCAGCCGGGCGCCG
Organism: Micromonospora sp. NPDC049903; assembly: GCF_044460945.1. Taxonomy (NCBI): domain Bacteria; kingdom Bacillati; phylum Actinomycetota; class Actinomycetes; order Micromonosporales; family Micromonosporaceae; genus Micromonospora; species Micromonospora sp. NPDC049903. The sequence continues at coordinate 24,229 of NZ_JBITKL010000034.1, forward strand.
CCGACGTCGGAGTTCTGGTTGAAGGCGGCGTCGTAGGGTGCGACCGGTTCGGTCGGCTCGCTCTCGGAGATGATCGCGGAGGCGCCCAGCACCTTGATCCCGGCGGTGCGGGCACGTTCGAGGGCGGGGTCGACCGCGTTCGGGGCGAGCGGGAAGACGATCACGCCGTCCATCTGCTGGGCGACGAACTGGTCGATGTCGGAGACCTGCTTGTTGGCGTCGAGGGCGGCGTCGAGCACGGTCACGTCGATGCCGGCGCGCTTGCCCGCCGCGATCGTGGCCTGTCCCCAGGCGCGGTCGAGCGGTTGCGACGACACCGGGTCCGACAGGCCCACCCGGTAGGAGCCGTTCGCGGCGGCGGAGTCATCGCTTCCGCAGGCCGCCACGGAAGGTAGGAGAAGAACTGCCACCGTCGCCGTCACGGCAGAGGTTTTCCACTTCATCTGGCACTCCCAAAGGGTCGAGACACCGCGGGACGGATCGGTGAGAAGGGTTCGGCAACTACGGGGAACTCCGGCGGCCTGCACCACTGAGGACATCACGCTCCGTGCCGGCCAAACGCTTGCCGTACTATGTACCGTTCGATGTCACCCGGTCAAGGGGTGGATGCGTGATCGTGACTTCCGAGGTCTCCTACCAGCTCCATCGAGAGATCGGGTCGTCCTCTGGTTGGCCTTTCGCCGGGCGTACACCCTTTTCGGAAGATGAAGGTGCTCACGCGAAGTAACTGCGAGCGGCAACCCCTGGCCGTGCCGAACAACCTACCGTACGTTGTACGAGTCGGCACCGGTTCGGTGGCGGCCTTCGGCGAGACACGGAGGTGGTGGGATGAGTCTGGGATTCGGCACAGCGGCGCGGATCGGACATCTCTATCCGTCCGGTGGCCTCTGCGACTACGAGTTGCAGCTGATGGCCCCGGACGGGGTGCAACTGGTGACCACGCGGATGCCGTTTCGTCGTTCGAGCCTGGCCGACGATCACGCGCTCCTGGCCGACCTGGAGGCGCACAGTCGGCTGCTGGCCGATGCCGAAGTCGACCTCATCGCGATGAACTGCACCGCGGCCACGCTGCTCGCCGGCCCGGAGTCGGTGAACGCCCGCATCCACGCCAGCACCGGTCTGCCGTCGACCACGACCATCGAGGCGGTGCTGGACGCGCTCGAACGCGCCGGGATCGGCCGGATCGCGTTGCTCACCCCGTACGTCGAGGAGGTGACCTCGGCCGAGGTCGAGCTGCTCACCGCCCGCGGTCTCGAGGTCGTCTCCGTCGCGAGCCTGCCCTGTGCGACCCCGGTGGAGCAGGCCACGCACGACCCACAGGTCTGGCGGGACCTCGCCGCCGGTCTGGCCGGCAGCACCGCGGACGGACTGTTGATCAGCTGTGCCGGAATCCGGCTGGCGCCGGTGCTGGCCGCGATCGAGGAGGACTTCGGCCGGCCCGTGGTCGCCAGCAACCAGGCCCTGCTCTGGCGCTGCCTACGGACCTGCGGCGTGTCCGAGCGGCCACAGGGATACGGCGCGCTGTTGGCGGGGGAGTTCGATTGAGCGCCCGCCGCCGTTATGTCGACACCGCTCTCGGACAGTTGCACCTGGTCGAGTGCGGGGCGGGCCCGCCAGTCCTCTTCCTGCACCAGACCCCGCGATCCTGGCACGAGTACGCCGGGGTGCTGCCCCTGGTGGGGCGGCGGACCCGCGCGATGGCGATGGACACCATCGGGTTCGGCCAGTCGGCGCGGGTGACTGACCCCTGGTCGATCGGGCTCTTCGCCGACGGGGTCGAGGCCCTCCTCGACGCACTCGACCTGCCGTCCGTGACCCTCGTCGGCAACCACACCGGCGCGGTGGTGGCGGTCGAGGTCGCCGCGCGGGCCGCCGAGCGGGTCTCCGCGCTGGTGCTCTGCGGCATGCCCTACGTCGACGAGGCCCGTCGCCGCCGGGTCCGGGCCCAGCCGCCGATCGACCACGTCGAGCCGCGTGCCGACGGCACCCACCTGACCGAGCTGTGGTCCCGCCGCCGGGGCTTCTACTCGCCCGGCGAGGAGCGCTACCTGACCCGGTTCGTGGCCGACGCGTTGGAGGTCGCCGACCGGGTCGAGGAGGGGCACGTGCGGGTGAACGAGTACCGGATGGAGGACCGGCTGCCGCTCGTCCGCGCGCGGACGCTCGTGCTGTGCGGTGCGGACGACCGTTATTCGCTGCCGGACGTGCCGATCCTGTCCCGGCTGCTCGACTGCTGCAGCGTGGTGCTGGCCGATGGCGGGGTCGCCCTGCCCGAGCAGCGTCCCGAGGCTTTCGCCCGAGAGGTGCTCGCGTTCCTCGGCCATGCCGAGCGGTGAACCCTTGACCCCTCGTACTATGTACGGTACAAAGCTTTGGCGCGGCCGGCACAGGCCGGCGCACCCCCGACCGGCAGGAGCATGACGTGACCGAGCAGCAGCTCACGGAGGCCGCTGAACGCCTGCACGAGGCGGGGCGTACCGGCCGACCGTGCGCGCCCGTGCGGGATCTGTTCGCCCCGGGTGACGTCGACGGCGCCTACGCGGTGCAGCGGCTCAACGTCGCGCGTACCGAGGCCACCGGCGCGCGACGGGTCGGCCGGAAGATCGGCCTGACCTCGGTCGCGGTGCAGCGTCAGCTCGGCGTCGACCAGCCCGACTTCGGCACGTTGTTCGACAGCATGGCGGTGGGCCAGGACGAGCCGATCGCGGCGACGCGGCTGCTCCAGCCGAAGATCGAGGCCGAGGTGGCGTTCGTTCTCGCGGTGGACCTGCCGGACCGCCCGGTCGCCGCGCTGGACGTGCTGCGGGCCACGGAATTCGTGCTCCCGGCCCTGGAGGTGGTGGACAGCCGGGTGGCGGCCTGGGACATCACCATCGTCGACACCGTCGCCGACAACGCCTCCAGCGGCCTGTTCGTGCTCGGCACCCGGCCGGTGTCGCCGGGCGCGATCGAGCTGCCGGCGGCGCCGATGCGGCTCGACCGCGACGGCGTGGAGGTCTCCGCCGGCGCCGGCGCGGCCTGTCTGGGCGATCCGGTCAACGCGGTGGTCTGGCTCGCCAACACCGCCCAGCGCCTGGGTGATCCGCTGCGCGGCGGCGAGCTGGTGCTCAGCGGGGCGCTCGGCCCGATGGTCCCGGTGACACCCGGGGCGCGGTACGTGGCCACGATCGGCGGCCTCGGCACGGTGCGCGCGACGTTCGGCGAGGAGGGCCAGTGAGCAGCACGACGAAGGTGGCCGTGATCGGCTCCGGAAACATCGGCACCGACCTGATGATCAAGGTGCTCCGGCTCTCCGAGACGCTGGAGATGGGCGCCATGGTCGGCATCGACCCCGCCTCCGACGGGTTGGCCCGCGCCGGGCGGCTCGGCGTGCCGACCACCGCGCAGGGCGTCGAGGGGCTCGTCGCGATGCCGGGCTTCGCCGACATCGAGATCGTCTTCGACGCGACCTCGGCGGGCGCGCACGCCCACCACGACGCGGTGCTTGGCCGCCACGGCAAACAGGTCGTCGACCTGACGCCGGCGGCGATCGGGCCCTACGTGGTGCCGACGGTCAACCTCGACGAGCATCTGCAGTCGCCGAACGTGAACATGGTGACCTGCGGTGGACAGGCGACCATTCCCATCGTCGCCGCGATCTCCGCGGTGACACCGGTCCGGTACGCCGAGATCGTGGCCTCGATCGCCTCCCGGTCGGCGGGGCCGGGCACCCGGGCCAACATCGACGAGTTCACCGAGACGACCGCCCGGGGCCTGGAGGTGGTCGGTGGGGCCACCCGCGGCAAGGCGATCATCGTCCTGAATCCGGCCGAGCCACCGCTGATCATGCGTGACACCGTGCTGTGCCTGGTCGACGACTGCGACCAGGCCGAGGTGGCCGCCTCGGTCGCCGAGATGGTCGCCCGAGTCCAGGAGTACGTGCCGGGATACCGACTCAAACAGCAGGTCCAGTTCCGGCGGGTAGCGCCGGGGGAACCGGTCGACGCGCTCACCGACGCCCCCGGCGGGCACGACTGCTGGGTGGTGCAGGTCTTCCTCGAGGTGGAGGGTGCCGCCCACTATCTGCCCGCGTACGCCGGGAACCTGGACATCATGACGTCCGCCGCGCTGCGCGTCGCCGAGCGGATGGCGCGACGGGAGGCGCAGGCATGAGCGGGCCCCGGGTCTACGTCCAGGACGTGACGCTGCGCGACGGCATGCACGCCGTTCGGCACCGATACTCGATTGCCCAGGTGACCTCGATCGCGGCCGCCCTCGACGCGGCCGGCGTCGCCGCCATCGAGGTCACCCACGGCGACGGGCTGGCGGGCAGCAGCCTCACCTACGGGCTCGGCGCCCACACCGACTGGGAGTGGATCAGTCAGGCCGCCACGGTGGTGCGCGACGCGAAGCTCACCGCGTTGCTGCTGCCGGGCATCGGCACGCTGCACGATCTGCGCCGCGCCCACGACCTCGGCGTGACCTCTGTGCGGGTGGCCACCCACTGCACCGAGGCCGACATCTCCGCACAGCACCTCGCACACGCCCGTGAGCTGGGGATGGACGTCTCCGGCTTCCTGATGATGTCGCATCTGGCCGAACCGGCGGAACTGGCCCGACAGGCCACGCTGATGGAGTCGTACGGAGCGCACTGCGTCTACGTGACCGACTCCGGCGGCCGGCTGACCATGGACGGCGTACGCGACCGGGTCCGGGCCTACCGCGACGCGCTGCGCCCCGAGACGGAGATCGGCATCCACGCCCACCACAACCTCGGGCTGGGGGTGGCGAACTCGGTCGTCGCGGTGGAGAACGGCGCGTCGCGGGTGGACGCCTCGTTGGCCGGCCAGGGCGCCGGCGCCGGCAACTGCCCGCTGGAGGCGTTCATCGCCGTCGCCGATCTGCTCGGCTGGCAGCACGACTGCCAGCTCTTCGCGCTGATGGACGCGGCCGACGACCTGGTCCGGCCCACGCAGGAGCGACCCGTGCGGGTGGACCGCGAGACCCTGACGCTCGGCTACGCCGGGGTGTACTCCAGCTTCCTGCGGCACGCGGAGGCGGCGGCCGAGCGCTACGGGCTGGACACCCGGTCCATCCTCGTCGAGGTCGGCCGACGAGGGCTGGTCGGCGGGCAGGAAGACATGATCGTGGACGTCGCGCTGGACCTGGCAGCGGCGTCGACCGCCGCCTCCGGCACGGGCGATGCGGAGGGAGAGCAGCCATGACGGTGTCGGAACCGGAGTGGGAGCTGCTGGTCCGGGCCATGCGGTGGGAGTCCGACTGCGTGATCTCGGTGGTCCTCGAGGACCCCGACGGCGGCGAGCTGCCGGCCTGGGCACCGGGCGCCCACATCGACCTGCTGCTGCCCGCCGCGACGCGGCAGTACTCCCTCTGCGGCGACCCGGCGGACCGGCGCCGTTACCGGGTGGCCGTGCTGAACGAGCCGGCCAGTCGGGGCGGCTCGCGGTATGTCCACGAATCGCTGCGCCCCGGCGACCTGGTCCGGGTACGTGGCCCCCGCAACCGGTTCGCGCTGGAACCGGCGCAGCGGTACCTCTTCATCGCAGGCGGCATCGGCGTGACGCCGCTGCTGCCGATGGTGGCGCAGGCGCAGGCCGACGGCGCCGACTGGCGACTCGTCTACGGTGGCCGGTCGCGGCGCACCCTGGCCTTCGTCGACGAGCTGGACCACCACGGCGATCGCGTCCAGGTGGTGCCCGAGGACGAGGCGGGCCTGTTGAACCTCGCCGACCTGCTCGGCGATCTCCGGCCGGGCACCACCGTCTACTGCTGCGGCCCCGAGAGGTTGCTCGACGCCGTCGAGGAGCGTTGCGCCGGCTGGCCCGACGGAACGCTGCACCTGGAGCGGTTCCGGGCCCGGGAGGTCGTCGTCGAGGGGGAGGACCGCCCCTTCGAGCTGGTCTGCGCGGCCTCTGGTGTCACCGTGACGGTGGGGGCCGACGAGAGCGCGGTGGATGCGCTGGACGCGGTGCAGGTCTCCATCCCCAGCGCGTGCCGGGAGGGCATCTGCGGCACCTGCGAGGTGAAGGTCCTCGACGGCGTCCCGGACCACCGCGACTCACTGCTCACCGACGACGAGCGGGCGGCGGGCCGGACCATCATGCTCTGCGTCTCCCGGGCTTCCGGTGAACGTCTGGTCGTGGACGCGTGACCTGGGGATACCTTGACTCCCGTGCACTACACCGTACTATGTACCGGACATGCGTAGTTCGGCGAAACGCCAGCCGAGAGGACGGGTCATGACTGTTCAGCCCAAGGACGAGAGCGCGCCGTCCCGCCCCACCGCCGGTCGCGCGAACCGACCCCAGCCCGGCCAGGACTGGTCGCAGTGGCCCACCTACGACGCGGCCGCGCTGGGCTTCCGCAACTACTGGTACCCCGTGGTGTGGGAGCGCGAGATCGGCGACAAGCCGCACGCGGTGACGCTGCTGGGCGAGAAGATCGTGCTGGTCCGCAAGGGCGACGTCGTGCACGCCCTGCACGACCGGTGCCCGCACCGCGGCGTGCCGCTCTCCCTCGGTCGGCGCGAGTTCCCCGGCACGGTCAGCTGCCCCTACCACGGCTGGACCTTCGACGTCACCAACGGCAAGCTCGCCGCCGTCCTCACCGACGGCCCGGAGTCGCCGATCTGCGGCCGGGTGTCGGTCAAGACCTACCCGACGGCACAGCGCCTCGGACTGGTCTGGGTCTTCGTCGGCGACGACCAGCCGCACCCGATCGAGCAGGACATCCCGGCGGAACTGCTCGACAACGACCACGTGCTGGGCGGCAAGTACGACATCCGCGAGGGCAACTGGCGCTTCGCCGCCGAGAACGGCTTCGACGAGGGGCACGCGAAGTACCTGCACAACACCGCGCTCTGGCGGCTGTTCAAGGTGATGCCGGCCTGGAACAAGACCCGGGTGGAGGAGCACGGCCCCTGGCTGATCCGGGTGCAGGACGAGGTGCACTGGGACGCGCACTTCCCGGGCCTGGGCACCTTCACCAACAAGCGCTGGTGGAAGCGGATGCCACTGCCCGACGCCCCGGGCAAGGGCAAGAACGTCAACCCCGTCATCGCCGGCCTGAACCTGCCCGGCTTCGTCTCGATCCGGCTGCCCGGGCTGCTGCGGGTCGCGTACCCGGACTTCATCCACTACGAGTGGTACGTGCCGGTGGACGCCGACCGGGTCCGCTACGTGCAGATCATGGTGCGGTTCGAGGACGGGCCCAAGGGCCTGCTCTTCAAGGCGAAGTACCTGGCCGCGATCCGATGGCTGTTCCACGGCCAGTTCACCGCGCAGGACGCGTGGATGGTCGACGTCATGGATGCCCCGCCGGAGAAGCTCTACCGGCCCGACCTGTCCATCACCGGCTGGCGGCGGATGATCGAGAAGGCGGCGCCCACACCGCAGCCACACAAGGCACCGCCGAATGGCTGCTGAGGCACTGCGGGTCGACGCCGCAGGGGTGGCGTTGCACTACCGCGAGATGGGCACCGGCCGACCCACCGTCGTGCTGCACGGCGGCGGTCCCGGATGCTCGGCGTGGAACGACTTCGGCCCGGTCGCGGATCGGCTCGCCGCCGGGCGCCGACTGATCCTGCTCGACCTGCCCCAGTTCGGGGCCTCGGACGTACCCGTGGTGACCGATCCGGTCTTCAGCTGGCACGCCCGGCATCTGCTCGCGGCCATCGACGCGCTCGATCTGCCCACCGTGGATCTGCTCTGCCAGTCCTTCGGCGGCTCGGTCGCGCTGCGGCTGGCCGCCCTGGCACCCGAGCGGGTGAGGCGGATCGTGCTCACCGGCAGCGTGCCCATCCCGAACCCGACCGGTACCGGTGTCTCCGGACCGGCGATCCGGGACACCTACTTCGGCGGCGACGGACCGTCGTTGGCGAAGATGGCAGACCTGATCGGCAGGTACGAGTGGTTCGACCACGCGGGGGTGCCGGCGCAGACCGTGCGCGACCGGTACGCGGCGAGCATCCGGCCGGAGTGCCGGGCCATCGCCACCGACGCCAGCCGACGCGGCGCCCCCGAGGACCTCACCCGGCACCTCCCACAGGTGACGGCGCCGGTGCTGCTGCTCTGGGGCTCGCACGACCCCTTCGCCGACCCGGCATACGCGCTGCGCCTCGCGTCGGCGCTGCCCCGCGCCGACGTGCACGTGCTCGGTCGCAGCCGACACCACCCGCAGCAGGAGCGGCCGGCGGCCTACACGGCCGTGGCCCGCGCCTTCCTGGACGCCGACTGACCCGCCTCGCCGACTGACCCGCGTCGCCGACCGGCGAACCAGCGGACGTCCCGCAGTACACCCAGTGGAGGAGGACCCATGCGCAAAGTGTTGCTGTCCGTTCCGGTGCTGGCCGTCGCGGCCCTGACCATCCCGCCGGTACGGCGGTGGCTGGACACCGTGCTGATCCGCACCACGGGCACGACCGTCCGGACGAACCGGAGGGTGTGAGGTGTCCGCGACCGCAAGGAGCACCGACGTGAGCACGACCCCCCAGGAGCGGGAGTGGATCACCGCCGCCCGGGACCAGATCGACCGGACCGAGCTGCGCGACCTGATCGCCGGCATGACGGGCATCCCGAGCCCCACCGGGCAGGAGGCACCGCTGGCGCGGTGGCTCGCCCAGGAGTTGACCACCCGCGGTCTTCACGGCCGATACCAGCCGATCGACGAGGAGCAGGGCAACGCCGTCGGCCGGCTGCGCGGCGACGGGACCGGCGCCGACCTGCTGCTGTACGCCCCGATCGACACCCTCACCGTCGGCACCGAGCAGGAGGACCTTCCCTGGATCGGCGACGAACTGCGGCGCGACATGCGGGCCGAGGCGTCGATCGAGGGCGACTACGTGCTCGGCCTGGGCGCGAGCAACCCCAAGGGACACGGCGCGTGCCTGATCGCCGCGGTCGACGCCGTCCGCAGGGCCGGGGTGCCGCTGCGCGGGGACGCGATCGTCGGCCTCGGCGCGGGCGGCATGCCCACCAACCGTCGCCCCGGGGCGACGCGCTACAACGCCGGTCAGGGCAACGGCTGCTCGTTCCTGCTGGAGCAGGGCATCTGGGCGGACTACGCCCTGATCGCCAAGCCCGGCTGGGCCGTGCACTGGGAGGAGGTCGGGCTCTGCTGGTTCGAGGTCACGGTGCGCGGCACGTACGGCTATGTCGGTAGCCGGCACCGGGTGCCGTACCGCAACGCCATCGTCGACGCCGGCATCGTGGCCCAGGGCCTGGAGCGCTTCTTCGTGGCGTACGCCGAGTCGCACACCCGGGGCCTGGTCGCGCCGCAGGGCCACATCGGCTCCATCGAGGGCGGCTGGCCACGCACCGCCGCCATCTCGCCCGCCCAGTGTCGACTCCGGGTCGACCTGCGGCTCGGCCCGCACCAGGACCCGATGTCCGTCAAGCGGGAGTTCGAGGCGGCGCTCGCCTTGATCGTCGCGGCCAACCCGGGACTCGACGCCAGCTCGGAGATGACCCTGTCGATCCCGGCCACGGCGACCCCCGAGGAGAACTGGATCGTCCGGGCGGCAAAGGCCGCCTGGGCGGAGAGCGAGGGCCGGCCGCACGAGCCGATCCTGGCCAGCAGCGGCGCGACCGACGCGAACATCCTGCGCGCCCGGGGGCTACCGACCGCGCGGATCGGCATGAACCGGGCCGGCGCGGGCGCCCCGCTGCCGGTCGACTTCCCGATGGGCATGAACGTCGTGGACGTACGGGAGATGGAGCGTCTCACCCGCACCCTGATCCACGCGATCGTGACCACCTGCACCCGCGACCGCGCAGAGCTGGAGAAGCTGCCATGAGCTCGATCGTCCTCGGTGTCGGCGCCTCGCACAGCACCCTGATGAACACCCACTGGGACGAGGTCGCGGACGAACCCGGCGCGATCGACTTCCGGGCGGGCCTCGCGGCAGCCCGCGACGAACTCGCACAAGCCCGCCCGGACACCGTGGTCATCATCGGCTCGAACCACTTCCGGGGCATGTTCCTGGACCTGATGCCGGCGGTCACGGTCGGGGTGGGGGAGGTGCTCGGCGCCGGGGAGGCGAAGACCCCCGAGGGGCGGCTGCCCGCCGACCCCGAGCTCGCCCGGCACCTGGTCGACATCCTGAGCGAGGACTTCGATCCCGCCTTCTCGCTACGCATGCAGGTCGACCACGGGATCACCCACAGCTACCAGCACCTGGTGCCGTCGTTGGACGTGCCCATCGTGCCGGTGGTGGTGAACATGTTCGCCCCGCCGCTGCCCTCGTTGCGCCGCTGCCATGCGCTCGGCGCGGCGATCGGGCGGGCGATCCGCGCAGACGGGCGGGACAAACGGGTCGCGGTCATCGCCTCGGGTGGCCTGTCCCACCGGCTGCCCTGGCCCAAGTGGTACGAGACGCTCTCCGACGACGACCGCTTCCTGGTCGAGGCATGGCTGGAGGGCCGCAACTCCTGGCAGGAGTACGAGGTCCGCCGGCGCCAGATCATCCGGGCCGCCGAGGCGGACATCAACCCCGAATTCGACAGGCGGTTCCTGGCGGCGTTGGTCGCCGGCGACCTCAGCGAGTTCGTCGGGCTCTCCGCCGAGCAGGTCGACGAGGAGGCCGGCAACGGCGCCCAGGAGATCCGGTCGTGGGTGGCCATGGCCGCCGCGGTCGGCCCGGCCCAGAGCACCACCCACGCGTACGCGCCGATCGCGCAGTGGCTGACCGGCATGGCCGTCGCCTCGCTGCGTCCCGCCTGCTGACCGTAGACAGACTCCCGAATCGAGGTATCCATGAGCATCTGGACCGACCTGACCGAGCTGGAGTTCCGGCTCCGCTTCGTCGACGCGAACGGGGTCCGCACCCGGACGCTACAGGCGGGTTCGGGCGACCCCGTGATCTTCCTGCACGGCACCAGCGGACACCTGGAGGCGTTCGTCCGCAACCTGCCGGCGCACGCCGCGCGCTTCGCCTGCCACGCGATCGACATGCTGGGCCACGGCTACACCGACACCGTGGCGGAGCCCTACCGCATCGAGCGGTACGTCCGGCACGTGCTGGACTACGCGGATGCCGAGGGTCTGGACCGCTTCCACATCGTCGGCGAGTCACTGGGCGGCTGGGTCGGCGGACGGCTCGCGGCCGACCACCCCGACCGGGTTCGTCACCTGACACTGGTCGCCCCCGGCGGCACCGTCGCCAACCCGGCCGTGATGGAGCGGATCAAGACCAGCACCCGCGCCGCGGTCACCAGCGACGACATCGACCTGACCAGGAAGCGCCTGCACCTGCTGATGTACGAGCCCGCCAAGGACGTCAGCGAGGAACTGGTGGAGATCCGCCACGCGATCTATCACCGTCCCGAGTTCGTCGCGGCGATCGACAACCTGCTGGCGTTGCAGGAGATCGAAAACCGCCAGCCGGACCTGCTCACCGAGGAGCAGATGGGCCGGATCCAGGCGCCCACCCTGATCGTCTGGGGCGCGGAGAACCCGTTCGGTGAGATCCCCGAGGCCAACCGCATGCACAAGAGCATCCCCGGCTCCACGTTGGAGATCTTCCCGAAGTGCGGCCACTGGCCGCAGCACGAGCACAGCGAACGCTTCGACGAGCTGAACATCGCGCACCTGTCGAGAGCGGCGTGAGCGTCCGGATCGGCATCCGGCTGCCGGCCTGCCGCCCGGTCGACCAACTCGCCCAGGCGGCACAGCGCGCCGAGGAACTCGGCTTCGACGAGGTCTGGGTGCCGGACTCCCAGCTGCTCTGGCGAGACGTCTTCGCCACCCTGACCGCGATGGCGCTGCGGACCGAGCGGCTGCGCCTCGGCACGGCGGTGACCAACGTGGAGACCCGGCATCCGTCGGTGGTCGCCTCAGGGGCACGGACCGTGGCCGAAGCGGCGCCGGGCCGCTTCGTGCTCGGCGTCGGAGTGGGCAACAGCGCGGTGGAGCCGGTCGGGCTGCGCTCCACCACCCAGGCCAACCTGCGGGAGCGGCTGGGGCAGGTCCGCGACCTGCTCGGCGGCGCGGAGGTCGACTTCGGCCCGGTGCGCTCGCGGCTGCGCGACCCGAACGCCGAGCTGCCGGTCTTCGTCGCGGCGAGCGGACCGAAGAACCTGCGGCTGGCCGGTGAGATCGCCGACGGGGTGATCCTGCTCTCCGGGGTCTCCCCGGCGACCCTCACCGCAGGTCTCGGCCGGGTCCGCGAGGGCGCACAGGCCAGCGGCAGGTCCCTGGCGGACCTGGAGATCGTGGTGTCGGCGTACTGCCACGTCACCGACGACATCGAGGCCGACGCCCGGATGCTCAAGCCGATCTGCGCGGGGATCGCGCAGAAGGGCGGCGCCGCCGCGCTGGCCCTGGCCGGGATCGACGTGCAGGTGCCGCCGGTCGTGCCGGGGCTCTACCCGGACACCGTGCACGCCGAGGACTGGGCCGAGGCGGTCCGGGTCTGCGGTCAGTGGATCACCGACGAGATGGCGGTGCGCTTCGCCCAGGCGTTCTGCCTCTTCGGCACCACCGCACAGATCGCCGCCCGGATCGACGAGGTCGCGGCGGCGGGAGCGACGAACGTCTTCCTCCAGCACGTCGGCTCCTACGACCTGCCGTACGAGCTGATGGAGTCCTTCGCACCGAGCCTGGCTGCCAGGACGCGGGCGGCATGAGCGGCTCGCTCGTCCCCACGATCGTCGCCCGCGCCGACGCGGTGGTCGACGCCGTCGACCCGAGCGTGCGCACGCGCGTCGGCCTGCACCTGCTGGACGCGCTGGGCTGTCTGGTCGCGGGCGTGACGCACCCCAGCGTCGCGCCGCTGCGCCGCTTCGCCGACCTCGTCGACGAGGCGGGGCCGGTGCCCGTGCTGGGCGACGCCTCGCCCCGTTCGCTGCGGACGGCAGTCCTGCTGGAATCGACCTACCTGCACCTGGACGAGTTCGACGCGATCCACTCCGCCGGTGCCGTGGTGCCACCGGCGGTCGTCGTACCGGCGGCGCTGGCCGTCGCCGCCCGGGTCGGCAGCTCCGGCCGGGACCTGGCCGATGCGCTGCTCGGCGGCTACGAGGTGGTCGTCGAGGCGGGGCTGCGGCTCGGCGGCCCGGGGCTGTACGCGTACCGCTGGTGGCCTACCGCCGCGCTCGGCGCGCTCGGGGCGGCCTGGGCCACCGCCCGGTTACTGGGTCTGGACGAGGCGGGCCGGCGGCAGGCGGTGGCGCTGGCCGCGCACGCCAGCGGTGGCCCGATCGGCGGCGGGGCGCTGGGGGAGGGGCACTACCTGGCGGGCGGCCGGGCGGCGGCCTGCGGCGTGGAGGCCGGGTACCAGGCGGCGGCCGGTCTGCGCGGGGATGTCACGTTGCTGGACGAGGGGCTGCCGGGAGTGGCGGTGCCACCGACGCCGCCGACCGGGAGCAGCACGCCGCACCTGCTCGGCTGTGCCGTCAAGCGCTACCCCTTCGCCCGGCCGTTGCATGCCGCGCTCGCCGCGCTGGACCACCTGTCGGCCGAGGGCACGCCGGTGGCGAAGGCGCGGCGGGTGGAGGTGCACCTGCCGGCGCCGTTGTGCCGCTTCGTCACCGACACCCGGTCGCCGCAGGGACCGGCCGAGGCGGCGGCGAGCGCCACGGTCGCGGTCGCGGCCCATGTGGCCGGCCGCACCCGCGACGTGACCTTCATCCGCGCGGCGCTGTCTCCGGCGGCACCCCCGGTCGAGTTGGTGCCCGCCGAGGACCTGACGGAGGATCTGCCGGCGCGCTGGAGCGCCCGGGTGGAGGTGTATCTGCCGGACGCGGAGCCCGTTCGGGCGTACGTGGGCGATGCGCCCAGCCTGGACGACGGGCGGGAGATCGTCGAGAAGTACCAGCGCAACGTGGGAGCGGCGATGCCCGGCCCCGCGACCGAGTTGATCGAGCTGTGTGCCGGCCTGGACGAGCTGTCGTCGGCGGCCCGGCTGCGTGAGGTGCTTCTTGCGACGGTGACGCCGACGACGATCGGATGAGGTGCCCTCAGCCTCGCGGCCGATCGCAGGAACGTTGTACGGTATGGTGCACCAACGAGGATCGGTGGTGAGTGCTTCACGGCCGCTTGGAGGATCGACGATGCCGGCTTCCCGCACGAGCAGAACGTCGCTGCCCCGCAGCACGGTCACCCGCGAGCACATCATCGAGGCGGCGACGCGGATCGCGGACGAGGAGAGCATCGAGGCCCTCACCATCCGCCGGCTCGCCGCCGACGTCGGCAGCGGTGCGATGACGCTGTACAGCTACTTCCGCAACAAGGAAGAGATCCTCGACGCCATCGCCGACCACGTGCTCGGTGGCTTCACCCTGCCGCCGGCAGAGGAGACGGAACCGCGGGCGGTGGTGCAGAGCCTGGCCTCGGCGTTCCTCCGGATGATGCGGGAGCATCCCAGCATCGTGCGGCTCTTCACCACCCGCGTGACCACCAGCCCGGATTCGCTGCGTGGGGCGATGGAGGCGGTGGTGGGCAGGCTGCGCGAGGTCGGGTTCGAGGGTCGTGAGGCGGTCCAGGCGTACGGTCTGATCGTCCATTACACCCTCGGCTTCGCCAGCTACCAGGCACCCCGCCCGTGGGGCAAGCCCGACCTGCCCGATGTCGAGGAGTTGTGCCGCCAGCGGACCCACTTCTACTCCGCGTTGCCCTTGGCGGAGTTCCCGAATCTGGTGTCGCTCGCCGGCGACGTGACGACGCTGCCGAGCGACGAGCAGTTCCAGTTCGGGTTGGACTGCCTGCTCGACGGGCTCCTGCGTCGGATCCAGGCGAACTGACCAGCGGAAACACCTCCCGCCCTCCTCCACGTTCCGCCGCCACCGTTCTTGATTACCCGTATCGTACGGCGTACGATACGGGTAATGTCAGGCTCGGAGTTCCGATCACCAGGAGAGGTGGCCCCGACGATGCTCGGGAGTGCCACCGCGTCGGCGCGCAGATGACCGGCGCGGGCGTGAACGCAGCGAAGGTCGTCGCCCTGGTCGGCACCGGCGGCACGATCACGGGCTGGTCGCCGAGCAGCCTGGACCTGACCGGTTACGCGGAAACGGAGTCGCAGCGGCTGTCGCTGGCCGAGGTGGTGGCCGCGGTGCCGGAGATCGCCGAGATCGCCGAGATACGGCAAATCAGCCTCCCCGCAGCCCCGAGCCACGCCCTCGACCTGCCGGACATGCTCGGCATCGCCGGACACGTGCGCACCGCCCTGGCCGACGACGAGGTGACGGGGGTCGTGATCACACACGGCACCAACACCCTCGAGGAACTGGCATTCCTGCTGGAGTTGGTGCTTGCGCCCGGCAAGCCGGTGGTCCTCACCGCCGCGATGCGCCCGCTCTCGGCGCTGAGCGGGGACGGCCCGCTCAACCTCGTCGACGCGGTACGGGTGGCAGTCAGCCCACAGACGGCGGGGCGGGGACCAGTGGTGGCGATGAACGGGGCGATCTGGTCACCCCGACGGGTGACCAAGGCATACACCGCCGGATCCGATGCCTTCCGCAGCCCTGAGCTGGGACCGCTCGGCTTTGTTGACCCCGATGGCACCGTGATCTTCCACCACCGGGAGGAGCACACCCCGCCGGTGCTGGACGTCATGGGCGCTGCCGTGCCAAGGGTGGACCTGGTGGTCTCCTACCCCGGCGCCGACGGGGTGCTGATCGACGCGGCGGTCGCCGCCGGCACGGCCGGCCTGGTCAGCGCCGGCACCGGTGCCGGTTTCCCCACTCCGGCCGAACACGCCGCCCTGCTCCGCGCGGTAGCGGCTGGGGTAGTGGTGTGCCAGTCGTACCGCAGTGGCGCGGGCCGGGTGCGGCCAAGTCCTCGACTCCGCCGAGCAGGCATCGTCGCCGGTCAGGGCCTCAGCCCCGGCAAGTGTCGGGTCCTGCTCGCGCTCGCCCTGGCAACGGGGGCCCGAGCCGGCCGGGTTCAGGAACTGTTCGACCGCGTCGACGGCCGGACCTGTTCGGCGAGCGCCAGGTAGGCGTCGCCGAGACGACTGCCGGCGAGGTCGATCCGGCGGGTGGGCCAGGTTGACCGCTATCGCAGCAGGCCGCGCCGGTAGCCCTCGCCGACGGCGGCGGCCCGGTCCCGGACGCCGAGCTTGTCGTAGACGTGCTGGAGGTGGGTCTTGATGCTTGCTTCGCTGACGAACAGGAGTCTGGCCGCCTCCCGGTTGGAGGCGCCGTCGGCGACCAGTTGGAGTACCTCCAGTTCTCGGTTGCTCAGCGCCAACCCGGTCGGTTTGCGGACCCGGCCCATGAGTTGACTTGCGGCCGAGGGCGCGAGGACGGACTCACCGCGATGGGCGGCGCGGACGGCGCGGATCAGGTCCTCGGGTGGTGTGTCCTTGAGCAGGTATCCGGTGGCGCCCGCCTCGACCGCCGGCAGCACGTCGGTTTCGCTGTCGAAGGTGGTGAGCACCAGCACGTGTATGGACGGCGCGGCCTGGGCGAGGGCGGCGATCGCCTGCACGCCGTTCATCTGCGGCATCCGCAGATCCATCAGCACCACGTCGACGTCCAGCCGCACCGCTTCGGTCACCGCTTCGCGACCGTTGGCGGCCTCGCCGGCGACCTCGATGTCGGGCAGGTCTGCGAAGGCCCCCCGGAGGCCGTTACGAACGATGGGATGGTCGTCGGCGATCAGGATGCGGATCATGATGCCGCCATCGGGATCGCCGGCACCCGTACGCTGATCGCCGAGCCCTCGCCAGGGGCGCTCTCGATCTCCACCACACCTCCCACGCTCCGGACCCGCTGCATCATGCTCCTAAGGCCGAACCCCTGAGCCGAGTCACCGTCCATGCCACGCCCGTCGTCACGGACGTCGAGCAGGACCACGTCGGTCAGGTAGGAGAGGGTCAGTCCCACCCGGGATGCGCGGGCGTGTCGGACCACGTTGTGCAGCGCTTCCTGCGCGACCCGGAACAGGGTGACATCGATGGCCGGGCTCAGCGCGACCTGTTCGCCGGTGATCTCGAACCGTACCGTGATGCCGGTGTCGTCCTCCCATCGCCGGGCCAGGTCGCCGAGGGCGTCTGGCAGGTGGGCCGCCTCCAGTTGGCGCGGCCCTAACGCCTGAACCGACCGGCGGGCCTCGTCCAGGCCGTCCCGGGCCAGGGCCAACGCCCGGTCGACGTGCTCACGCGTCTGTGGCGGCGCGTGCCAGACCCGCTGGGCTGCCTGCATCTGGGTGATGATGCCGGTCAGGCCCTGCGCCAGCGAGTCGTGGATCTCGCCGGCCATCCGATGCCGCTCGTCCAGCACGCCGGCTTCGCGGGCCTGAGTCAGCAACTGGGCGTGCAGCCCGGCGTTCTCCTCCAGCGCCGCCTCCAGCCGGGCGACCATCTGCTGGCGTCGTTCGTGCTGCTCGGCGCTTCTTTCGGCCAGCACGATGCCGGAGCTGATCGCCGCGGTCTGCACCACGATCACTCCCAGGTAGGTGCCGAGGGACTGCACCGTCGCGGCCGGTGCGTCGGACGCCATGGTGTTGATGGCGACCGAGGTGCCGAGCACCCCGGCCACCCCCAACGGCCACGGTCGCAGCTGGTACGCGTGCAGGAACCCGGTGATGGCGAAGAGCAGGAAGACCACGTCGCAAGCCATCAGTGCGATGCAGAGCGCGAGCAGTCCGGCGAAGTAGACCAGCATCGGCAGGGTCCGCTTGCGGCGTTCACGCGGCACCCGGGTGTGCCCCAGATACACCCACCCGGCCGCCGCCCCCACCAGCCCTAGGGTGATCGCCCGGTCGTGCCAGGTCTGGCTGGGCTGGGCCATGGCGATCGCTGTCGAGCAGGGGAGTAGCAGCCAGGGCGCCAGGACGAGCAGCTTCTCGTACCAGCGGTCCCAGTCGGGACCGGCGTCACCGCTCATCGACGCTCGCACCTTCGACTCATTCCCAGCGGAACAGCTTCGCTGCCGCAGCACCGGCCACGACCGCGAACAGCGCCATTATCCCGAGTTGCAGGAGCAGCGGCGACGCCGCCGTGTCGGCCCCCGCCACCGCATCACCGGACCAGCCGAGCAGGAGCGCCTGCGCGCCGGGTGGGGTGTAGTCGCCCATCCGCATCAGGAAGTCCGGCAGCAGGAAGCGCGGCAGGAAGACCCCTCCGGCGAACATGGTCACCATGTAGACGGCGGTCGCCAGTCCGGTGGCGGCCCGGGAGGTGGGCGCGACCGCGGCGATCAGCATGCCCATCGCCAGTACCGCGCCGAAACCGAGCAGGAACGCGACCGCGAACCTGAACGGGTGCCGAGGCAGAGGCACGTCGAGCACCAGCCGGGCCGAGACGATCAGCAGTGTCGCCGCCGTGACCGCAGCGGCCAGGGCGACGATGAGCTGCGCCGCCAGCACCGTGCCGGGGTGGACCGGCGTGGTAGACATCCGCCGTAGGATGCCCCGCTCGCGATAGGTGGCCACCACCGACGGGATGTGTTGCAGCCCGACGAGCCCGAGCCCGAGCACGAGTGCGCTCGGGGCCCAGAGTTCTACGAACCGCACCCCGCCGAACTCCTCCGACGGCGCCCGCAGCGCGGGGACGAGGCCGAGCCCGAGCAGGATCGCGGTCGGAAACAGCACCCCGAAGACGAACGCCATCGGCTCCCGCAGGAACAGCTTCGCCTCGGCAACAGTGAGTCTGTACAGGGCGGACACTACGACAACTTCTTTCGAGTGAGGGTGACGAAGGCGTCGTCCAGGCTGGCCTGCTCGACCCGGAGTTCCTGGGCGATGACGCGCTGCTGGGTCAAGACCGAGGTGACAGCCTGTAGCAGGTTTCCGGTGCCGGTCACCACCACCTGCTGCCCGTGGCGCTGCACGCCGGTCACCTCCGGCAGGTCGGTCAGCAGCCGCTCCACCACAGGGGTCGACGGCCGGAACCGCACCCGCTGCTCGGCGGCAGCGCGCGCGACCAGGCCGGCAGGCGTGTCGAGGGCGACCACGCGCCCGGAGTCGATCAGCGCGAGACGGTCACAGAGCCGCTCCGCCTCATCCATGAAGTGCGTGACGAGAACGATCGTGACGCCGGAGTCGCGTACCTCTTCGACCAGATCCCAGGTGTCGCGCCGAGCTTGTGGATCGAGCCCGGTGGTGAGTTCGTCCAGCACCGCGACGGTGGGGCCACCCACCAGGGCCAGCGCGACCGACAGCCGCTGCTGCTGCCCACCGGAGAGCTTCCGGTACTGGGTGTGGCGTTTCTCGGCGAGTCCCAGCATCTCCAGCAGCCGCGCCCCATCCGCCGGCGCGCGGTAGAACGAACGGTAGAGATCCATCGCCTCGGCCACCGTCTGCTTGTCCGGCAGTTGGTGCCCCTGTAGCTGGACCCCGACCCGTTCCCGCACCTCCGCCCGATCCCGCCGCGGATCGAGGCCGAGCACCGAGATCCCGCCACGATCGGGAGTGCGCAGGCCGCTCACACACTCGACCGTGGTCGTCTTGCCGGCGCCGTTCGGACCGAGAATCCCGAAGATCTCGCCCGCCTCGACCACGAACGACACATCGTCGACAGCGACCGTGTTCCCGTACCGCTTGTGGAGGTTCGTCACCTCGATGATCCCCATAGCGGCAGCCTCGCCGCCGCCGCTGGATGCCGGATCACCCAGCTGGTGCCGAGGTCGGTCGACCCTCGGATCAACCAATCGGTTGACCCAGGGCGGGCGCTTGTGGTTCCGACGGCAGCCGCCGCGGCCTGCGCGCGTCGGCACCGCGCGACTTCTGTGAACATCCCGTCGCCGGTCGGATTGTGCAACGTGGCAACGCCACGACGGCGGCGGACGATTCTCAGGCCAGCCTCGTGGTGATATTCCTGCGCCCGTTCGAAGAGGAGGGCGACGGTGACGAGGCCAGGCCGCCATCCGCGCTGCGGCAAGGTCGCCTAAGTGAGCGTTTCGCATGTCTGTCAGTCGGGTGTGTTGAGGGTGCGGCGTTGTTGGCGGGTGGCGGGTCCGCCTCGGGTGAGGCGGGCGAGCATGCCGGCGATGGTCGGTGCCTGCGGACAGACGCCGCATCCGGCCACCGGGCGTGCCGCGGTGGCCGGATGCGGATGGTGGTCAGGGTTTGAGGACGACCTTCTCGCAGTTGTCCTGCTTGTTCTTGAAGATCTCGAAGCCGCGTTCTGCCTGGTCGAGCGGCAGGGTGTGGGTGATGACCCGGGTCGGGTCGATCTCCCCGCGTTCGATGCGCTGCAACAGCGGTTTCATGTAGCGCTGCACGTGGCATTGACCGGTCCGCAGGGTCAGCGCCCGGTTCATCCACGCGCCCGCCGGGAACTTGTCGAGGAAGCCGCCGTACACACCGATGACCGACACGATGCCGCCGCTGCGACAGGACAGGATCGCCTGCCGTAGTGCGTGCGGACGCTCCGTCTCCGAGCGCACTGCCTGCTTGATCCGGTCGTAGGCGTGCACGTGTGCGGCACCGTGGCTGGCCTCCATGCCGACCGCGTCGATGCACTTGTCCGGTCCCCGCCCGCCGGTCAGTTCGAGCAGCCGGGACCGCACGTCCACATCCTCGAAGTTCACCGGCGTGTGGCCCGCCCGTTCGGCCATCTGCAGCCGGTACGGCTCTTTGTCGATAGCGATGACCTTCGCCGCGCCGAGTGCCCGGGCACTGTCCATCGCGAACTGCCCGACCGGACCCGCGCCCCACACCGCCACCACGTCGGTGGGCTGGATATCGCACATCTCGGCGCCCATGTAGCCGGTCGGCAGGATGTCGGACAGGAACAGCACCTGCTCGTCGGTCAGGTCCGCCTCGATCTTCAGCGGACCGACGTCGGCGAACGGCACCCGCGCGTACTGCGCCTGACCCCCGGCGAAGCCGCCGGTCAGATGCGAATAGCCGAAGATCCCGGCGACCGGGTGACCGAACATCTTCTCGGCGATCCCGGCGTTGGGGTTGGAGTTCTCGCAGCAGGAGTACAAGTCGGCGGCGCAGGCCCCACACGCGCCGCAGGCGATCGGGAACGGCACGACGACCCGGTCGCCGACGCGCAGGCGACCCGGGTCGACGCCTCGGCCGACCTCGATGACCTCGCCCATGAACTCGTGACCCATGACGTCGCCGTCCTGCATCGTGGGCACGTACCCGTCGAGGAGGTGCAGGTCGGAGCCGCAGATCGCGGTGGAGGTAATCCGTACGATGGCGTCGCGGTCGTTGAGGATCTTCGGGTCCGGCACGTCACGGACCTTGACCTTGTTGCGGCCCGTCCAGGTGTTCGCCTTCACGCGCCTGCCCCCTTCGCCAGCTCGGCGTCCGAGAGCGGTTGCGCCGGACGTTGCGGGAACTCCTTGCGGGCCCGCTTGCCCCACGGGGCGCCTTCGGATCGGACCACCTGCCCGGTCTCCAGCACCTGCTTGAGCCGGCGCAGGTCGTCGTCGAGCTGCTGGTGTGGTTCCTCGCCGAAGTACTTGGCGATCGCCTTGCCGACCGCGCCGCCCGGGATGTCGTAGGACATGACGACGTGTACCTCGGTGCTGGCCCCGTCCGGGGCGGGCACAAACCGGACGGTGCCGGCGTTCGGCACGTCGGCGTTACCGGTGGACCGCCACGCGATCTTGTGCCCGGGCGTCTCGTCGGTGATCTCCGCGTCCCACTCGACGTTCTTGCCGAAAGGCGCGCTGGCGGACCAGTGGCTCGTGCGGTCGCCGGTGGCACGGATCTTCTCGAGGTGTGCCATGAAGGTGGGGAGGTTGTCCAGGTCACGCCAGAACGCGTAGACCGTGGGTGCGGGTTTGCGGATGGTTGTCGTGGCTGTCAGCTCCATGGATCCTCCTTGGCGTGAGCCTTGTAGCGCCAGCGCCGAACCGCTCCTCGTGGCGCGGGTGGCTTGCAGGGCGGTCAGAAGGTCCACGACCGTGATTCCGACGATGGCGCCGGTGACACCGACGAGGCGACGGCGGCGGTGCCCGCTACGGTGGGCGATGGCCACCCCGAGAGAGGCCAGGTCCATCGCGTCGCCCACGACCCGGGTCCATGCCCAGATGCCCTTGCGGCGGCTCGTCAGGAGCCCGGCCGCATGGACCAGTTCTCGCGCCCCGACAAGCGGTACCACCGTCCGGGATGTCGAGGAGTCGTCCACCCCGCTGATCCGGCGCACCGTGTCCGGCGCCGCCAGCTGTGCCACCCCCAGACCGAGACTCATCCAGCCGAGCCGGCGCCCTCGCCGTCGCACGTCGTCCTGCCTGGCCTGCGCTGCCTCTCGGGTTGCTAGTTGAGTCACGGGTAGCCTCCGTATCCAGTCGCAGCCCGGCCGAGCCATTCCGGCTCAAGAAGTCCGGGACGCGACCCACAGAGGCCCCGCATACCCCTCGAAAAACACCTCAACCCGTGCATCTGTCGCGGCACGGAGGTGATCCCTGTCCTGCGGCTCAGCAGGACCTGCGGGCCGCTACCGCCAGCAGCGGTACGGCCCGGTCGTCGTCGCCCCTGCCGAGCGCCTGTATCCGGACGTCGATCCAAGAGCCTCACCGCGGCGGCGCTACGACCGGCGGAGCGCCGCCGCGGTGCGGGCTCAGACCTCGGTTCTGCTCCTCTGGGTTCTGAGCCCTCACCACGTCAGGCGGTCGCCATCTGGTGGACGGTCTCGCCCTGGGCGAACACCTCGATCATCTTGGCGCAGAACGCCGGGAGATCGTTGGGGTTGCGGCTGGTGACCAGGCCGTTGTCGACCTGTACCTGTTGGTCCACCCAGTTCCCGCCCGCGTTGCGGATGTCGGTGCGCAGACTGGGGAACGAGGTGACGGTCCGGCCGCTCACCAGGCCGGTCTCGACCAACGACCAGGGGCCATGGCAGATCGCCGCCACCGGCTTCTGTTGCTGGAAGAACGCCCGGACGAAGTCCATGGCTTGCGGGTTCATCCGGAGCCGGTCGGGGTTGACCGTCCCGCCCGGCAGCAGCAGGGCGTCGAAGTCGGCCGCAGTGGCCTCGTTCACGGTCCGATCCACCCGATAGCGGTTGGCCGGGTCGATGTCCTGGTTCATCGACTGGATCTCGCCGGAGTTCAACGAGATCAGGTGGACCTCGGCGCCCGCCTGCTCCGCGGCTGCCCGGGACTGGGTGTACTCCACGTCCTCCACCCCGTCGGCGGCGAGACAAGCGATTCGTTTGCCGGTCAGTGGCTGCTGGCTCTGCGCCATTTCGGGTGGCCTCTCCCTCGCAGCGCCGCCCCGTCGACGGCGCATCGTTCGCTCGCGGCCGCCTTCCCGGTGTTGGAACCGGGAAACAGGTCACCGAAGGTCGCTCAGGGATGACGGATAGGTGCGCCCGCCGATGCGGCGGGGCACGGAGGATGGGTCGCCGTACGAGACTGCCTTCGCTCGAAGCGGGTAACGCACTGAACCACTGGCGCCGAGGCCCCGGGAAGGCCGACATGACTCTCCCTCACGCTTCGATCGAGCTGCCGTCCGGTCAGACCATGCCCGTGTTCGGCCAGGGCACGTGGTACCTGGGTGAGCGTCCCGCGAGGCGACGGGATGAGCTGGCGGCCCTGCACGCTGGCCTGGACCTGGGCATGACCTTGATCGATACTGCGGAGATGTACGGCGATGGCGCCTCCGAGGAGCTTGTCGGTAAGGCGATTGTCGGACGACGCGACGATGTGTTCCTGGTCGACGAGGTGCTGCCGTCCAATGGCAGCCGGCAGGGAGCCGTGCAGGCCTGCCGGCGCAGCCTGCAACGACTCGGTGTCGACCATATCGATCTCTACCTGCTGCACTGGCGCGGCTTACATCCACTCTCGGAGATGATCGAGGCGTTCGCCGAACTCGTCGACGCCGGCGACATCGGGCAGTGGGGCGTGAGCAACTTCGACCTGTCCGACATGACCGAGTTGCTCGATGCGGGCGGGAACGACTGCGCGACCAACCAGATCCTGTACAACCTCTCCCGGCGCGGGTCTGAGTACGACCTGCTGCCGTGCCTCCGTGAACACCGGATCCCGGTGATGGCGTACTCCCCGATCGAGCAGGGCAGACTACTCGGCCACGACCAGGTCGCGGAGGTCGCCGCCCGACACGGGGCGACGCCCGCTCAGGTCGCACTGGCCTGGGTGCTGAGGCGGGAAATGGTCGCGGCCATCCCCCGATCGTCCAACTCGGAACACACCCGCCAGAACGCGGAGGCGCGCGACCTGCACCTGACCGAGGAAGACATCGCGGCTCTTGACAGGGCGTTCCCGCCACCTGCTGGCCCGCAACCGTTGGAGATGTTGTAGGGCCGGTGGCCGTACCAGCGGGAGCAGTGCCGGCGCCCTGACCAGCGGAAACGCCGCGAGTGTCACAAACACCCCCGGGCGGGGTCCGCCCTTTATGAAAGGTTTTGCTCTGAAGGTTGCTGATCTTCGACGGTGCCGAACGAGCAGAGGCGGTCACTGCCGCAGGAACAAGCCGAGATCAAGAACCACACGACCGTTGAAACTGCCCGTCGTGTGAGCTTCGCCGGTCAGTAGGTCGACTCGGTACGCCCGGCTGCCGGCGGCACCGTTGAGCACGGCGTAGGCGTTGTTGGCCACGGCGCGATCGCCACGCAGAGCGCTGTGGATGTCGAAGCCTGCCTGTTAGGGGCGCGTCGACTCCGAGTGAACCGGTGGCGGCCAGTTGCCGGGAGTTCGCGGGGGGATTGCAGCGCGACCTGGGCTTCTGGTCGTAGACGCGGTCGATCGATATCAGGGTGCCGTCGCCGATGGCGTAGGCCAGCCGCCGGATCCTGCTCATCGCCTGGTGCAGGTCGTCAGCGGTCGCGGCGAGCAGGGTGATCGCTTCGTGGACATCGCGCCAGGCGGTGGTCACTCCGATAGCGAATCCGGCGGCGAGGCGGGCGAGGGTGTCGCCGTTGCGGAGATGGGTCAGCACGAGCAGGGCTTGGCGGCCGGGGTGGCGGCGCCACCGGGATCGGCGTTGGTGGCGATGGGTACGGATCAGGTCGGCGACGTGGTTCAAGGATCGAGTGGACAACGGGATCGAGGCAGGGTAAGACAGCAGCGAGGCTCCCGAAAGGGGCATCTTTCTTGGTCGATTGCGTCGTACCGGGAGCCTCACTGCACCCGGCTACCGGCCCCCTCCACACCGCTGACCTGCACCACCAGGTTGGAAAAGGCTCATTGAAGGACTACTGGCTACGCGCCGACGATGTGCTCTGCGTGCGGACCGGGGCATTTACGGCACCCACCGTCGTGCGACCGACCGAGACGGATTGGCTCCTGAGCACAAGCCTGCTGCGTCTGCGAGTCTCCGACCTGGATGTCCTCAACCCCTACTACCTGTACGCATATCTACGCTCCGCAGCGGGCACGGATGGGATGAAGGCGTTCGTACGGGCTACCGTAACCGCATACGTAACCGCAGTGGACGTCGCGGCGTAGTGATCTCGGGCGGTGTCGGGGTCGTCGCAGCCGTGCTGTTCTACCACAGCGGAGCTGACCCTTCCACGGCGGTGATCGCGGGCGGCGCAGCCTTCGGCGCGACCATGACACTCGTCCTGGAAGTCCTCAAATACCTTCGCGGCCTATGAATTCGGCGACCGCCGAGATCAGTTGCCTACGAATCCGTACACATCCCAGGAGTTGTGCACGGCGAAAGCGATCCTTAGGTTGTCAACGCTGGCTGAACTTTTCAGGCGGAGCCGACATAGGTCAGTAACGCCCTGCTTCTCCGCCGGCCGGCTTCGCCTCGGTACGGCGGGGCGGCGCTGGTGACGCTGTCCAGCCGTCGCCTGCGCGATTTGCGTTACACGCTCAGGCCACGGCATCCAGTTGTCCCACGGGTCAGGCCCCAGTCCCGGACAGCGCTCGCCAAGTCTCACAGTTGTCCCAGATCAGCACTAACCGGCGTACGCCCTGAGCGGACCGCGGCGGCAGTCCGTGCCTGTGCTAGCATTGCTCTCATTGTCTGAGGTGAGGAGGAGTGATGGCAGCGCTCAGCATCAGGGATCTCGACGATGCGGTGCGGGAGAAGTTGCGCCGTCGCGCTGCGCAGCATGGCCGATCCATGGAGGCCGAGATCCGCGACATCCTCACCAGGGCCGTCGCCGAGGATGCGCCGGTGAATGATCTATTCGGCGCACTCACTGATCGATTTGCCAGACTCGGGGGCGTCGAATTGGAGCTGCCGTCTCGTTCGACGTCACCCCGCGCAGCGAGCCTGCCCGAATGATGATCGTTCTGGACACCAACGTCGTTTCTGAACTCATGCGGGCCGAGCCCGCACCGGTGGTACTCGCGTGGATCCAGCAGAACTCGCGTGCCGGCCTGTACACCACGGCGATCACTGTCGCTGAGATCCGCTACGGCATCGCGCGGCTGCCGGCAGGGCAGCGCCGGGAGTCACTGCACCAGGCCGCCAGCGAGATCTTCGCCGCCTTTCCCCGCCAAGTGCTGCCCTTCGACCTCGCCGCAGCCAGCGCCTACGCCGACGTCGTCGCCGGGCGGGACAGACTCGGCCACCCGATCGACGGGTTCGACGCCCAGATCGCCGCCATCTGCCGCGCCCAAGCTGCCACCCTCGCCACCCGTAACACCAAGGACTTCACCGACACGGGGATCGGCGTCGTCGATCCCTGGCAGGACGCGACCACCTGAAACCACCACTTCGCCTGCCGCCGTCAGCGGTCCGCGTTCAATCCTGAGTGACGTCTCGTGTCTCTCTCATGCGTCCATGGCGGATCATGTCCAGGTGTAGGTGATCTCGGCGGCCCGCCGGGAGTGGATCTTTCCGTTCGCCGGGCTGCAGCCCGCCCAGTTCCGGCACCACCGCACCGTCCGAGCCCAGGTCGAACACGTCCTGGCCCGCATGAAGTGCTTCAAGATCCCGCTCGACTACCGTCGCGCCGCCCACACATTGACCAGGCCGCATCCGGTATCGCTCACCTCCGCAACATGATCCTCGCCAGATGACACCAACACCGTTGACCAGCAACGCCTTCGGCGCTGGTGAGGTGTTCGAAGGCGCGCAGGACGAACCCGCCGGTGAAGTCATCGGCGCGTAGTTCAAGGAAACGGGCGGCGATCTGCCAGCGGTGGTGGGGTCGCAGGTCGGGGATGAAGGCCGCCTCGTGCCAATGGTGTTTCATCGATTTGGTGTAGTCGCGCAGTACGGCGGCGCCGGTGCCGAGTTGTGTCCGGGCGTGGTCGAAGGCAGTTCGCTGCGCGCTGGTGGTGCCAACCGGGAAGTTCGTGGGCGGGGCGGTACTGGTCGCCGTTGGTGCGCAGGGTCACGCCGTGGGTGGTGAGGGCATCGGCGAAGGCGGCGTACTGGTCGCTGTGGAGCATCCAGCCGCAGTAGACCGCGACGCGGCCGGCGGGCACGGCTGCGACGGCGCGGTGCGGCTCGTCGCGGGTCAGTGCGTCGTGGTCGACCACGGCGACGTCGATCCCGGCTTCGCGGGCGGCGTGGGCCTCGGGCGCGAACGGGGACTCCCCACAGCTCAGTCGACAGACGAGGCGGTACGGGACCTGGAGCCGGACCGCCTCTTCTGTCCGTAGGGTGTTGGGAGTCGCCCCCCGCAGCGGGCCGGCCGTCCGTTCCTCGTTTACGCCGTGGGAGAGACACCATGACATCCACGTCTGTTCGACGGTTGACGGGTGTGGTCGGCCAGGTCGTGTTGGGCGTGATGCTGCTCGTTGCCGGCACCGCTCACCTGACCGTCGCGCGCGAGGAGTTTCTGGCGCAGGTGCCCTCCTGGCTCCCGCTCGATGCCGACTTCGTCGTGGTCGCCTCCGGAGTGGTCGAGATCTGTCTGGGGCTGGCCCTGCTCGCCGCTTGGAGACAGCCTGTGCGTGGCCTCACCGGAGCGGTCGTAGCGGCCTTCTTCGTCGCGGTCTTCCCGGGCAACATCGCTCAGTTCACTGAAGGGCGTGACGGATTCGGCCTGGACACCGACGCGGCACGGGCGGTCCGCCTGCTCTTCCAGCCGCTGCTCGTGCTCTGGGCGCTCGCCGCCACCGACGCGGTTCCCGCGCTGCGTTCACTGCGCCGTCGCCCCGAATCCTGACGTCCCGACCAGGTCGAGGGGGGGGCCCGCGCCGGGGGGGGGGCCCGGCCCGGGGTCGGCGGCGAGCAGGATGGGGTTTGTGTGGCGAGGGGGTTGGTGGGGGGGTATCGGAAACCCGGGT